>CAZAMF010000004.1:0-215556 GCA_964486295.1 uncultured Oscillospiraceae bacterium | reverse complement strand
AGCATACAGTCCTTGGAGAGGGACTATAAATACTACTACTTAATAATACGAGGGGCGAGTAGGGAAATGGATGAGAAAGTATTGGAATGGCTTCTCGAGGAAGAAAACCCGTCTGTAAGATTTTTCGCCCTCAGGGATTTGATGGATCTGCCTGAAAAAGATCCGCTGTTGGTCAAAGCGGCAAAAGACATAATGGATAGTGGCATTGTTCCGGAAATCATGTTCAGCCAAAATGAGGACGGATCCTGGGCGGATCCCGGCAAGTTTTATATGGATAAGTATAAAGGGACGGTCTGGACACTCCTGATCCTTTCCGAATTGGCCGCGGATCCACGGGAACCGAGGATCAGAAAAGCCTGTGAATTCATACTTGAATATTCCCAGGAGCCGGAATATGGCGGTTTTGCATATAAGCGGAGCGGGAAGACCGGAAGAGGCCTTGAGAGCGCAGTGATTCCATGTCTGACCGGGAATATGGCTTATGCTCTGATCAAACTGGGATATATCGATGATGAAAGGGTCCGGCACGCTGTAGATTGGATCGTCACCTATCAGCGCGCTGATGATAAAATATCGGAGCCCCCGTCAGGAAAATTTTACAAATCATATGAAACCGGCTGCTGGGGCCGCCATTCCTGCCATATGGGAGTTGCGAAATCCTTTAAAGCGCTGGCGGCGATTCCGCCGCAAAAACGAACGAAGGATATCGAAAACAAAATCAGCATGTTGGCTGAATACTTCCTTTTGCATCATATTTATAAAAGAAGCCATGATTTATCCAAGGTGGCGCGTCCGGGATGGCTGAAATTCGGATTCCCTTTGATGTATCAGACCGACGTATTGGAATTGCTTGGCATCTTTGCGGATCTAGGAATAAAAGATCCGAGACTGGACGATGCGTTGGAAATCATCGTAAACAAGAGAACGAAAGATGGTAAATGGCTGCTGGAAAACTCATTCAACGGGAAAACATCGGTCGAAATTGAGAAAAAAGGCCAACCTTCCAAATGGATCACGTTGAGGGCATTGAAGATTTTGAAAAAATATGATTTTCAATAGATATAAGAGTACACTGAAATGAGCGTAAGGAGTAGTTCACTTGAAATTTAGAAACAGCCATCATTTCTATGCGATGATCACAATCCTGTTCTTTGCTCTGGCATTTGTCCTGACCAGAATGGCTTTGCGCTATTATACAGCGTTTTCGTTAGGGTTTTTGAGATTTCTGGTAGCATCGATTACACTGATCCCGATTGTTCTCTATAAAAAAATGAAACTGCCGAAAAAAGAAGACGTGAAGTGGTTCATCGCAACCGGCGCTTCCGGGTTCTCCATCTATATGATCGCTTTCAATATCGGCTCAAAAACAGTCAGCGCCTCTACAACCAGTGTGATCATTGCTACCACACCGGTGATCACTGCGATATTCGCCCGTATTTTTTACAAAGAAAAATTGAAAGCTTTTCAATGGATCGCCATTGCGGTTGAATTTTCAGGCGTAGCGGTACTCACAGTCATGAAGGGCGGATTTTCCCTCAACGTGGGATTGATGTGGCTGATGTTTGCCGTGCTGCTGGCCAGCATGTACAGTCTGTTGCAGCGAAAACTCACAAAAAAGTATTCCGCTCTGCAGGTCAGTGCATATAGTATTTTCGTCGGAACGATCATCATGGCAGTATTTATGCCCAAAGCATTCGTGGAATTAAAAACGGCACCGCTGATGCAAATCCTGTATCTTCTGATATTGGGGATTTTTTGCGGAGCCGTAGCTTACTACACATGGACAACCGCTTTTGAAAAAGCGGTGAATATTTCTTCAGTTACCAATTATATGTTTATCACGCCTTTTTTGACTGGAATTTTAGGGATTATTATGGCAGGCGAGGCCATAGATGTTCCAACCATTGTGGGGGGCATGATCATTATGTCAGGAGTACTGATATTCAATTTTGGAGGGAAAGTCTCAAATCCCCTTAAAAAGACTCAGATCCCCGACATCTGAGCATTATAGGTTCACCACATTTTTTTTACGTCCGGCCATGAATTCCGAAAGATTATGAACCGCGATCTTCATCAGACGCTGCCGGCTTTCCGTAGATGCCCAGGCGATATGAGGCGTTATAATCATGTTTCTTGCCTGAAGAAGCGGATTGTCCGGTCTGATAGGTTCTGTTGATACCGTATCGCAAGCAGCGCCGGATACTTTACCGCTGTTCAGGGCGTCTCTCAAATCTTCTTCCACTACAAGCTGACCCCGTGCCGTATTGATGATCATCACGCCATCCTTCATTTTATTAATGGTGTCCCGGTTGATGATCCCCTGGGTAGCGGGGGTAAGAGGGCAGTGCAGGGAAATCACATCAGACTTTTTCAAAAGCTCATCAAAATCAACATATCTACAGCCTTCGGACTCCAATTCAGCCTTCTTATGGCGTGCATAAGCAAGCACCTTCATTCCCAAGGCTCTGGCAATTCCGGCGGTGGTGCGTCCAATTTCTCCGAAACCGATGACCCCCATAGTTTTGCCGGCGAGCTCGATGATCGGATAATTCCAATAACAAAAGTCATCACATCTGGCCCAATCGCCACGCATTACAGAGGCGGAGTGCTCGCCGATATGACCGCACAATTCGAGAAGTAATCCGATGGTGAGCTGAGCCACGGCATCCGTGCTGTAGGAAGGCACATTCGTGACCGTTATATTTCTTACTTTGGCTGCATTGATATCGACCACGTTGTAGCCGGTGGCCAGCACGCCGATGTACTTGATATTTTTGCAGATTTTCAGCGTTTCTTCTGTTATAGGTGTTTTGTTTGTAATGACGATTTCAGCATCGCCGATCCTTTCAACGATTTTATCGCCCGGTGTCCTGTCATAAACCGTAACAGGACCAAATGTTTCAAATCCTGCCCAGCTGAGATCCCCGGGATTCATTGCGTATCCATCTAAAATCACTATTTTCATAATGTACCACATCCTCTATTATTTTCTTTGACTGAGTCTTGCAGAAACAGGATCATCAGATGTTCGGCAGTATAAGATCCGTCTCTGAGTTTAAAAGATTTTTCCCTGGTTCCATAAATCGAAAATCCGAACTTATGATACAGAGCCAAAGCTCGGGTATTCTCTGCAACGACTTCAAGCTCGATCTGTTCATATCCGGAAATCCCGGCAGTATCGACGATGGCCGACAGTAATAAAGAGCCGATTCCCAGGTTCCAGCATTTCTTTTTGATTGAGATCCCGAACTCGGCGCGGTGACGGTATTTTTCATAAGGTGCCAACGAGCTGAATCCTGCATTCGCTACGATTTCTCCATCCATGATGGCTGAGATCATTATGCTCTTTGGATCTTCGATCAACGCGTCCAGAAATGATTCTTCCTGCTCTACAGTCATGTTGATCTCGTCTTCATATCTGGCCATATAATCCGTTTCACCGGAGGTCTGCCTCAGATTGTCCAGAATGCCTTCCGCATCTTTTCCATCCGGGCTTCGAAGGATGCATGTTGATCCGTTCTTCAGAATGAATTCTTTTTCCTGATATTTCATGATAAACGGTACTCCTGTTCAGAAACTAAGAAAGATATAACGGTATTATAAAACAAAATGAGGTAGAGTTCTATATTTGTTTCTGTAGTTCAAATCTCGAATATGTGAACATAGATATCACAATAACAAAAGCGGGTGCCTCTGAACAGAAGACACCCGCTTTTTTACTGATAAAGATTTACCTCTGAGTTTGACTCTGCTTCATGCGCTCGATGGCTTTTCGCACAGCCGGTACAGCCAGAACGGCTAGCGTCATCAGCGCTTCCGCCCCAATATATGTGATATTGTAATAAATAGACCAGGTGACAGCATTAAAGTTTTCAGGTGCGTAGGCTCCAAAAAAGACGATCCCGGAAAGGACGCTGAAAAAATAGCGTGACAGAACGCCGATCACATAGCCGATGATCAGGCCGTTTTTCTTTTTTGCTACAAGACCCGAGAAACCTAAAGCACCGAAAGCGAACGGGTAGTCGAGAAGCAACTGGATCGGATGGATCACATAAGGATTGAACATCAGGTTTAAAAGGCCGAAGCAGATACCCGCCAGTACTCCTCGCCGAACTCCATACAGGTAGCCGCAAATGACGATTGGCAGCATGCTGAACGCAGTGACGGATCCGCCCTGTGGCATGTGGAACAGGGTGATCTGATTGAGAGCGATGGCCAGCGCCACCAGAACCGCAGAAACCACCATGACCTTGGTGTCTGACTGGCGCGATTTACCTGTAAATAAAATCGCAGCAAATAGCAAAGCGATGATAGCCACAATGATGACTTGTCCTAAAGTGGACTCTACAAATGTCTGTAGATTTTCAGATAAAAAAGACATAAAAAAACCTCCTTTAAACTGCTGCAGGAGGGGGAACACACCCGCCGGCAAAAAGGCCGTCAGATGGACATTGCTTTCCTACGCCGGTATTATCCGGTTCAGGTAATGAGGGTCATTAACACTCTCAGCCGAAGCTCCCCTAGCAACTAAAATGATATTGGCGGAAGCGGTGGGATTCGAACCCACGGTACCATACGGTACACCGCATTTCGAGTGCGGCTCGTTATGACCACTTCGATACGCTTCCAAAGACCTTTTCTATTATAGCAACATTTAACGGTTTAATAAAGAAAAAAATTATTGTATAATTAAATTCGGTATGAGTAAAATATCATTCCGGAATCTTTCAGACAGGTGGCCTCATGAAACACTTATTTATCGTCAATCCGGCTGCCGGCAAAGGTAAGGGAATTGATAAGCTGATCAGGAGAATCGATACTGCATCGCATAAATTTCAGGTTGAATCAGAAATCCATATAACTACCCGCATAGGAGATGCCGAAAAATTTGTCCGGGCGTACTGCAATGAGATGGATAGTGGTGAGTATCTCCGTGCTTATGCGTGTGGGGGAGATGGAACCTTGAATGAGGTGGTGAGCGGCCTCTATGGTTTTGAACGCGCGGAAGCCGCCTGTGTTCCCATCGGTTCCGGAAACGATTTTGCCAGGAACTTCGACGGCCGAGATCCACTTGATATAGAAGCTCAGATCAATGGAACTGCCCAGCCGGTGGACTTGTTAAAGTATACGGAACAGAGAGATTGTGATCCGAAGACCGGATATTGCATCAATATGTTCAACATCGGGTTTGACAGCGATGTCGCTTTTCGGGTTGGAGAACTGAAGAAAATCCCATTTATAACAGGCCCAATGGCCTATCTTGTCGGCACATTCTCCAGCCTCGCCAAAAAAAAGAGCATAAAACTGAAAGCTATTTTTGACGACGGGAAAGTGCACGATGGGCCGGTCCTGCAGATCGATATTGGAAACGGCTGCTATTACGGCGGTGGTATAAAAGCTGTGCCGGGCGCATCGCTGAAAGATGGACTGCTGGATGTAAGCATAGTGGAAGATGTATCGATGCTCCGATTTTTAAGCCTGTTTCCCAAATACAAAAAAGGGACGCATCTGGCCGCAAAAGGGATAGAAGAGATCGTGACCTATAAGCAATGCAAATCCCTGGTTATAGAACCTGATTCTGAGACAATGAGGATCTGTACAGACGGAGAAATCTCTGTGACGGGCCCTTTAAGAATTGAAATCGTTCCATCGGGAATACTGTTCAGTGTACCGGCTAAAGGATAAAAGAGGAAATAAGGATTAAGAGGTTCGAGTTGAAGCAAAAATACGATATCGTAGTTGCCGATCCGGAAGGCAACATTACTATATTTGTTCTGACGAAAACACCGCGCAGCGATTATAGCCGAGTCGCCGGCAAATTGTTGGCTATACAGGAGTACAAGGGGGAGCAGGTTTGTTTTGTCCTGGATGATGACAGAGCGGAGATGTGCGGCTTTGAATTTTGCGGAAATGCGTCAAGGTCATTTGGGCTGCTGAAAGCTAAAAAACAGGGAATACAGGAAAAAACCTGTGTCACTGTACATATGTCGGGGGCAACTGATCCACTGGATGTTT
The DNA here is from genome assembly GCA_964486295.1 of uncultured Oscillospiraceae bacterium. Lineage (GTDB taxonomy): Bacteria > Bacillota > Clostridia > Peptostreptococcales > Anaerovoracaceae > CALBZG01. The sequence continues at coordinate 209,541 of CAZAMF010000004.1, read as the reverse complement.
ATGTTGAACCCGAAACAAATTATACAAGAATCAATATGCCGATTCCTGCCCTGATCGAACCATTAAATTTATTGGAGGATGCCGGCGTAGAATCTGCCGTTCGACTGGATTTCGACGGCATAACGCATATTGTGCTGTTCGATATTACTGCCGACCAGGGAATCTTTGAGAAGATTAAAACCGCGATTCAGAAAAAATACGATCCTCCTGCCATCGGCGTCATGTTTTATGACACAAGGACCGATGAAATGACTCCCGTGGTATATGTCAGGGATGTTGACACAACTTATTTTGAAGGAAGCTGCGGATCAGGGACAACGGCGGCAGCCATAGCCCTGACAGCCCGCCAGGAAAAGCCGGACGGAACCTATTCCTATAAAATCGCTCAGCCGGCAGGAACCATAGCCAGCACAGTTATAATAAAAGAGGGACGGATCGAAGCCGTGACGATAGAAGGCACAGTCATATTAAGCCCGGTTTTATCTGTGGAGATTTGATTGTTGTGAGGTTAGTGCCATGAGATATCAAAAAAAATTATTGATGATGATCGCAGCCCTTGTTGTGATGGTGCAGAGCATAACGGGACAAGCATTCGCCGACGAATTTCTGACCGGCAGCATTACGCAATCCGAAATAATGGAAGGGTTGAAATTTTGTCAAGCATATCCAGCCACATTGAAATATGAAGGGTCTCTCGTAGAATTCCCGGAAGATCTCTGCCCGCCGACCATCATCAGAAGCCGTACATTAATACCAGCAAGACAACTGTTCGAAGCCATGGGAGGGAAGGTGGACTGGAATCCCGACGACAGGCAGGTTCAAATACAAGTTGCGGATTCAACGGTGTCTCTGACCATCGGCTCCAACCAGGCATTAGTCAACGGTCAGGAGAAGCCTCTTGAAGTACCGGCGCTGATCATCGATCACAACGACGACAGTTATGGAAGCACGATGATCCCGCTGCGGTTCGTCAGTGAAGAGCTCGGATATACAGTCATCTGGGATGATGCTGAAAGATGCGCAAATGTCGTTGAGCCTTCTGAGTTGCCGAAGTTGAGCGAGGAAGCCTCTAAAAAGCTGATTTGCATCGACCCCGGCCATGGCGGGGAAGATCCCGGCGCCATCGGGCATGAGGGTCTGGAAGACCAGCTCTATGAGAGCAAAATCAATCTTGAAACGGCTAAGGTTCTGAAAAATCTTCTGGAGACCGCGGGGGCGCAGGTGATCATGACCCGGGAGGATGATACAAAGATCGGTAAATATGAGCGGGCCGCCTTTGCAAATAATTCTTCTGCGATCCTGTTTATTTCCGTCCACAATAATTCATCCGACAGAAGCAGCATAAATGGCACCACCACTTACTATTACAATAAGACGGGGCAGGACGGATCAGCAGAATACGACATCTATGGGATCAGCAGCGAAAAGTTGGCTGCAGCGATCCAGGAATCAGTCCATCTGACGCTGGGTACCGGGGATAACGGCATCGTGGAGTATCCGGAGCTGGCAGTCTTAAATAAAACAATCATGCCATCAATCGTTATAGAAGGCGCGTATTTATCCAATGAAACCGATTTTTCACTGCTTCAGCAGGATGATTATACATTAAATTATGCGTTTGGAATCGCACAGGGGTTGATCAAGGCTATGAATGAAGCATGGCCTTCAAAATAAAAGAAGAAAAGGGGAATTCAGGGGATTGGAATTATTGGTATTATATCTTGGGATGGCGGTGCTGGGCTACTTTACCGGTGTCGGCCTGAAAAAGAAAAATGTAGAAATGGGTTGGATCGGCAAAGTGACGACCATTGCAGTTGTGGCGCTGGTTTTTGTCATGGGAAGCAGGATAGGATCTGATGAGCGGGTGATTGCGAATCTGGATTCCATCGGCCTGATTGCTTTTGCTATAGTTGCTGCGTCTTTTGCGGGATCCGTGCTGTTTGTTTTTCTGGCAAGAAAATTAATGGGCATCGATAAGAGGGGGATAAGGAACAGTGACTAAAATTATTCTGGCTTCCGTGGTTTTAGGCGTCATTTCAGGTGCCACTTTTATACCGGACGGATTTATTGCCGCTTCAGGGGATTTATTGATCCTGGGCCTCTGTGTGCTTCTGTTTTTTGTGGGAATGGATCTGGGGAGAGAAGGTACAGTAGTGACGAACTTCAGGAAGGTCGGCCTGAGAGTCCTGGTTTTCCCGTTTGCTGTGGTAGCCGGCACGCTTGTCAGCGCTGTGCTGGTATCCTTTTTCCTCCCGATAACAGCCAGGGAAAGCATGGCTGTATCGGCGGGGTTCGGGTGGTATACTCTTGCACCGGTGATTTTATCGGAGTATAATGCGCAAGTGTCAGCCATTTCATTTATGTATAACGTTATGAGGGAAATGCTCGGGATCGTGCTGATCCCGCTGGTGGCAAAATATATCGGATTTGTTGAGAGTACCAGCCTGCCGGGAGCGGCAGCAATGGATGTGTGCCTCCCCATCGTGGAAAAGGCAACTGCCCCCAACATTACGATATACAGTTTCGTCAGCGGAGTTGTTCTCAGTATTTCGGTGCCGATCCTGGTGCCGTTGCTGGTAGGCCTGTAGTAAATTCCAACGGAGTCCGAAACAATATTTGAGATAGAAAAAAAATAAATAGAATTGTATGGAGATGAATAAAAATGTCTGAAAGAAAAAAATTTAAAGGCAGCAGCGATTACGTTGTAACAAAGGAATTGATGAATGCAGTCAATGTGTCCATTGCATTGGAAAAACCGCTTCTCATAAAAGGAGAACCAGGTACCGGAAAAACCATGCTGGCAGATTCCATATCAAAGGCATTAGATATGAAACTGATCATCTGGAGCATTAAATCCACCACAAAAGCCCAGGAAGGGCTGTATATGTATGACACCGTGCAGCGACTTTACGACAGCCAGTTCGGTGAAGGGGATGTATCCAACATCAAACAATATATAAAACTGGGCAAACTGGGAGAGGCTTTTACTTCCGATGAGCAAGTGATCCTGCTGATCGACGAAATCGACAAGGCTGATCTGGAATTCCCGAACGACCTGCTTTGGGAGCTGGACAAGATGGAATTCTATATTAATGAGACGAAAGAAACGATCAGGACCAAGAGAAGACCTATCGTGATCATAACGAGCAATGCTGAAAAGGAACTTCCGGATGCGTTTTTAAGACGCTGCATTTTCCATTACATTGAATTTCCGGACAAGGAAAAAATGAAGGAAATCGTAAAAGTGCATTATGGAGATATCAACGCCGCCCTGTTGGAACAGGCTATGGAGGCGTTCTATAAAATCCGCCAGATGAAAGATATCCAGAAACTGCCTTCCACGTCTGAGCTGCTGGACTGGCTCCAGGCGCTCATGATCAGCGGAGTGGACACTGAAACCATCGTGAAGGAGATCCCGTACGTTGGGGTGCTGCTGAAAAAGAACCAGGATATCGAAGTCATGTATGAGATCAAGGAAAAGGGCTATTCCCTGAGGAACTGGTAAAATGTTTTTAGATTTTTTCTATTTGCTCAGATCTAAAGAAATGAATATTTCCCTGGATGAATGGCTGACCCTGATGGAAGCGATGAACAAGGGCCTTGGCAATTCAAGTCTTGTAGGATTTTATGACCTCTGCCGTGCCATCCTGATTAAAAGCGAAGCGGAGTACGACAAGTTCGATCTTGCTTTTGCCGAATATTTTCAAGGCATTGAAACCCCGGAAGATCTGCCGAAGGAATTCTGGGAATGGCTAAGCGAGGATGTCAAGCTTCGGGACGTCGATGACAAGCCGCTGCCGAACGGATTTTTGAAAGAACTGGAAGAACTACTGGAAACTTTCAAAAAAAGAATTGAAGAACAAAAAGAAAAGCACGATAAAGGCGCATATTGGATCGGTACCGGTGGTGTTTCCACTCAAGGCCATTCGGGTTATCATCCAAGAGGCATCAGAACGGGCTCAGAGGGGAGACATCGTTCTGCCGTCCAGATCGCCGGTGAACGAAACTTCAAGGATTTCAGAGAAGACACTGTGCTGGATATCCGTCAGTTTCAAGTTGCATTCAGAAAACTGAGGCAGTTTTCTTCCAGGATAGACAGTCAGAAAACGGAACTCGATATCGATAAAACCGTTGACGAGACCTGCGATAATGCCGGTTACCTGAAACTTGTTTTTGAAAAGCCAAGGAAAAACACGGTTAAAATATTGCTTCTTATGGATTCGGACGGATCCATGATGAGATACAGCAGACTCTGCAACAGGCTGTTCCAAGCGGCAAGCAAATCCAGCCATTTTAAGGATCTGAAGGTATACTACTTCCACAATTGTATCTATGAGCATCTTTACACCACGCCGCTATGCAAGACTAATGAATGGATCGACACCGACTGGGTCCTCAAAAATCTTGATCAGGAATATAAGCTTATTCTGGTGGGAGACGCCACCATGGCGATGTCGGAGCTTCTGAAGAAGGGCGGGAATTGCATACTGGGGATGTTCAATGATGAACCGGGTATCGATTGGCTGAAAAAATTCAAAAGAAGGTATAAGAAGAACATCTGGCTGAACCCAATTTCCGAATCAGACTGGGAACATGTCTACGGGTCAGAAAGCATCGCGGCCATCAAGGACGTTTTTCCGATGTTCGAACTGTCGCTGGACGGACTGGATAAAGGCATCAAGAAGTTGCTGAGAAGGTAGAGTTTAAGATCTGCAATTGAGGCTCAAAGCACTATATTATTGCAGCGGGACAGCAAACGAAAATAATGATGAATAAAATTAATGAACAATTTACAGTTGAAGAATTGATCAAGGTGCTCAACCATGTGAAAGATGCTGTTTTTATCGAGGATAAAGACGGTATTACCATGTGGTGCAACTTTGCATGTGAAAAACTCTATCAGATCCGGCTTTCGGATATTATAGGCATTTCGGCTATTGAACTCGAAAAGAAAGGTGTTTTCAGCCCCTCGGTTACTGCAAGAGTTCTGGCGGAATCGAAGGAAGTCACCATTGTTCATGGAAATAAAGCCGGCAAAAGGCTTCTCACAACGGGTACACCCGTTTTTGATGAGGAAGGGCATATCAGCCGGATCATCACTACGTCAAGAGATATCACCGAGCTCAGTAATCTGCAGAATGAATTGGAATCCATGCAAAGCGCCATAAACGAACTGAAAAGTTCGGAAGGATTCGATGAATCGGGCATCGTGGCTGTCAGCCAGGCAATGCAGAATGTTCTTCAACTGGCCAAGAGGCTGGCGGATGTAAGCTCAACGGTTTTAATTACAGGGGAATCCGGCGTCGGGAAAGGGCTTCTGGCCAGATACCTGCACAATAACGGAAGCAGAAAGGGCAAACCGTTTGTTTCTGTAAACTGCGGCGCTATTCCCGAAACGCTGATTGAATCCGAACTGTTCGGATATGAAAAGGGCTCTTTTACAGGCTCGCGGGCCGATGGTAAAATAGGCCTTTTTGAAGAAGCGCAGGGCGGAACGATTTTTTTGGATGAAATTTCGGAACTCCCCCTGAACCTCCAGGTTAAACTCCTTCAGATCATACAAGAACGTGAATTCAAGAAAGTCGGAGGAGTCAAGAGCATTCCGATCGATGTCAGGATCATATCCGCTACCAACAAAGAGCTTAAAATCCTGGTGGAAACCGGCCGTTTCCGGGAGGACCTCTACTATAGGCTCAATGTCGTGCCTCTGAATGTACCGCCGCTGCGGGAAAGAAGGGAAGATATTCTTCCGCTGATCCAATCTGCCTTGCATAAAATCAATATTAAATTGAAAGACAGCAAAGTCATCGATCCCGGGACCATGGCGATCCTGTTGACCTATCAATGGCCCGGCAACGTCAGGGAGGTCGAGAATATCATCGAAAGGCTAGTTATCACAACCAGAGATCATGTGATCATGCCCGAGAATCTTCCGGCATTTCTGTTTGAAAAATCCAAACTGAACAGGATCAAAACATCTGATGTCACGTTGAAAGAGGCTGTGGAGCAAGCAGAGAAGGAGATTCTGGAAGCAGCGCTTGAAAAGCATGGATCTACCAGGGCAATGTCGAAAGCCCTTGATGTCAGCCAGCCTACTATTGTGCGGAAACTCGCAAAATATCATATCAACTCCAGGGGTTAAAAGCGGCTGAACTGAATCGAAGTGGATTCGATTCACAAATGAATCATTGATACGATAGTGTATCGTGCTGCGAAACCCTTGTTTACCAAACGATCCTGAGAAATTATCAGAATATTGAACCATACCGATACATATTTGTATCGGTATTTTTATTATGTTCCCGACACTGGCTCGGAATTTCAACGATTTCAGGTTGGCACAGTTCTTGCAAAATAATAAAGTAAAAGGGGCAAACTATATATTAGGAGGTTTTACAAAATATGAATTATGATGAATATGTAGCAGGATTGATCGCAAAAGCGAGAGCGGCTCAGGCGATTGCGGAGAATTTTACACAGGAACAGGTTGACGAATTGACATGTGCCGTAGCTTACGCACTGACTAAGCAGGAAACAGCATGGAGACTTTCCGAAATGCTGGTGGAAGAATCGAAAATGGGAATCGTCAAGGATAAGCAGGCGAAGATCTTCACCAAAGTGAAGGGAGCCTATTATCAGATGAAAGACGGAAAATCTGTTGGATTAGTAGATGTTGACGACAAGATCGGCATCGAAAAATATGCGCGGCCTATGGGCGTGATCGGCGCGATTTTACCGGTAACCAATGGAGAGGCCACTCCGGTTGTCAAGTCGCTTATGGCTTTGAAGACAAGAAATGCCATCATACTTGCACCTCATCCAAAGGCAAGAAAGACGAATTACGCTGTAGTTGAAGAAATAAGAAAAGCACTGGTCAAAATGGGAGCGCCTGCCGATCTGGTCCAGGCTATGGATCCGGAATATGTCTCCATTGATTCGTCGCAGGCTTTGATGAAGCAGGTGGATTTCATCCTGGCAACCGGCGGGACACCGATGGTGAGACAGGCTTATTCGTCAGGGAATCCTGCCATCGGAGTCGGGACGGGTAATGTAGTCTGCCTGATTGACGGCACCACAGATCTCGATAAAACAGCAGATATGATCATCCGTTCCAAGAGCTTTGATCATGCGACCTCATGCTCCACAGAAAACAATATTATATGCTTTGAGGATTGTTACGACGATTTTGTAAAAGCAATCACCAAGGCCGGCGCCGCTGTGATCAAAGATCATTCTGAAGACAAACAGAAAATCCTTACCACCATCTGGCCGGAAACGCCAAAGAATCACGACCTCAACAGACAGATCGTTGCCCAGAGCGCTGTCAGCATCGCCGAAATGGCCGGAGTTGACGTACCTGCCGATACGAAAATCATCCTTGTGGAAGATAATGCGGGATACGGCAATGAGTTCCCTTTAACCGGAGAAAAATTATCCCCTGTAGCCAGCCTTAGAAAGTGTAAGGACTTTGAAGACGGCATGCAGCAGATGATGAATATTCTGGAATATCAGGGGAAAGGGCATAGCTGCGGGATCCATACGACTGTGAAAGAAAGAGTAACGAAACTGGGCGAAAAAATACCGGTCTGCAAGGTTTGTGTAAATCTTCCGCAATCACTGTCAAATTCAGGATCCTGGACCTGCGGATTTCCGATGTCTCTTACTATAGGCTGCGGCACCTGGGGACACAATTCGATTTCCCACAATGCCACCTGGAAAGATCTGCTGAACTACACGTATGTAGCCAGAGAGATTCCTTCCTATCAGCCAACGGATGAAGCTCTTTTTGACAATGCTGCTGTAAGAGCGAAAATCGACGTTTAAATAATTATCGAATATATTTATAGAAATCAGATACAAGAACCAAGCATTTAAAGTGGAAGGAGAACAGAAAAATGTCAGAAATTCGCGATAATAGTCTTAAATACAATCTGCACTCATGGTCAGCCCAGGGAAAAATAAATCCGACTGTCATTACTAAAGCAGAGGGCATCTATTTTTGGGATGAGGATGGAAACCAGTATATGGATATGTCATCTCAACTCGTGAATGCAAATCTCGGCCATGGAAACAAAGCGATCGTGGATGCAATTAAATCGCAGGCTGAGAAAATACCGTTCATCGGTCCGGGATATGCGCTTGATGTCAGATCCGAAGCAGCAAAATTGATTGTCGAGGCATCAGGTATTGACGGATCAAAAGTGTTTTTTACAAACGCCGGCGCTGAGTCCAATGAAAATGCCATCAAATTTGCCAGGCTGTATACCAAAAAACTAAAAATATTTTCTATGTATAGAAGCTATCACGGCTCTTCTGCCGGCGCCGGGATGCTGACCGGAGAGCCGCGGCATTTTGCCAATGAACCGGGCGGCCCGGGATTCGTAAAATTTGACGGTCCTTATGCGTACAGAGCACCGAAAGCCTGCAAATTTGATACAGAAGAAGATGTAACCGATTTTTACCTTGAATTGCTGGATAACCAAATCAAATATGAAGGCCCTGACCAGATCGCTGCAATTTTTATGGAAACAGTAGTGGGGTCTAATGGGATACTTATCCCTCCTAAAGGCTATATGAAGGGTGTCAGAGCGCTCTGCGACCGATATGACATCCTGATGGTCTGTGATGAAGTCATGGCCGGATGGCACAGGACTGGCCCATGCTTTGCATATCAGCAGTTCGATGTTATCCCGGATCTTGTTACTTTTGCAAAAGGATGCACTTGCGGTTATGTGCCTCTTGGCGGCGTGATCGTAGGCAAGAAGATCGCTGAATATTTCGACGACAAAGTGATGCTCTGCGGGCTGACTTATTCGGCTCATCCGATGGGCTGCGCCGCAGTGGTGGCAACCTTATCGGAATACAAGCGGTTGAATATACAATCGAATGTTGAGAAACAGGGAAAGCTGCTGGGACAGCTGCTTGAAGATCTGCATAAAAAGCATGAATGCGTGGGACAAGTCAGATACATTGGTCTGTTCTCCTCCATCGAATTAGTCAGAAGCAAAGAGACCCGTGAAGCCATCGTTCCGTATGGCAAAGATCCGGAAGGCATTATGGGTAAAATTATCGGTATGCTAAAAAAAGAAGGCTTCGCCACCTACAGCCATGAAAATATGATCATGGTGGCTCCACCGCTCATCATAACGGAAGAAGAATTAAAAAGAGCCGTATCTATTATGGACAAGGTATTGGATTCCGTTGACAATATGATTAAGTAATCAGTAAATCCACGAATCAAGCAATCCAGAAATCTTCATTCAAACCAAACGCACACAAAAGACAGACACGAACACTTATGGTGTTCGTGTCTGTCTTTTGGTTCATTCTATTGTTTTGCTTCGCGTCTGAACAACTCGCCGAATACAGCGCCACCAAGGATGAGCACCGCTCCGGCTATTTTCTATGCAGCGGTATACTTGAAATAAAAAACCGTGCTAACTGCACGGTCTGGAAATTAAAAGTATCGGAAAACGCCTTTAACCTTGCCCAAGATCTTAACATCCTTCAAAATGATAGGGGACATGGATGAATTTTCGGGCTGCAGCCGGATATGGCCATTTTCTCTGTAGAAAGTCTTTACGGTCGCTTCGCTCTCAAAGCCGTCCACCATGGCAACTACGATATCACCGTTCTGGGCGGTATTCTGTTGCTCTACCAGGATATAATCCCCGTCATAGATACCGGCTTCTATCATCGAATCGCCGCGGACGGTCAGCATGAAATTGGTGCCTCTTCCAGCAAAACGCGCAGGGATCGGAAATGTGTCTTCGATATTCTGTTCCGCCAGGATCGGTGTGCCTGCGGCGATCCTTCCCACGATGGGGATATCGATCACATCTGTCCGCTCGGTATTGCCGCGGATAGCAGGTATCTCGTGACTTTTCACAGCGCTACCGGGGTCCATGATCATGAGAGCCCTCGGCTTTGAAGGATCCTTCACGATATATCCTTTATGAACAAGATTATCAATGTCTTTATGTGTAGTCGATGTGGATTTGATGCCTAAAGCCGTACAGATCTCCCGCACTGTAGGAGGGTAACCTTTTTTCTTGATCTCAGATTTCATATATTCCAGGATTTCGATTTCCCGCTTTTTCAGATTTTCCAATACATCACATCCTTTCCATTTGGATAATAATAGCATGGCGCGAACAAAAAGTAAACACTTGTTCAGAACTTTGCGTAAAACGGCCGCGGGATTGCAGAAAATAACTGAAAATACTTGACAGGACACAGTCTGAATGATAAACTTTGCCAGTGATAAAGAAGGAGTTTCCGCTTCTCACCTTAAATGGCGAAAGCTTTTAGGGTAAATATGATCAGAGCATGTTGACACGATAAGGATTGATTGCGTGTGCTCATTCAAAGCGGATACTCAAACAGTATCCGCTTTTATGTTTTGATTATGAGGAGGTGCATACCAATTAGCAAGGAAAATCAGATCAACGAAGAAATTCGTGATAAAGAATTGAGAGTGATTGACGATGACGGAAAAATGCTGGGGATTATGAGTCTGGATGATGCTTTAAGATTGGCAACCGAAAAGAATCTGGACCTGGTAAATATTTCGCCGAGTGCAAACCCTCCGGTTTGTAAAATTCTTGATTACGGAAAATACAGATATGAGCTTCAGCGAAAAGAAAAGGAAGCTAAAAAAAAGCAGAAGATAACCGAAATCAAAGAGATTCGTTTGTCCACATTTATTGAGGATCATGACATACAGGTAAAAGCCAACACGGCTTCGAAGTTTCTCAAAGATGGCGATAAATTGAAGGTTAGTCTGCGTTTTCGCGGCAGAGAACGTGATTATGTTGATCGCGGCAGAGAGGTGATGCATAAATTCGCCGAATGTCTGAGCCCGGTCGGCCTTGTTGAGAAGCCCGCTGTATTTGAGGGTAGAAGTCTGATTATGATAATGGCACCAAAACAAGAAAAGCCGGAGAAAAAAGAAATGACATCGGATATGGATACCCGGACTGATGCCGAATAAAGATGTTAATAATATTGAAAGGAAGACATACAAATGGCAAAAAATAAGATGAAGTCTCACAGAGGCGCTTGCAAAAGACTCAAACTGACCGGTACAGGCAAAATCAAGCGTAACAAGGCATACAAGAGCCACATTCTGACTAAGAAAAGCGCAAAGAGAAAAAGAGGGCTGAGAAAAGCCACTCTTCTGAAGAGTGCTGATTTAAAGAGAATGTTACGTTCAATGGGTAAATAGTGTGGGAGGTAATGAATAATGGCAAGAGTTAAGAAGGGCTTAAACGCTCATAAAAGACATAAAAAGGTTCTTAAGCAGGCAAAAGGGTTCTATGGCGCAAAAAGCAAACAGTTCAAGGTCGCTAATACTGCGGTCATGAGATCTTTGAGAAGCGCTTATATCGGAAGAAAAAACAAGAAGAGAGATTTTAGAAGCTTATGGATCGCCCGTATCAACGCAGGCGCACGTATGAACGGCATCTCTTATTCCAGGCTGATGGACGGACTCAGAAAGTCCAATATCGATATCAACAGAAAGATGCTTTCTGAAATGGCAATCTATGATGCAGCGGGCTTTGCGAAGCTTTGCGAGACTGCAAAAGGCGCAGCCGGCAAATAGAGTCGGTCGGAAAAGGAAAACAAAATGATTAAAAAAATATTGGCAGTTGTGCTGGTATCTGCTGTGACAATGACAATGGCATCCTGCGGAAGCAGTTTAACTGATGTTTACAATTATAATCTGGCGGATTATATCAAAGTCGGAGATTACACCGGCCTGGATGTTAAGTATAACGAAGTGAAAGTCACCCAGGCAGATATCGATGAAGCATTGAATAGTGCGCTTCAGTCAGTTGCTGCTCCTGAAAAAATCACAACCGGAAAGGTTGCAAAAGGCGATACAATCAATCTGGACTACAAGGGGACCATAGACGGCAAAGCTTTTGACGGAGGCACCGCTGCTGGACAATCTCTTGTCATCGGTTCAGGGTCCATGATCCCGGGCTTTGAGGATCAGATTATCGGAAAAGAAATCGGAAGCACATTTACCATTGATGTGACTTTCCCGGATGACTACGGCTCGGAAACGTTGAAATCCGCCAAGGCACAGTTCGAAATAACGGTCAACTATAAAGAAGGAGCTGCCATCGTACCGGAATTCAATTTGGATTTTGTGAAGAGCGTCAGCGATTTTAAAACCACAGATGAGTATATGGCTGATCTCAAAAAAACCGTTACCAAACAAAAGGAAGATGCGGAGCTTGCCAATGTCCAGAATTCAATCTGGACCAAAATTGTAGACTCCAGTGAAATCATCAAATATCCTGAAAAAGAACTGCAGGCGAGGATCGACCAGAACAAAGAGTTTTACCAGTCTTATGCAGACCAATATGGAATGGAATTTGCCGATTTCCTGAAAACTTACGTCGGCATGACTGAAGAAGAATTTGCCGATTATTCGAAACAGCAGGCAGAGGTGGTTTGCAAGCAGGAACTGATCCTGTATACCATTGCACGTAATGAAAAAATCGATGTCAGCAACAAGGAATATGACGAAGGGATGCTGAACATCCTCAAGGAACAGGGATTCAACACACCGGAAGATTTTGAGAAAGCCTATGGAAAACCTTTTGAAGAATATGCTGGCAAGGAAAATATCGTTACAACGCTGCTTCTTGATAAGGTCATGGATTGGCTGGTCAAAGAGAACGTGAAGAATATGCCGGCATAACCTTAAAAGATGGATCCAACGAGAAATAAAATTAACATCATGATGGCGCAACTTGCAGAAGTTGCGCCATTTCTTTCTTTATTTACATAAACTACTACATGTTGTATAATTGCGCTAGAATGTCACTTTTAAAGAGGAGAGATAGTATGAAATGCCCATTTTGTGAATACCCCGATACAAAGGTTATCGATTCAAGGCATACTGAAGAAGGACACGCTATCAGACGCAGAAGGGAATGCGATAATTGCGGCAAGCGCTTTACTACCTATGAAAAGATTGAAGAGATGATCCTGATGGTGATCAAAAAGGATGGCAGTCGTGAGGCCTTCGACAGGAATAAAATCATGACCGGTATTGTAAAAGCCTGTGAAAAAAGGCCGGTGCCTATGGCTTCTATTGAAAAGGTCGTGGATGATATCGAACGCGGTCTGAACAATATGATGGAAAAAGAAGTGGAGAGCAGCTTTATCGGAGAGCTCATCATGGATCAGCTGAAGGACCTGGACCCGGTGGCATATGTCCGTTTTGCATCGGTTTACAGACAATTTACGGATGTTAACACATTTGTAGCAGAGGTAGAAAAACTATTATCCAAAAAGGAGTAATCATATCTTATATGGGGACATTTCGTATCGCGGTTGACGGGCCATCGGGCGCCGGGAAAAGCACCATAGCAAAAGCACTGGCAAAGGATCTCGGCATCGATTATATCGACACCGGAGCGATGTACCGGGCGGTGGGCTACAAATTGATAAAAGAAGGCATTGCTCTTGATGATATTGCTGCCATCGCGGCCATGCTTTCCGGGACCTCCATCGATTTCGAAAAAGGAAGAACGATACTGGATGGAACTGATATTTCGGATCTGATCCGCACTCCGGCAATTTCAAAAATGGCGTCGGATTGTTCTGCGCTTCCCATTGTTCGTGACAAATTGGTTGAGATTCAAAGAAATATCGGACGCGCAAAAAGCGTGATCATGGATGGGAGAGATATTGGCACCAATGTTTTCAAGGATGCCGAACTAAAGTTTTTTATCACCGCATCTCCGGAAGAACGGGCCAGAAGAAGATATCTTGAACTCGTTGACAAGGGAGTCAATCAGGATTATGAAAGCGTGCTTTCCGATATTGTCGCCAGGGATCACAACGACTCGACACGAGCGCTGAATCCTTTGAAAAAAGCCGATGACGCAATATTAATCGATACCACCGACATGTCAATAGACGAAGTTAAAGGTATGATGATGAAGGAGATAGGGAAATGGCAACTATAAGACCCTTTAAGGCGGTAAGACCGGCAAAGGAATTTGCAGAAAAGGTTATTTCGCTGCCTTATGATGTGATGAACCGTGAAGAAGCCGCAAAAATGGCAGAGGATAATCCATATAGTTTTCTTCATATCTGCAGATCTGAAATTGATTTACCTGAGCAGGAAAATCCGTATCACCCCGATGTTTATTTAAAAGCAAAAGAGAACCTGGAACGTTTTATCCGGGAAGGGATATTTATTGAAGACAAGGAACCGGCTCTTTACCTTTATAAGCAGGTCATGAATGGCAGGACTCAGACGGGCATTGTTTGTACAGTATCCGTGGACGAATATCAGGACAACACTATTAAAAAACACGAACTGACCAGGGTGGAGAAGGAACTGGACCGTATTAAGCATTTTGATGTTTGCAATGCCAATACGGAACCGGTTTTTTTGACATACAGGGATGACCTGCGCATCAGGAGTCTGGTCGAAGGCTTTCTGGCCTCGAAGTCGCCTGAATACGACATTATTACGAAAGACGGCATCGAACATGTGCTGTACATGATTGATGACCGGAATCTGATCGATAACTTGTGCGGACTTTTTAAGGAGGTCGATTCTCTTTATATAGCAGATGGCCATCATCGATGCGCCTCTTCTGCAAAGGTCAGCATGTCCAGAAGATATGAGAATCCCGGTTATACCGGCGAGGAAGAATTCAATTATTTTATGGCCGTGGTTTTCCCGGATAAGGATCTTAAAATTTTCGACTACAACAGGGTCATCAAAGACACTTTCGGACTTACGGCAGAAGAATTGATCAAAAAAATTGAAGATGCCGGATTTGAAGTGGAAAAGAAAGGCAAGGATATCTATACTCCGGAAAGAAAGCACGCTTTTGGCATGTTTTTAGAGAGAAACTGGTACAAACTTACTGCAAAAAAAGCGATCATACCGGAGGATGCCATCGGCTCGCTGGATGTATCGATCTTATCGGAAAATATCCTTGACCCGATATTGGGCATAAAGGATCAGAGGACCGACAAAAGAATTGATTTTGTGGGCGGCATCCGCGGATTGAAAGAATTGGAAATAAGATGCGATACAGATATGAAGCTTGCGTTTGCCATTCATCCTGTAGATATCAGTGATCTTCTTAGAGTTTCGGATTGCGGGCTGGTTATGCCTCCTAAATCCACATGGTTTGAGCCGAAACTCGGAAGTGGGCTTTTTGTTCATAAATATTAAGCCGTTGTGCTTGGTTGTCTAAAATGGTATAATTTACCAAAATGATTCATGGAGGTAAATGTTATGATCATCAAAGATATGCCCGGCAACGAAAGACCCAGAGAAAAATTACTGGAATACGGAGCGCAGCATTTATCAAATTCCGAACTGCTGGCGATATTGTTAAGAACAGGGTCAAAAGAAAAATCAGCCATCACGCTGGCTCATGAAATACTGGCAAAAGAGCAAAGGGGCCTTTATTATCTGGCGCAAGCACTGCCGGAGGAACTGGCGGAAATCAACGGCATCGGACAAGCGAAAGCCTGCCAGATCCTGGCGGCTCTGGAACTAGGAAGAAGAGTGGCGGCGAGACCCGCTGAATCACGTGACAGTGTCACAGATCCGGAGTCCGTCGCTTTAATGTTTATGGAGGAAATGAGAAACCTCAACAGAGAGAACTTCAAACTGGTGATCCTCAATTGTAAAGGGGAAGTCATCTCCAGGGAATCTGTTGCGGTGGGTGATCTGACTTCGGCCATCGTGCATCCGAGAGAAGTATTCAACAGTGCTGTGCGCAAATCCGCCAAAGCGGTGATACTAGTGCATAATCATCCTTCCGGTTCCACCATTCCCAGCAAAGAAGACATCAATATAACCAAAAGGCTGAAAGAGGCCGGGGACATCCTGGGCATCGAAGTTCTGGATCATATCATCATCGGGGATGGCCAATGGCTCAGTTTCAATCAGAAGAACATACTCTAGAAAGATATGATTGTAAATACCAGGTAAAAATGTTATACTGTTACAGCGAAAATAACTCAATGCGAGGACAACATGGGGAAAGTCATATTAGTTGTATCAGGAAAAGGCGGTACGGGTAAGACCGTATTCGCAGCTAACGCTGGTGCAGTGCTGGCTCAGCGTGGTTTTGAAGTGCTGTTGATTGATATGGACTTGGGACTGAGGGACTTGGACCTTTGCCTTGGACTTGAGAATAAAATCGTTTACGATGTGCGGGATGTGTGTACCGGGATGTGCAGAATAAGCCAGGCGATCATAAAGGACAAGGATTTCCCGAACCTTTATTTCATGGCAGCTTCTCCTTCCAGAGAAGATGGAGAAATCACTCCCCTTCATATGCAAGTGCTTTGCAGTAAACTGAGAAAGCAGTTTGACTATATTATTATAGACGGGCCTGCCGGGATCGATGACGGCCTGATTATCGCAGCGGCAGGTGCGGACAGCGCGGTCATTGTCACCACACCGGATTACGGAGCCATCAGAGATGCGGATCATATCGACCGGTTTCTGGCGGATCTGGGGATCAGGGAGCGGTATTGCGTTGTCAATAAGGTAATAGCAAGTCTTGTGAATGCAGGTCTGTTGCCCGGCATTCAGGAGATCTCTCGTATTCTCAGAACAAAAATAGCCGGTGTGATCCAGTATGACGAGAACATTACGATCTCGACTAATTTCGGATTGCCTGTCGTCTATAATAAGGGCACTTATATTTATGAAAATTTCAACAATATTGTTGATCGTATCATCGGACAATAAAATACTGAAATATCTACGAAAGGAGGATAGGATATGCCTGAACAAATAATTGCAGTATTAATTGCGATTGGTACCTTAGTGATCGGACTTTTAATTGGATATCTGATCAGAAAAAATGTGGCCGAAAAGACCATTGGAAGCGCTGAACAGACAGCAAAGAATCTTATATTGGATGCGGAAAACAAATCAGAGACAATAAAGAAAGAAATTGCAATCGAGGCTAAGGAAGAAGCTCACAGATTGAGAAGCGAGGTTGAACGTGAAGCCCGCGAACGTCGTGAGGAACTGAAACGCAGTGAAAAAAGACTTATCCAGAAAGAGGAGTCTATCGATAGAAAACTGGAAAATATTGAGAAAAAAGAAGACAACATCGCCTTAAAGGAACAAAAGATCGTCGACAAACAGAGAGAGGTGGACAGCTTCCTCGAAAAACAAAGAGAGGAACTGGAACGCATATCGGGCTATTCGGTGGATGAAGCGAAAGCTTTGCTGTTATCAAATTGCGAAAAAGAAATTCGTTATGAAGCCAGCCTGATGATTAAGGACATCGAGTCCAAGGCGAAAGAAGAGGGCGACAGAAAGGCGAAAGAAATCATTGTCGGCGCCATACAGCGCTGTGCAGCGGATCAGGTGGCGGAATCCACTGTTTCCGTCGTACCTCTGCCGAACGATGAAATGAAAGGCCGTATCATTGGTCGTGAAGGCAGGAACATCAGGGCGATCGAAACACTGACGGGGGTAGATCTGATTATTGACGACACGCCGGAAGCAGTCATCTTATCGGGATTCGATCCGGTCAGAAGAGAAATCGCAAGACTTGCTCTGGAAAAGTTGATAGTAGACGGAAGGATCCATCCGGCAAGAATTGAAGAGATGGTTGAAAAAGCTGAAAAAGAAGTGAACCAGATCATCAAAGAGGAAGGTGAAGCGGCTACATTCTCAGTCGGTATACACAACCTTCACCCGGAACTCATCAAACTCCTTGGTCGTCTGAAGTACAGAACATCCTACGGACAGAATGTGCTCAAGCACTCGGTGGAGGTTGCCCATCTTGCAGGATTGATGGCAGGGGAACTCGGCCTGGATATCAAACTCGCGAAGAGAGCAGGACTCCTTCATGACATCGGCAAGGCTCTGGATCATGAAGTTGAAGGAACCCATGTGGACATCGGTATCGATGTGCTGAAAAAATATAAGGAGACTGAAGCCGTTATCAACGGCATGGCTTCCCACCATGGAGATTATGAACCGAAGAGTATGGAGGCCGTACTTATAACCGCTGCGGATGCACTTTCTGCGGCACGCCCGGGCGCCAGAAGAGAGACTCTAGAAACTTATATCAAGAGACTCCAAAAGCTGGAAGAAATAGCCAATACGACTCCGGGAGTCGACCGGTCATTTGCGATTCAGGCGGGCAGAGAAATCAGGATCATAGCCAAGCCGGAAGAAATGAATGATGAGGCCATCGTATTCCTGGCACGTGAAATTTCCAAGAAAATTGAGTCCGAACTCGAATATCCGGGACAGATCAAAGTCAATGTGATCCGGGAGACCAGGGCTGTGGAATACGCCAAATAGCCAGTATGAAAAGAAATAAAGGACGCTAACGGCTGATATAAGCTAAGCGTCCTTTAATTTTTATTTGACACCCATTTATTTCTATTATAAAATCTATATAACATATAGCATAAGGGGAGTAGTTTTAAGCTTGCATTTCAACATCATGGCCGGAGGCCTGGGTGCAAGCCCGCTTACAGGTAACAAGACTTTATCGTAATGTTAGATATCTAATATTATTCGCATAAAGTTTTTTTATTTTGAAATCAACTTTCGGGGAGAGAAAAAAATGTTTGAGACGAAAACTATCAGATGGCTCATCGAGGAACTGAGAACAGATGAAACAGTTGGCCTATCCTCTGAAGAGGTAGCCAAAAGGCTAGCCGAGCATGGCCACAATCAATTTGAAGAAAAGAAGAAAAAAACCAAGCTGCAGATGTTCATTTCTCAGCTTAAAGATCCTTTGATCTATATACTACTCGTCGCGGCAGTCATATCAACTATTTTGAGAGAATACGGAGATTCTGCGATTATACTGGCTGTGGTGCTGTTAAATGCCATCATCGGCCTGGCTCAGGAATCGAAGGCCGAAGCGTCTCTTGAAGCGCTTAAAAAGATGTCAAGCCCTATGGCCATGGTCAGAAGAGACGGCCGCACTCAGGAAATCGATGCATCCCATCTCGTGCCCGGCGACCTGGTGCTTTTAGAGGCAGGACGGATCATTCCGGCAGATTTGAGGCTGACACGGACTGTCAATTTGAAAGTGGAAGAATCCGCGCTGACAGGCGAATCAGTTCCTGTTGAAAAGGACAGCGAGTTTATTGCAGACGGGGCCATCACCTTGGGAGATCGGCTGAATATGGCATACATGTCAACCCATGTGGCGTATGGTAGAGGTGAGGGCATCGTTGCTGCCACGGGGATGCATACCGAAATCGGTAAAATCGCCAAATTGATTAAAGAATCACCGGATGAGATGACCCCGCTTCAAAAAAGGCTGGGCGATCTTGGTCGTCTCCTTGGAATCATTGCAGTGGTGCTTTGCGTTGCATTATTCGTCATTGCCCTGGTTCAGAACAGGGATATCGTCGAAATGCTTCTGACAGCGATATCGCTGGCTGTTGCAGCGATCCCTGAAGGGCTGCCGGCGGTTGTAACAATCGTACTGGCACTGGGAGTCCAGAAGATGGTCAGGGTGAATACTATCGTCAGGAAGCTACCTGCCGTTGAAACACTGGGTTCTGTTTCAATCGTTTGTTCTGACAAGACGGGCACCATGACGCAAAACAAGATGACGGTAACAAAACTGCACGGGAACGAAGATGAATTGATCAAAGGCATGGCGCTGTGCACAGATGCCGAAATTGAGGGCGGTTCTAGGATCGGAGACCCAACTGAGCTGGCGCTGGTTGATCTGGCTGCTGCCAGGGGACTCAACAAGAGCGAACTCGAACAGGCATGGCCGAGAATCAATGAACAGGCATTTGATTCCGGAAGGAAAATGATGACCACTGTCCACAGAGACCAGAACGGAAAAACGGTTGCCTATACAAAAGGTGCCATCGACAGGCTGCTGACCCATTGCACTCAAATTCTTGACAACGGGAATGCAAGGAAAATCATGGAATCCGACATAGACGAAATCAGGATCATCGCGAAAGAGATGGCTTCAGATGCATTGCGTGTTCTGGCGCTGGCTATGAAATATGATGATGAAACCGCCACCGAAGAAGATTTGACATTTGTTGGATTTGTGGGGATGATCGATCCTCCGCGGCCTGAAGCGGGAGCAGCGGTGGAATTGTTTAAAAAGGCGTCAATCGTGACCGTTATGATCACTGGTGATCACAAAGATACCGCGTTTGCCATCGCCCGTGAGCTGGGCGTAGTGGAAAGGGAGGATCAGTGCCTGACCGGAGATGAAATCAACAGTATGACGCAAACCGATCTGGACGATACGATTATGAATTATCGTGTTTTTGCCAGGGTTTCCCCTGAAAATAAAGTCATGATCGTGAAAGCGTTCAAAGCCAATGGGCACATCGTATCGATGACAGGCGACGGAGTCAACGACGCTCCTTCACTGAAAGCTGCGGATATCGGCGTAGCTATGGGAATCACCGGTACAGATGTCGCCAAAAGCGCTTCGGATATGGTTCTGACGGATGACAATTTCGCCTCGATCGCAAAAGCCATTGAAGAGGGCCGGAATATATACGGCAACATCAAAAAATCGGTTCTTTTCCTGTTATCTTCCAACTTCGGCGAAATCATAACCATGTTTGTTGCTATTCTGGCAGGTATGCCGGCTCCGCTCAAGGCGATCCATATTTTGTGGATCAACCTGATCACCGACTCGCTGCCGGGACTCGCACTGGGTGTGGACCCGGGCAATAAGCATATCATGAAGGAAAAACCTCGCGATCCGGGTGAAAGCTTGTTCGCCAGGGGCGGGTATTTCATAACGATCCTCTTTGGAGTAGTGATCGGGGCAATTACATTGGCCGTATTCCTACTGGCTCCGGGGGATGATCTGGCAACTGCACAGACTTATGCTTTCACAGTCCTGGGAGTGTCCCAACTGTTCAATGCCGTCGGTATGCGCGATATGTCAAGATCCGTGTTCAAGATGAACCACCTGGAAAACAAAATGATGATCGTTGCATGCATCTTTGGGCTCGGACTCCAGATCGCTGTGACTGAAGTCGGACCTCTGACCATGCTTTTTGAGACTGTTTCCCTATCCCTGCAGGAATGGCTGATGCTGATTGCGATCTCTTCCATTCCGATGTGGGTCCATGAAATTGTGGTTCTGGTGAAAAAGCTCTTAATAAGTAAAAGGGTGTAACCAACCACACGTTATAGCTGCTGGTGCAAAATACCAATAACGAATGTTGCCTGCAAGTAGGCGGCGAGATGTTCGTGAATTGGGCAAATCGAACGGTTTTTTGGCGAATTATTTTGATATTTTATCAAAGAAGTTCGCCTTTCTGTTGATTAAGGGTTAAAATAGTGGTATCTTAAATTGTAATTACTTTAATACACGAACATTTAATCCAAATGAAAACATAAACGTACGGAGATAAGGGGGAACCGATGGTTAAGCGAATCTATGTAGAAAAAAAGGAAGGCTTTGATGTGGAAGCCGGGGGGCTGATGGAGGACATCAGACAAAACCTGAATCCGAAAGGTCTTTTGGGCATCCGCGTTATAAACAGATATGACATGGATGGCATAACCGACGAAATATACACCAGAGCAAAAACAACGATTTTTTCCGAGCCTGCAATAGACTGCACCTATGATGAAGAACTGCCGTCTATGCCGGATTCTATTTTTTTTGCAGTAGAGTATTTGCCGGGGCAATATGACCAGAGAGCGGATTCCGCGGTTCAGTGTATCAAGTTGATGGCGGCGGAATCGGAGCCAGAAGTGCGATTCGCAAGAGTCATCGTGCTGGAAGGCAAAATTTCCGACAACGAGATCGATGCCATAAAAAAATACTGTATCAATCCCGTGGATTCCAGAGAAGCTTCTCTCGAAAAACCTGAAAACCTGGCCATGAGGAGCAAAACGCCGCCTGATGTCAGGATTTTGGATGGATTTATCGGGCTGGAGGATAACAATCTGGAAGCATTTAGAAATGAAATGGGGCTTGCCATGAGCCGGGCAGACCTGAATTTCGTAAAAAGCCATTTTAAAGATACAGAAAAAAGAAATCCGACAATCACTGAATTAAGAGTGATCGACACGTACTGGTCGGATCATTGCAGACATACAACCTTCAACACAAAGCTGAATTATATCAGTTTTGATGAGGGCCCTTATCCTCAGTTGGTCAAGGAAGCCTTCGAGGAATATCTTCAAATGAGAAAACAGGTCTACGGCGACCGTGAAAAAGATATTTCCCTGATGGATATTGCTTGCCTGGGAGCGAAATATATCAAGAAGAACGGTTTATTGGAAGACCTGGATGAATCCGAAGAAATCAATGCCTGCAGCATTAAAGTAAAAGCAAAAGTTGACGGAAAAGAAGAAGACTGGCTGGTGATGTTTAAGAACGAAACGCATAACCATCCGACCGAAATCGAACCTTTCGGCGGAGCGGCCACTTGTCTCGGAGGAGCCATACGGGATCCGCTTTCCGGTAGAGTTTATGTATATCAGGCCATGAGAGTAACCGGCTCGGGGGATCCGAGAAAACCGGTCAGCGAAACACTGCCCGGAAAACTCCCACAGAGGAAAATCACCATCGGCGCCGCCGCCGGATACAGCTCCTATGGAAATCAGATCGGGCTTGCCACCGGACAGGTATCTGAAATATACCACGAGGGGTATATAGCAAAAAGGATGGAAGTGGGCGCAGTGATCGGTGCCGCACCTGCCGCGAATGTAGTCCGGAAAAGCCCGGAATGCGGAGATGTGATCATTCTGGTCGGTGGAAGGACAGGAAGAGACGGCTGCGGAGGGGCAACCGGATCCTCCAAGGAACACACAGAAGAATCCATTCACGTCAGCGGAGCGGAAGTGCAGAAGGGCAATCCGCCTGTTGAACGAAATATACAGAGACTATTCAGAAGAAAAGAAGCGGCCATGATGATCCGAAAGTGCAATGATTTCGGGGCAGGAGGCGTTTCGGTGGCAATTGGAGAACTGGCGGACAGCATCGACGTTAATCTGGATTGCGTCCTGAAAAAATATGAGGGACTGGATGGCACCGAACTGGCTATTTCGGAATCACAGGAAAGGATGGCTGTTGTAGTTTCAGAGAAGGACGCACCGGCATTTATCGGTTTTGCCGATGAGGAAAACCTTGAAGCGGTGATCGTTGCTCGAGTCACAGATTCCGGACGGTTCAGAATGATCTGGCGAAATCAGAAAATCCTGGATTTGAGCCGGGAGTTCCTGAATACCAACGGTGTCCGCCAGGAAGCCGAAGTATCTATAAAAGACTACGAAAATGTAAAAGGTGTAACCGAATCCCTTGAAATTCAGGGATTGACCCCGGGCATGACTTTAAATGAAAAAGCGATGAGTTGTCTGGAAGATCTGAATTGCTGCAGCCAGAAAGGCCTGATTGAACGGTTTGACAGCACCATCGGAGCGGGTACAGTGCTGATGCCTCTGGGCGGCGCTTGTCAACTATCGCCGGCCGCAGGTATGGCTGCGAAACTTCCGGTATTGAGCGGGAATACCGATACAGCCACTTTGATGGCATATGGATTTGACCCGTATTTATCATCTGCAAGCCCATTCCACGGCGCCATGGCAGCGGTAATTGATTCGGTCACTAAAATAGCGGCAATGGGCGGGAACTATGCCAATGTCAGGTTATCGTTCCAGGAATATTTTGAGAAGATGACAGAAAACCCGGAAAGCTGGGGCAAACCGTTTTCTGCACTGCTGGGAGCACTGAAGGCCCAGAAGGAGCTCGAGTTGCCGGCCATTGGAGGCAAGGACAGCATGTCCGGAACATTTATGGAACTCAATGTCCCGCCGACTTTAATTTCCTTTGCGGTGAGTGTGACGGATGCCTCACGCATCATTTCGACGGAGTTCAAGAAAAAAGGCAGCAAACTGGTGCTGCTCTATGCAGAAAAAGACCAAAATGAAATCATTGATTTCGCACAATACAGAACCAATATGCAAAAAATGGCCGAACTTTCTGCTGCCGGCAAAATTCTGTCGGCCAATCCCATCGGCCGGGGCGGCATCTTTATATCGGCAGTTAAAATGGCGCTGGGCAATCAAATCGGAGCCGATTTGAAAAATATCGAATCGGGGATGATTTTCAAAGCGATGGTCGGAGCCCTGCTTCTGGAAATACCGAAGGATGCAGACCCGGAAGAACTGTTTGCGGGTACGACCTACAATGTAATTGGTACTACTCTTTCAAAAAAAGAAATAAGAATATCAACAACCGACAGCTCTGAAACGACAGTGATTTCTCTGGATGAGATTTTAGGACACTGGACAAAGCCGCTGGAAAATATTTTCCCGGCCAGAACATCGGATTACCGCAATAAAGAAGACAAGACAAAAGTGGAATCGCTTTCCTGGGAAAGCAGGCTCGATATCAAGCCTTTGATCAGAGTCCCTCAGCCACGTGTGCTGATCCCGGTATTTCCCGGCACCAATTGCGAGATCGATTCCCGGAGAGCGTTTGAAAAGGCTGGCGGGATCGTGGAACTGCACATTTTGCAGAATCTCACGCCGCACGCTCTTGCCGAATCCATCAGGGAACTTGAAAAGAAAATCAGGCAGAGCCAGATCGTCATGATTCCGGGCGGGTTTTCCGGAGGCGACGAGCCGGACGGGTCAGCGAAATTCATCACCGCTGTATTCCGCAATCCCGCCATTGGAGATGCGATCACAGAGCTCCTGGATAATAGAGATGGCCTGATGCTGGGAATTTGTAACGGTTTTCAGGCGCTGATCAAATTAGGGCTGGCGCCGTACGGAAAGATCAGCGATACGGATGAAAGCTTCCCGACTCTGACCTACAACAAGATTGGCAGACATCAGTCCAGACTCATCAGGACCCGTGTTGCATCAATAAAATCACCGTGGATGGCCGGAACCTATGTGGGCGACATTCACACCATTCCGGTTTCCCATGGAGAAGGAAGGTTCATAGCCGGCGACGAAGTATTGGAAGAACTGATCCATGGCGGACAAATCGCCACGCAATATGTGGACCATAAAGGCAGACCTTCCATGGATATATCATATAATCCGAATTATTCCACCATGGCGGTCGAGGGGATCACTTCGCCGGATGGAAGGATACTCGGCAAAATGGCACATTCCGAGCGAATCGGACAGAACCTGTATAAAAATGTAGAAGGTAGTAAGGATCAGAAAATATTCGAATCAGGAATAAAATATTTTCTTTAGAAATTGAGGAGGTACGTATGAAAGCAGCAATTGTAATGGGCAGCAAATCCGATTACCCGATCGTACAGAAAGCTGAAAATCTGCTGAAGGAATTCGGCGTGGAATGCGAAACACGAATCATATCGGCACACAGGACTCCTGTGACCGCGGCGGAATTCGCATCGGGAGCAGAAGCGAACGGAATAGAAGTGATCATAGCCGCAGCCGGTATGGCCGCTCATCTCGCAGGCGTGCTGGCCGCGTCGACACCCCTTCCAATCATTGGAATACCGATGAAGTCGGATGCGCTATCGGGTCTGGATGCACTTCTGGCCATGGTGCAGATGCCGAAAGGCGTGCCGGTAGCAGTAGTCGCTATCGACGGAGCTGAAAACGCGGCACTGCTTGCCATACAGATCCTGAGCGTGAAATATCCTGCATTAAGAGAAGAAATGAAACGTTACAAAAAGAAAATGGAAGATACCGTGACTGCATTGGATAAAGAAATGATGGATCGCAAATAACTTTAAAAGGAGATTATTAAAATGGAAAAACTGGATATGTTATATGAAGGAAAAGCAAAAAAGGTATACAAAACGGATGATGAGAAAATGTTTATCATCGACTATAAGGATGATGCCACCGCATTTGACGGGCAAAAGAAGGGCCAGATCATAGGCAAAGGCGTGATCAACAATACCATGGCCAACATTATTTTTCAAATGCTGGAAGAAAAAGGCATCCCTACCCATTTTGTGAAGCAGCTTTCGGAGAGAGAAACCCTGGTAAAGGCTGTTAAGATCCTTCCGCTGGAAGTGATCATCCGGAATGTTGCCGCCGGATCGTTTTCAAAAAGATACGGCGTGGAAGAAGGAAGACCATTGGCTAAAGCGGTACTGGAGTTTTCCTATAAAAACGACGACCTGCACGATCCTCTGATCAATGACGATCATATCCTGGCTCTTGAACTTGCTACAGAAGAGCAGCTAGCCCAGATCAGAAAATACGCTTTTGCCATTAACGAAGCATTGAAAGAGTTTTTCCTGGCCCGTGACCTGAAGCTCATCGATTTCAAACTCGAATTCGGTTTGTTTGACGGGCAGATCATCCTGGCAGACGAAATTTCCCCTGATACCTGCCGTCTCTGGGACGTACATACCAATGAGAAGATGGACAAAGACAGATTTAGAAGAGACCTAGGCAACGTGGAAGAAACCTATCAGGAAGTGCTGGAACGCATTAAGAAGCAATAAGAGGCAATAGAGAAATAAGCAGAATAAGAAAAAAAGGCATTAACTTCATGGATTGTGCTGCTTCAGGCAGCGAGGGGAGAAAGATGATGAGTTCGGAAAAAGATGAATTGACTTACAAAAAGGCGGGAGTGGATACCAAGGAAGCTGAAAAAGCAGTAGATATGATGAAACCCTTTGTGAGCAGAACGATGAATCCCAACGTTTTGAAAGGCATCGGCGGGTTTGGCAGTTTGTTCAGGCTTGATGTCAAAGACATGAAAGAACCTGTGCTGGTATCGGGTACCGATGGTGTCGGAACGAAACTGAAAATCGCTTTTATGATGGACAAACATGATACAGTTGGGATCGACTGTGTGGCCATGTGCGTAAACGATGTTCTATGCCAGGGAGCCAAACCATTGTTTTTCCTCGATTATATTGCCACCGGAAAGCTGAAAGCAGAAAAGATCGCTGAGATCGTAAAAGGCGTGGCAGAAGGCTGCGTGCAGGCAAACAGCGCTCTCGTGGGCGGTGAGACCGCGGAAATGCCCGACTTTTATAGTGAAGGCGAATATGACATGGCCGGATTTTCTGTTGGCGTAGTGGATCGGGATAAAATGATCACCGGCGATACGATCTCGATCGGAGATCAAATAATCGGTATTGCATCCAGCGGGATCCACAGTAACGGTTATTCGTTGGTCAGAAAAGTATTTTTCGACAAAATGAATATGAGCGTCCATGATAACGTGCAGGAGTTGGGAACGACGCTGGGAGAGGCATTGCTCAAACCTACCAGAATATATGCCAATGCCTGTGATGCCGTATGTTCAAAATATGAGGTAAAAGGTATTGCCAACATCACCGGCGGCGGATTCTATGAAAACATTCCAAGGATACTGCCTGAAGGAACCGCTGCCCGGATCAAATCTGACACCTGGCAGGTCCCTGCGTTATTCGAATATATCGGAAAATGCGGTAATGTGAACCGGACAGAAATGTTCTCAACCTTTAATATGGGTATCGGCATGATGATGGTTGTAACTCCGGAGATTGCCGAAGCCGTTGTGCAAACGCTGAAAGAGTCCGGGGAAGACGCTTATCTGATCGGTGATATCGTGTCGGGCCAGGGGGTACTCATTGAATAGGAAGTTTCGCATTTCTGTGCTGGTATCCGGAGGGGGAACCAATCTCCAGGCTATTATCGATGGTATTGAGCGCGGTGATATAGAGGATGCTGAAATCGGTCTGGTGATATCCAGCTCCGCCAAGGCTTACGCCCTGGAGCGAGCGGCAATGCACGG
Source organism: uncultured Oscillospiraceae bacterium (assembly GCA_964486295.1). GTDB lineage: Bacteria > Bacillota > Clostridia > Peptostreptococcales > Anaerovoracaceae > CALBZG01. The sequence goes on along the minus strand of CAZAMF010000004.1, from coordinate 181,816 downwards.
CATCAAAACTCTGGTGGTGGATAAAACCGCTTATCCCCATGAAAAAGATAGAAACCAGGCGCTGCTGGATGCTTTGAACAGTGAAAACACGGACCTGGTGGTTTTGGCTGGATACATGAGCATCCTGGATGAATCCGTAGTGAAAGCCTACAAAAACAGGATCATCAACATCCATCCATCGCTGATTCCAAAGCACTGTGGCCCTGGGTACTACGGACTCCGGGTGCATCGCTCGGTTATTGAAGCCGGTGATCAAGAAAGCGGAGCCACCGTGCACTATGTGGATGAAGGCGTGGACACTGGACCGTTGATCTTGCAAAGAAAAGTGCCGGTGCTTGATTCTGACACCCCGGAGTCGTTGGCTGCCAGAGTGTTGGAGACTGAACATACAATACTTTGCGAAGCAATCAAAAAAATAGTCAATAGCAGGGAAATCCGGTAAAACGGACTGACTGTATTCAATATCGTTTTATTTAATTAAGATTTAGGAGACAGATATGGGCGGTTTATTAGGAGTCGTATCAAAAGAGGATTGCGTAACAGATCTTTTTTTCGGTACAGATTATCATTCGCACTTGGGAACCAAGCGGGGAGGCATGTGCGTATTCGGAGAAAACGGATTCACAAGAGGGATCCACAATATTGAAAATTCTCCGTTCAGAACAAAATTTGAGAACGAAATCGATGAAATGAAAGGCCATATGGGTATCGGCAGTATCAGTGACGGCGATCCGCAACCGCTGACAATACGCAGCAGGCAGGGTGAATACGCCATCGGCACAGTAGGAAGGATCAACAATAAACATGAATTGATGGAAGAGTTCCTGGATAAAGGGTGTATTCAGTTCATGGCAATGAACGACGGGGATATCAACAATACGGAATTGGTGGCCACACTGGTTTCTTCCGGAAAGGATATTGTTGAAGGGATACGCATTGCACAGGATAAAGTGGAAGGGTCCGTGACCATGCTGATTCTGACGCCGGAAGGGCTGTATGCCGCCAGGGATAAATACGGGCGGACACCGATGATCCTTGGGAAAAAGAAAGGCGCTTTCTGCGCCGCATCGGAATCCTTCGCCTTTGTGAATCTGGGATATAAGACGGTCAAGGAGCTGGGCCCCGGAGAAATCGTGTTCATCAATACCGAAGGGTATACCACGGTTTCCGAACCTAAGGAGGAAATGCGCATCTGTACTTTCCTGTGGACCTATTTCGGGTATACCACTTCCACCTATGAGGGCGTCAATGTCGAATTGATGAGAGGCCGGAACGGCGGCTATATTGCCGATCGAGACAAAGACGATGAAACCGTAAAAGATGTCGATTATGTAGCAGGAGTGCCGGACAGCGGCGTAGCCCATGCTCTCGGATATGCAAATAAATCCAAAATCCCATACTCAAGACCTCTGATCAAGTATACGCCTACCTGGCCAAGGAGCTTCATGCTTCAGAAGCAGAAGGCAAGGGCTCTTATAGCGAGAATGAAATTGATCCCGGTTTTTGAAGTTATTAACGGAAAGAAATTCGTTTTGGTGGATGACTCAATAGTCAGAGGCACTCAGCTTTCGGAAACGGTCAGATACCTTTATGAGAACGGCGCCAAGGAAATCCATGTAAGATCCGCATGCCCTCCTCTGGTATACGGATGTAAATATCTGAACTTCTCAAGAAGCATCAGCGAGATGGATCTGATAACCAGAAGGGTGATCTGCAGGTTGGAAGGCGTGGACAATGAGGATCTGCAGCCGGAGATATTAAAAGAGTATGTTGACTCCAAATCGGAAAGACATGCGAAAATGGTGGATGAAATCAGGAAAGAACTTAATTTCACCAGCCTCAAATTCCAGGCTCTGGAAGATACTGTGAAAGCTGTCGGTATCGACGAATGCAAGCTTTGCACGTACTGCTGGAACGGTAAGGAATAGAAGGACCCTGTTGAGAAGACCATACTAAATGAAGGGACAAAAAGAATATGAGAGCATTACTTAGTGTATCCGATAAGACCGGAATCGTTGAATTTGCAAAGGCGCTGGAGGCGATGGGAGTAACAGTCATATCCACCGGCGGCACGCATAGCAAACTGTCCGAAAGCGGCATCAACGTTGTTGGTATCTCTGAGGTAACGGGTTTCCCGGAGTGCCTGGACGGAAGAGTGAAGACCCTTCATCCAAGTGTCCATGGCGGTATATTGGCCATGAGAGACAATCCGGACCATATGAAGCAGCTGGAAGATCTGGGGATTGAAACCATCGACATCGTTGCCATCAACCTGTATCCATTTAAGGAAACCATTAAGAAACCGGACGTTACCCTGGAAGAGGCAATTGAAAATATAGACATCGGCGGGCCGACCATGCTTCGCTCGGCTGCGAAAAACCACAAAGACGTGACAGTGATCTGCGATCCGGAGGATTACCGCGGAGTAATAGAGGAACTGAACGCCAATGGAGTTGTCTCCTATGATACGAAATACAAACTGGCCCTCAAGGTGTTTCAGCATACCGCAGCCTATGACGCAATGATTTCGGAATATCTCAGAAAACAAATCGATGCGGATATACCGAATAACCCGACATTCACATTCGAAAAAATACAGGACCTCAGATATGGGGAAAACCCGCATCAAAAGGCGAGCTATTACAGGGAGATCATGCCGCCGAAAGGTTCTTTGGCCAATGCGGTCCAGATTCACGGGAAAGAGCTTTCTTTCAATAATATCAACGATACCAACGGTGCGCTGGAAACCTTGAAGGAGTTTGATGAACCAACCGTGGTGGCGGTGAAACACGCAAACCCTTGCGGCGTAGGCACGGCGGGAGATATCTATCAGGCTTACAGAAAAGCCTATTCCTGCGATCCCACATCCATATTCGGAGGGATCGTCGCGGCAAACCGGACAATCGATGAGGAAACGGCGGAAGAGATCAACCGGATCTTTATAGAGATCGTTATCGCCCCAGACTATACGGAAGAGGCTCTGGCGATCCTCACACAAAAAGTGAACATCAGGATATTAAAACTCGATGGTATTTCCGAGCCGGCGGAGAACATTATAGATTTCAAAAAAACATCGGGCGGCTTGCTGATCCAGCAGGCGGATGATTCTATTCTTGACCGGAGTGCGCTGAGTGTAGTGACGGAAAAGGCCCCGACCGAAGAAGAAATCAACGATCTCATATTCGCTATGAAGGTGGTCAAACATATCAAGTCCAACGGTATCGTGCTGGTGAAAGACGGCATGACCATCGGTGTCGGTCCGGGACAGGTGAACAGGATCTGGGCGGTAGAAAACGCCATCAGACAATCTCACTTCGAAATCAAAGGGGCCGTCATGGCATCCGATGCCTTCTTCCCGTTCGATGACTGCGTGACAGCCGCGGCGGAAGCGGGTGTAACAGCCATCATTCAGCCCGGCGGATCGATCCATGACGATGCATCCATCGAGAAAGCCAATGAACTGGGCGTTGCCATGGTATTTACCGGTATGCGGCATTTCAAACATTAGGAGAAGCGACATGAAGGTATTGGTAGTGGGCAGCGGGGGAAGAGAGCATGCAATCTGCTGGAAACTCACCCAGAGCCCGAAAATTGAAAAATTGTACTGTGCTCCGGGTAATGGGGGCATCGCAGACATAGCGGAATGTCTCCCGGTGAACGCGGAAGATATATCCGGTATTTGCACTGAAGCCAGAGAAAAGTCCGTGGACCTGGTGGTAATAGGTCCGGAAGTTCCTTTGGCCATGGGCATAGTGGATGAACTGGCGGCCCTCGGCATTCCTGCTTTTGGCCCGAACCGCAAGTGTGCGCAGCTCGAAGCCAGCAAATCATTTACTAAAGCATTTTTGATGAGGCACAACATTCCAACGGCAGGCTATCGGGAATTCACGGATAAGCAAGAGCTGATAGATTCCATCGGGATCTTTGGTTTTCCAATGGTCCTGAAGGCGGATGGCCTGGCGGCCGGCAAAGGAGTCGTCATAGCTGAGACAGTGGAAGAAGCACGGAAGGCAATTGAAGAAATGATGGGGGACCGTATATTCGGCTCAGCAGGGGACAAGGTAGTAGTGGAAGAATATCTTACCGGCATCGAAGCCTCCATGCTTTGCTTTGTTGACGAGAAAACCATCGTGCCGATGGAATCCGCCCAGGATTACAAGAGAATTTTTGACGGTGATCTTGGACCGAATACCGGCGGAATGGGCAGCTATTCACCGAGCCTTGTCTTCACTGAAGAATTGTCGGATCGGATACGCCGGGAAATACTGGAACCGACGCTGGACGGATTCCGGAAAGACGGGCTGGACTTTAAAGGAGTTCTGTTCGTGGGGCTGATGATCACAGACCGGGGGCCTAAGGTCATTGAGTTCAACAACCGGTTCGGAGACCCCGAGACCCAGGCTGTACTTCCGAGGATGGAATCCGATCTCCTGGATATTTTCCTGGCAGTGGTAGAAAACAGACTGAGTGAAATTGAAATCAAATGGAGTGATAAAAGATCCATTTGTGTTGTACTGGCCGCCGGCGGGTATCCCGGAACTTATGAAAAAGGGAAAAGGATCACAGGACTCGACGAAGTGGATAGCGATATCATGCTGTTCCATGCCGGAACCGCCAGAAAGCCAGCCGAACAAGGCAATGGGACGGCAGCGGAAATTCTGACCAATGGCGGAAGAGTGCTGGGCGTAGCCATCACAGCAGATACATTGGACGAAGCTAGAAAACGTGTTTTTGAAAACATTGTAAAGATCCATTTCGACGGGATGCAATATCGAAAAGATATTGGAATCCTGGTGAATAAGCAACCCTTGAAATAGCCTTTGACGAAAATGGGCTGAAGGAGTAAAATACTGTTTGTATGTTTGTATATTTAGATAACAGCTCAACAACAAGACAGTATGACGCAGTAACTGAACGAATGTGCAGGTATATGAGCTTGGATTACGGTAATCCAAGCTCACTTCATCGTATGGGAATCACTGCCGAAAAAGCGTTGAAGGAAGCCAGAAAACAGGTGGCATCCGCTTTGTCCGCAAGGGATGAGGAGATATTTTTCACATCCGGCGGCACGGAGGCCGATAATATGGCTCTTTTTGGCGTTGCAAGAGCAAGACGTCGTCGCGGGACAGGGATCATCACCAGCGCGGTAGAGCATCCTGCTGTGCTTGAATGCGTAAATAAGCTTGCAAATGAAGGGTTTTCTTTGACAAGCCTTGGGGTCGACCGACAATGTGGGATTTCTCCGGACCAACTGAAAAACGCACTGGATAAAAACACCCTATTGGTTTCTGTGATGCAGGTGAACAATGAAGTGGGCTCCATCCAACCCATCAGAGAGATCGTAGAAATCGTCAGATCCTTTAATAAAGCCAATGGAACGGATATCCTGGTGCATACCGATGCTGTGCAGGCTTTGGGGAAAACAACCGTTAATACCGGTGCAGACCTCATCAGCGTATCCGGGCATAAAATCCACGGACCGAAGGGGATTGGCGCGCTGTATATACGCAAAGGGATCACCATAGAACCGCTGATTTATGGAGGCGGCCAGGAAAAAGCTATTCGATCCGGGACTGAAAATGTTGCAGCTATCACCGGATTCGGTCTCGCTTGTGAAATGGCGACTAAAAACCTGGCAGCCAGAGCGGATGCCATGAGTCACGCCAAGAACAGATTGTCAGCGGCTATCATGGAAAACATCGGGGATGCCATCATCAACGGACCGGATCAACCAGAAAAGGCCTGCTGCGGTGTGATGAGCGTTTCATTTATGGGGGTGAGAGGTGAAGTGCTCCTGCATTCGCTGGAACAGGAAGAAATCTACGTTTCAACCGGTTCCGCCTGTTCCTCCCATCACAAAGGCCAGAGCCATGTGCTCAAGGCCATGAAACTCTCTGACAAACAGATAGAAGGAACGATTCGATTCAGTTTTAATGAGTTCATTACGGACGGCGAAATAGATTACGTGGCTGAGAAACTAATAAAAATAGTTTCAAAGATGAGAAAACTGGGTAGCTTTAGATAACAGAACAATAATTGGGAACTCAAATAATAATTTTTGGTGAAAAGATGAATGAAAAAAACATATTGATCGTACGCTGCGGTGAAGTGGCCCTGAAAGGCATGAACAAACCCTATTTCGAGCGGATGCTGGTGGAACGAATCCGTTACAGGATCAAAAAATACAAAGATGCCGGAACCATCGAAGTGAAGCGGCAGGAAGGCCTGATTTTTGTTCGGGCGCCAAAAGAATATGACCCGGAGGCTTTGGTAAGGGACATTTCCAAAGTGTTCGGCGTTGCTTCCATCAGCCCAGCTGTAGAAGCGGAACCGGACATGGAAAAAATCGGTGAGGCGGCAGTGGCTTACATGATGGAACTTATCGAGAAAAAAGGCACCAAAACCTTCAAGGTGGACGCTAAAAGAGCAGACAAAAGTTTTCCGGTAACATCCCCGGAAATAGCAAAAATTATCGGCGCTAAGATCCTGATCGGCTGTAAGGTGCTCAAAGTCGATGTGCACCACCCGGATTGCGTCCTGTTTGTGGATGTCAGAAGCGATCGCGCTTACATATATGAGCAGAAAGTATCGGGCTTCGGCGGGCTTCCACTGGGGACCAATGGGAAAGGGCTGGTGCTGCTTTCAGGAGGGATCGATTCGCCGGTGGCGGCATTTATGATGGCGAAAAGAGGAATGACCATAGAGGCCGTTCATTTTCACAGCTATCCCTATACTTCCGAAAGAGCTCAGGAAAAGGTTCTGGAGCTTGCAAGGCTAGTGGCGCAATATTGCGGTCAGTTCAGGCTTCATTATCTCAATCTCTTGCCTGCGCAAGAGGAGATCGTCCAGAAATGCCTCGAAGAGGATACTACGATCCTTGTGAGGCGATTCATGATGAGGATAGCGGAAAAAATCGCAAAAGAGAACGGTTGCCAGTTCCTGATCACCGGCGAAAACCTGGGACAGGTGGCCAGCCAGACAGCAGATGCACTGGTGGTGACAGACGCGTCCGTAACCATGCCGGTCATGCGTCCGCTGATCGCATTTGATAAAGTCGATATTATCGATAAAGCAAAGGAAATCGGGACATTCGAAAAATCAATCGAACCTTATGAAGACTGCTGCACGGTATTTCTGCCGAAGCATCCGTCTACCAGACCAAAGCTGGATAAAATTATCGATGAGGAAAACAACCTCGATATCGATACACTGATATCGGAAATCATGGAAAGCAGGAAGGTCATTGAAATCAAACCGTAGTCAGAAGATTTAGTGAATATAACGCGAAAATTGTCTGTGTTTGAACAAAAAAACATTGAAATTTCAATTATTGACGATGCCAATAACTATTTCAGATTTTAATGAAATAAAATAAAAAATTCCTTGATTTTATGATCGTTCTAATGGTAGTATAGGTAGGTATGGTTAATATTTTAACGTTATTTTAATAACGTTTGTTTCCATTTCAAGATAGTGTAGTGACTGTCAAATCAAATTTATTAATCGCATAAGGAGGCGTAAAAATGAATTTTCAACATACGAAGGAGCAACAATTCGTAAGACAAATGGTAAGAGAATTTGCCGTTAACGAAGTAGAGCCTATCGCAGCGGAAATCGACAAAGAACACAAATTCCCCGTCGAGAATGTTCAAAAAATGGGCCGTTACGGTCTGATGGGTGTTCCTTTTCCGAAAGAGTACGGCGGCGCAGGAGCCGACCACATCTCATATGCTATCACAGTAGAAGAGCTTTCAAGAGTTTGTGCGTCCACCGGGGTAATTTGTTCGGCACATACTTCACTTTGCTGTTGGCCTATTTTCAATTGGGGAACTGAAGAACAGAAGCATAAGTACCTGCCGGATCTTTTATCAGGCAAAAAACTTGGCGCATATGGACTGACTGAACCAAATGCCGGAACCGATGCCGGCGGGCAACAGACGAGAGCGGAAGACGGCGGAGACTGCTGGATCCTCAACGGAGCAAAGGTTTTCATCACAAACGGCGGATACGCTGATACTTTTGTAACGATGGCGATGACAGACAAGAGACTGGGCACCAGAGGCGGAATTTCAGCATTCATTCTTGAGAAAAATGATCCTGGATTCACCATTGGAAAAACAGAAGACAAAATGGGTATCTGTGCATCATCAACGACAGAGCTGATTTTCCAGAACTGCAGAATTCCAAAAGACAGATTGCTGGGCCAGGTCGGTGACGGATTTAAAGTTGCCATGTCAACTTTAGACGGAGGCCGTATCGGTATCGCTTCTCAGGCTTTGGGGATCGCTCAGGGCGCATTTGACGTTACAGTTGAATATATGAAGGCAAGAAAGCAGTTTGGCAAAAAACTGTCCCAGATGCAGGCTCTTCAGTTCGAGATGGCTGAGATGAGAACCAGGATCGAAGCTGCCAGACTTTTGATTTACAGAGCTGCTGATATGAAAGATAAACATTTGAAATACGGCCCTTACTCTGCAATGGCCAAGTTGTTTGCTGCAGAAACAGCAATGTACGTGACGACAAAATGCGTTCAATTCCACGGCGGCTATGGATATACCAAGGATTATCCGGTAGAGCGCATGATGAGAGACGCGAAAATCACTGAAATTTATGAAGGTACTTCAGAAGTTCAGAAGATGGTTATCGCAGCGGATATATTCGGTAGATAGAGAAAGGAGGAGACAGATATGGCACTTAAAATTATTGTTTGTGCAAAACAGGTTCCTGATACCAACGTAATCAAGACTGATCCGAAAACCGGCACGCTGATTAGAGAAGGCGTACCAAGCATTTTAAACCATGATGATTCTAACGCTCTTGAAGAGGCGCTGAAATTAAAAGATAAATATCCTGATACCCATATTACCGTAGTCACAATGGGGCCTCCTCAGGCAAAAGATATGTTGAGAGAATGTCTTGCCAAAGGCGCGGACGAAGCAATACTAGCATCCGATAGAGCTCTGGGCGGATCCGATACATGGGCAACATCCAATGCAATCGCTGCTGCAATCAAAAAAATCGGGGATTTTGACATCATATTTGCCGGACGTCAGGCCATCGACGGAGATACTGCTCAGGTCGGCCCGCAGATTGCAGAAAAACTTGGAATCCCTCAGGTCACATATGTTAAAGAGTTTGAAATTTCCAAGGATATGAAGACGATAACTGTCAAGAGAGCGCTTGAAGACGGTTATGAAATCATCAAAATCAAGACTCCTTGCATGCTGACAGCAATTAAAGAACTGAATACTCCAAGATATATGAACATTGCCGGTATCATTAGAGGATGCGCCGCTGAGATCCCAACTTGGGGAGCTAAGGATTTAAAAGTCGATCCGAATAAGGAAGTTGGACTTGAAGCATCCCCTACAAACATTTTCAGATCCTTCACACCTGCTCCAAGAAGCAAAGGGATGATCATCGAAGGTGATACCGAAAATGAAATAGCAAAGACGCTCTTGATCAACCTCAAGGGCATCCATATAGTCTAGGAAAGGGAGGAGCAAGACATGGCAATTGAAGTAATAAAAGATAAATGTAAAGGCTGCAAGCTTTGCATCAAAGCCTGCCCGTTCGGAGCAATCGAAATGATGGGCAAATTGGCGGTCATCAATGAAAAGTGCACTGCCTGCAATCAGTGTATCGCAGCATGTAAATTCGGGGCAATTGAAAAGACACCGGATAAAGATGTCATCGACCTGAGCGCATATAAAAATGTTTGGGTATTTGCAGAACAGAGAAACGGCAAGATAATGAATGTTGCTCTTGAACTGATCGGAGAAGGCTACAGACTGGCTCGTGAAATCAGCCCGGAAACAAAGGTTTGTGCCATTCTGGTAGGCTATGAGATAGAACCTCTGGTTGATGAATGCTTCGCCTACGGTGCCGATAGTGTTTACCTGATCCAGGACAAAAATTTAAAAAATTATACAACCGACGGATATACAAAGGTTATTACAGATGCGATCGACGAATACAAACCTGAAATCATGCTCTTCGGTGCTACCCATATCGGAAGAGACCTGGCTCCGAGGGTTGCAGCCAGAGTGGATGCAGGCCTGACTGCAGACTGTACAAGACTGGATGTTGATATCAAGAGTTATATTGCTTATGCAAAGAAGAACACAACTCTCGATACGACCAAATTGGACCCTAATGATACAAACAAACAGTTGAAAATGACCCGTCCGGCTTTTGGCGGAAACCTCATGGCTACCATCATCAGCCCGAGAACCAGACCTCAGATGGCAACTGTAAGACCGGGCGTTATGCAGAAACGCGATAAGCATGCAGGGTTGAAAGGCGAGCTCATCACCATCAAGCCGGTTCTCGCTGCTTCCGATATCAGAACCCAGGTCGTTGAAATCGTTAAATCCGCTAAGGAAATCGTAAGCCTGACTGATGCCAAGATCATTTGCTCCGGCGGACGTGGACTTGGGGATGCCAGTGGGTTTACATTGATCAAAGAGTTCGCTGATAAAGTAGGCGGTGTCGTGGGTGCTTCTCGTGCTGCTGTTGACTCTGGGTGGATCGATCATGCCAACCAGGTAGGCCAGACCGGAACGACTGTTAAACCGAACATCTATTTTGCCTGCGGTATATCCGGAGCCATCCAACATCTTGCAGGAATGCAGACTTCTGATGTCATCGTTGCCATCAATAAGGATCCGGACGCTCCGATCTTTGAAGTTGCAAACTATGGCATCGTTGGCGATCTTTACAAGGTGATCCCTGAAATTATCAAAGAATGGGATAATGCTGAAGATCTGTATGACGAATGGAGCAGAGCGGAAGAAGAAAAGAAGGCGAAAGAAGCAGAAGCAGCAGCTGGTGAAGCGCTGGAAGCAGAAGCGGCTTATAAATAAAAAGAGTATTAATACTTTTCGAAACTCAAATGAAGCCTGACCTTGTATGGCAGGCTATCGAAGAGTAATCGAATATCTGAAAATAAAAACTGGAGGATCAAACCTCCAGTTTTTGTATTTCCATTTGTATTCTGTTCCAGGGGAAACCGATGACGTTGTGGTAATCCCCCTCAATATGATCGATATATTTGCCGAAAGCGCCCTGGATCGCATACCCGCCTGCCTTATCATAAGGCTCTTCTGTGGACACGTATGCCAGGATATCTTCATCCGTGTAGTCTTTGAAATAGACCTTTGTCATTTCGTAAAACACCCGTCTGACATGAGTTCCCGCTTTCAACAGGGCAACACCGGTGACAACGGTATGCACTTTACCTCTGAGATCCTTCAGGATCCGGATGGCGTCTTCACGGTCCGCTGGCTTTCCGATGACCTGGTCCAGATAGACTACGGTGTCTGCTGCAATGATCAGCTTTCCCTCCAGACATTGGGGTTCAACAGAAAGTGCCTTTTTAAGGGCCAGAAACATTACGGCTGCTTCCATATCGATATCGGGAGGCAACGTTTCTTCCACAGAAGGAACGATGATTTCAGGTTCAATGCCAAGCCCCCTCAACATCTCGATCCGCCGTGGGGAGCCTGATGCCAGAACGATCCCATTTGAAATTAGACCATCGGACTTGAATATTTCTAGATCCATCCCGGTTTATCCTCTCCACCGCCATTTCCGTTGCCGTTTCCGTTATTTCCGTCATTCTGTGTCGGCGGAGTTGTACCCGGGTCAGGCGTCACGGAAGGCTCAGTCGGAACAACGGCAGGAGGGGTAGGGATCGGCGCACTTTCTGTTGGCACATCTTCAAAGTTATACTGACCGCTGCCGGAAGGATCTATCGGGTAATGCTCGAAATCATAATTGTGGTAAGGGCAATAGTAATGCGGCACTTCGCGGTTTGTACTTCCTTCTCCTGGAACGGAGCCGTTATTTGTTCCTGTCTTATAGATTACATTTTCGCACCAAGGTGTTGCAAGCCAGCCGGTGTCCTGACAAACAGCGACGGTAACGTAGTTATCAAGCTTTGCGGTCGTTTCTGTGCCTTTAATAAAATACTCTCCCTTATAATTAACCACATTTGCAGGCGGCGGATCATAAGATTCAGTTTTGGTTCCTGCCAGACACCGGGTCATGATTTTGCTCCAGAGTTTTGCTGCCGATGCGGATCCCTGAGACAATTCAATATTGACATCATTTCCGATCCAGAGTGATGCGGCATAGGTTGGTGTATAACCGACGAACCAGGCATCATAGTTGTCTGTAGTTGTACCGGTTTTTCCGGAGACCGGCTGATTTGGTATCGACGCTCTTTTTCCGATACCGTTTGTAACGACAGTTCTGAGAATATCACCCATGATCCATGCAACGCCTTCGTTGAGCACCTGCTCAGTTTTTGGGATTTTCTCAACGAGTACTTCGCCGCGTTTGTTGGTGACCTTTGTATAACTGATCGGTTCCACGTATTCCCCGCCGTTTGCGATGCAGCCATATCCGCCCACCATTTGAAGAGGGGATACACCGCGGGTCATACCACCAAGGCCCAGGGCAGCGGCGTTCAGATCATTCACTTTCGGATCCTTGCGCTCAAGGGTCGTTACGCCCATTTTCTCCAGCTGATTTGCCGAATAGTCAAAACCGACCTGAGTGATCACCTTGACCGCGCAAACGTTGACGGATTGCTCTACGGCTGTCCGCAATGTCATCTTTCCACGATAACCGCTATACCAGTTTTTCGGCCAGACTTCACCATTGATCTTGAGAAGGGAATCGTCGATGACGGATGCCGCGGTCCAGTAATCTCCATAGCCGTTCGGTATTTTATTTCCATTGTTATCATACGTCACAAAGGTTTGTGTGGTACCGGCTGCCTGAGCTTCATAACCCTGTTGCAGCGCTGCCGAATAAACCGCCATCGGCTTGATGGAAGAACCCGGCTGACGCGGTGAAATTGCGCGGTTATAGAGCATACGGCCTTTTGTATTTCTACCTCCGACCATGGCTTTGATATACCCGTTGGCATAGTCGGTAATAACCATGGCGGACTGAGGCTGCACAACTTTCTGATTCAACGTATATGAGGAAGGACCAATGGCCATGCCCGTTTCATTAAACCGGAAGAAGTCAGGATAGTCTGCGAAAAACTTTGCTGAGATGACCAGATTATCGTTATCATCCCGTGTTTTGTATTCTGCTGGAATATTGATATAACCACCGTCTATGCAGTAGAAAATTGAATTCTCATAGAAGTATACCGGTTTGAACTCCAGACTGTAGTCGGTGACCCCTTTAACGGTCGTATTGTAAATATTAAGCCGTTTGCCTTTAAATATAGTGACAGAGCCATCGCTGTTTCCGGTATATTCATCCGGCATAAGGGTAAAATAGCCTTCCGTATCGAAATAGTTGCCATAACTGTACATGAGGACTCTTTTATTTTCATCCAGGATATTACCGCTGGCATCTTTTTTCAGATTCGCTACGCTTGGGAAGTTCGCATTGTTGTTGAATTCCTCCTCAACGATCAGCTGCATGTCGGAGTCCATTGTGGTATAAACGGAAAGACCGTTGGTATAAAGCATCTGCTTGGCTTCGCTGTATTCCAGATCAAATTCGTCCTGGAGGTCGGAAATCACTTGCTGGATCACATAATCCGTGAAGTAGGAGGATAACTCCTGCTTTTCACTCAGCCCCGGATTCATATGGGCAACCAGCGTATCGGCCATAACCGCGTCATATTGCTCCTGATTGATCTTGCTCTGCTTCAGCATCATTTTTAAACAAAGATCCCGCCGGTCTTTGGAAGCATCGCTAAACACATAGGTAAACTGCGAGCCCTTATATAAAATGCCTTGGGTGTCTTCAGTCACCGCTTCATTCTCCAGCGTTTTGATCAGGGCATAGCGGTCCGGAGCCTGAGGAAGGGCAGCAAGAGCCGCGCATTCCAGGAGATCCAGATCTCCCACATTCTTTCCGAAATATGCCTGGCTGGCAGCCTGAACTCCATACGAATTGTATCCCAAGAATATGGTATTGAGATATGCCTCCATGATTTGCTCTTTTGTCAGATTGTTTTCCAGCTGAATTGTGTAATACGCTTCCCGGATTTTTCTTGTAAGACTTCGCTCCGATTTGGTTTCGGCGAGATAAACATTTCTGGCAAGCTGTTGGGTGATGGTGGAGGTCCCGCTGATCTGACCTGTTGTAAAAGAGTCTTTGATGGCACCGAAAATACGCACAAAGTTGAAGCCGTTGTGTGTCCAAAAGGTCTTATCTTCCAGTGCAACGAATGCATTGATGAGGTTTTCGGGCATCGCTGAGTATTCAACATTTGTCCGTTTGCCTTCTTCCTCAAAAATAGATTCGATCGGAATTCCCTGATCATCATACAATACGGAACTTTCTGAAAGCATTCCGTAAATATTGTTCGGTTCAATTTTCGGGGAAGAGATGACAATGGACATGACAAAAATGAACCCGATGGCGGCAAGTCCGCAAACTGCAAAAGCGATAGCCTTGATTAGTTTTCTTGTGTTCAGTTGGTATCTTTTTGATCGGGTTTTATTTTTCTTTGATCCAGCCATGGTCGGGTTTTCTCCTGCTTTATCGATGATAAATTTATTTTTAATTCCGTTGACAGCGCCTGAGACTGCAGCGGTTGCAGCATCCACAGCTTCTGCCGCCGAAGTTTTTGCTTTGTTTACAAAATTGCTTACGTTTGAATTGTCTCCGTTGTTCCCGCGTTTTTCAGCCTGTCGTTGGGCTCTGGATTTTCTGGACGCAGAGATCGCCGGCGCAGCTTCTGTAGCAGTTTCGCTTTCAGGCGCTGCTTCCTCCGGATCTTCCTGCGGGATCTCAATATTCTGTGCAGTGTCACCGGTACTTAGGCTTTCACTGATTTTGTCGAATTCCCCGCTGACATTGTCGAACTGAGCAAAAAAATCGTCTATTTCACGTTGCTTATCTTCGTCACTTAACTTTTGATTCAAAATTTTCACCTGCCTTTGTTTCTTAGTACAATCAAATTTGAAAGACAAAACATTATAACATATATGGTATTACATAGGAAGAAATTCGATTTAATTGAAATCAACCTGTAAAAATGGTATAATATGTAAATATTCGGTGATCAAGAATTGGGATTTGGGGGAGAGGCAATGCGAAGGCCCGTCGTTTTCATATCAGGCAGTATGGCCGGTGGCATGGGATTGGCCCATATATTCGACCTTGGCAGCGAAGTGTATAAAGCGGCTTTTCCGGTGTTCCTGGCCGGTATTTTTTACTTGATCCTAAGAAAGAAAGATCTGAAATTAAATTATACAGGTTTAAAATCGAAGATCGCACTGATCTTGACCTTGATTATACTGGGGATGCTTCTGTTTCAGACATCCTGGGAGAAACCCTATGTGCTGGAACGATTGAATGATACAACGGAGGAGATCATGGGGTATGGGCTTTCCGTTGAGAAACGCTCGGAAAAAATGATCCGTCTGACATTGGAAGTAAGAGAGACGGAGACCATGGGGGTGCTGCAAAAACCGGAGAAGATTCTGGTCAGCATTTACGACGCAGATCAGATAGAAGATTACGGAGACCTTGCAGGAAGGCTGCTGACCATCAGGGGAACCTTTCAAAAGCCCAGCGCCGCCAGAAATCCGAATTGTTTTGACTACAAGGTCTATTTGAAAACTTTAGACATCGGAATGTTGATGAATACAAAAGCCTCACGGCTTAAGATTGCCGTAAATGAAAAAGAATTCAACAATATCCTATATTGGATGACGAACGGGTTGTCAAAAGCGAAATGCCGCTTTTCGGAAGAACTGAAACGAATTGTACCGGATGAAAATGCGGCGCTGATCATGGGCATGCTTTTCGGAGACACCAACGGGATCGAGGAAGAAACGCTCATCGCATTCCAAAAAAATTCCACGGCGCATATTCTGTCGGTAAGCGGGTTGCATATCGGCATCATTTATCTGTTTATGAACCTGTTGACAGGAGGAAGGAAGAGCATCGTTTTCGATCTGGCTATGGTGGCATTTTTCCTGATTTATGCGGCGTTGTCATCATTTTCGCCGTCCGTGATGCGAGCGGTATTCATGATCATGCTGCATCTTCTGGCGCGAAATCTTCACGCCAGATACGATCTGCTCAGTGCCACCGCTTTCACGGCAATGATCATGCTGCTGGTGAATCCCCTGATGATCCTGAATGCCGGGTTCCAGTTGTCTTATCTGGCCATGATCTCCCTTGGCGTTCTGATGCCAAGGATCGGGAGAATTGCTGATTATCCTTTCTCCGGAGCGGCAGCCACTATTCTGGCTGTTCAGATCGGAATGGCTCCATTGATATGTTATCATTTTAACTACTTTTCGTTAGGCGGTTTTATAGCGAATATCCCCGTCATCTTTCTCTCGGGCTTCCTGATCCCCATGGGAATATGCCTCATGCCGTTATCGCTCCTTTCAGCAGGGGGTGTTTTCGCGGTAGGTGCGACGGCAATGGACCTGATGTGCAGGATGATGACCTTTATAAATGATGCAATTTATATGGATGGCCGATTAAGCTGGAATTTGGTCAGCCCCGCGATGATGATCATGATCGCTTATTACGGTTTGGTTTTTTTCGGATGCTCCGAAGCCGCCCAGGTGATGGCTGAAAGGAGAAGCATCAAAAAAATGATTCTTATCGCGTTGTCTTTTATTCTGCTTGCTGTGACCATCGATGCAATAAAAGATGACCCGTTCCGCGAAATCAATGTGATATTTCCTGACGTAGGGCAGGGAGACTGCCTTTTTCTCAAAACCCCTTCCGGCAAAACTATGCTTATTGATGGCGGCGGCAGTGCAGAATATGATACAGGGATCAAAACATTACTGCCTTTCCTTCTGAAAAACGGGATCAATAAAATCGATCTTGCCCTTGTGACGCATCTTCATCTGGATCATTATGAAGGGATCCGGTCCCTCAGCAAGGAATTGAAAATCGGCTCGCTGTGCGTCTATGAAGGGTACAGAAAGAAAGCTGCTGACATTGTCTCGGGTTCCGGCTTTGGACTCGATGATCTGATTTATCTGAAGCAGGAGGATCAAATCAGTTTGGATCATGACGTATTCGTTGAAATCATCTATCCGGAAAGCAGGGATGAGGCATCCTATGAAAGGCTCCTCGAAGACCCCAAAAATGAAAATGACCTGTCGCTGATTGCTGCAGTCCGATACAACGGGATCCGGATCCTTATGACTGGTGATATGGATATGAAAGGTGAAAAGAAGCTGCTGGCGGATCCTGCGCTTTCTAAAAAGCTGAAATGTGAGGTATTGAAAATCGGACACCATGGCTCGAAATACAGTACCGCTGATGAATTTTTAGCCTGCTGCGCACCAAAAGTCGCGATTTTTCAGGTTGGCAGAAACAATTTCGGACACCCCCACGGAACTATCATTGAAAAATGCCTGAAAAACGATATAATGATATATAGGAACGATTTGGATGGAGCAATAGGGATCGGCATTGAAAACAGTATAGAAAACGGAGATCATCATCAGATATGGGTACGGAGCATGCTTACAGAGAAATAATAAAGGACATAAAAGATGATCGGATCGGTTCCGTGGTGCTGCTATACGGAAAAGAACAATTCCAGGTGGACTGGGCGCAGTCGTTGTTAATAGAAAAATATATCAACCCGGCAGTGAAGGAGCTGGATATTACAACTTTTCAGGAGAAACCGTCAGCCAGCGAAATCATAAACGCTTGCGAGACGTTGACCATGTTCTCCGAACGCAGAGTTGTTATCGTGCCTGACTGCGGGTTTTTTAGTGAAAAGCGATCCGGAACAGACAAGCAGGAGGACGAAATAGCAGCGCTTACCGATTACATTCCGACGCTTCCGGATACGACCCTGTTGATTTTCAGGGCAGAGAAGGCCAGCAAAAGGTTGAAAATCTATAAGGCTGTAGAGAAAAATGGCAAGGCCTATGATTTTGAACAGCTCCAGGCGGCAGACCTTAAGAATTTCATTACCAAGCGATTCAGCAAGGCGGGAAAACGGGCATCGGATAGGGTGATCCAGGAAATCGTCGATCTTTCGGGTTATTACAACAAAGAATCCGAATATACATTATTCAATTTGGAAAATGATCTGGCAAAGATCATCGCTCATTCCGAAAACCCGGATATTAGTTCAATGGATGTGATCCCCACACTGTCCGGAGATATCGATACCTTTGTTTTCTCGCTGGTGGAAGCTCTGGGCACGGGAGATAAGGGCGAGGCACTTTCACTTTTCAACAACATCACCACTTCCGGAGAGAACATCTACAAGATTATCGGATTGCTGGCATCACAATACGAGATGATCCTTGATATCAGGGAACTAATGGACCGAAAGACGGATCCTCACAAGATCGCCGGCATTTTGGGCGTCAATGAGTACCGTGCCAGAAAAGCGGCCTATACCGCCGGCAGATATTCCGCGCCGGCCCTTAAAAAAATACTGACAAGGCTTTATGCGGTCGACAGACACATCAAAACCGGCCTGCTGGATCCGGTTCTGGCCATGGAGCTTTTCATCGGAGAACTATAGATGAATAAACAAGTCAAAGCGGATCTGATGCTGCTTTTTATCACAGGGTGCTGGGGCGTGTCATACTATCTCATGGATGTCAGCCTGACGGAGCTCGACCCTTTTACACTGAACGCTTACCGCTTCCTGTTCGCATTTTTAGCTGCCGCGGCATTGTCCTGGCCGAAACTGAAGAGTGTAAACAAGACTACCCTGAAGTACAGCTTTTATATTGGTATGTCGTTGGTAGTGGTATATATCGGAGCAACGTTCGGTGTGAAATACACGAGCCTGTCCAATGCGGGTTTTTTGTGCGCGCTTTCTGTTGTGATCACGCCGATCCTTGCTTATTTTGTAAATAAGGAAGTCCCCGGCCGAAAACTCAGTATCGTTGTGATGTTGTGCATTGCGGGCATTGCGCTGCTGACTCTGAACGAAAACCTGAAGCCGGCCGTCGGAGATCTGCTTTGCATCATGTGTGCAGTAGCCTATTCCGCGGACCTGATCATAACAGAACGGGCTGTCCGGAAAGAAGAGGTCAATGCTTATCAGCTGGGCGTGTTTCAACTCGGATTCACCGGCGTGATTCAGCTTGTGCTGGCCCTGGCATTGGAAAAACCTCATTTACCCGGCAGCAAAACGGTTCTCGCGTCGGTATTGTTTCTTGCAGTGTTCTGCACCGGACTTGCATTTATCATCCAGGCGGTGGCTCAGCAATATACATCGGCGACCCACGTGGGCGTGATCTTCGCACTGGAGCCTGTTTTCGCCGGTCTGGTGGCCTATGTTTTCGCGGGGGAAATTCTATTGCCAAGAGCCTATCTGGGTGCGGTTCTGCTGGTGGCCGGCTGCTTTATTATGGAAATCGATTTCAAAAAAATGCTAAACCGCAAAAAAACCGCCTGATATATCGTTATTGAAACTGAACAGAGGAAGTGTTAAATTATACAAAGCAGGAATGCGTAGAGAAAATGGATTTAATCGGAGGAGGAATCAGTATGTACAGCACAATCAAATATGAGGTAAAAGAAGGAATCGGATATGTGACGATCAACAGGCCGGAAGCGATGAACGCACTCAATCCGACTGTTCTGGATGAATTGTGGCAGGTTTTTAATCACATCGCCGAGGACGACGAGGTAAAAGCTGTGATCGTTACGGGAGAAGGAAAAGCATTTGTCGCCGGTGCGGATATTGCCGCTATGCATGCCATGAGTCCGAAAGAGGGCAGAGAAATGATGATCAAAGGCCATACGGTTATGAACTATATGGAAAAACTGGAAAAGCCTATCATCGCTGCTGTGAACGGCTTTGCACTGGGCGGGGGATGTGAGCTGGCGCTGGCCTGTGATTTCAGAATAGCCTCCGAGAAAGCAAAATTCGGACAGCCGGAGGTCAATCTCGGAATCATCCCGGGTTTTGGCGGAACGCAGAGACTGCCGAGGATCGTGGGAAAAGCCAGAGGGAAAATGATGATCATGACGGCAGAAATCATTTCAGCTAAAGAGGCATATGAATTCGGTCTGTGTGAGAAAGTCGTTCCTGCCGAAAATCTGATGGAAGAAGCTGAAAATCTGGCTAAAGTGATCATGAGCAAAGCACCGATTGCCATCGCGGCCGCAAAAACTGTGGTCAATACCGGATTCAATCTGGACATGAAAACGGCCAGCACATTGGAAATAGAAGCTTTTACCGGCCCGTTCAGTTCGGAAGACAAAACTGAGGGGATGGGCGCATTCCTGGAAAAAAGACCAGCAGCTTTCAAAAATAAATAAAACCTTAGTCAGGTTTCAAAAAATCAACTATTTGAATGCGATTCATTCATTTAATTGCGATGAACTAAAAGCCGTCCGCCATAATGGGACGGCTTTTTTGCAGAAAATACATAATATTATGGGATTTGTAGAAATATAAGGAAATTAAAGGCTTGTTTTCCTTGTAAAAGCCTTCCATCTGGGTTATAATTTCACTAGTGTAACAGTATCAGAATTGGGGTGATGCCTATGGAGGAAAAGATAAGGAGAATAATCGAGGAAAAGGTGAATCCGCTTCTGGCGGCTCATTATGGTGGAACGGAAATAACAGCGCTGGAAGACGGCGTTTTGTATGTCAGGATGACAGGAGCCTGCGGGCAATGTCCATCCGCCCAGGATACCATTGAGAACGTCGTAAAAGATATCATAATGTCGGAAGTGCCTGAAATAAAAGATGTGGTGTTGGATACCTCGGTTTCAAACGATCTGATCAACATGGCCAAGAAAATATTGAATAAGGAAATATGATTCCTTACTATAGGGACCACTTTGGTTTGCAAACTACAACAAATTACAATGATCAAAAAGGAGTGTATTATTATGTTAATGACAGGAGAACAGTACATCGAAAGCTTAAGAAAACTCAACACTAGAGTATATATGTTCGGAGAAAAAATCGAGAATTGGATAGACCATCCGATGATCAGACCATCCATCAACTGTGTTGCAGTGACTTATGATTTGGCAAATGACCCTCAGTATGCTGACCTGCTGACAGCCAAATCCAGCTTGACCGGTGAGACTATCAACAGATTCGGCCATCTCCACCAGAGCACGGATGACTTGAGAAAAAAAGTCAAAATGCAGAGACTCTGTGGGCAGAAAACTGCCAGCTGTTTCCAGCGTTGTGTTGGTATGGATGCTTTCAATGCCGAATTTTCAACAACATTTGAGATTGATAAGGCTTGCGGGACAGAATACCACAAGAGATTCACTGAATTCATGAAAATGGTTCAGGCAGGGGATTTAGTAGTTGACGGCGCGATGACAGATCCTAAAGGCGATAGAGGTCTTGGACCTTCAGAGCAGAGAGATCTTGATCTGTTTGTTCGCGTTGTTGAGCAGAGACCGGACGGAATCGTGGTTCGCGGAGCAAAATGCCACCAGACTGGTTCCATCAACTCCCATTGGCACCTGATCATGCCTACACAGGCAATGAAAGCAGGAGATGAGCAATTCGCAGTATCCTTCGCATGCCCTACAGATGCGGATGGTCTGTATATGATATATGGCCGTCAGTCATGCGATACCAGAAAAATGGAAGAGAATGCTGACGTTGACCTTGGAAATAAGAAATTCGGCGGCCAGGAAGCACTGGTTGTATTTGATGATGTATTTATTCCAAATGAATATGTATTCCTCAACGGTGAAACTCAGTTTGCCGGAATGCTGGTAGAAAGATTTGCTGGATATCACAGACAGTCATATGGCGGCTGCAAAGTCGGCGTTGGCGACGTCATCATCGGCGCAGCAGCTCTTGCAGCAGATTATAACGGAGCTCAGAAAGCTTCCCATATTAAAGATAAGCTGATCGAGATGACTCATCTGAACGAGACTCTGTACTGCTGCGGTATCGCATGCTCTGCAGAAGGATATCCAACACAAGCAGGCAACTATCAGATCGATCTTCTGCTGGCCAACGTCTGCAAGCAGAACGTCACCCGTTTCCCATATGAAATCGTAAGACTTGCTGAAGACATCGCAGGCGGCCTCATGGTAACCATGCCGGCAGAAAAAGATTTCAAATCGGATATGGTCGTCGGAAGAAACGGCGAAACCATTGGCGATGTATGCAACAAGTACTTCGCAGCAGCCCCTACATGCACAACAGAAGAGAGAATGAGAATCTTAAGATTCCTGGAGAACATCTGTCTCGGATCTTCGGCTGTAGGTTATAGAACAGAATCAATGCATGGCGCAGGTTCACCTCAGGCTCAGAGAATCATGATCCAGCGTCAGGGCAACATAGAAGCTAAGAAGGAGTTGGCAAAAGTGATTGCCGGTATCAAGAAATAATCATGGGTATCGGTGTCAAATTTTGCGGAGGCTGTAATCCCAGATTTGAAAGAGGAATTGCGCTCGAAGACCTGCGTAGGGAACTGCCGCTCCTTGAATTTGAAAATGCAAAGGAGGGTGTCATATACGACGCCCTCCTCGTTATAGGCGGTTGTACCAATTGCTGTGCAAGCTACTGCCAGTATCAGACGAAAAAGGGTGTAATCCGGATGTGGGATAAAACCCACCTGGATAGGGTAAAGTCTGAATTAAAAAAAATAACGGAGGATTAGTAAATTGGACTGGAAAGAAATTTATAAAAGCAGACAATGCTCTGCTGATGAGGCTGTTAAATCAATCAAGTCCGGTGACAGAGTTGCTTTTGCGCATTGCGCCGGAGAACCGGGAGTTCTTGTAGATGCAATGGTTGCAAATGCAGCCGCTTACAAAAATGTAACGATTTCCCATATGGTTTCCCTTGGGAAAGGCGTTTATACCCAGCCGGAATATAAAGATAATTTCAGGTGGGAAGGGTGGTTCGCAGGCGCATCCACAAGGAAGAGCGTTGAACTGGGCCACGGAGACTTTGTGCCGGTATTCTTTCATGAAATACCAGTGATGATCCGGGAAGGATATTTCCCGATTGACGTATTTATGGTAACGGTTTCTCCGCCGGATGAACATGGTTTTTGCTCAACCGGGGTTTCTGCGGACTATACCATGCAGGGCATCAAATCTGCCAAGATCGTTCTGGCGGAAGTTAATGACCAGATGCCGGTGACTTACGGCGATACCTTTGTGCACGTAAGCAATCTGGATAAAATCGTTCTTTCATCGCGTCCGCTTCCTGAACTCGGATTACCGAACATCGGGCCGGTTGAAGAAGCTATAGGCAAGCATTGTGCAACTCTCATCGAAGACGGCAGTACGCTGCAGCTTGGCATCGGAGCGATTCCGGATGCCGTTCTGGCTCAGTTAAAGCATAAGAAGCATTTAGGTATCCATTCGGAAATGATTTCAGACGGTGTTGTTGATCTGTATGAAGCCGGCGCCATCGACTGCTCCGAAAAGGCAATCGACAAAGGCAAAATGATGATCACATTCTTAATGGGGACAAAACGCCTGTATGATTTTGTCAACAAGAATCCAATGGTTGAGATGAGACCGGTGGATTATGTGAATCATCCTGCTGTTGTAGCGCAAAATTCAAAAATGGTCAGCATCAACTCCTGTCTGCAGGTGGACTTCATGGGTCAGGTTGTCTCAGACAGCATCGGCATCAGGCAGTTTTCGGGAGTAGGCGGACAGGTTGATTTCGTAAGAGGAGCAGCTATGTCCCTGGATGGAAAAGGAAAGGCGATCATCGCAATGCCGTCGGTTACGGTCAAGAAAGACGGAACTATGATATCCAAGATCGCACCATTTATCGATCATGGCGCAGCGGTGACCACTTCCAGATGTGATGTGGATTATATTGTAACTGAGTTCGGCATCGCTCAACTCAAAGGCAAGAATCTCAAAGACAGGGCACGTGCGCTGATCAATATCGCACACCCGGATGTAAGAGAAGAACTGAAAGTTGCATTCAAAGAAAGGTTTAACGCTGAGTTTTAGTGGATAAGGAGGATTATCATGCTAGCATTAAGAGTCGTTCCAAAAATATACTATTTCGACACTTTCAAACAGTTCAACGATGAATTCCAGTTAGGCAAGAAAGACCTGCTGGTAACGAATGAGTGGATGTATACGCCATATGTCGCTCCTCTGGGCATCGATACGAACGTGATGTTCCAGGAAAAATACGGAAAAGGCGAGCCTTCGGATGAAATGATCGATGCGATGGCTGCAGAAATGAAAAATTTTGATTTTGACAGAATCGTAGCCTTCGGCGGCGGCACCATCGTTGATATCTGCAAGATATTGGCTTTGGACCTCCCGGAAAAAAGCGTAGATCTGTTCACCGGCGCGGTTGCTCCTAAAAAGGTCAAGAAGCTGGTAGTGGTTCCTACAACCTGCGGTACAGGAAGCGAAGTAACAAACGTTGCCATCGCAGAACTGAAGACCCTGCACGTAAAGAAGGGGCTTGCCGTTGAAGAAACTTACGCCGACGTGGCAGTTCTGGTTCCTGAATCACTGAATGGACTTCCTGATTATGTATTTGCAACAAGCTCCATCGACGCTCTGATCCATGCCATTGAATCCTACCTCTCACCGAAAGCTTCTCCTTTCACAGAGATGTATTCGCTGGCAGCGATCCAGATGATCATGGATGGTTATAAGAAGATCCTGGCTACCGGTAAATCCGACGCGGCTGCAAGAGCTCCTTACTTAAAGGATTTTGCAATCGCATCCAACTATGCAGGTATCGCTTTCGGCAACGCCGGCTGCGCAGCAGTACATGGACTGTCCTATTCCATCGGCGGCGCGTTCCACGTTCCTCATGGCGAAGCAAACTACCAGTTCTTCACAGAAGTATTCAAGATGTATATGAGAAAAGCTCCGGAAGGCAAAATTGCCAAGGCAAACCAGATCTTTGCCGATATCCTGGGATGTGATGTTTCTGTAGTATATGATGAACTCGAAAAATTCCTTGGCCAGATCATGGTGAAGAAACCGCTGAGAGACTATGGTATGACGGAAGCTCAGATCGATGAGTTTGCGAAATCCACCGTTGAAAATCAGCAGAGACTTCTCGGAAACAACTATGTGTTCCTGACAGACGAAGAAATTCGGGAGATCTTCGCCAACCTGTATTAATCAATACAAACGGAGGATTATCAACATTCCATGAACAATATACTAGTTAATGAACTGCCAAAAAATCTGCGAGCTCTCGGCAGAAACGCCATGTCAACAAATAAGCAGCTTTGCATGCTTGCAATGCTGGTTTACGGTATCGCAGCCATGTTGCCGCCTGTTATCATCACAATTTTGTTCAAGGGTACACTAGGGGAAAACATGGCAAGCATTTACAGTTTGCTGATCAGCGGTCCGTTTACGTTGGGGATTTCGATTTTGTTTCTGTCTGTGTTCAGACGGCAGAAATCAGAATTGGCACAAGTTTTCTATGGCTTTGAGAATTTTGGCAAATCGCTGGGATTATTCCTGTTCATGACTTTATTCATCATTTTGTGGACCCTGCTGTTCATTATCCCGGGCATCATTGCGGGAATCCGGTACAGCCAGGCCTTCTACGTTCTTGCAGATCACCCCGAATACGGGATCCAGGAATGCATGAACGAAAGCAAACGGATGATGTTCGGTAACAAATGGAGATATTTCATAACGATGCTGAGCTTTATCGGCTGGATCATACTTTGCTCCATACCGATGGGCATCGTTGAAAACTACATAGTAGCGAATCCTGACTCAGCAGGATTGCAGCTACTGGCGTTGGTTGCGTATCTGCCGTATATATGGCTGACACCGTACATGACGCTCACTGCAGTTGGATTTTATGAAATCATGTCTGGCAATCTGAGAGTTGCGCCATATCCTGTTGATACTCCGCCTCAGCCGTTAACCCAAGAGACTGCGGCCTCGGCTACCGATACGGCTTCAGAATCGACTTCAGAATCGACTTCAGAATCGACTTCAGAATCGACTTCAGAATCGACGACCGAAACCGTACGGGAGGAACCTGAAAAACCGGCCGAAGTAAAAAGACCTCCCGATGAGGAGGGAATTACTGAAGATTAAAGCTTCAGCGAATCTAGTTTAATAGAGCATTTACAAAGGGGAGGTTTTCATGCCTCCCCTTAAGAAATAAGAGGACTTTTAGATGACAGCTGAATTTGAAGTGCTATTGTTCGCGGGAGACATCAATGTGTACAGCGTTGCCAGGGCTTTTAACGAGGCTTATGGCATAAAACCGTACGTTTATGGAAAATATCATACGTTCCCATGCGCAAACAGCACAATCATGCATTATACCGCAAACCCCGATGCCGACAAACAGGAAACATTTCTAAAACTGGTGAACGATTTCGCTGATAAATCACCGAACCGGAAGCTTCTGGTTATCGGCTGCGGCGACAGTTATGTTCAACTCATTTCTGCCAACCGCGAATTGTTCCCGAAAAATGTGATTGCCCCATATATCAGCATTGATTTGATGAACGACCTGATCCATAAAGAAAAATTTTATAATAGATGTCAAAAATCGGGCATTCCGTACCCGACGACCTTTGTTCACAAAAGAGAAATGGGCAACCGCTTTGAACTTCCGTTTAAGGCACCCTTTATCATTAAACCATCCAACGGCATAGAATACTGGAGGCATCCTTACCCGACTCAAAAAAAAGTATATAAAGCAGACAGCAGGGAAGAGCTTGAACATATATTGTCCGATATCTACCGGGCTGGCTACGATGATTCCATCATCATTCAGGATTTCATACCGGGTGATGATACTTATATGAGAGTGCTAACCAGCTATTCGGACCATACCGGTAAAGTAAAGATGATGTGCCTCGGCCATGTACTGCTGGAGGAGCACACCCCTCACGGTATAGGAAATCATGCCGTGATCATTACAGAACACGAACCCGCACTCGAAGAGAGCTTTAAGAAACTTCTTGAAGAGTTCGGATATGTCGGATTTTCGAATTTCGATATCAAATATGATCAGAGAGACGGTGTGTATAAAGTTTTCGAAATCAATACCAGACAGGGAAGAAGTAACTACTATGTTACCGGAGCCGGCGAAAATATTGCAAAACTTGTAGTCAGAGATTATATTGACGGAGAGGAGATGGAATATCATTCGGTAAAAAACAAAAGTCTGTGGATGGTTGTTCCAAAAGGTGTTGCTTTCAAGTACATTGAACCCGAAGAATATAAAAGGAGAATGAGGCAGCTCATCAAGCAGGGAAAATTCCATAATCCCCTGATCAACACAAGTGACCGGAACCTATTGCACCAATTTTATTTTCTGAAAAACTATTTTGGCCATTTCGTAAAATATAAAAAATATTTGGGTAAACGGGAGGTTTGATATGGGAAACCGTATTCATACAATTGAAGAATATATCAATGTTTTCAGAGATAACGGTATTCTTGCCGAATATAATATTCCGGAAGAATATATGAACAAAATCGTGGGCTATATTTCGTATAATTCGCAGGAAGTGAAGCCCGGGACTCTCTTTGTCTGTAAAGGTGCGCATTTTAAAGAGGAATATTTGGCAGCGGCTTTAAAAGCCGGCGCGTTTGCATACATCAGCGAAAAAGAATACTTGCTGGGCTCCAGCCGGCCGGAAAACATTCCGTATATCCGGGTGACGGACATCAGAAAAGCCATGGCATATATAGCGAATTTCTATTATAACGAAGTCTGGAAAGAACTTTGCCTGATCGGAATTACCGGTACCAAAGGCAAATCCACCACCACCTACTTTATGAGATATATACTGGATGATTATTTAAAAAGCCAGAAAAAAGCCAGAAGCGCTATCATATCAGGCATCGAAAATTATGATGGCGTCGTCGACGAAGAATCCCATCTGACAACACCGGAAGCCATGGAGCTTCACAAGCATTTCAATAATGCCGTGCGCAAAGGGATCGAATTCCTATCCATGGAAGTTTCCTCCCAGGCGCTTAAATATGACAGAACACTGGGGATCCTGTTTGACGTCGTATGTTTTCTCAACGTAGGCCATGACCATATTTCTTCAGTGGAGCATGAGGATTTTGAAGATTATCTGGAGTCAAAACTGAAACTGTTCAAGCAATGCGATATTGCTGTAGTCAATAAAGATACAGACTTTGCGGAACGTGTCCTCGAAATGGCAAACGAGTTT
The DNA here is from genome assembly GCA_964486295.1 of uncultured Oscillospiraceae bacterium. GTDB lineage: Bacteria > Bacillota > Clostridia > Peptostreptococcales > Anaerovoracaceae > CALBZG01. Next base: position 153,719 of record CAZAMF010000004.1, on the reverse strand, counting down.
GCACCAAGAGTCATCACTTTCAGCGCCGCTGAAGCTGCTGATATCACCGGATATGATATCGTTATGGGGGAACGGGAGACAACATTCAAAGCTAAAACAGACAGCTTTGACAGGGAGTTTACTATTGGTATGAAAGGCCTGTTCAATGTGGACAACGCCCTTGCAGCCATCGCCATCAGCTATGCGCTCAACATCCCGCTGGATCATATAACCAGGGGACTGAGACAGGCTGAGGTTCCCGGCAGGATGGAGATATTCAAAAATATTGAAAGAGACCTCACCGTGATTGTCGACTATGCCCATAATCAGATGAGCTTTGAAAAGCTTTTCGCTTCCTGCCTCAAGGAGTATCCGGGCCAGCCCATCACCATTGTTTTCGGGTGCCCGGGCAAAAAAGCTGTCGGAAGAAGAAAAGAGCTGGGCGAAATTGCGGGAAAATATGCTGATACCGTGATTATCACTGAAGAGGATGCAGGGGAAGAACCCGTAGAAAAAATCTCGGAGGAAATCTCTTCCTATGTTAGAGCAAATGGTGCGAACTGTGAAATAATCATAGATCGGGAGAAGGCTATCGAAAAAGCCATCCAGGGAAGCCCCGACCACAGTATCGTACTGATAACAGGTAAAGGCCGTGAAACCAGGCAAAAAAGAGGGTTGGCCTATATTTCAACGCCTTCTGACGTTGAAATCGTCAAAAGATTGATATAGCTTTGGAAATGAGAGAAAAATGAACCCGAGAAAAATAACACTATTTTCAAACAAGACTCCACTGTCATTGAAGACAAAGGATGAATTTGCAGCGAAGCTTGAGAAGGCCGGCTTTGATGTTCAATACAGATGTAATCAGGATGCCGAACTGATTGCCTGCATAGGTGGTGATGGGGCTTTCATACATGCGGTCCATGCCGGCGGCTTTCCGGATACCCCGTTTCTTGGTATTAACACTGGTCACCTCGGATTTTTCCAAGAGATCCAGCCGGATGATTTAGATAATTTTATTGATAATTATCTGAATGGCAGATACAGAATTCAGACATTGATTACCGTTAAAGCAAAGATCGTTCATAAGGGCGGTGAAGAGCAACTGGAAGCCTTGAATGAAATCGTAGTAAAAGCCGGAGCATCCTATGCAATACATTTCAATATTTCCATCGGTGACAGCTATATCGAACGATTCAGCGGCGATGGGATCTGCGTAGCCACACCCGCAGGGTCCACCGCTTACAACTATTCTCTGGGAGGCGGTATTGTGGATCCAAGGCTTCGTGCGCTTGTGGTGACACCTATAGCTCCTATGAATACAACAGCGTACAGATGCTTTACTTCCAGCATACTTTTGCCGTCCGAGTTGTCACTTGTGATAGTCCCGGAGGAGGAATACAAGAAAATAAACATCTATACGGATGGGATCGAGCACTCTTTCGAAAACCTGAAAGAGATCCGAATCGAAATTTCGGATAAAGTGGTCAATCTACTTCGCTTTGAAAGCTATGACTTCTGGAATAAGGTTAAAACGAAATTCTTGTAATTTTTATTCGAAAAATATCCTCCTGAAAAATCAGGAGGATATTTTTTCGTTTCGTGGTAGTTGTCCAGTTAGGATATTTTTTCGATCAGCTTCAAGATATCCTCCGGAATCGGGGCGTTGAATTCCATGCGTTCGCCGGTCACAGGATGATAAAAGCCGAGGTAGAATGCGTGAAGCGCCTGACGTTCGATCAGCAGCGGATTTTCGCCGCCATAGAGATGGTCGCCCACCACGGGATGGCCTGAATGGGACAGATGCACTCTGATCTGATGAGTTCTTCCGGTTTCGAGAATCAGCTCCACCATAGTAAAGCCCTTCTGAAATCTGCGAAGTACCGTAAAATGCGTGGTGGAGTCATGACCGCCTTCGATAACACCGCGCTCCACTCTCTCCGGATCGGGTCTGCCGATAGGGGCCGAGATCACTCCCGCATCATCCGCGATAATCCCTTTAACAACAGCAATATACTTTTTTAAAACATTTCCCGCAGCCATCTGTTTGGTAATATGATCCTGGCTGTGGGAATTCTTGGCGATGGCCAGAAGCCCCGATGTGTCCATATCGAGCCGGTTGATGAAGCGGATTTTAAAACTCTGGCCGCTATCCTGGATGTACTTTTGAATCCCGTTGGCCATGGTGTGGCAGGGATGTCCTTTCGTGGGATGGCATACGTAGCCAGGCTGTTTATTAATAATCAGAAGATCAGCATCTTCGTAAATGACGGAGATTGCGATATTTTCAGGTTCAAAATGGCTGGTTTCATCCGGAAAATCCACAGTAATGATGTCACCAGGCTTTACAGAATGCCAGCCCTGAGTCAGCGCACCGTTAAGCAGGATCAGCGATCGGTCCTTTTTTAAATTCGTCCGGAGCTTTCTTGAAAAAGCAAACTCATTTCTGATGATATCCTTGATTTGCCTGCCGGCATCGGCTTCCGGCACAATATATTCAAATTTACTCATTTCAGGCTTTCAAACTCCGTAACTAATGATTTAAAGGTTTCCATGGCTTCCTTTATAGGTTCTTCCTTGCTCATATCCACACCGGCAATCTTCAGAAGTTCGATAGGGTAGTCACTGTCGCCGCTCTTTAGAAAACTGATATAGTTGTCCCGTTCAGACTGGCCGCCCTGCAGTATGATTCTGGAAAGGGCCGTGGCAGCCGAATAACCGGTGGCATATTTATAAACATAGAAGGCCCTGTAAAAATGAGGGATCCTTGCCCATTCATACTGGATTTCATCACCCAGATCCACTGCCGGCCCGAAATATTTTGCATTCAATTCTTTATATTCCCTGCAAAGCCACTCTGCAGTCAGAATATTTCCGGCTTCAGACGCCTTGTGCGTGATGTCCTCAAACTCGGCAAACATCGTCTGCCTGAAAAGTGTGGTCCGGAATTCCTCGATATAGATATTGAGGAGATACTTCCGCATGGCAGGGTCCTTCTCGGTAGCAAGCATTCGCTGCATCAGCAGCGCTTCATTCACTGTCGAAGCCACTTCCGCAGTGAAAATACTATGACCTCCATATACAAAAGGCTGAGCTTTTCTGGTGAAGTAGCTATGCATACTGTGTCCCATTTCGTGGATCAGGGTAAAAGCGTCCTTCAGTTTGCCGGCAAAGTTCATCATGATATATGGCATGGAGTCATATGAACCAAAGCTGTAGGCGCCGGAGGTTTTTCCTTCGTTTTCGTAAATATCCACCCAACGCGACTTGATACCCTTGTTGACCACGCCGAGGTATTCTTCACCCAGCGGCGCAAGCCCTTCGTTGATCAGGGAGACGGAATCGTCGAAACTGATTTTCCTGTCAGGGACATCCACCAGTGGAACATAGACGTCATACATCCTGAGGATGTCCACACCCAGAAGGCTTTTTCTGGTCTTCATATACTCATGCAGCAGCGGGAGATATTCATTAACCACTTTGATCAGGTTGTCATACACCTCCGCTTTTACATTATCACCGGAAAGGGCGGCGGCCCTTGCGCTGTCGTATTTTCTCAGCTTTGAAAAAATGCAGTCGGTACGTACATTATAATCGTAGGCCGTGGCAATGGTATTGACCTGAGCGGTATATGCCGCGTACATATGTTTAAAGGAATCCTCTCTCACACGGCGGTTTTTTGATTCCATGAAGTTGATATAGTTTCCGTGTGTGACTTCCACGAGGTCGCCATCTTCATCCGTAATGCTGCCGAACTTCATATCGGCGTTGTTCAACGTATTGAAAATCTCTCCGGAGGCATCGGTGATCCGGCTGATCTGAGCCAGCAGGTTTTCTTCTGTTTCAGACAGAATATGGGCTTTCACACGGAACGTATCCTCGATATAATGGCGGTAGATCTGCAGTTCCGGATCCTCGTCCAAAAAACCGAATACGACTTTTTCATCAACGGATAGCAGTTCCGGTGTAAAAAAAGACAGGCTGCTGGAAATCTCGGAGAGCAGAACATGGCATTTTCCGGCCATTTCCACATATTTTGCCACCCGGTTGTCTTCATCTCTTCTCATTCTCGCATATACATAGACTTTTTCCGCCATCTGCCAGATCCTGTCCTTTTCGTTCAGTGCAGTTTTCAGAAGGGCGGCACTTTCTCCCAGTCTGCCTTTGAATCTTCCGTATTCCGAAGCAGCCTTCAGCGAAGCGTCAAAGTCTTCCTGCCACTTGTTTTCCGGCGTATACATGGCTTCAATATCCCATTTGTACCGATCATCGATTTCTTTTCTCTGCTTCACGCTTTTGCTGCTCATATATGCCTCCCTGTGACGGTTTACATCAAATTGCATTTCATGTATAATTATTATGATATTATAGCACAATTGAAAGGAAATGGCACATGGATAATAGGCCGATAGGCTTCTTTGACTCGGGCCTCGGCGGGCTTACTTGCATCCCGCATTTAATGAGAGAACTGAAGGAAGAAAAAATCATATACTTCGGAGACACCGCAAGGACGCCTTACGGATCGAAATCAACGAAAACCATCAGAGGGTTTGCCATGGAAATCGCTGATTTTCTGGTTGAAAACGATGTAAAGATGATCGTCATCGCATGCAATACAGTGAGTTCTACATGCCTTGTGGATCTCCAGCAAAAATATCCGGAAATCCCGATTTTGGGGATTATCGAACCGGCAGCCAACAAGGTCGCCAGAGTCTGTTCGGAAGAAAATATCGTTGGGGTCATCGGTACAAAAGTAACGATCCAAAGCGAAGCATACAAAAGCCTGATACAGGAACAGAATCCCGATATTTCGCTTTTCCAGACACCGTGCCCGGCATTCGTCCCGCTGATCGAAGAGGGGATTATTCAGAACGATATCATGGATCTGACAATCAAATATTATATGGATGATTTTATCCTTGAAAATCGCATCGACACGGTTGTCCTGGGATGCACCCATTATCCGCTGATCCGGGGGAATATCGAAAGGATCTACCCATATATCAGAATCATAGATCCCAGCGAAACTATCGTATCCAGTATCAGGGACACTTTGGAAAAACAGGACATGCTGGCTGAAAACTCGGAAGCGGAAAACACTTTTTATGCATCGGACCTTTCGGAAAACTTTGTGAAGATGATCGACCGCATTTTTGAAAACACCGAGGTTAAAGTAAAATTCAAAAATCTTGAAGCCGACAGTTTGCAGGAACAAAACTAATAGGGGGTGAGCATATGGATTACGAAGAATTATTAGAGTATCTCAATATTGAGGAACCGGTGGAATTTGAATACTTCGAAAATTTTGCAGACCTGGTCGAATGCACAGAACCGATTTCCCAGGCTGCTATTTACAAACTGGTCAAAGGAGTGCCGGAAAGCGCTTTTTCCGAACTGATCGAGGGCTATTTCAATGAGACTCTGGAGGCATGTCCGGACAGCGAAATACAAATATACAGCCTGCTGGAAACCATCAAAAGAGCGCTGATCGGTCTTACGAAAAATTTGGAAGACGAAAACGACTATGTATTTTTTGCCGATGAGATCGCCAGGTTCAGGGACTGGTACTTATTTGACAGTAAAGTTTCCGTGCAGCCAAAGGACAGTGAAATTGCAAAGCAGATGCCACTCATAGATGCGCTGGCAGCCTCGAGGCTCGAAAAACTCGGCGGAACTGAAAACAACTATGATTTTTCAGAAGCCCTGGACTATCCTTTGGATGAATTCATCATGAGTATTGCGCCCCTTTCACGTCAGGAAGAGGAGTACGAACTGGAAAAGGAGTATGAACTGGACAACGAGGAAGAGTATGACGATCTCGAATTCGAAGAAAAGGAAATTTAGCGATAAGGAACAATTTTAAGTTTTGGAGAGTATAGATAATCACGCGAAAAAAGAATATAAGTTTGGCTTAGCGGCATCGCTGGGTAGTGCAATGATGTGGGGCGTTTTGCCTATATATTGGCAGGCCTTGAGGCCGATCGATTCATATGTCATTATTTTGTACAGGATTTTTCTGGTCGCAACGGTCTGCTTTATTGTAGATATAAAAATATACGGCCTTGCGAAAATCATCGCACCGCTGAAACAAAAGGGTGTCCTGCTGCGCTATGTCGCCGCAGGGCTTTTGATTACATTTAACTGGTCCCTTTATATCTGGGCGGTCAATGCGGATTTTGTCATCCAGACATGCATCGGTTATTATATTGAACCGCTGGTGGTTTGTGTATTCGGAATCGTATTTTTCAGCGAACGGCTTTCACGCTATAAGATGATTGCGCTCATTTTCGCCTGCGCGGGGATCATGATCCTCCTGGTCCATTTCGGCGAATTGCCGTTTATCGCCATCGGCCTGTCTACCAGCTTTGCCGCCTATGCAGCGATCAAGAAGAGCTTCAGGCTGGAAGCGATGCTCTCCCTGCTTTATGAAACAATGCTGCTGGCGCCGCCTGCGCTGATCACTATCCTATACCTTGAAATCAATCATAAAGGCGCCGTCGGCATAGGTGAACCATATCAGTACGGACTTCTGCTGATCTGCGGGATCGTCACGGCGACACCGCTGGCCCTGTTTGCGGCATCAGCAAACAGGCTGCCCCTGATCACCATGGGGCTGATCGAATACGTATCGCCGACATTGACTTTGATTATTGGTATTTTCCTTTTTAAAGAGCCATTCGATATCATACAGCTCTTTGCATTTGTTGTTATCTGGATCGGATTGATCTTCTTCACCTACGGAGAAATCAAAGCAGTCAGGAGCATAGCAGCAGAACTCGCCAAGTAAAACGGGGAGCATTTATTAAGCACTACAGGCGGTATTTATTTAGCAATATCTGTAAAAATATTCTTTATAATATATTTTAATGGGTATATTAATTTCAGGATGGAGATATCAGATCAATATGGGTTTCAAATCGAAGGACACACAGAATTTTACCGAAAAGGACACACAGACTTTTATTGAATTCGAAGGATATGACAGGTTTGACTATCCAAAGCCGATAAAGCGTGTAACAGCCGGACACGGAGGTGAGGCACTGCTGATCATCGGCAGTGAAAAGACGGCGCTTTACGATTGTGGCATGGCATATTGCTGGAAGCAGATGCTTGAAAATCTCGAAAAGGGTCTGGATGGCAGGACACTGGATTATGTGCTGGTTTCCCACACACATTATGATCATATCGGCGCGCTCCCTTATATCAGGGAGAAATACCCGGAAATCGTGGTATTCGGCGCAGAGCATGCTGCCAGGGTATTTGACAGGCCCGGAGCCCGCAAGATCATGGAAAAACTCGGCGAAGAAGCCATGCGGGAATACTGCGGTGAAGAAGTTGAGATCAAAACCGAGGGTCTTCACATCGACCGGATCGTCAAGGATGGAGACCGGATCAACATGGGGGATAGATCTTTCAAAGTGCTGGAAACACCGGGGCATACGGACTGCAGCTTATCCTTTATATTAGAACCGGACGGTATTCTGTTTGCATCCGAATCTACCGGTGTGCTGCTGACTCCGGAGATCATTCATACGCCCATGCTGAAATCATACGGGGACTGCATGAACTCAGCTGATAAGTGCGAAGCCGAAAAACCCAAGGCGATTGTTGTACCCCATTATGGCGTTATTCCGGAACATTTCAATGAGCGGTACTGGCAGATATTCAGAGAATGTGCGGAAGAAAAACGTGAATTTATCAAAAATCTGTATGAACAGGGGCTTCCAACCGAAGAGATTCTCAAACGGTATGCCGACCATTACTGGGACGACATCCGAGCCAAAGAACAGCCGCGGGCCGCTTATATGATGAATGCTGAAAACATTGTGAAAACCATACTCAGCCAGTTCAAATAACCGCTTGCATTTTGGCTTTACTTGCTTGTATCGACTCCGATGATATGGTAAAATGAAGCTTGAATTTTATCTACAGGAGAGTCAAATGCTGGTTTCTGAATCTACAGGCTTCAGCCTGCAAGTTAAAACTGAAGAGTATGCCTACCACCTGGAAATCGAACACGCAGCTGACAAAGATTGCTATAGAGTTCGTTACGGAAGGGGTGTTTCGAACAATAGCTACTATCTGTCCAATGACGGCTGGCAGCAGTTCTTGCAGAAATGCAAAGAGATCGGAGTCTTCAATTGGGAAGAAATTTACGATTTTCCATCATTCAGCGGGTATGGCTGGTTTTTGAAGTTTATTTTCCAAAACGGCAAGGATGTCAGCTTTGTGGGACGGCACAACTATCCATATAACTGGGAGCAATTTGTAACATTTCTGGAGGATTTCACCAATCAAGGCACCTGGTTCGGCAGTGAACCCGTCAATGAAAATGCGAAAACCCAAAAAGTGCTGAAGAGCGAAGAAATCAATACCAGACCACCGGTACAGGAGACCGAGTTCAACCCTCCGTTTTCGGAACAAAATCCAGAAGATTATAAAGTCAAGCTGGAGGATTTGTTCAACGGGGACGAGACGGAGACAGAAGGCAAAAACGCTTTCGACAGGCAGGTTTCAAAATTCAGTACCTTTGTAAAAACAGGATCACACGCTTTCGTCAATTTGATTATGGACAAACAGGACGATAAGAAGAAAGTATAAAGTAGTATAAAAGGGAGGTAATATTATGGGAAATTACAGCGGGATGGTCAGATCGATCGACAAACTGGGGAGAGTGGTACTCCCGGCAGAAATGAAAAGGGAATTAGGCCTTGAAAATGAGATGAAGGTGGAATTCCATTTTGCGGGTGACAGTATCGTGATCAAAAAATACCACGAGCATTGCATGTTCTGCGACTCAGAGAAAGATCTTGTTGAATATAAATACAAAAAGCAGGACGAAAAAGACGGAGAAAGAAAAGTCTATATCTGCAAGGAATGCCTTTCGGATATCACGGAACTGAAGTAGAACACTATATTGTAAGATGCTAAAGGCTCCAATCTTTTGGAGTCTTTTGTAAGGGGTTAAGAAAAATGAAAAAATCAGCAAAAGCAGCATGTTCGGTACTGTTGGTTTGTGTGCTTTCGTTTTCCATGATGACCGGTTTCACGAATCAGAACGGTTTTGGAGAAGTACACTTTGAAACAGGATATAATATTTTTGACGGGGCTTATTTCGGCGAAATCGTCGGCGAAAACAGCCGCTGGGGCATCGAACATGCCTACTATGTGGAAGCGGATCCGGATGAATCCGATCTGGACGTCATGGTTTTTTCCGGTGAGGTCAACGGCGCCTGCACTGTGGATGACATGGTGAAATATTTGGAAGGAAGCGGGTACCGTGTTGTTGCCGCCATCAATGGCGACATCTTCGATACAGCTACCGGTACTCCGAAAAGCACGGTAATACACGAGGGGAATATTGTGACATCGGGCTATTCGCCGGATAGAGTCCTGGTTTTCGATGAAGAAAACCGGATTTCCATGGCCAAAGTCGGCCTTCAATATTCATTTGAAGGCGCTCTTTCCGGAGACGGTCCTTACAACGGTAAAATAGATTATTTCAATGTGCCTGACGGCGGTGCCGGCGGGCTGTTTCTGTACAATCGGCATTACAGCTCATCCACCAAAACCACGGGGGACAGGATCGAAGTTGTCATTGAGGCAAACGATTTTCAGATGGGCGTCGACAAAACAATCAGCGGAACAGTAAAACAGATCATCACAGGCAGCAATACCCCTATCGGGGAAGATGAGCTTGTGCTTTCCGCGGCAGTGTCCAGCGCTTCTGCACCGTTTCTGGCAGCTCTTGAACCAAACTCAGAGATCCAGTTGACCTGCACTGAGACGGGTACCGGTCTGGCCGATGCAAAGGAAGCGGTAGGGCTCTACTATAGTATCGTGGAAGACGGACAGATGGTCACCAACGGGACCAATGTCAACCCGAGAACCGCAATCGGCGTCAAGGAAGACGGAACCATCATATTCTATATTCTGGATGGCAGGCAGAGTGCCAAGAGCAACGGCCTGACCATCGAAGAGCTCGCTTATCATATGATCGAGTTGGGTTGTGTCCAGGCATGGAATCTGGATGGCGGAGGGTCTTCACAACTGGCGGTTCGCCAACCGGGGGTCGATGAAACGGCAACACTGAAAAATTCACCTAGCGGCGGAGCGGCCAGGGCGGTTTCCAACGGGATCCTGCTGGCCTATAAAAATAAAAACGCTTCGAATACAGCAGAAAATCTGCATGTTTATCCGGCCAATACACTGATGCTTCCGGGGACAGAGGTCAAACTATCGGCTTATGCCTCCAACAGCTTGTATGAAAAGGTGGATTTGCCTGCCAGCGTGCAATTTTCTTCGGATGATTGCTTTGTCAACGGGGATGTGTTCACTGCAGGGGATGCCGAGGGAAGAGCCGTGATCAAAGCGGAAGCCGGCAGCCTCAACACCGAAGCCTACGCTCAGGTGGTTACAGATATTACAGTGGTTCCTTCCGTCAGCAAACTGACCTTGAAACCGGGAGAAACCAAGAATATAACAGGATCCGTCAAATATGGCGTATGTGATGTGGCGTCGGATCCGAAACTGTTCAGTTTCAGCTGCGACAGCAACATCGGAACCATATCGGAAACCGGACAGTTCAAGGCCGCGAGATCCGGATCCGATGAAACCGGCAACATAACGGTTAAATACGGAGAAACAGAAGGTTCGGTGGCGGTTACTGTCACTGCTGAAACCATCAAGCCGGTGGTATTTGCGGATACGGACGGACACTGGGCAAAAGAATATATCGGTGTTCTGGCCGGCATGGGTAGGACCAGCGGCATCGGAAACAATCAGTATAATCCGGATGGGAAGCTAACCAGAGCGCAATTCCTGGCATTTCTGGCAAAGGCCACCGACGGGATCGATGTAGCCGCATCGGCGCCGGCAGGCTTTACCGATGTTTCAAAAAATGCCTGGTATTATAATTATGTCAATTGGGGCTACCAAAAAGGAATCGTAAATGGTGTGGGCGAAGATAAGTTTGCGCCAAACGCCTCCATCACCAGAGAACAGATGGCGGTGATGCTTTGCAACTATGCGGTTTTCCAGTCCTATGCCCTGCCTCAGCAGGGGGGCCTGGTGGTCAACTTCAAAGATAAAAACAATATCAGCCCGTGGGCAATGGATTATGTCTACACCGTAGCCGGCGCTGCACTGATGAACGGAATGGGAGAAAATGAATTCCAGCCTCAGGGTATGGCGACAAGAGCGCAGGCTGCGAAAATAATTTACGAGTATATTGACTCAAGGGAAGGAATCAATGATTAAAGTTAAAACCTTAGATAACGGCATCCGGATCATCATGGAGCACATGGACAATGTGGCAACCGTAGCGTTTGGTGTATTTGTGAAGGCGGGATCCGTCAACGAAACTCCGGAGCTGCATGGCGCCAGCCATTTTGTTGAGCATATGATGTTCAAAGGGACCAAAAAACGCAACGCCAAGGATATCGCGGATGAATTCGATATGCTAGGCGGTACTGTGAATGCCTACACATCCAGAGAGTATACTTGTTACTATTTCAAAACTACCGAAGATACATTCAGGCCGGCAGCGGAAATCCTGTGCGATATGCTGACTGACAGCCTTTTCGACGAGGTTGAAATCGAAAAAGAGCGGCAGGTCATATTGGAAGAGATCAAGATGACTGAGGACCAGCCGGATGAACTGAGCATGGAGCACTGCAACAGGCTGGTGTTCAGCGGCGACGTGCTGGAACATGATGTAGCAGGCGATCCCAAGGCGCTGGCAGGCCAGAACGGCCGGATTTTGAAAGAGTATATCAGGAAGCAATATACGTGCGATTCCATCGTAGTGTCCGTGGCCGGGTGTTTCGACGAACAGGAAGTCGAAGACATCGTACTTTCTGAACTGAATATTTTTGAGTTAAAAAAAGATCACGAACTGAGTCCTCTGACCCCATATAAACCGGGCAGCATCACCATCTGCAAGGAGATCGAGCAGACAAACCTCTGCCTGGGCAGCCGTTTCATAACCATGGGAGATGAAAAATATTATGTGGGCGCATTTTTCAATAATATTTTAGGCGGGTCCATGAGCTCCAGACTGTTTCAGAATATAAGGGAAGAAAAGGGCTTGGCTTATACTGTCATGTCCATGGCCCAGGCTATGGTGAGATCGGGTATGATCTACATTTATGCCGGCATCGCCCATAATAAAGTGGATCTGTGCGTTTCGGCCATCCTGGACGAGTTTGAAAGCCTCAGGAAAAACGGAATCACGGAAAGAGAACTGGAAAAAGCCAAAAACCAGGGCAAAAGCAATGTGGTGTTCAGTATGGAGCGGACACAGAGCAGAATGCTGAACATCGGACGCAACCTGCTTTTGCTGAATAAAGTCTTTGAACAGGACGAAATGCTGGAAATGATGAACAAGGTCACGCTGGACGAAATCAACGAATGCGCTAAAGAATTCTGCGATATCAGCATGTATTCCTGCGCCGTTGTGGCTCCGCAGACTTTTGACTTTGCAAAACACTTGAGGTAAAATAATGAGGGTTAAAATCGTTTCCACCACTGGCGAGGTTCCGGCGTATGAGACTTCCGGATCGGCCGGGATGGATATCCGTTCGGGAGAAGCTCTAGTAATCGAACCTGGGGAAAGAGCCCTAGTGTCCACGGGGCTTTTCATTGAACTACCTGAGGGCTATGAAGCCCAGATCCGTGCCAGAAGCGGACTGGCCGTCAAAAACGGTATCGGCCTGGTCAATGGGGTCGGCACCATCGACAGCGATTACAGAGGAGAGATCAAAATCAGTCTGATCAACTGGGGCAAAGAACCTTTCGCCATCAATAAAGGCGACCGGATCGCCCAAATGGTCATCAGCAGATATGAACGCATCATCTGGGAAGCGGTTTCAGCATTGGATGATACACCAAGAGGCCAAGGCGGCTTCGGCAGTTCAGGACTTCGTTAATAAAGGACACATATTTAATATATTTATAAGCAGAGAAGGGGAATAAGCTATGGTAGGGCTGAAGAAAAAAGAAGATGTTTTTTTCGGGCTATTCAAAGAATCGGCCGCGAAAATTCTTGAAGCCGGAGAGGCTTTTGCGGAACTAGTACATGATTACACGGATGTCGAGGACAAGGTGTCCCGGCTCAAGGTTCTGGAAACGGAGTGCGATATTCAGACTCATAAGCTCCTGAGGCATCTGAACAGCTCGTTCATCACACCTTTTGACCGGGAGGATATCTATAATATCGCCCGCGAGATGGATGATATCGTGGACGCCATCGAAGAGGTCGCCAACAGCTTCACCACCTTTGACATCAAGGAAATGAGACCGGAAGCCCTGACGATGGCCACGCTGATCCTGCAGGCGGTGAGAGAGCTGGAGACGCTGTTCATGCATCTTCATGAAATAAAGACAGGAAGCATCGTCATGGAGCAGGTCATTGAAGTCAACAGGATAGAGAACGAAGGGGATATCGTCTTCAGAAGCACCATGAAAAAACTGTTCCGTGAAGCGGACGATGCCATCGAGCTGATCAAATGGAAACAACTCTATGAGCAGCTGGAGGATGCGCTTGATTCTTGCGAGAAAGTTGCGAACCTCATCGAAGGGGCGGTAATGAAATATGCTTAGTGGTATGTCCTTTATTCTGGGGATGGTCATCATACTGGCATTCGCGTTCGAATTCATCAACGGATTCCATGATACCGCCAATGCCATCGCCACATCGGTCTATACGAAGGCGTTGACTGCCAGAGAAGCGATCATGCTGGCTGCGGGCTGCAATTTCCTGGGAGCACTGGTTTCAGAAAAGGTAGCGAAAACCATTTCGAAAGGCTTGATCGGCATAGAACTCGAACAATATGTGATCCTAGCCGCATTGCTGGCGGCAATCATATGGAATCTGTTCACCTGGTGGAGAGGTATTCCCAGCAGTTCGTCCCATGCGCTGATCGGAGGGCTCATCGGAGCCACCATGGCCTACACCCGTTCCACTCAAGATATCATCTGGGGTACCTTTATGATAAAAATAATCGTACCGCTTTTAACTTCTCCATTGATTGGATTTGCTGTAGGATTTTTATTGATGACCGGAATTTTCCGGGCTTTCAGCAACTGGTCGCAAAGCAAGGTCAACAAGACGTTTCTGCGAGCACAGATTTTCTCGGCAGCTCTGGTGGCCTACAGCCACGGCAACAACGACGCTCAGAAAACCATGGGCATCATTACACTGGCGCTGGTCAGCGGTGGGATGCTTTCCCAGGACAGCGGAGTGCCGATCTGGGTCAAAATCGCCTGTGCAACCTGCATGGCTGTAGGAACATCCGTAGGCGGCTGGAAGATCATGAAGACAATGGGCGGATCTGTCACCAAACTGCAGCCGGCTTCAGGCTTCGCTGCACAGACATCTTCCGCACTCGTCATAGAAATGATGAGCTCTTTAGGAGCTCCGGTATCTACCACTCAGGTCATCACGACTTCCATCATGGGCGCAGGCACCGCTAAAAGAGCATCCGCAGTAAAATGGGGCATCGCAAGGAGTATCGTGGTAGCCTGGGTCGTAACCCTGCCAATCACCATGATGCTGGGGGCACTAGTAGTCAGCCTGATTGAATTGATTACGTAGAGAGATTATAAGAAATCGATGATCAACAGAAAATTTATCGAAGAAAGAGAATATGCCATTTTGAGCAAATACGCGGCGAAAGCGAGAGAAAGCAGGGGCCGCGATTTTGATGAGGAAAAATGTGAAATCAGGACCGATTTTATGAGAGACCGCGACCGGATCATCCATTCCAAGGCGTTCCGCAGGCTGATGCATAAAACCCAGGTTTTCATCGCTCCGGAGGGGGATCATTTCCGGACACGTCTGACCCACACAATCGAGGTTTCACAGATCGCCAGAACCATCGGCCGGGCTCTGGCGCTGAATGAAGACCTGATCGAAGCCGTCGCTCTGGGGCACGATCTCGGGCATACCCCATTCGGACATAATGGCGAGACCTTTCTTTCGGAGATCCATCCGGGGGGATTTAAGCACAATGTACAAAGCATCCGGGTCGTGGAAGTCCTGGAAGGTAACAAAGGAGTTCATGGCAGAGGCATGAATCTTACCCGTGAAGTCAGGGACGGCATCCTGAACCATACCGGCAAGGGGATCCCATATACGCTGGAAGGCCAAATCGTCAAAACATCGGACCGGATCGCCTACATCAACCATGACATCGATGACGCCGTCAGAAGCGGCGTGATCAAAGAGTCGGAGCTTCCGCAGGACTGTATCGCTTTTCTGGGCGGCAGCCATCGGGAACGGGTCAACACCATGGTGATGGACATGATCGAAAATTCATGGGACAAGAGCGCCATCGCCATGTCGGATGATTGCACCCTCTATATGACAAAGCTCAGGGAGTTCATGTTTGAGCAGGTCTATCACAGTGCCAAGGTCAAAAAGGATGAAGAGCTGGAAATGGTGAGAACCGTTATTCACGGCCTCTATCAGTACTACGTCGCGCGTCCGGAGGAACTGCCGGCTGAGAATTTCGCACTGATCGGGGAATACGGCGTGGAAGAATCCGTCAAGGACTACATCGCCGGCATGACGGACCGATACGCACAAAGGGATTATTCCGAAAAGATTTCGAAAAAAGGTTAATTTTTAATAATTATTTATATAAATAAGAAGGAAAAGACATCTACGCATCGAATAAGTAGTTGTGAGTCGTTGCAACGCTTATTCGATTTTAAATTGGGAGAAGAGAAAACAGACCGAATGGCATTCAAAAACAACGCAGCAGATGAAATAAAGAGCCGATGCAGCATCGTGGACGTGGTATCCAGAGTCGTCCCCTTGAAGCGCGCAGGAAGCAACTATAAGGGTGTTTGCCCGTTCCACAATGAGAAAACACCCAGTCTTGTGGTGTCCGACAGCAAGCAGATTTTTACGTGCTTTGGTTGCGGTGCCACCGGCGATGTGATCGAATTCGTCAAGCGCTACTATAACCTGGATTTTGTGTCGGCTATGGAAAAGCTGGCGGGGGATTACGGCATCCAGCTGGAAGTGACTACCGGCGGTCCTGTAAAATCGAAGGATGAATATTATGAAATCAACCGGATGGCAGCCCGCTTCTTTTATGATGCCTTTACCAGAGAAAAAAATCCGGGGTTACAATACATGCTGAAAAGGGGAATTGAGCCACAGACACTTAAAAAATTCGGCATCGGATATGCAGACGGCTCCTGGGACAGCCTCTACCAATACTTCGTTGCAAAAGGCACAGACCCCAAAAAGCTGCTGGAGCTGGGGCTGATCTCCGAATCAAAAGGCAAATACTATGATAAATTCAGGGACCGGGTGATGTTCCCCATCATCAATACAAACGGGAAAGTCATTGGATTTGGCGGCAGAACCCTGGGGGACGGCGTCCCCAAATATCTGAATTCGTCCGAGTCATTGGTTTTCCAGAAAAAGAACAATATCTACGGTCTCAACCTGACCCGCTCCGAAGTGAGCAGGGAGGACCTGGTTGTTCTGGTGGAAGGCTATATGGATGCCATTTCGCTCTATCAACACGGGATCACCAACGTCGGCGCAACGCTGGGAACGGCACTGACGGAGAACCAGGCGGGGCTGATCAAAAGATACACAAAAAATGTCGTATTGGCTTATGATTCCGATAATGCCGGTGTAACAGCGGCCGTTCGGGGTATAGATATATTGTATAAAGAAGGTTGCAAGCCGAGGGTTTTACATGTGACCAGCGGCAAGGACCCGGATGAATTCGTCAAGGCAAAAGGCAAGGAAGCTTTTCTGAAGTTGATCAAAGATGCGGTCCCGTATGAGGAATACAAACTATCAGTGATCAGAAAAGAACATAATCTGGAAACCACAGATGGCAGAGTCGAATTTTTGAAAGATGCCGCCTTTTTTCTTGCGGGGCTGACACCGGTGGAGGCGGACGCCTACATCGCGAAGCTTGCGGGCGAAACCGGCATTTCGGAGGGAGCCATCCGACGGGAAATCACCCAGATAACAGACAAAGCCTCAGGGCAGGAAGTCCAAAAAAGACCGGTACCTGAGATAAAGACACAAAGAAACCATCCAAGCAACATTCCTATTTCTATGCTTGAAAAAAACCTTTTGAAGCTATTGCTTACCCGTGAGGATTTACTGAAGGAAGTGATCCCGCATCAAGAGGCTTTTGAGAGCGATGCAGGGCAGTCTATTTTCAACGCCATAAAAGAGCACTTGCAAGCTGAGGATACCGTGGACCTGAAAAAACTTTTGGATATTCTCGAAAAAGAGCAGGCGGACACAGTAGCGGATATTCTGGAAAACGTTAAACTGGCCGGAAAAGAAACACAGGTTTTGAGTGAATGCATCAAAGCGTACGAAGATAAAAAAATGGCAGCAAGGGAAAAAGAAATCCTGTCGATTCTCGATATTGTGGATGATTCCATCACCGAGGACCCGGAAAATCTGAAAAAAATCCAGGAACTTGAGGCCGAACTTATGAAAATCCAAAAGACAAAAGTATTAGGGGGTAAGCTTTAATGAGCTACGAAGAGGAAAAAGAGAAAAAAAGTTTTGATTTTCTGAATGATCTTGCTGTGAAGGCTAAGGAGAACAAAAATGCCATAACAACCAGACAGATAGATGAATACCTGGATGCCATCGGATTCGACAAAGATAATGCCGACGAAGTCTACGAAGCACTTCTGGCTATGGGGATCGAAGTGGAAACCGAAGTGGATCCGAATCTGCTTTTACTGAATATTGACGATATCGAAGGGGATGTAGTCGAAGTAGAAACGGATGCAGAAGACATCGTTCTGGATGAAACAGGGGAGATAGATATCGACGCAACACTGCCGAAAGGCATCGCCGTTGATGATCCGGTCCGAATGTATCTGAAGGAAATCGGAAAAGTTCCATTGCTGTCGGCGGAAGAAGAGATCGAGCTGGCCAAGAGAATGGAAGAAGGGGACGAGTATGCGAAACAAAGGCTCTGTGAAGCAAATCTGAGGCTGGTGGTCTCCATCGCCAAGCGATATGTGGGAAGGGGCATGCTGTTTCTGGACCTGATCCAGGAAGGCAACCTGGGGCTGATTAAAGCCGTAGACAAATTCGACTGGAGAAAAGGATATAAATTCTCGACTTACGCTACCTGGTGGATCAGGCAGGCCATCACCCGTAGCATTGCGGACCAGGCCAGGACTATCCGAATCCCGGTGCACATGGTGGAAACCATCAACAAACTGATCCGGGTTTCCAGACAGCTGCTGCAGGAATACGGGCGCGAACCGACACCGGACGAAATCGCACTGGAGATGGACATTTCCGAGGACAAGGTCCGGGAAATATTGAAAATCGCTCAGGAACCGGTATCGCTTGAGACACCGATCGGAGAAGAAGAGGACAGCCATCTCGGAGACTTCATTCCGGATGATGACGTGCCGGCCCCGGCAGAAGCGGCGGCATTCTCCATGCTGAAGGAACAGCTGGTGGAGGTCTTGGACACGCTGACCGAAAGAGAGCAAAAGGTTCTGAAGCTCCGTTTCGGTCTGGAAGACGGAAGAGCCAGGACGCTGGAAGAAGTGGGCAAGACCTTCGACGTGACCCGTGAAAGGATCCGGCAGATCGAGGCAAAAGCCCTGAGAAAACTCAGACATCCATCAAGGAGCAAAAAGTTGAAGGATTATCTGGAGTAGGAATGATCAAATTATCGGAACGATTAAAAATAATATCTGAAGAGATCCATAAAGGCGAAACCATGGCAGATATCGGAACCGACCATGGTTATCTGCCTTTATATCTTTTTACGAAGGACATCTGCCCCAAGGTCATCATGGCCGATGTGAGCCCCGGAAGTCTGGCAAAAGCCAGAGAGAACGCCGATGAAGTTCTGAGGGAGCGAATAGACCCCGAAAGAGTCGATTTCAGGCTGGGAAACGGTCTGGAGGTGCTCAGGCCCGGTGAAGCCGGTGTGGTGGTCATCGCGGGCATGGGAGGGCTCCTGATATCGGACATCCTGGGCGCCGATCCCGAAAAGTCCGGCAGCATCGGAAGGTTCATCCTGCAGCCCAGAAACGGACAGGGGAAGCTCCGGTACTGGCTAGTGAAGAACGGATATGAAATATCCGCTGAGCATCTGGCGAAAGAGGGAAGATTTCTTTGTGAGATCCTGGTAACGCATAGAAATCAAACTCCATCGGAAGTGATGGAAAGCAGCCATGAGAAAGATGCTCTGCCGGAGTGGTCGGAAGAGGAAGCGATCTGGTACGAAGTGCCGGAAAGCCTGCTGCACTGCCCGGAGAAAGATCTGATCATACCTTTTATTAAGAACAGGATCAGGACCGAAAAAACCATCCTGAAAGATTTAGCGGGCAGCAAGGATCCCGCTCTTTCTAAAATCGGCATCACCGAAAAAAGGATCGAGTACTTGGAACAATTGCTGGAAAAAGCCGCGGACAAAGAGTGGAAGGGAAGAGGAGAACAGATATGAGTGTATGGAAACTGGAGCTGCTGGACGCATTGAACAGCATTTCTTCGGAGAAACTGGCCGAAAGCTGGGACAACGGAGGCATACAGGTCGATACAGGGACGCTGGAAATCAATAAAATACTGGTTGCACTGGAAATCACCACAGAGGTGATCAAGGAGGCCAGAGAGCTGGATGCGGATTATATCATCGTGCATCATCCGCTGATTTTCGACCCGCTTGGATCCATCGAAAACAATGAGGTCACAGGAAACCAGATCATTCAACTGATCAAATTGGACATCGGCGTATACGCAGCCCATACGTCCTTTGACCTGGTCAAAGGAGGCAACAACGATTATCTGGCAGAGCTGCTGCAATTGTCTATGCTCCGGAGCATGAAGCATCTTGATCCGGAAGATCAATTCGGCGTGGTGGGTGAACTGAAAACACCGGGACTTTTGCTGGATGTGGTCGACGCCGTGTCAAAAGCCTTGGATATTCCGAGAAAGGATCTGAGACTTGTGGGAGACCTGACCCGGGATGTCAGAACAGTAGGCATTCTGACGGGTGCCGGAGGCAGCGATGTCGGCGATGCCATCCTGAACGGATGCGATGTATTCATCACTGGAGACCTGAAATATCATGATGCCAGAAAGGCCAGGGAGGCCGGAATAGCCGTGATCGATGCGGGGCATTACGGAACAGAAAAGATTTTCGTGCCGAATATGGCAGCCAAATTAAGAAAAGCCCTGGGATCCGATGTGGAAATCATCGAATCGCAGGTTGACATTGATCCGTTTACAACGATATAATAACTATTTGAATTGGGTAGGCCAGACAGTTGCGTGGATCTTCGGGATCCATGAGGAAAGTCCGGGCTCCGCAGGGCAAGGGTGCCGGATAACGTCCGGCGTAGGTAACTATAGGGAAAGTGCAACAGAAACACACCGCCGAAACAGATCATGCTGTGGTAAGGTTGAAATGGTGCGGTAAGAGCGCACCGGGTGTCTGGAGACAGGCATGCCGTGAAAACCCCACCCGGAGCAAGACCAAATAGGGCCACTAAAGGCAGCGGCCCGCTGCCGGCCCGCAAGGTAGGTCGCATGAGCATACCAGCAATGGTACGCCTTAGATAGATGACTGTCGAATACAGAACCCGGCTTACAGACCTACCCAATTCATAACTTAATAAGGTTATATCAATTATTCCGAGCTTTTGTAAAACTTCAAAAGCTTTTTTGTTAGAAATGGAAAAATACTCATTTACATGATATAGTTTAATTGTCTTTGCTCTACAAAATAATAAACGTGCATTAATTATGCAAAATAATTTATGCGAATATATCCATATTGATAAATGCCATTCTTTGAAAGGAGAGTGTATTTTTGAATGTATAGATCACTCGAGATAAAAAGTGTTATTAAATTTTGGCTAATCGTTATTTCTTCGTTAACACCTTTAATATATTTACCTGTCGGAGGTAAGCTCGATTCTTATTACCCTAAATTTATATTCCTCATTATCATATTTATCATATTGCTAGCATCTATAATTATTTTTCGCAAACAAAGTAATCAATTTATCTATTTTGACAAAGAAAGGCAGATCCTCAGTGTATTTTATATCCTCTTAATCATGTCAACACTTTTTGCGATGGATAGGACAACAGCGCTATTTGGCTCTCAATATCGATATGAAGGGTTATTGACTCTCTCAATATATTTTCTAATTTTTTTGATTTCAAGGGAAATCGAAACAATAGGTAAGAAATTTTTGATAGTTATGTTGGGGTCCGGAGTAATAATTAGTATACACGGAATAATGCAAGCATACAGAATAGATCCAATACCAGACCATTACTATTTCGAAAATATTGCTGACTCACATGTTGCTTTTTCATCTATGGGCAATCCGAATCACCTTGGAACTTATCTCGTAATACTTATACCTTTTAGCCTGTTTTTATATATTGAAAAAAATTTAAAATTAGGCTTTCTGTTTTATATCATTTTGTTCTATGCTTTGTTATGTGCTTATACAAGGGGAAGTTGGATCGGCTATTTATGTAGCTTCTGTATATATTACATGTTGAAAATTAAACAAAAGGGAATTCTCGAAACCGAAAAAAGGAAAATAAAACTTATCATCTTAACATCGGTAACTTTGCTATTGATTTATTCATTTACGAGTGAGCTTAATTTTGTATCAAGAATATTTTCAATCTTTTCAGATATTGCAAAAGTGGCCCAGGGTGCTGATGACGCATCAACTGCAGGATCTTATAGAATATTTTTTTGGAGCAAATCCTTTGAATTAATTAAGCAAATGCCTATATTTGGAGTGGGCGTGGATAATCTCGGAGTTGCATTAAAAACTTTCTTTGAATCTGATATTATTTCCAACTATGGGCAATCAGGATTTTTTACAGGGAGTAAAGCGCATAATGAATACTTACATATTGCGGTTACGTCTGGTGTACCATCATTAATAGTATATTTAATTTTGGCCTTTTTAGTAATTAAGAAAGCGGTATTGAGAATAAAATATTCTGATTTATATTTACCAATATCGACTTCTTTGATAGGGTTCTATTCCGTTGGTTTTTTTAATAATGAAGTCATTATGTTTGCTTATTTGTTGTGGATGATTCTTGGGTTAGCCTGTTCCAAAAATATTATCAAATATAGTGGAACGGAGTGGTAGATGTAAATAATTATCTATATTGTTAACTTCTGGCGCATATGGAAGGACGATATATTTACAGGGCAGGATTTTATTTATATGCGAAGAAAATATGCTGATGAACTGGGCCTTGCAGAAATAAGAGTAAGTAAATGATTAGTCATTATTTAATAGTGGAGGCTTAAAATGAAACTAACGCATATTAAAATACACTCCTATGTATATGTATATATATTTAGCTTAATGATTTTTATTCTAGTTAATTTTAACAGCAAATCTCCATTATCAATGGATGAAATATGGTGCTATGGGTTTTCGAAAAATATTGCCGATGGTTTTGTTCCTTATCGTGATTATAACGTGATCCAAACCCCTTTATTTTTTATGATCGGTGCGTTTTTTTCAAAATCTTTAATTCTGTTCAGATTATACGGGGCACTGATCGATTCTGCAATAATAGTTCTTACTTATCACGTATGCGTCAAAAATAAGATCGATATCAATATATCTGCAGTATACACAGCGTTAATTGGCATTCTATTATTATCACTTGGATTTGCTAATTATAATAAGCTGCTCGTATTACTGATAATGATTTCCTACTTGACTGCCGATAATTTCTTTTCTTTGGCGAACACTACCAATTCATTTCTAATGGGTTTTTCTTTATCCGCAGCGCTATTGGTAAAACAGAATCTTCCTGGAATACTGATTATAATAATAACGTGTGCATTGATTTACATGATTATAACAAGAAAGATGCCTTTTAAGTCATTTGTCTATTATATGATCGGTGGAATATTACCAATATCACTGTTTACGATTTATTTGTTATGGACTTCCTCATTCGAAGCTTTTATTGATTATTCAATATTAGGGTTATTTTCATTTTCTGAAAACAAGATAACGGAAAAAGGATTTCAAGTTCAATATATTATCGCGTTGATCTCTGCTATCATAACGATTCTTTTAATTGCAGAACTTTTTAAGAAGAGAAAAGAAGGTGGAATAACCAAGCATATGAATGCTGTCATCTTTAGCATCTGTTCATATATAGCTATTTATCCAATCATTGATAAATACCATACCACTTTGACACTAATATTGAATATAGTATTATCTATCGAATTAATCCGGAATACTGAAATGAAATTATTCTCAAAGCCATCGGTGAAGTATATAGCTGTTGCTGCATTATTCTGCTATGCTTTATTATCATTCTGGCCTCTAAATTCAGAAGAGCAATATGTGCGATCAGACATGGCCATTTATCGTGGCATATTTCTGGAAAAAAGATTGGAAGAAAATATTAAAGTGATTTCAAATTATATCAAAGTTCAAGAAAATAAGGGATTAGATGTTGCTATAATACATAGAGATGCTTACGCATATACTCTCCCTGCAGATGATCACAACGGAATACTGGATTTATTATCTATAGGAAATGTTGGCACAAAAAATGAAATGGATATCATATCTCTGATTGATCAGAAAGATATTATTTTAACGAACACTTTTTACGGATATCAAGATATTAGAGGCTTTAGGGAATATGTTATTAGAAATTTTTCCCACGATGGCAATATCGAAGATATGGAGATTTACAAAAACTATGAGGAATAAAAATAGCAACAAAAGTTATTAAAGGTGATCGATTCATTGCCTAAATCAGAAAGCCTCCGCTGCAATAGACGAGCATTGCATATATGCTTAAAGCAATATTGATAAAAAATATCAATTTGAACTTAGTTTTATAGTCAATTAACAGATATACCGATACTATGCCGTAAAAATATCTATAATAACTGGTGCTTGGTATATTGTTCCATTCAGGCCCTCTACATGTTGAAAAGATCGCAAAGATTGAAAATATCAAGTATAGAATTAATTCATAGTCTTTCTTCCCTTTTACAGCGATATAAAATATATACAAAATAGAGGCCAATGAAACATAGGTAAAAAGCACACTCGAGGGATCCTGATTTATTAATCTGAAATCATTGAATAAAACATAAAAGAAGTCCGACTTTATTCTGCCCCACTGTTCATATTGAACATCGATAAAATAGTGCCAATTGCCTAATTTAATGAGAAGAAAAATTGGATATGCGCAGCTTATAAATGCTCCGGGTATATACATAGCTAAAATGGTTTTTATCGTCTGGCCATCCTTTTTTAAAAGCGCCTTTAATGCCATAATAATAAAGATGGCGAAAAACAACATCGAGCCGGTATTTCTAGTTGCTGCTGATAGACCCAGCATGATTCCTGCACTAATATACTTTTCTTGCTTATAAAAAATATAAGCAAAAAGAGTAAGAAAAACAAATAGGGCTTCAGTATATAACATACAGGTGGACACTGCAATCGGAGAAAACAACCATATTGACGACATTGCAAGGCTGACATCAGCGCTTTTATTTTGAAGGTTTACTCCTGTATAGTATATTGCAAATGCAATGATCAACGTGATTAGATGATTGAATAGTATAGTGCCGGGAACGGCGATGCCGAATAAGGAAAAGAAACGAATAACCAACGGAAAAAGCGGAAAGAAGGCGTATTGGGCATCCTTGGTATAGCCATCAATAGCTATATCTAAGTAATGTACGCCATCATAGGTTAAATAAACATTTCCGAATTCATAATGGGCATCCAGCAAATATTCGCAAATGAATAGTATGGAAAAAAAGACCAGCCTTGTGATTGCGAAAAGAAAAATTATGACCTTTAAATCATGTTGATAATTTTCATAGAATTCATTGTTCTTTATGGCAGATATTCTTTGCAGGCAATTTGGCATTTTAGATGCTTGCTCCTTAAGTAACTCAATTTGATTTCGCGCGAAATACAAATTTCTTTGATAGTAAATAATTCAATACTATTACAATGATATTGGAAATAATTTTTGTTGCTAAATCATTAAACCCTGCGAAATCAACACATATTTTCATAATTACAACATCAAGAATCCCCGTAAACAATCGTGAAGTAATGAATGCCAGCAACTCTTGTATTAAATTGGCAATCCTGAAATTATTATTTCTGAACACCCAGATTTTATTAGTTATATAGGCAAAAAGAACAGAAACAAACCATGCAATAGAAGTATTGATTATGAGATTCTCGATGCCAAATTCCTGTCTGCATAATAAATAGACCAGGTAGTTGACTAAAGTGGTTAGCATCCCAAAAAACACATATGAAATAATTTCACTTCTGTCGGCAGACAATTTTGGCAGGATATTCATTATGATTCAAGCTCCGAATTTATTTTTTCATTCATATCGGCTTCTCTGACAATATATATGGGCCTTCTTTTAGTTTCCATATATGTTCTTGATAAATACTGGCCAAGGATACCGATGCAGAACAGCTGTATCCCACCGATAAACAGAACCATAACGGCAAGCGAAGGCCAGCCGCTGACAGGGTCGCCATATACTAAGGTTTTTATTATAATAACACAAATAAAAATAAACGATATCATACAAAATAATAAACCCAACATTGCGGAAAGAGCCAACGGTTTTGTTGAAAAAGCTGTAATACCGTCAATGGAATACAAAACGAGTTTCCAGAATGACCATTTGGTATTTCCTGCCGATCTTTCGATATTTTCGAACTCAAACCATTTTGTTTTAAACCCTATCCACTCATTAATACCTTTTGTAAAGCGATTGTATTCCTTCATATTTAAAATCGCTTGAACGACCTGCCTTGTCATGATTCTGAAGTCTCTGGCGCCGTCCACAAGCTCGGTTTCCGATATCTTATTGATTATCTTGTAGAATTTTCTGGCAAAAAAAGACCTTATTTTTGGTTCTCCAACTCTGGTAGTTCTTCTTGTTGCTGCTGTGTCATATCCTTCTTCAGTCACCGCCTTATACATATCCATTAAAAGTGAAGGAGGGTCTTGCAGATCGGCATCCATTATCGTCACATAATCGCCTGATGATTGTTCCAGTCCGGCATAAATAGCGGCTTCTTTCCCAAAGTTCCTTGAAAAGGATATATATTTAACTCGCCGCTCTACACTTTTTATTTTTTTTATAACTTCAAGAGTACGATCTTTAGAGCCGTCGTCAATAAATAAAATTTCAAGTTCAACATTGATTTCGTAAAATTTTTCAATCTCTTTACTTATTTCATAATAAAACAACGGCAACGATTCTTCTTCATTAAAGCAGGGCACAATTATTGATAGCAACGGCATAGAAATACCTCCATTATTTGTTTTGATTTTCTATTTTCCGAAAATATACTGCATTTTCATCAGCCATCAGCAATTGGTATTTTTCGGGGTGGCTTTTCAAATAAGCAGCCAAACTTCGATTGGGCTGGATTAAGAATGCATCAAAATCATATTTGTTAATAATTTTTTCAGGATCAAAGATTTGATCCTTTTTCGTTTTATGTGTTTCTGCCAAATCCATGAGACCAATTGCATCACGAAGATTATACTTTGAAAATATATCTGCTCGTGCATCGACAAATGTTTTCAAATCATGATAAATTAGGGTTTCGCCGAAATTATAGTCATTGTATAGTCTTTGAGGCTCATCTTCTTTAACAAAAGCGACAAATTTATCATCCAAAGCTACAGTGATAAGAGATTCATCTTGATATGTTTTGACAATATTTGAAACACTATAAACATTAACCGCCAATAATGCAATAAAAAATATTATCATAATAATCTTTTCAAATTTTGTGTTTATGGGTTTAGATTCTCTTGAGACAAAGTATTTCATTGCGAAGAAACTGGTAGCGATAAAAAAAATGATGCAGAACCGTATGCTTCTAAACGCCATGAAAGCGAAGAACATGAAAATCAATAGGTCAATGATTTGTATTCGCTTTTCGGTGATCACTAGTGATACTCCTACTATCAAAACAGGCAGAAAGAACGCGAATAAGTCAAAAGGTTCTTTGGCATCAGGTGAGGCCCATTCAGCGATGAAAGACTGCATAAAGGAATCGGCCATGTTTGTATAAGGATAAGATAACATCGTCAAACCATGTGGATTAATAACCAGAACTAAGAGTGACAATATTCCTGTCAGAAAATATGTTAATATTTGCTTCTTAGGCATCTTACTGAATTCTATTTTTCCTACCGTTAGATCGATCAAGCCGGAACCAAGAAAAATAAAACAGAGTATATAAGGTATATTAGATGAACCTCCATGAAAATTGCCCCATAAAATAGCTATTATGGGCACATAATAGATTGATTTGGAATTTTCATTTTCTCTGTAATTATATAGGCAGGCAAGCGTAGCATACAACAAAAAGAAGCTGAATAGATGGGGTCGTCCATAGAAGAACGTTGGGAAAAGTGAAATGATGGGGAATAGATACAAAATAGAAAAAAGCAAATTGTTCTTTATCTGAAATCGGTTCCTGTATATTATCAGTGCCGCCATAATGATAGCAGCAATCATTGATAAAAGAAATACAAGTAAATTTCCCCCCAAATTATGCAACAAATACAGAACAACATCAGAAAGCCATTCATGAGAAACCCACTTGATGCCGTTCTCTTCAGCAAACCATGAAAAAACATCGACGCTAGGAATTGAATTGTGCGAAACAATCCATTCGCCGGTTTTCACATGCCACCAGAAATCATTGCCGGACATCCCTGAACGATATTGATAAACGATGCCAGTAATAAGAAGAGAGAGAAGTAAATATAATTCGCGCTTTGCGATCAATACATTTGTAAGGCTTTTTTCCGTCAGGTCATTTTTTTTCATAGTAAAACCTCGATTGATATATTGTTCGTAATAATGATTTAATTGTTGCTTACTTTGAAATATGGTTACAAAACATAATTAGGGGCAGCCGGACTTGCTGCCCCTTGGAAAATATCTAGCCTTTGTGGTTTATGATTTGGCGTAAGTTTGAATCAACCGTAGTTATTATAAGGAATCAATTTAACGCTTTCTGGAACTTCCGGAGTGCCCGGAGTGCCCGGTGTGCCTGGAATCCCCGGCACATCTTCAGTTGGTGGAGAACCATGAATGATATCAATATCGCCGGTGTCAGAGTTCCCTAAATCATATATCTCTTCAATTCTAAATTTTATCGTTTTGCCAGTGTCATAGGATAATACTGTACATTTGAAAAGAACTAAATATTGTGTGGCTACTGTCTCACCCTGGCCTGCATTTCCGTCTGGCAATTTGAAACTGCCGGTTTTACTACCTTTAGTAGTTGGGACCGTGACCCCGCTGATTGTCTTATTGGATAAACTTATCAGATACACAGTGGCATTTGGCTGCAAAATAGGTTCGAGCTCGAATTTTATGTTATTTATTTTACCATTTGCATGAGTCGCTCCTACATCTAAATCAAAACGATAATATGGATCGTGTGCAGCATGCAGAAGACAAGTAAAATTGCCAGCACCCACTTTGTTCCAAATTAATATCTCTTGTCCTTTTGTATAGTGCGAATAGTTTATAAAAGGAACTGTACCACCATCCCATCCGGGAACGCCAGGGGTGTCGGGAGTAGGTGGAACAGGAGGAACAGCGGGGATATATGGATAATGTTCAGCGACTGCTCTCACAGTGACAGCGGTTTCGTTCAAACCTAAGACTTTAAAAAATGAATGTTGGTAATTTCGTGTGCATTCAACTAAAACCTTATTATTATCTCCTTCATACGGGGTAATAATGTTTACTTCTGATAAATCGACACCATTATCCACAGCGTATTGTTGTTTAATTGCATCCTGCTGAGCCGCAGTTGAAGTTGGAAGATCTTGAGCAGCAGCTAAAGCGATTGAGTCGGCAGCATTTTGCATTTGACCTTTTTGATGCGCCATGGAGCCTACGTCTATGGCAAACCCTCCAAATACCAACAATGCGCTCATAGCAATAACGACCATAACCATCGCCTGACCCGATTCATTTTTAAAATATTTATTTATCTTTAGCATTGTTATCCCTCCAGTCACAAAATTCATTTTCTACTTCCAAAACCTAAATAGTTAAAAATCAAGAAAATATTTCAACAATATAATATATGATTTATCAAGCAATGTAAATAGGCAAAAATCACGAAGTCTAACTTTTTTTAATATTCTAAAAAATACTTTTATGATATTAAAGATTTTTAATATCTTTATTATACACTCTTTTTAGGAATATTACACTGTACCCGAAAGCTAAAATCTCTGCTGAGGGCCAGGCCCACCAAATAGCAGATACTCCCCAAAACATCAGATACATCCAGGCAAGGGGTATGATGCCGATCAGTTGCCTTATTAAGGACTGCCAGAAACTCAGCATGCCATATCCGACGGCTTGAAAAAATGTGGCCGTCATGATGCCGAAAGCAGCAGGGATAAAAGTCAGACTGATAATTCGCAAAGCCGGGATCCCCAAAGACAGCATGTTATCAGATGCGTTGAATAAGGATAGAAGCTGAGTGGGAAGAAGAAGAAACACGGCGCATCCAAAACCCAGGATACCCATGGCTACCTTCAGGCTGAAGAAATAGGACTGCATCAGACGATCCCGATTCCGCGCACCGTAGTTATAGCCCATGATGGGCATCGATCCCTGAAGAAGACCGAAAACCGGCATGAAGATGAAGGACTGCAGTCTGAAGTACACACCTACAATGGCTACGGCTGTCTCAGAGACGCTGGCCAGCATGCCATTGATAGATAACAGCATGACAGAGCTGATGGCCTGCATGATAATGGAAGGGAATCCAACCGTGTAAATATCCTTGATGGTCTTTTTGTTCCATTTAAAATTTCTGATCTTGATTTTCACTTCATGTTTATGGGCGAAAAGAAGATAGAGCCCCATGCACATGGAGACAAACTGACCGGTCACCGTAGCAAGGGCTGAGCCGGCGATACCGAATTCAGGGAAACCGAAAAGACCAAAGATAAGGATCGGATTTCCGATGATATTGATGATCCCTCCGGTCAGACTGCAAACCATGGGTCCGATCATGTTTCCCGTCGCCTGCAGTACTTTTTCGATATTGATCTGGATAAATCCGAAGAGGGAAAGTCCGGCAACGATTTTCAGGAAAATGGTACCCTGCTCTAAAACGAGTGGCGTATCTGTATAAGCGCCGATATAGATTTCCGGAAGAAATATTGCGATAAACGCAAACAAGGACCAGTTGATAAAGGAAAGCCTGAAGCCGTGGCTGGCTGCAGAGTCTGCGTCATCAAAACGCTGTGCTCCCAAAGACCTTGCAATGAAAGAATTGACTCCGATCCCCGTGCCGGCCGCTAAAGAGATGATCAGCAGCTGGATAGGGAATACCAGCGTGACCGCTGTCAAGGCGGATTCGCCGATTCGGGAAACGAAAATACTATCTACTATATTATATAATGAGTTAACGAACATGGAGAGCATTGCCGGCCACGCCATATTGATGGTCAGCCTTCCCACAGGCACGATGCCCATTTTATTTTCCATTATTAAACCCCTTTCTACAGGGTATTATTATATTACCATAGTATATGGAATTCAAGATTGCCTTATGGTAGAACCATTACATATTATGGATAGAATACGGAACTTTATTTTGCCGCAAACGTCTTATCAGATATTGAACAAATGAAGGAGGAAAAGACAGATGAAGAAAATGTTAAGTTTGATTCTCATACCCGTATTGCTTTTTATGACAGCCACACCGGCTATGGGTGCAACCACCGACAGTAAAGAACTGGAATCGGCTATTCTCGCGGTCAAGAACGTGATCACGGTGGATGAAAAATTCACGGAGTTCCAGTATACATCCTGGTCGGAAGAATCAGGAAACCTGGATGCCGGCATGAAGATCTGGTCATTGAACTGGCAGACAGCAGATGGTAAAGAGGGGATCTCTGCATCCGTGGACAATAACGGAGTCCTGAGGAACTATAGCACCTACACTGAAACCATCGGGACAGGCGGTTTGGGCACACTCAGCAAAAGCCAGGGTGCAGCTATTGCCAAAGAATTCCTGGCCAAAGCGATGCCGGTTGGTTTTAAAGACGTACGCCTAACAGACTACAGCAGCTACGAAGCGACTAAATACTATAATTTCGCTTTGTATGTAAACGGCATCAAAGTGAATTTCGTCAACATGAACGTATCTGTGGATGCGAAGACAGGCAAGGTCGTCGACTACTATGCCAACAATATCGGTTATCTTGCGAAGGTTACATTCCCGTCATTGACCGGTGTGATCAATAAAGATGCTGCCGCTGCTGCCTTTAAGAGCAACATCGGAGTTGACCTCAGCTATATGATTTACAGCAATTATGATAAAAAGGAAATAAAGTCTTTCCTCGCTTACCGGCTGGCATCAACTGTATATGCAATCGATGCGCTTACAGGTAAACCTGTTGAGAGCTATTCTTATTACGGATGGCCAATGGGTGATGGTGGAGCGGGAGGAGAGGCCAGAGATCAGAGCACCTCAGACGGCCTGACACCGGAAGAACAACAGGAAGTAGAGAATATTTACGGCCTTCTGACTCAGAGCGAAGCCATTGACACCCTGAACAATAAAGTCCCTGCCATGGCGAATGTAGGCAAACTGACCTATTCATCCTTCTCAAAGGATCCTTTTGAAGAACGCTATACCTGGAATCTGTCTTTTGAAAAAGGCTATGGAACCGTTGACGCTGCCACAGGTGAAATCATCAGTTTCAATCTTTATACAGAAACAGAGTCGTCCACAACAGGAATCGCCTTGGAAAAAGCAAAGGCATCCGCAGAGGCATTGATCAAATCACTGGCGCCTGATAAGGCCGGCCAGGTCAACTTTGATTTATATCAAAGCAATATCTCGGTGAACAGTGACGTCTACTACCTGAACTATACAAGACAGGAAAACGGCATACCGGTGAGCTATAACGGAATTTCGGTCACCGTTGAGAAGAAGGATGGCAAGATCATCGGATATTACAGCAACTGGAACAACAAAGTCACTTTCTCTGCTATTGGCAAAACGATTTCCGAGGATGAAGCCTTTGCCATCTATGACAGCAAATCGGATTATAATCTGACATATATCCTGAATTCGAACAAGGAAGTGGTTCCGGCCTATATGTTCATGAAAGATGCCGGTTTCAATTTGGACCCAACCACCGGTGCACTGATCGATTACGAGGGCAAGCCTTATTCCGCCCCTATAAGCGATACCGGATATACAGATATCCAGGGTAAATGGTATGAAAAAACAGTGGTAGCGTTATATGAAAATGGGTATTATATAGCAGGCGACAAATTTAACGGGAACAGCCAGATCACGCAGGAAGGCTTCCTGAGATATATCTACTCCAATTATTACGGCAATGCTTCTACCGATGAGCTGTATGATATGCTGATCATGAATGGTATCGTCAAGAAGGAAGAAAAAGCGCCGGCAGCGCTGCTCACAAGACAGGAAGCAGCGAAATTCGCTATCCGTTATCTAGGACTCGGCAAGGCGGGGGAACAGTATCAGATCTATCTTAAAGTGTTCCCGGATAAGACAGCAATGGAGTACCGGGGCTATACGGCGCTGGTTAAATCCCTGGGCATTATGACAGGTGATCAGTATGGACGTTTCAATGGCACGAGGATTCTGACTAATGCGGAAGCGGCAACGGTGATTTACAAAACACTGAATGCAAAATAAGCATGACAGCAAGTTCGTTATGATACTAAGAAGGGCCTGCGATGACCATGCAGGCTCTTTGTGTATTTATAAAAGTTTAAAATATACATTTTTGGAGAGATTTATGCTATAATTATTGATGTTTTCAAGGTAGTTCAGGTAGGAAGATCAGGAGAAAATGAGATTAGGGATTGATGTTGGATCAACAACGGTGAAGCTTGTATTGCTTGACCAAAAAGGGGAAATTGCATATTCCGTTTATGAACGGCACATGTCCAATGTGTTCAGCAAAGTTGCCGAACTTTTGGAAGCACTGTATGATCAAAGGGGAAATGAAGAAGTTCACGTTACCATTACCGGCAGCGGCGGTCTTTCTTTGTCAAAAATACTCAGTGTCCCGTTCGAACAGGAAGTCATTGCAGCCAGCGCCGCGGTGGAGTCTCTGATTCCGCAAACGGACGTGGCTATCGAGCTCGGAGGGGAAGACGCAAAAATTACGTTTTATGGACAGACCATCGAGCAGCGAATGAATGGCACCTGTGCAGGCGGGACCGGTGCATTCATCGACCAGATGGCAGTTCTGCTGAACACGGACGCCTCCGGATTGAATGAGGCTGCCAAGAACCATAAAATAATCTATCCCATTGCTGCCCGTTGCGGTGTATTTGCCAAAACGGATATACAGCCGCTGATCAATGAGGGAGCCTCCATGGAAGATCTTTCGGCTTCCATATTTCAGGCTGTAGTGAACCAGACCATTTCCGGACTGGCATGCGGCAGAACGATCAGAGGGAATGTCGCATTTCTGGGCGGCCCATTGTATTTTCTGAGCGAACTTCGCAAGCGATTCATCGAAACACTGGAACTGTCTGAGGATCAAGTGATCTTCCCTCATGATTCACAATATTTCGTGGCCATCGGCGCAGCGCTCAACTCGGAAAAATACGACAAGAAGTATATCGGCGATATCGTCGAAAAACTGAGAAGTACCAATCCTTCGGAATTAAATGAAGCAAAATATCTGGAGCCTCTGTTTAAAAACCAGCAGGAATATGACGATTTCAAATCAAGACATGACAAGGACGCTGTAGAGTTTCTCGATATCAGAGAAGCTGTGGGCGAATGTTTTCTTGGTATCGATGCGGGATCGACCACGACAAAAGCGGCCTTGATAGACAGCAAGAAGAGACTTCTTTATAGCTTCTACCGATCCAATGAAGGCAATCCGCTGGAGGCCTGTATTTCCATGCTCAGAGATCTTTACAGCAGACTCCCGGAGACTGCATATATTTCAGGGAGCTGCGTGACAGGCTACGGAGAAGGCCTGATCAAAGCTGCGTTCCATGCGGATATGGGCGAAATAGAAACCATGGCCCACTATAAAGCGGCGGAAGAATTTTTGCCGGGAGTTGATTTCATCCTGGATATCGGCGGCCAGGACATGAAATGCATGAGGATCAAAGACCGGGCCATTTACAATATCATGCTGAACGAAGCCTGCAGCTCAGGCTGCGGGTCTTTCCTTGAGACATATGCGAAATCCGTCAATATGGATGTGGCGTCTTTCGCTGAGGAAGCCTTGTTTGCCTCCGCCCCTGTAGATCTAGGGACAAGATGCACAGTGTTCATGAATTCGAAAGTGAAACAGGCCCAGAAAGAAGGCGCTACGATCGGCGATATTTCTGCCGGCCTTTCTTACAGCGTCATCAAAAACGCTTTATATAAAGTTATCAAACTCAGGAATCCGGACGAGGCAGGTGAAAAAATCGTTGTTCAGGGTGGGACATTCCTGAATGACGCGGTGCTTCGCGCCATTGAAAATCTCATCGGAAGGGAGATCGTAAGGCCGGACATCTCCGGAATCATGGGTGCCTATGGCGCCGCATTGGTGGCTTTGGAAGGCAACAGCGGACCGGAACGCTCCAAACTCATCAAGCTGGAGGAGCTGGACTCATTCACGGCGAAGAACTCTCATAGCCGCTGCGGATCATGCGAAAATAATTGCCTGCTGACCATTAATAAATTCAGCAGCGGGGCGGCCTTTGTGACAGGAAACCGCTGTGAAAAAGGAGAAGGCAAAGCCTCTGAGTCTAAGGACATACCAAATCTTTTCGAATACAAATACAGGAGATTGTTTGATTACAAACCGAAAAGCGAGGAAGAAGCCAGAGGTGTGGTTGGCATCCCACGGGTCCTCAATATGTACGAAAACTACCCGTTCTGGTTTACTTTCTTTGACAGCCTGGGCTATCGGGTCGTCCTGTCGCCGCAGTCAAACAAAAGTATTTATGAGGGCGGTATGGAAACTATCAGCTCCGATACCGCCTGTTATCCGGCGAAGCTTGTCCACGGACATATCAAGTGGCTGGTCAGACACGGGGTGAAATGGATCTTCTACCCGAGCATCAATTATGAAAGAACCGAGGACAAGAACTCCCATAATCACTATAACTGCCCGATCGTTGCCACCTATCCTGAGGTGATCGGCAAGAACATGGATGATATTTTCACGGAAGCCGGAGTCGTCTTTACCCATCCGTTTCTTCCGTATGACAATTACGATTTCCTGATCCGTGAATTGGCACTGGTTTTAAAAGACAGAGGCATTTCGGAAAAGGAAATAGCGGCTGCAGTGAAAAAGGCCTCCAAAGAGGACGAACGCTTTAAGAGAGACATCAGGACCCAGGGGGAGAAGGTTCTGAAATGGGTCAACGAAAACAAGCGGAAAGGCATTGTGCTTTCGGGCAGGCCTTATCATCTGGATCCTGAAATCAACCATGGCATCGATAAAATCATTACCGGCTACAAAATGGCCGTGCTGACGGAGGATTCGGTGGCGCATTTGTCGGATCTGCCGAGACCTGTTCGTGTTCTGGATCAATGGATGTATCACTCCAGGCTCTATAAAGCCGCCGCTTTTGTGGGGGCTAGTGAAAACCTTGAAATCGTTCAGCTGAACAGCTTCGGATGCGGCCTCGACGCCGTGACCACCGATCAGGTGGAAGAAATTTGCAGAAACAATAACAAGCTCTATACAGCGCTCAAGATCGACGAAGGCTCGAATCTGGGCGCAGCCAGGATCAGGATCCGTTCCCTAAAGGCCGCCATGAAAGAGCGGGAAAAGAACAACATCAGGGAAGCTACGTCCCATGAGCCATATCAAAGAAAAGTTTTTACGGAGGAGATGCGTAAAAAGCAGAATTATACGTTGCTGATGCCTCAGATGTCGCCGATCCATTTTGATCTGGTGGAAATCGCCCTTCGGACCAGCGGCTACAACGCTGTTTTGCTGCCGCCTGTTGATAAGAATGCGGTGGAAGAAGGGCTGAAATTCATCAACAACGACGCCTGCTACCCAACCATTTTAACGCTCGGGCAGATCATTTCCGCATTGAAATCAGGAAAATACGATCTGCAGAGGACTGCAGTTCTCATGTCGCAGACCGGCGGGGGATGCAGAGCTTCCAATTATGTATCGCTCCTCAGGAAAGCACTGAAGGATCTCAATATGGAACAGATCCCGGTGGTGAGTGTCAACCTTGTCGGACTTGAATCCAACCCTGGATTCAAGATATCCTACGGTCTGATCAAAAAGATACTGATGGCTGGGGTATACGGAGATACCTTTATGAGAGTGCTGTATGCCACACGACCTTATGAAAAGGTCCCTGGTTCTGCAAACGCGCTGCATCGGAAATGGGCGGAGATCGCCAAGAAGAATGTCGCCAACGGCAACCCGCTGACTTACTGGAAAAATCTAAAGAAGATCGTTGAGGATTTTGACTGTCTGCCGCTGAATGATATCAGAAAGCCGAAGGTCGGAGTGGTAGGCGAAATCCTGGTGAAGTATCACCCTAATGCCAATAATGATATCGTGGGGATCATCGAGAGGGAAGGCGGTGAAGCGGTCGTACTGGATTTGATCGACTTTTTTCTCTACGGCATGTATTCCAAAAAATATAATTATGAACATTTAAGCGGGTCCTACAAGGTGATGAGAGGCAATCGGATCGGAATATGGCTGATCGAACTCTTCAGAAGCCCTGCCAGAAAAGCACTCAGAGAAAGCAGCCGATTTGAGGAACCTCTGCATATCGATGAAATCGCCGAAAAGGCTAACGAAATCATCGGTCTGGGCAA
This sequence comes from uncultured Oscillospiraceae bacterium, assembly GCA_964486295.1. Taxonomy (GTDB): domain Bacteria; phylum Bacillota; class Clostridia; order Peptostreptococcales; family Anaerovoracaceae; genus CALBZG01. Next base: position 116,831 of record CAZAMF010000004.1, on the reverse strand, counting down.
TCAATTCGGGGAAGGTTGGCTATTGACCGGAGAAATGGTGGATCTGATCGACTCCGGCGTGGAGAATGTGGTTTGCCTTCAGCCGTTTGCCTGTTTGCCGAATCACGTTTCCGGCAAAGGGATGATGAAGGCTCTGAGGAAGCGAAATCCTTTGGCCAATATAGCGGCCATCGACTACGATCCCGGTGCTTCCGATGTGAATCAGCTGAACCGAATCAAGCTGATGATGGCCACGGCTCATAAAAACCTTGAAAAGCAAGCATCGCAGTAGTATAATTTTCACAATAAAACATAAAATTCATATAGTCAGGAGGTGTCTCCAATGGGCAGACACGGAACCATTGCAGGAAGAAAAGCGGCACAGGACTCGAAAAGAGCCGCAGTATTTACGAAATATGCCAGGGCGATCACCGTTGCGGCGAAAGCCGGCGGCGACCCGGAATATAATGTGGCGCTGAAGCATGCAATAGAAAAAGCAAAATCCATCAATATGCCGAACGATAATATCAGCAGAGCTGTAAAAAAAGGCACCGGAGAACTTGCCGGAGAGACCTACGAAGCCGGCAGTTTCGAAGGATATGGCCCGGGCGGCGTGGCGGTCATCGTGGACGTTTTGACCGACAATAAGAATAGGACAACTTCGGCGGTAAAGCATGCATTTGACAGGTTCGGCGGGAACCTCGGGACTCCGGGATGCGTCAGTTACATGTTTGCGCAAAAAGGCGTGATCATCATAGAAAAAACGGATAAAATCGATGAGGATGCTTTGATGGAACAGGCGCTGGAAGCCGGAGCGGATGATTTTATCGCATACGACGACAGCTTTGAAATTCTTACCGCACCTGAAAATTTCAATCAGGTGAACGATGCTCTTAAGGGGATGGGATACGAGGCGATCGAGGCGGATGTCGATTATCTCCCGAGCATGGAGGCGACGCCGACATCAGAAGGCGATTTGAAAAATCTTACACGTCTGATCGATACCCTTGAAGAAAATGACGATGTTCAGAAGGTTTATCACAACTGCAGCGTGGAGTTGGACGTCTAGTAACTGGTGCTTTCGAATCACACAACCCGGTGAAAGCCGGGTGAGTGTGTTTTTTTTTAAAAGGAGAAAACGGAATGAGCGATAAAGTAAAAATGACCATCAACGACTTCAGAAAATTTAAAGAGGAAGGCAGAAAATTCAGTTATGTGACAGCGTATGACTATACGACAGCCTCTATTGTAAATGAAAGCGATGTGGAAATCATCCTGGTGGGGGATTCCCTCGGCATGATCATGCTGGGCTATGACAGCACTACACCGGTCACCATGGAGGATATGATCCACCATACAAAACCGGTGGTCAAAGGAGCGCCTAATACCTGGATCGCGTCAGATATGCCTTTCGGTTCTTACCAGGAAAGCGACGAACAGGCTGTTCGTAATGCTGTCCGTTTGATCAAGGAGACCGGATGTGATTGTGTGAAGCTTGAAGGTGGTGTGGAAATGGCCAGCCGCATCAAAGCCATCGTCAATGCCGGGATCTGTGTCATGGGGCATATCGGGCTCACTCCTCAGACAGCAACGGCCGTGGGCGGATTTAAAGTGCAGGGAGGAACTACTGAAAGCGCCATGAAACTGATCCGGGATGCAAAGACGCTGGAGGAATGCGGTGTGTTTTCCGTCGTCATGGAATGTGTTCCAAGCGTGGTCGCAAAAGCGGTGGCAGAAGCCGTCAGGGTCCCGATCCTAGGGATCGGCGCCGGCCCATATGTGGATTGCCAGGTTCTTGTGACTCAGGATCTTTTGGGCATGTATGGGGATTTCAAACCTAAATTTGTGAAACAATATGCCCAGATCAGAAAAGCAATGGTAGAGGGCCTCAATGAATTTCACCGGGAAACCAGGGAAGGGCTTTTCCCGACACCGGAATATTCTTTTAATAAAGATGTAAAGTTGGATAAACTCTATTAAGAAAGCGGGATGATAATGAAAATTGCAATCATCGGCGCCGGAGCCATGGGCTGCCTTTATGGAGGAAAGCTTTCATCTGTAGGAGAAAACGAAGTATTCCTTATCGATATCAGGCAGGACTATATTGACGCCATCAACCGGGATGGGATATTCATAGAAGAAAATGATGAAATGCTCAATTACAAACGGGTGGTAGGCACAACAGATCCCGCATCCGTAGGGGTTGTGGATCTGGCTGTTATTTTTGTAAAATCCACGGAAACAAAAGCTGCAATAGAAGGAAACAAGGCAGTTTTCGGGGAACATACCCTGGCGATGACCCTTCAGAATGGTATTGGAAATATTGAAATTTTAAGTGAACTATTAGGACAGTATAATGTGATTGCCGGTACAACCGCACACGGAGCCTATATGAAGGGCCCCGGCCGGGTTTGCCATGCAGGCTTCGGCATGACTGTCATAGGAAAACTCAGCAGCATCGGGGATGATCGGATCCAACCGGTTTTAAACCTTTTGAATCAGGCGGGAATAGAGGCCACTTTGTCTGATAATGTGTTGGGCCTTGTCTGGGATAAGCTCTTAGTCAATGTGGGCATCAATGCATTGACGGCTATCACAGGGCTTCTGAACGGAGAATTGCTTGATTATCCTGAAATCGAGAAAATTCTTGAACAAGCAGTGGCGGAAGGGATGCGTGTAGCCGATGCCAAAAACATACAGCTTCAATATAGCGATCCGGTTGCACACACAAAGGATATATGCAGGGCGACTGCTTTGAATAAATCATCTATGTTGCAGGATGTCTTACATAATAGGAAAACCGAAGTTGAAATGATCAATGGAGCAATTGTCAGAGAAGGAGCGGCACTGGGCATATCTGCACCGGTCAACGACACGCTGGCAAATCTGGTACGCTTCAGGGAAAAACAATAGAGCCAAGGGGGTGAACCTATGTCCGAACCATCCAAATCCGTTCGTTATGCCGGTTCATTCAAAGAGCAATTTACTCTCCGGGGCATGCTCATCGGCTCCGCCGGCGCGGTTATTCTGACCATGAGCTCCATGTATGTCGCATTGAAGCTTGGCGCGCTGCCATGGCCAATTATATTTGTGGCGCTGGTGTCCATGTTCTGCCTGAAAATGCTTGGTAAAACCAATATTAATGAAATCAATGTCACCCATACTGCGATGTCCGCGGGAGCTATGACTTCCGGAGGGCTTGCTTTCACGATCCCCGGGATCTATATGCTGGACCGCGAAGCAGACTTGAGCATGGGAATTCTACTGGTTGTCGTCATCAACGGCGTACTACTTGGGCTGATTTTCACCGCCCTGATCCGTAAATATTTTGTTGTCACAAAAGAACTCCCTTACCCCATGGGGCAGGCAGCGGCCGAAACGCTGATCGTGGGAGATGAAGGCGGCAGAAAATCCATCACTTTATTTATTTCTCTGGCTTTGGCCGGAGTTTTTACTTTGCTGAGGGATTGGCTGAAGATCCTGCCGGCCACTATAATGCACCCGGGTCTTCTGGCGAAAGGCGTGTATGGAGGCATCTGGCTTTCACCGATGCTCATCGCAGTGGGATATATCATCGGGCCACTCTTCATAGGCGTGTGGTTTTTGGGCGCCATCATAGGTGATTTTGGCATCGTTATAGGAGGCACTGCCTGGGGGTGGTGGGATGCAGGCACAGCCGCGGCGATAAAATCGTCTCTTGGGATCGGACTGATGGTGGGCACCGGAATTGGTATTATTGTGAAAGGGATACTGCCGAAAGCAAAAGAAATTTTTGGACCGATGTTCAGAAAATCCACCATCAGCGAAGCTCTGATTGATCTCAGATGGGCTCCCCTTGCTATGGCAGCTATCGCTTTTCTGTTTACGACCTTTTGCAGAATGGGGATTTTGGCAAGCATTATTACGATCCTGGGCGTCTGGCTGGCCACTTCGATGTCGGCGCAGATCGTCGGCCAATCCGGGATCAATCCCATGGAAGTCTTCGGGATCATCGTTTTATTAGCCGCAAAAGCGGTTTCTGATATCGGTCAAATGGAAATATTTCTGGTGGCGGCAGTGGTCGCCATCGCATGCGGGCTTGCTGGGGATGTCATGAATGATTTCAAGGCTGGCTATATTCTGAAATCCGATCCCAAGGCCCAGTGGCTGGGTGAATGCATCGGCGGGGTGATCGGTTCTTTTGTGGCAGTCGGTGTCTTCTATATTTTTCTTGCCGCATACGGACCCGATGCTTTCGGCGATCCGGAACAATTCATCGCGCCTCAGGCGGGCATGGTTGCAGCCATGGTGGGCGGCATCCCTCATATGACCGCGTTCATCATCGGGCTTGTCGCGGGCTGTTTGCTCTATGTCGTGAATTTTCCGGTCATGACGCTGGGTTTAGGTGTGTATCTGCCATTCTATCTGTCCGCCACTGCATTTATCGGAGGGGCGCTGAAATTTGTGGTTCAGAAGACCGCAAAAGAATGGGATGATAAGGGGACTGGGATGATCATTGCTTCCGGGTTATTGGGAGGAGAAGCGGTGATCGGTGTCATCATTGCGCTGGTTCAGGCATTTCAGGCAATGAGAGCACTTTAAAAACAGCATTCGGAGAATAATATATGAAAAAGGAAATTCAAATCACGGATATCAAAGGGATCGAAGTCGGACATGCACAGAATAGGGAAGGCGGCACTGGCTGTACGGTGATCCTGTGTAAAAACGGAGCCTGGGCGGGCGTAGATGTTCGTGGCGGCAGCCCTGCATCCAGAGAGACCGAACTATTGAAGCCGGTCAATCTAGTGGAACAGATCCATGCTGTGATGCTCAGCGGAGGAAGCGCCTTCGGGCTGGATGCGGCATCCGGAGCCATGGATTTTCTGGAAGAACAAGGCGTCGGTTTCGATGTCGGTGTCGGGGTTGTTCCCATCGTCTGCGGAGCATCGATCTTCGATTTGATCGTAGGCGATCCAAAATGCAGGCCTGACAAGGATATGGGATATGAAGCCTGTAAAAATGCAGGCAAAGAGACCGTTGAGGAGGGTAATATCGGAGCCGGCACAGGCGCAGCCGTGGGAAAGTTTCTGGGCCCTGCTCATATGATGAAAAGCGGACTTGGCACCTATGGATTGCAGATCGGTGAATTGCAGGTAGCAGCTCTCGTGGTTGTCAACGCGCTGGGTGATGTTGTCGATGTCGATACCGGCAGACGACTTGCTGGGCTGCTCAATGAGGATCATGCAGAATTATCAAATACAGAGGAAGCGATCTATTCAGCATACGACCAGAACAAAAATGTTTTCAGCGGCAATACGACCATCGGATGCATTGTAACCAACGCAAAATTAACCAAAACGCAAGCAAATAAGCTGGCTTCCATGGCTCATGACGGCTTTGCGCGTGCGATCCGGCCGGTACACACCATGGCCGATGGGGATACGATATTTGCTTTAGCTACCGGTGAGGTTGAAGCAATGCCGGATGCTGTTGGGATCCTGGCAGCGGAGGTGATGGCACGGGCGATCAATAGAGCGGTCATTACAGCAAAACCAGCTTTCGGATTGAGAACGGCTAGCGATTTTATATAAAATATTATAACTTTGAAGAAATTATTGTGTACTAACGCAATAAAGGGGAATATATAAAACAACCACTATATATCGTACGAGAAGTCGTTAAAATAGATAAAAAACGGTCACAAAATATAAAAAAAGACCAACAATAGAAAAATAATATGAATTTACGTTGACAAATAATAATTTACGGCGTACTATAACCACAAAAGAATATGAAAGCTTGAAATCGAAGTTCACATTAGAAGAAATGAATTATAGGAATATTCAGAAGTAGCAAAAGTATACAATTATTTAGCAAAGTTATAATTGACAGTGCAGAGCCTTGGAGAGTAAAATTTCAACTACCAAAAACAAATAGAAATTTAATCCAATGGGCTCAACTGTAAAAAGTTAAGAGGCTGCGAAAAATATGAAAAATTTGTTGAGCAAATTCATTAAGGATGAAAGCGGACAGGGCATGGTCGAGTATACTTTAATCGTTGCTTTAATTGCAATCGTAGCGATGATTGGATTTATTGCTATAGGAAATGCTGCCAATGCTAAAGTGGAATATAATGCTAATAAAATCGGTGCGGTATGACGACTGGATCATATATTATTATCTTATTTGCAATCTTCGGCATTTTGGTAGGCCAACTGATGCTAATTACATCAGACAAAATAGTCAGGGAAAAATGTGCAGATAAAAACCAGGAAGAGCCTTGGAGGCTTTTCAACCAATTAATAAGGGGAAAAACAGCCAGAGTCATAATCTCGATAATAAACGGAATCGCTTGGGCTATGATCGCTAATTTTGGTAATAATATCATTTCTATGATTTCTATATCGATAATATTTTCGATAGCCGTTATGATTTCATTTATCGATATAAGGATACGCATAATTCCCAACAAACTGGTTTTGGCGCTGGTCATGGCAGGAACGGTTTATCAGATCTCAAACTTTGGTGCCAAGTCTTTATTAATAGCCGCCGGATGTATGATTATAATTATGGCATTGTTTCTGGTCTTGGGTGCCGTAATGGGCATGGAAAAAATCGGGGCCGGGGACGTGAAGCTCGCCGGAGCAATGGGGCTTGTCCTTGGATACCCGAATATCTTATTAGGGATACTATTAATGGCAATTGTAATATTAATTTACTGTTTTATAGGATTCTCAATGTACAAAATGTCATTAAAAAGTATGTTCGCATATGCCCCGTTTATGATGTCAGGTATGATCATTGCAATGGCGGTAATGATTTTAGATATTAATATATTTGCAGCTAGTAATTTTTAATAGGCACTAATAAAATTTAGTATAAAAAAAATCAATTCTCAAAATTTAAGGGAGGAAAATCAAATGAAAAAACTAGTAAATTGGTTTAAGAACGAGGAAAGTGGTCAGGGCATGGTAGAATATGCTTTGATACTTGCACTGATCGCAGTCATCTGTATTGCTGGCTTTACACTTTTAGGACAAAAAGCTAATGACAAAGCAACAGATGTGGCAGGTTCACTGTCCTAATCTGCAAATGCAAAATCGGCCTCGGCTAAAACCGAGGCCTGTTTGCTGGTAATGTGTGGAATGGTGGTGATTTAAAATGCTGAAAAGATTAAAGAGGCAAGAAAATGGGCAAGCCATGGTAGAATTTGCTCTGATTTCTCCGTTGCTAATATTTATTTTCATACTAATCATAGATTTCGGATGGATTTTCGGCAATACGATCATCGCTAACAATGCGTGCAGAGAATGTGCTCGAAGCCTGGCAGTGCGTTATGTATCCGAGGGAATGAATCCGGCTGCGGCGACAAGCTATGCAGAGTTATATGTACCTGATCGGGCACCGACTCTGAATATAGATCATGTCAATGCCACAGAAGATACAAAAACTGTTGGAGGGCTAACGACACGCTCGATAACTGTTGAATTGGCAGTAAATATTGATGTGCTGTCGCCGCTGGGTGACATATTTGTTGATGATCCCTTTTATTATGATACAGACTGCACTATGAGACTTGAATAAGGTAAAAGTCTTGTTAATGAATATATCAGACTATATAAGATAAATTGGTTACGATTAATATAATAATAAAGTATTTGGCAATTGGAGGGTACCGGTGTGAATAAAGTCAAGCTTATTGCATTAGCAGCAGCCGTGCTGGTTGCGGTTCTTATGTTTTTTTTCCTTCATTCATTAAGCGAATCTGGAGGGCCAAAAAGTGAGGTTTTGACTGCGGCTGTCAATATTCCGGCAAACACGGAAATTACAGCCGAAATGTTGGCTGTGTCAGAAATAGCGAAAGACGCTGTACATCCAGACGCAATATCGGATATAGCTTTGGTTGTGGGTAAAGTACCAAGCTCAGATATAATATCCGGAGAACAGATACTGAACTCAAAGCTTAATGCTCCGGGAGAAAGCGGCAGCAATTCATTAGCTTATGCAATAGAACCGGGCATGAGGGCTATAACAGTTGCGGTGGGAGAAACATCGGGATTGGCGGGAATGCTGAAACCACAGGACTGGATCGATATCATAGCTCAATTTGAAAGTACGGGAGCAAATGGACTGCCGGCTACGACTTACAGCACTATGGTGGCTGAAAATGTAAAAGTGCTTGCAGTGGATTCTGTAATGGCTAAAAGCGGAAAAACGCCAACTGAAGATGGAAGCGTTTCCGTTTATACTTCAATAACGCTGCAGGTAACGCCACAGCAGGCTATGAAATTAAGCATGACTGAGTATAGAGGGGTTTTGACGGCTGTTTTGAGATCGCCTTTGGATGACAAACTGACCAATCAGCCGAGCTTGACGTTTGAAAATGTTGCTGTGAAATAGAAGGGAGAGGGAAGCAGGCTATGAAAATCAATGTTATGCTTGTGAGCAAATTAGATAGAAATATCTCAGCCATGAAACAATTGATCGATGATGAAGAGATTGTAATCAAAGCTGAAGCATCAGGCGGCACCTCTGCCTTAGATAAGATTGAAAATCTTTCACCTGATATTGTAATAATGACCTTGGGCGCCGGGGATACGGATGTGTTGAACCTTGCAGAAAGGATCATCCTTCACAGACCGAGAACACATGTAATACTGCTTGCCGAGTATGTGGATATTGATATCCTGCAGAGTGCTATGAAAATCGGAGCCCATAATGTTATTGAATTTCCAAAATCAGCAAAGGAATTCAACGAATATATCAAATCCGTTTATCATAATGAAAACACGAGAATAAGTGCTTTAAGTGACAATCAGAACCTAACATGGATGTCCCGTGTTATTAGTGTATTTGGAGCAAAGGGCGGTTTGGGAAAGACGACTATAGCATGCAACCTGGCGGTCAAATTGGCCGAAAGCAATAAAAAAGTGGCGCTTCTCGATTTAGACCTTCAGTTTGGCGATATCCATATTTTCCTTGACATTGTGCCTAAAGATACTATTTCTGAATTGGTTCAGGAGTCCTTTGCAGCAAACATAGACTCAGTAAAAAGCTTCATGACTGTCCATTCCAGCGGAGTCCATGTTTTGTGCGCACCAAAGAGCCCGGAATATGCTGAGATGATCTCTTCTGAAAAAATACAGTCGTTATTGGGGCTTCTTCGTTCTTATTATGATTATGTGATCATAGATACACCTCCGTCATTTACCGATGTCACTATGACGGCACTGGAAAGCTCTTCAACGATTTTGTTTGTGACGGGATTGGATATTTCTATACTTAAGAATTCAAAACTCAGCCTGACCTTATTGGATTCATTGCAACAGACAGACAAAATCAAGTTGATCGTAAACAGAGCTATGGACATGAGCTCTATAAGCATCAATGATGTTCAAGGCATTTTGGGGCATCCTATATGGGCTAAGATACCGAGTGATTATAAGGTGGCAGTAACGGCTTTAAACAGAGGGGTGCCTTTTGTGATAGGTGATCCTGCAAGCAAATTAAGTCAAGCAGTATCCTCTGTGGCCGATATTCTTTTGTCCGGGGGAGGCAGCGCGGAAATCGAAAAGTCGACCGGTATCATAGCCAAACCGAAAAAAATGTTTGGGATTAAAAATAAACAATAACAATATTTGTTAAATAATAGTACGATTAGAAGAGGACGTTAATAATGAGCATTGCAGAAAGATTAGAAAAACAAAAATTTTCCACGACGGTAACCGAAGGGGACCAACAGATTCCTGTTAGTATAAATAGAGACAGTGGAGTTTATTTCGACGAATATGCTGACCTGAAAGAAAAAGTCCATAGGGAAATTATAGAAATCATCAACCAGGATATAGCAAACCATATTGACTTTTCTTCAAATCAGGAAGAGTACCTATTAAAGAACCTGGAGTCTATCATTGATGGAAAACCTATTAATATTGCCAGAAACGACAGAAGCAGGCTGGTCAGAGAAATATATAACAATGTAGTCGGACTGGGACCCCTTGAGCCTTTGCTTGCGGATCCCGAAATCACTGAAATCATGGTGAACGGTCCTTACGAGGTTTATGTTGAAAGAAAAGGTAAGCTGGAGAAAAGCGGCACTCGATTTAAAGACAATGCCCACGTCATGAACGTTATTAATCGAATCGTTTCAACTGTAGGAAGACACATTGACGAAGCGAGTCCAATGGTAGATGCCAGGCTTCTTGACGGGTCGCGTTTCAATGCAATCATACCCCCATTGGCAATAAAAGGGCCGACTATTACAATACGTAAATTTTTCAAGACACCGCTCACTGTGGGGGATTTAGTTAGGTTCACATCGATTTCACCAAAGATGATATCATTTCTTGAGGCTTGTGTTAAAGGCAAACTAAATATAATTGTATCCGGTGGTACAGGAAGCGGTAAAACTACCTTGCTTAATATATTATCCGGCTTCATCCCAAACAATGAACGTATTGTTACTATCGAAGATGCAGCGGAACTTCAGCTAAGACAGGAGCATGTAGTCACGCTTGAATCCAGACCGGCGAACATTGAGGGAGCAGGCCAGATAACCATCAGGAACCTTGTTGTCAACTCTCTTCGTATGCGGCCTGACAGGATAATCGTCGGAGAAGTACGTTCCTCTGAAACCTTGGATATGCTTCAGGCAATGAATACCGGTCATGAAGGGTCAATGACAACGGCTCATGCCAATTCTCCTCGAGAACTGATGTCCCGTATGGAGACTATGGTTCTGATGTCAGGCTTTGAGCTTCCGGTAAAAGCCATAAGAGAACAGATATCATCAGCTATAGATCTGGTAGTCCATCAGTCGCGGCTGAGAGACGGCTCCCGTAAGGTTGTTAATATTTCTGAAATCGTCGGCATGGAAGGAGATACCATACTGATCCAGGATCTTTTCTATTATAAGGAAGCAGGAGTTGATATAAGCGGAAAAATCAAGGGCGAGTTTTTATCAACCGGAATACGGCCGCGCCTGTTGGATAAAATTACTTCAAGCGGCATTCTTGTAAAGGACGACTGGTTTACGAATTGAGGTGAATGAATGAACATTCAGATAATCATTGTGTTATTATCCATAGCTCTTGGCGTGCTTGTTTTCATTTTAGCCGCAAGTGTGATACGGCCTTCGGGAAGACAGGAAGTAAAAAAACGTTATTCCAAGTATTTCAGAATAGATTCTACGGAATCAATACAAGACGAAGTGCTGAAGGAACGGGCAAAACGAGAAAGAAAAGGCATGTCCGGGGTAAGATTTATCAGCAAGGAGTTTGCCGAGGCTGTGGGCACTTCCGGTATAAAACTCACGCCTGTGGAGTTTTTATATACATGGATTGGTTCCACATTGATTCCAATAGTGCTGTTTGCTATTATTTCGGGAAATATTATTTCGGTAGCAGCGGCAGGAATTATAGGACTTATTACTCCCGCTATCATATTGAATAGAGCAACTAAAAAAAGGCAGGAGCTGTTTACAATGCAGCTTGGGGAAGCCCTTGCCATTATAGGAAACGGATTGAAAGCAGGGTTTTCGTTTCAGCAGTCAATGAGCAGCGTTGCAAAGGAAATGTCTCCGCCGCTTTCCACTGAGTTTGAAAAAACAATGAGAGAAATGCAATATGGAGCACCGATGGATGTTGCCTTGACACATTTGAACGATAGGATCAAGAATCAGGACTTGGATATATTTATATCATCAGTGTTGACTTCTGTCCAGGTTGGAAGCAATCTGACTGAGCTTTTGGATACAATATCCAGCACGATTAAGGATCGCATCAGAATCAAGCAGGAGGTAAGGGTTCTTACAGCTTCCAGCCGGGTTTCAGGTATTATAATTGGACTTCTACCTGTTTTTTTAGTGTTTGTACTTGCTTTTATCAATCCTGATTATTTCAGTAGTTTTTTTGAATCGAATACGGGAAAGATAATGGTAGTAATTGGGACAATAATGGAAGTTCTGGGATTTGCGATTATTAGAAAAATAGCTGATATCAAGTATTGAGGTGTAGCATGGAGATAGCTGTTTCATTGAGCTTTGGCCTATTGATTTTTTTAGCAGTTTTGATATTTCTGCCGACATCAGCAACTGATAGGAAAGAGATAAAACTGCGGCTTGAGGCGGTATCAAAATTGTCAAGAGATGATTTTGTTGTAGATGAAGAACTGAATAAGCCTCTATATGAGCGGTTTATTAAACCTACTATTGACAACTTGGCCGCTCGGGCTAGAAAGCTGCTGCCCAAGAAAAATGAGCAAAAGAATCTCGGTATTCACCCGGATAAGCTGAAAGGCAAATTGAGGCAAGCCGGCATCCGGCTTGAGAGCAGTGAATATAGGGCAATTCAATTACTGTCTTTAGGTTCGGCTTTCATATTAATATTTATCATTTCTTTATTTTTGACAAGAAATTTACTAAATTCTTTGGGAGCCGCAATAATAGGACTGTATCTTATATATGTGATCATGAGATTTAGCCTGGCTTCGAAGGTGACAAAAAGGAAAGAAGTCATATCAAGGCAACTTCCGGATGTTTTAGACATGCTAAGTGTAAGTGTTGAAGCCGGCTTAGGCTTGGAACAGGCCATGCTGCAGGTAATCAATCATTTTAATGGGCCCTTGATCGATGAACTTTCTATTTCGTATCGTGAAATAACCCTTGGTCGCACAAGGAGAGCTGCTCTTTTGCAATTAGGAGAAAGAGTAGGGGTAGAAGAGGTTATGAGTTTCTGCAGAGCTATTGTTCAAGCCGGTGAAATGGGCATTTCGGTAAAAAATGTATTGAGAGCGCAAGCGCAGATGAATCGTCAAACCCGCCGAAACAAAATCGAAGAAAAAGCGATGCAAGTGTCAGTAAAGATACTTCTGCCAATGGCATTCTTCATTTTTCCTGTAATATTTATAGTTTTATTAGGCCCAGCGGTAGTATCTTTAATGGAAAATTTTCTCTAAGAATTTGAGTTTCAGGATATAATATGATTATATACAACAATGGAGTTTTATTGGCTGATAAAGTGCAATCCGCCGATACTTTTTTTCAGAGATTTATTGGCCTGATGGGGAAAATTGGCCTTGATTCGAGTGAAGGACTGCTTCTTAAAAACTGTTCATCAGTACACTGCTTTTTTATGAAATTCCCAATAGATGTGATATACTTGGCATCGGATATGACTGTGTTGTATAAAGAGACGATCCGGCCTTGGCATATCGGAAGATTTGTTAAAGACGCAAAGCATGTTCTTGAACTTCCGGAGGGGCAAGCTGCAAATTTACAATTAGGTTCGCAATTATTGATCAAATATTAGTATATTTATAATTAGGAGGATACTCGAATGCCTGAACAAAGCCAGGGGAATAAAATGAAAATAACTTATCCTGATGATGGAATGAATATTGTTGATCAATTACGACATAAAACTGTCGATGCCGAAAAAAACACAAGTTCAGAAGCGCCGGCGGTATCTAAGACGGTTGAAACAAATGACCCTATAGAAAAAGTAGCAGAAAAACCGGAACCGCAAGTAACAACGGAACCGGCTGCTGAACAGGCCGCAATAAAAATTGAGCCGGAAGTTGTTGTGGAAAAACAAAAGGACGAAGGAATGCTGATCATTGAGCAGCTTCGTGGCAGAACCGAAGAGGGAGATCTGGACCAATATCTCAAAAAGAGTTTTGGCGGCGGATATAGTAGAGACTCCGTTCTTGAGTATTTTGGAAACATGAGACGACAGCAGCAGATTTCTGCGGAAACATTCTACAAGAATATGCAGTTTCTGTATGATGAAAAAGAGGCTCTCAAAAAGGCGAATGAAAAGCTTAGGGAAAGACTGACCAAGATAGAAGCTGACTATGAAAATTTCTCCCAGACGATCCTTCTCAATAAAATGGAAGGAACGGATTTTACTGTAAACGATGTATTGAGCCTTAAATCCCGGGTTGCCGCACTTGAGGATGTACTGAAGAAAAGCAGCAATGAGAATCGACTCTTGAATAATAAAATTGATCATCTGGAAAAGGCTAATGAAGATTTACAGTTACAACTTCAGCAGGCTAACGAAGAGATCAATACGCAGAGACGCCTGGTGGTTTCGGAAAAGCAGGAGTCGAAAAAGCAGTCGGATGCCGCATCGGATTATTTGGCGCAACTGGAGGCCGAGCGCGATCAGAACCGATATCTTACCAGTCTGGTGGAAACCGGGGAACTGGCAAAGCTCAAATTGAAAATTGAAGATTTGACCGGACAGATGGTTTCTCTCAATGAAGTGAACGATAAAGTGATTGCGGAAAGCGACGGCAAGGACAGAAGGATTGAAACCCTGGTAGACCAGATCGAATCCATGAATAAGATGATCAGTTCAATGAATACCAATCTGGAGGAGTTGAACAGCATTAATGCGAAACTGACCAATACCAACAAAGAATTGACTTTCCAGCTGGAATCCGAATTCCAGAAAATTATCGGCCTGATCAAAGAACGTTCCGAGATCAACACGGAAAAGATTGCATTCATGAATCAGTTGAGCGAAGCTAAAATGAGGATCAATCTATTAGAGCATCGTTCCAGCAAAGACAGGCAGGTGGAAGAAGTCACCGACGCCTACCGTAATCTGAACAAACTGGAATCAGATAAAACTCAGGAAGAGTCTCCCGAACAGGAAAAATCGAAGTAATTTGAACAGGTAACTTACCTTGATTAAAATTGCTCGGCGCTTGTACACAGATTTTGATAACCGGCTACCGGCATCCGCCAGTTGCCGGGTTCTTATTTTTTGAATAATTTGTTTTTATTAAAACCGAACAAACTATGTTATACTATATTCCAAAATAGCTTCAATAAAGAGGCGAACATTCAAAAGCAGTAAACGGAGGATCATAGAAATGGCAGACATGAAAGAGTTTAAACCCGAAGAAGAAATAAAAAATAAGCCAAAGGACGAAGGCATGAGTATAATCGATCAGCTTCTTGAAAAAACGAAAGGAAGAACCACCACCAAAACCGCAGAAATCCCTAAAATTAGCATGGAGCAGATGAATGCAAAGACCGAGGAAGAAGACCCGGAACAATTTTTAGTAAAGAGTTTTGGCGGATATTCAAAAGAATCAGTGCTGGATTTCATCAATAAACTAAAGTCGCAACAAAAGGCTTCCGCAGAAACATTCCTCAAAAATATGCAGTTTTTATATGATGAAAAAGATGCGCTGAAGAAAACCAACGATAAACTCAAGTCAAGACTGGCTAAAGTCGAAATGGATTATGAAAATCTGTCCCAGGCGACGCTTCTCAATAAAAAGGAAGGCACCGAATTTTCAGTAAAGGATATTGTTTCGCTGAAAGGAAGGGTTTCCGCACTTGACGATGAAATGCGGCAGAAAGATACCGAGATCCGAAGCCTGAAAAACAGACTGGACCATGCATGCAGGGAAATAAGCGAACTGAACACGAAGCTGGAACAGGCGGAAGAGGAAATCACCGTTCAGAAACAATTTGTGATGACAGAAAGAATGGAAGCCAAAAAGCATATGGATATCGCTTCCGAATATATGAGCAGACTGGAAGCTGAGCAGGATGAAACCAAGTATCTGAACAGCATCATTGAAAGCGGGGAAGCGGCAAAACTCAAGACCAAGGTGGCTGAACTCACCGAACAACTTTCGGCGCTACAGAAAGTCAATGAAAAATTGATTGCAGAAATCGGATCAAAGGATGACAGCGTGTCTACGCTGAGTGACCAGGTAGGCTATCTGAAGAAGACGGTCAGCTCTTTGAGCGAGGATATAGCGGATCTGAATGTGGTGAACGATAAACTTGTTCACACGAATAAAGCGCTGACTGCAAAACTGGAGGAAGAATATCAGAAGGCAATTGAAATGGTTCGCGAACATTCTGAAACTACCACCGAGAAGTTGTCCTACATGAACAAACTCAGCGCTGCCGCCATGAAGATCGCGATCCTGGAGGAACAGCTGAATAAAGACAGGAAGACGGAAAAGCTGACTGCTGCTTACAGGAATATCAATAAAATAGAAACTCATAAAGAAAGCGGCGAAGAAAAGGAACTCAAAATCGCCGAGTAATCAGATCATTTCGAAATGGGGGATCCTGTTTTCGAAGGTGGCGATGGTATCAAAGCCTACCGATTTGGCGAAATCCCGGGCCCAATCCAGTTTGAAACCGACGTTGCCTGCATTATGGGCATCGGAACCCAAGGTCAGGATCATCCCGCCCAGATCTCTGTAAAGCCTCAGGATCCCGGCGCTTGGCGTGGTCACATCACCCATCCCGTAACGGAAGCTTGAAGTGTTGATTTCGATTCCTTTGTTGTTGTCGATCAGCAGCTTCAGGATGGCCTCGATCTGTTCCATATAGGGAGCATAACTGGGGATGGTTTTGGTGTATCGATCGATGATGTTGAAATGGCTAAGGACGTCAAAATCTTTATATAGAAGCAGGCAATCGTACATGTAACCATAA
Organism: uncultured Oscillospiraceae bacterium; assembly: GCA_964486295.1. Classification (GTDB taxonomy): domain Bacteria; phylum Bacillota; class Clostridia; order Peptostreptococcales; family Anaerovoracaceae; genus CALBZG01. Next base: position 100,399 of record CAZAMF010000004.1, on the reverse strand, counting down.
AATTTTGCATAGGCCTGGTGCACGCTGATGTGATCGAAGTAGTCCACGCAGAGATCTTTTCCGTGAGCGCAGTGGAAGGAACCCAGGATGAAGTCATAGTCCCAGGACGTGGCTGCATCTCTGCACTTTTCCATGGTTTCGCCATGCTGGATGCCGATTTCGATACCTTTGGCGATTTGGATCTTTCCGCGGTATTGTTCGGCGGTTTCCAAAAGATCGCTGTGATAGACCGGGAAATCCAATGTAAAAGGAAATTCAGGAGTTGGATAATCCGGATCGTAATGGTCGGTGATCGCCACCCCGGATAATCCAAGATCGATGGCCGCATCGATGATGGTGTTGATTGGAGCCATGCTGTCGTCGCTGTGCAGTGTGTGCAGATGATAATCGTACATCGTTCAATACCCCTTGATTAAACCCAAAAAATACTATAAAATTACGTGGTAAGTATAACATATAGACTGTTCAATGAAAAGATGATATGACGATCAGCAAAGATGAACTGGAATTGATAGAACGGGCAAGCAATGGAAGTGAGAGTGATTTTGAAACTCTCATTTTGTCATGTAAAGGAAAAGCCTACAATATCGCATACCGGTATCTGAACAACGAGGAAGATGCCCTGGATGCCTTGCAGGAGAGCTTTGTCAAGGTATACAAGTATCTCAAGTTTTTCAAGGGGGAGAGTTCCTTCAGCACCTGGGTGTACCGGATCGTAGCTAACACATGCTGTGACATACTCAGAAAGCAGAAAGCACGACTTCAGACCGAGAGCATTTTTAAGACCGACGGAGAATCCGAATATATGCTGGAAGTCAAGGACGAAGGCAAGGGACCGGAGGATCTGCTTCTGGAGCAGGAGCGGAATCTGTTTATCGTCGAATGCCTGGAAAAACTGCCGGTGGAGCAGAAGGAAATCATCCTGTTGCGGGATATTCAAGGCTTCAGCTACGAAGAAATAGCGGAGATCCTGGTGGTATCCATGGGGACTGTAAAATCGAGGCTTTCCCGGGCAAGACTTAAGCTGCGTGAGATCTATCTGGATAATCTGGAACAAATCTGAGGCTGCCGGCGTCATTAATTGCAAAGACATTAGAGATATTAATTAGATTAAAAAGTATTAAAAGATTTTATAAGATTTAAGAAGATATTGATTGAAGTGATCAGATTGGGGAAAAATGAACTGTAATGCTGTTAGGGAAGCGCTCCCGCTTTATCTTGATAACATGCTGAGCGAAGTCCAGGTGGAAATGGTAGAAGAACACCTGATGCTTTGCGATGAGTGCAAAGCGGTGCTGAACGACCTGAAGCAGCTGAGATCAATTTGGTCGGTAGTTCCGGAGGTATATATTCCGGACAGTTTTGATGAAAAACTGAGAAAAGCTCTTCGAGAAACCGTTCAGGAAACATCCGAAGCCACTTATCATGAGGAGTTTCGTATATCCCACCCGGAAGAACTGAACGGGCTGGATGATTTCGGACACCCTGACTTCCTGAAAAATGAAAATATGATAGTGCCTCCCGAAATCAGCGAACCCATCCATACGCCGGTAGCGTTGGACGAAATGGAAGTGAGGCCGCTGGAGTTTGAAAATGTCGATGAGGGATTTTTACCTTCTTCAGCACCGGTGAAGGAAAAACCGGTTATCCGATGGAAGCGGGTTTCCGCAGTGGCCGCCGTTCTGGTGGTGGGACTCATTTCGATTCTGGCATTCAATCAGAATCAGGAAGTGCCGTCAACAACACCGTTAAACGATCAGGCGATGATGACCACCATGGAAAAGGCCGCCCCGGTACCGTCTATGACCTGGGATAGCGCTAAAGGCACTGAAAATGAAGAAGCATATTACCACGAGCTGATCACGTTGACTGTAGGAGAAGGCTCAAATATAACGGAAAGCTATAAGGACGCTGAAGGGATCTGGCATTTCAAAGTCAGTACCGCCAGCGGCGAAATCAAATATACAGGTCGGGATGGTGAGATATGGACAGAAGAGTAATCGTCGTCATCGACGGCAATAGTCTGATCAACAGGGCTTACTATGCAATGCAGCGGCCCATGATCACAAAAGAAGGTCTGTACACGCACGGCGTGTACAGCTTTATTACGATGCTGGAAAAAATCAAGCGGGATCACAACCCAGAATTCATGGCAGTAGCGTTTGATAAAAGCACGCCGACATTCCGCCATCAGGAATATGCGGATTACAAAGCGGGGCGTAAGAAGATGCCGCTGGAACTGGCCATGCAGCTTCCTCTACTAAAAGAAGTACTGGCTGCAATGAAAATCAAGACGCTGGAAATGGATGGATTCGAGGCGGATGATATCATCGGGACTATCGTCAAGAAGGCTGAAACGGTCGGTCTCTCTCCATTGGTGATCACGGGGGACAAGGACGAACTCCAGCTTGCATCCGATGTTACCAGAGTCATCATCACCAGAAAAGGCATTACCGATTTTGAGGAATTTGACCGGAAAGCCATGATTGAAAAGTACGGCTTCACGCCGGAACAGTTCATTGATTTTAAGGGGCTGATGGGAGATCAGAGTGACCATATCCCCGGAATACCCGGCGTTGGAGAGAAAACCGCCACATCGCTGATCCATGAATTCGGCAGTGTGGAGAATATCATCGCTAATGCCGATAAAATTGAAAAACCGGCAGTGAGAAACAAAGTTCTGGAAAACTCCAATCTGGCGCTGATGAGCAAACGGCTTGCTACAATCAATACGGAAACGCCTATCGATTTTGAATTCGATGATTTTGAACTGGTGGATCCGGATCTGAACCAATTGATCGAATGCTATAAGAAGCTGGAATTCAACAGTTTTTTGAAGAAGTTGCGTGCTGATAGCAAAGCCGGGGAGCCAGCTAAGACAGAGTCTGAAGCAAAACCGCTGAGAACGGATGGTCAGACGGAGATCGTTTTCATCACATCGACTGAAGATCTGAAAAAGATGGTTTTGACAAACGAAGACGAAGTGGTTTTGAAGGTTTTTTCGGACAACAATCATAGGGACATTCCTGAGGTTTACGGTATATTTATTATGTCAACAAAATCGGCGTTTTATATTACGACCGAAGACAAAAATATGCTGCAAGGGGTCATCCGGCTGATCGATACCGCCAAACCGAAATTGATCGGGCATGACCTCAAGGATGATTATTATGCGCTCCAATCAAATGGAATGATTAGGGGATTCAACACCATTTTTGATACGGCTATAGCGCAGTATGTACTGGAACCTTCCAAGTCCAATTACCAGATGAACACCCTGGCATTGGAATATTTCCATACCGGATTTCCGACGCTCAAGGAATTCCTGGAAGAAAATGCCCAGCTGGATTTATTTGACGGGCCGAACAAGAAATACGCCCAATATGGATTGAGATGGTGTCAGACTGTTCTGGCTTTGAAGGATATTTATCAGGAAAAACTCACACAGGAAGATCTGGATGATGTTTATTATCAAGTTGAAATTCCTCTCATTGAAGTGCTGGCTTCCATGGAAACAGAAGGCTTCCAGGTAGATCCGGTGGAACTGAAGGCCATCGGTTCGGAGATCACCGCAACGCTCAGTGCATTGCAGGAGAATATATATCGGCTGGCTGGTGTGGAATTCAATATTAATTCTCCGCTGCAGCTCGGTACAGTGCTATTTGAGACCCTGAAACTTCCTCACGGGAAAAAGACCACCCGGGGCTACAGCACCGGCGCGGATATTCTAGAAGGACTGAGAGACAAGCATCCAGTCGTCAATGATATCTTAGAGTATCGCACCTTGGCCAAGCTAAATTCCACCTATATTGAAGGCCTTTTGCCGATGATCCATAAAGACGGCAAAATCCATGCTCATTTTCAGCAGACAGTGACCGCGACAGGAAGGATCAGTTGCACAGAGCCGAATCTGCAGAATATCCCGATCCGGCAGGAATACGGGAGGACGATCCGAAAAGCATTTGTGCCGGAAGCCGGGTACACCCTGATGAGCGCGGACTATAGCCAAATCGAGCTGCGGATCCTGGCGCACCTCTCAGGTGATCCGACCCTCATCGAGGCGTTTAACCGGGATGCGGATATTCACCGGATCACGGCGGCCAAGGTCCTCGGAATACCGGAAGATCAGATCACCCCGGAGCAGAGAAGCCGGGCCAAAGCCGTTAATTTCGGCATCATCTATGGGATGAGCAGTTTCGGCTTATCTGAAGGAACTGGAATGACCAGGGCTGAAGCCGACACCTATATCAAGGAGTATTTTAATAAATACGGCACCATCAAAGAATATCTGGACGGTCTTGTCAAAACCGCCCGGGAAACCGGATATGCCGTTACGATAATGGGTAGGAAAAGATCCATACCGGAGATCACTGCTAAAAATTATACGGTTCGCCAGATGGGGGAACGACTGGCCATGAACAGCCCGCTTCAGGGAAGCGCCGCGGATATAATCAAGCTGGCCATGATCAAGGTGTTCCATCGCCTGCGCGACGAAGAGCGCAAGTCCAGACTGATCCTGCAGGTCCATGACGAACTGGTCATAGAGGTGGCGGCAGGGGAAGAACTGGCCATCAGAAAACTGCTGACGGAATGCATGGAAGGCGCATTTGAACTGAAGGTGAAACTGACGGCTGCGCTGAATACCGGCAACAGCTGGTACGAATTGAAATAGAAATCAAGGAGAAGTTATGAAGATCATTGGCATAACAGGGGGCATCGGAAGCGGCAAGACCACGGCTTCGGAATATTTGAAATCCAAAGGATTTCATGTGATCGACGCAGATCAGATCGGGCACGAAATCATGAAGCCCGGCATGCCTGTTCTGATTGAGCTTGCCATGGTTTTCGGCGAAGACATCGTGGACAAAAACGGTGTCCTGGACCGGAGGAAGCTTGCTGAAGCAGCGTTTTCGGATCCTAAAAACAAGGAAATGCTGGAAAAGATCGCCCATAAAGAGATATTTGAGGAGATCAGAAGACGTATGGATGTCCTGGCAGACCGGGGCGAAAGATTTGCATTTCTTGACGCTGCGCTGCTGTTTGAAACCGGGTTGGAAAAGGATTGCGCACAAACCTGGCTGATCGATGCCGATGAGGAGATCCGGATCAGGAGGGCGATGGACAGAGATGGTTTCACTCGGGGGCAAGTGCTTGCTCGTATAAAAAACCAGATGAACAGCACGGAAAAACGGAAAAGAGCCTCCTATGTAGTCGACAATTCAGGGGATCTCGAACACCTGTACAAGCAGCTGGATCAACTTATTTTTGGGCTCGAAAAATTGTAAATGCGGGTTGCATTGGGCTCTGAATTAGTTTATAATAAATTTCGTGCTTGATATGCGGCTGTGGCGGAACTGGCAGACGCGCACGGTTGAGGGCCGTGTGAGTAACATCGTGAGGGTTCAAATCCCTCCAGCCGCACCAACGAGGGACCCTGGATTCAATTAGGATTCAGGGTTTTCTTTTGCCTTGACCCGGGCTAGGCACATGCTATAAATTGTAATTTTATTTTAATTTTGAGGATATGATGGAAGCCTTAACAGCAACGCTGCAGAGTATACCAGGTAAAATATTGGAAGTTCTGCCGCCGGCACAAATTTACACGCTGGCGATCCGGTGGGTGCTGCCCGTGCTGGCAGCGGTCATTGTGGTGCGCTGTTTTATCGTGCTTTTAAGCAACAGGAAATACAGCAGGGTCTGGGGATATCTTGGGGTCTCCGGGAACAGCCGGATCCCGATTACTCACTGGGAAAACTCCATCGGACGCAGTAAACTGTCGGATATCGTGATCAATCTGCCTTTCATTTCCAGAAGCCACGCCGTGTTATCTTATTCCGATGAGGAGTGGACGATTTCGGACCTTAGTTCGAAGGGAGGCGTGAACGTTAACGGCGAGAAAATTGCCGGATCCCAGAAACTCGCGGACGGAGATCTTATTTCTTTGGCAGGGGCCGAACTGATGCTGCTGCCTCCTGAGCCAATGGCGGAACCGGAACTGGTGATAAAATACTCATCTGAAAAAACATTTATCCTGATTCTGATCTTTCAGATCTTAGGCGGGGTACAGCTTTTTCTGGCCGCGTCGGAACCGGCCACCATGGCAGCACTTCCTTCATATTTGATTTTTATGGCGGCGGAATTGATATTCTATCTGGCATCCTACTTGTTAAGCAAACGGTACCTCGAATGGATTTTGCTTGCCTATTTTTTGAGCGGACTGGACTTGCTCCTGGTGGCTTCCTCAGCACCGCACTTCTTGAGCAAGCAGGTGATATCTATTATCATTGGTATGCTTTTATTTGCGGCAATGCAAATACTAATGAAGAACCTCAGCTGGGCGCGTAAAATCAGGTATATCGTAGCCGGTGGAGCGCTTTTGCTGATCGTAGTCAACCTGCTGTTCGGAGAAACCATCAATGGAGCTAAAAACTGGATCGATCTGGGCTTTATATCCTTTCAACCCATGGAATTCGTAAAAATCGCGTTTGTACTGGCGGGAGCGGATACTCTGGATAAACTGCTCACCACAAAAAACCTGACAGCGTTCATCGCTTTTTCAGGCGCCTGCGTTGGCGCGCTGGTACTAATGCGTGATCTGGGCACCGCAGTCATATTTTTCGGCGCCTTTCTTGTGGTGGCATTTTTGAGATCAGGAGACATCCGAACCATCGCATTGATCAGTGCGGCGGCGGTTCTGGGCGCCGTTGCGGTGATCTCTTTCAGGCCTTACATTGCTTCACGTTTTGCCGCATGGGGGCATGTTTGGGAATTTGAAGATTCCACCGGATATCAGCAGACCCGAACAATGATTGCCGCAGCCAGCGGAGGACTGCTGGGAGTGGGCGGCGGGAACGGCTATCTGGTTAATGTGCCCGCTTCGGATACGGATCTGGTTTTTGGATTGATCTGTGAAGAATGGGGATTGATCATCGCCATCCTTGCGGTTTCTGTCATTGTGTTTACGGCAGTCTTTGCAGTCTTTATGATGGATCAGGCAAGGTCATCCTTTTATGGCATCGCAGCCAGCGGAGCCGCGGCGATTTTTCTCATACAGGCATCTCTGAACGTTTTCGGTTCGCTGGACATACTCCCGCTGACCGGTGTGACCCTGCCGTTTCTTTCCAACGGAGGGTCCTCCATGGTGGTGGCATGGGCCCTGTTGGCGCTGGTCAAATGCGTGGATGAGCGATCGAGGCCGACTTTTGCTGCAGAACCGGAAGAATCGAATGAAATGGATGAATCGGAAAATACAGAGTCACTTGAGATCCCACAGTCTCCGCAGGAATCGAAAGATGAGGGTTTTGATGAGGAAGCCTTTTTCAGAGAGAATGGGTGGACGCTATGAAACTGATGACAAGACGGGCGGCCGTGCTGCTATTTATAGTTTTACTCATGATTCAAGGCTTTGTGGTATTTGCCTACCGATATGTTTCGGCCGCGCCGGTTTGGGCGCGGCATTATTCAAACAAACATTTATATGCTGATGGTGCGCCGCTGGTTTCCGGAACGATTTATGACCGGAACAAAAAAGTGCTTTATCAGACGGAAAACGGAACAAGCGCTTACAGCGAAGACCGGTCTGTCAGGACTGCGCTGATGCAGACGGTGGGAAATGGCCATGGGGATGTGGCAACCAGCGCTCAGGTGCTGTACCAGGCCCGGCTCATGGGCTGGGATTTTGTCAATGGAACTTACAGGTTCAATAATAAGATACTGCATACCTTCAGTGATTTGACCCTGACTCTGGATGCGGATTTATGCGATGTGGCATATACAGCCCTGAACGGAAGAAGAGGCACCGTTGGTGTCTATAATTACAAAACCGGAGAGATTCTGTGCATGGTCAGTTCTCCGTCCTATGACCCTGAAAATCCACCGGACATCCAATCGAATCCCGCGCGGTACGAAGGGGTATACATGAATCGTTTTCTGTCTGCCGTTTATACGCCGGGGTCTGTGTTCAAACTGGTTACCGCTGCGGCGGCCATAGACAATGTGAAGGATATCGGGCAGCAGGTTTTCCATTGCGATGGAGAAGAGGAAGTGGCGGGGGAGTTGATCACTTGCCCGGAACCCCATGGGGATGTGAATTTTGAACAGGCTCTGGCCTCCTCCTGCAACATCGCGTTTGCGGAGATCACTCTTCAGGTTGGAGCGGATACCCTGCAGGAGTATGCAGAAAAAACCAGGATGACGAAGAGCATCAAATTCAATGGGATCACCACGGCTGCCGGAAATGTGCAAGCCCGGAAAGCCACCGGCGCAGACCTTGCCTGGGCCGGTATAGGGCAATACAGTGACACGGTCAATCCATTGGATTTCATGACCTATATGGGCGCCATCGCCAATGGCGGCGTTTCTGTCCGGCCGAAAATATTGCCGTCCTCCACGGCAAATGAAGACAGGCTTCTGTCCCAAGAAACTGCGGACGAGCTCAAGAGGCTTATGAGAAATAACGTGGTCAACGGATACGGAGATTACAAATACGAAGGGCTGGAACTGTGCGCCAAAACAGGCACGGCGGAAACCGGCGGCGACAACAGGCCCCATGCCTGGTTCGCAGGTTTTCTGAATCGTGCGGATTATCCGCTGGCATTTGTAGTGGTGGTGGAAAACGGAGGTTCCGGCATCAGCGCGGCGGCGCCGGTAGCGGCGAAGGTCCTGAAAGCTGCAGTGGCGGATTAACAAAAGGGGAGAACTGTTATGAACGAATATCTAAAATTACGAGAATCAAATTGCAGACATTGCTATAAGTGCATCAGGAACTGTCCGGTGAAAGCCATCAGTTTCAGTGATAATCAGGCGATCATCCGAAGCGAGGATTGTATTCTGTGCGGTCAGTGTTTTGTTGCCTGTCCGCAAAATGCAAAGGAGATCAGAAATGATCTGCCTGCCGCAAAGGCGCTGATCGAAAGCGGCGCACCGGTAATAGCCAGCATCGCCCCATCGTTTGCTGCAAATTACGATAACGCAACGATCCTAACCATGGGAAAAGCGCTGAAACAGCTTGGGTTTGCTGCCGTGGAAGAGACGGCGATCGGTGCGACCATCGTCAAAAAAGAGTTTGATGCCCTGGCAGAAAACGGAGAGCAAGATGTCATCATTTCCTCCTGCTGCCCTACGGTAAATACGTTGATACAAAGATATTATCCAAAGGCGATCCCTTTTCTTGCCCATGTAGTTTCTCCGATGCAGGCTCACAGCATGGACATCAAAGTGAGATTTCAAGGCGCCGCGACAGTTTTTATCGGCCCTTGCATTTCGAAGAAGGCGGAAGCTGAAAGCTACCCCGGAACAGCGGATTGTGTGCTGACCTTCGAGGAACTGACCGGCTGGCTGGCAGAGGAAGGGATTTGTCTTGAACCGGTCGAAGATCAGAATGAAGAAAGCCGTGCAAGGCTTTTTCCTACCACCGGCGGCATTCTCAGAACCATGAAAGCAGATAATCCCGAATACACTTATATGGCCATCGATGGTATTGAAAACTGCAAAAATGCCATTGAGGATATTCTAAACGAGAAGATACACCGTTGCTTTTTAGAAATGTCGGCGTGTGCAGGAAGCTGCATCAATGGGCCTGCGATCGACAGAAGCAGCCGCGAACCGGTGCTTGATTTCATTTATATCAATCAATACGCCGGAAAAAGTGATTTCCGTGTGGCTGAATACGCTTCATTGATGTTGAAAAAGGATATGGCTTCCCTGGCGGGACCGAATATCCATTTCAGCGATTATTCCATCGAAGAGGTCCTCAAAAAAATCGGCAAAACAAAGCCTGAAGATGAGCTGAACTGCGGCTCCTGCGGCTATGATACCTGCAGGGAAAAGGCGAAGGCCGTACTGCAGGGAAAAGCGGATCTGACCATGTGCCTGCCGTATCTCAAGGAAAAGGCAGAGTCTTTCTCGGATAATATTATAAAGAACACGCCTAATGCGATCCTGGTACTGGATGAGGCGTTTACTGTGCAACAGATCAATGCAGCAGCATGCCGATTGGTGAATATCTCCAGCCCATGGGATGTGCTTGGCGAGCCGGTGGTCCGGATCCTGGATCCTGCGCCTTTCATGGAAGCAAGCAGGAAAGGAAGAAATATCTACGATCAGCGCGTCTATCTGCCTGAATATAAGAAATACGTGGATCAGACGGTTTTTTTGGATAAAAGCTATCATATCATCATCGGAATTTTGAGAGACGTTACTGAGGAAGCGCTCCGCCAGGAAGAAAAGACAGTGATCGGAAGAGCGACTATTGATATCGCTGATAAAGTCATCGACAAGCAAATGCGTTCCGTTCAGGAAATCGCCTCGCTTCTGGGAGAAACCGCCGCAGAGACAAAAGTGGCTCTGACGAAATTGAAGGAGCTTCTGAAAAATGAGTGAGTTGTTTACTGATGCAGGCTATGTAAGTATGAATAAATCCGGAGAACAGCTCTGCGGAGATCATGTAGAGGTAGCTCAGCAAAATGAAAATTCAACAGTAGTCGTGTTGGCAGACGGCCTGGGCAGCGGCGTGAAAGCCAGTATCCTGTCTACCCTGACATCGAAAATTATTTCCACGATGATGGCCAACGGGATGTCGCTGGAGCACTGTGTGAAGACCATCGCGGAGACGTTGCCGGTTTGCTCTGAGAGGAATGTGGCCTATTCCACTTTCAGCATTATCAGGATCATCGATAATTCCGACGCGGAAATTATCCAATATGACAACCCTCACGTGATCATGCTCCGGGAGGGCCGGAATTTTGATTACCCTCTGACATCTGAGACCATTGACGGGAAAACCATCTATAAGTCCCATATATCGCTCCGGGAGGGGGATGCTTTTATCGCAGTAAGCGACGGGGCCATCTATGCCGGCACGGAACTGACACTAAATATGGACTGGCAGCGGGGAGATGTGATTGAGTTTCTGGAAAGGGTCTACAGACCTGAGCTGACGGCTAAGACCCTCAGTGCCATGCTCCTGGATCAATGCTCTGCTTTATATGGTGGCATGCCCGGAGACGATACCACTGTCTGCACGGTGAAAATAAGAAGGCGCAAGCTGGTGAATCTCTTGATCGGGCCGCCTGTTTCCTCTGACGATGTATCCAAAATGATGTCTCTGTTTTTTTCCAAGGAAGGCAAGCATATTGTATGCGGTGGAACCACTTCGGAACTGGCCGCCGAATATCTGAACCGCAAGCTGGAAATCGTCGACGGAGCCGATCCTGCAGGCGACATCCCGCCTATCGCCCGGATCGAAGGGGTGGACCTGGTCACGGAAGGGGCCGTTACCATCAGCCGTGTTTTAGAATATGCCAGAGACTATCTCAAGGAGAACGAGCGGTATCGGGATTGGGTCTATCAGGATGACGGTGCCTCGCTCATTGCCAGGATATTATTTGAAGAAGCCACAGACATCAACCTGTATGTAGGACGCGCCATCAATCCTGCCCATAAAGATCTTCCCTTCGGCGTCGGTGCCAAGCACCAGATGGTGGAGGAACTGACTTCGTGTCTGATTGGAATGGGCAAAAGGCTCAAAGTAAGCTATTTTTAGAGAAACCAAAGAATAATTGAAATGCAGAGAATCCTATGAGACTGATAAAACCGGTGTCAGCTGAATTTAGCAATCGGGTCAAAATTGAATCGAAACCTTTCTATACCAATGTCACGATGCTTGCATTGCCTATTGCGATGCAGAGCTTTATTGCTTCTTCGCTGAACCTGGTGGACAACCTGATGGTGGGGAGCCTGGGAGAAACGGAACTGGCATCGGTGGGCATCGGCGTTCAGCTATTCACGCTATTTTGGAGCGTGCTCTTTGGATTTACCAGCGGATGCAATACGTTTACGGCCCAGTTTTGGGGTGTCAGGGACCTAGGGCATATCCGCCAGGTCATCGGTTTTGCGGTAACCCTTTGTTTTTCTGCAGGGATTTTGTTTTTTGTAGTGGGGACATTTTTTGCCGGACAGTTTATCGGTTTGTTTACGGATAACAAGGAAGCATCGGCTTTAGCTGTCCAGTATATCAATATCTGTTCACCGGCTTTTTTACTGCTTGGCATATCGATCCCCTTTGAATCGGCCCTGCGGGCTACGCAGCAGCCTAAGATTCCCCTCCTGATCAGTATCGCAGCATTCAGCACCAATACGTTTTTGAATTATGTGCTGATTTTCGGACAATTCGGGGCGCCGCAGATGGGCGTTGCCGGTGCCGCTCTGGCCACAGTGATTGCAAGGACCCTGGAATTGCTGCTGGTGATCTTTGCCGTTTTCGGGTGCAAAAATGTCATTGCCGGGCCGATCAGGGAGTTCTTCACGTGGAATGGAGAGCTGGCGAAAAGAGTAGTCAAAAATGCCATGCCTACCACCATCAATGAAGCCGCCTGGGGTCTGGGGATGGCGAGCTGCAATATGGCATACGCTCAGGTTGGGATCACCGCTTATGCCGCCGTCAGGGCCAGCAACACTATTTTTGATTTATTTGTCATGTTTGCCTTCAGCCTGGGGGATGCCACCCTTATCGTACTGGGTGAGCATCTGGGCAGGGGAGAGCGGGATTACGCCATTGCCGCATCAAAGAAGCTGATCCGAATGGCTTTGACGGTTGGCCTTGTATCCGGCGTTATTCTCATCATCGCGGGACATTCCATCCTGGGTCTATTCGAATTCACACCGGAAGGCAGGGCTTTTGCATTCAAGATCCTGCTGGTTTACGGATGCACGATGTGGATCGACCTATATGCAGGTCTGCAGATTGTAGGGGTTCTGAGAGCAGGAGGAGATACGAAGTTTGCCATGCTGGCGGAGGTGGGTTCCGTCTGGCTGATCGCTGTGCCCATGGCGTTTATTGCCACCTCGGTCTGGCACCAGCCGATCTACATCGTCATGCTGCTTGTGAGGATCGAGTCGGTAGTGAAATCCCTTGTAGTGACTACTAGGTGGGTCTCCTGCAAATGGGCCAACACAGTTATAAAAGGATTTTGATTTCTAACTTGAGTATGGACAAGTTTTCAGAAATATGCTATTATATCCCTGTTGCGCCGGCGTGATGGAATTGGCAGACGTGCGGGACTCAAAATCCCGTGGTGGCAACACCGTATGGGTTCGACCCCCATCGCCGGCACCATATGGAGAAAATTAAGCCTTCAGGGAGGATTGAAGATGGATGCATTAGCACAATTTTTACCACTGATATTACTGATCGTATTGATGTATTTCTTGCTGATCAGACCGCAGAAAAAGAGAGAAAAAGAAACAACCGAGATGAGAAACAGCATCCGCGTAGGGGATGAAGTCGTAACCATCGGCGGCATTTGCGGTAAAATCGTAAAAACAAAGGACGAAACACTGATTATTGAAGTCGGCGCAGACAAAGTAAAATTTGAAATCATGCGTTGGGCGATCTCAAAGGTTGAAGTTAAGAGCGAAGGCGGCAAGAAAGCTGCTGCTGTAGCTGAACCGGAAGCGGATGCGGATGCGGCGAATAAAAAAATCAAGCCGAAAAGAATGAAAAAGGCTGATGAAATTGCCGATGAGACCGTTGAAACCGCGGAAGAAAAACCTGCAGAGGTCATCGAGCACGTTGACGCGGAGATCGTTGACGAACCGATAACGAAAGAATAAACCTAAAGATCAGAGTGCTGAAAACCGAAACACAAAACCCTTGAAAATCATTGACTTTCAAGGGCTTTTTGATTAAAATGCCTTGTTTATACATTCATATTGTAGTAAAATAATAAGGTTAATTTAAGTATACGACGAAAGGCGTTAAAGGTTTATTGAAATGAGTTATACGACTAAAAAAGTACTCGCGGTACTGACGATCATCATTATCATTTTAGGTTGGTGGGTCACTTTATTGGGGATGGGGCCTTTGAATCCCATCAAAGATAAATTGAACCTCGGTCTGGATATAAAAGGCGGAGTTTATGTTGTTTTGGAGGCGGATACGAAGGCCACCGGAGAAGATCTGAAAAAGATCATGGAACAGACTCAGGCCGTCATCGAAAACAGAGTCAATCAGATGGGACTTTCGGAACCGGTTGTAACGATCGAAGGAGAAAAACGGATCCGAGTAGAACTTCCGGGAGCCGAAAATGCCGAGGAAGCCATTAGTTTAATCGGTCAGACGGCCCAGCTTCAGTTCTGCCTTGCCGACGGCACTGTAGTGCTCGACGGTAGTGACATTAAAAATGCCGGGGTAACGACGGATCAGCAAAACGGCGGTTATGCCATTTCCATTGAATTTACGAAAGAAGGCGGCACAAAGTTTGAAGATGCCACCAGGAAAGCCATCAGCGGTACTATAACCAGCGCCTTTCAAGGGGTTGATAACAGAGCGATCGTAATCCTGCTTGATGACAAAATCATATCCAGTCCGGTTCCTCAAGAGGTCATATCGGGAGGGAATTGTATCATAACCAATGGCAGCGTAGGCGGATTCGATGTGGAGTATGCTTCAAATCTGTCGGCCCTGATCCGTGGCGGTGCACTGCCGGTCGGCCTCACAGAAGTCAACTCTTCGGTGCAGACTGCCAAAATCGGCGTTCATGCGCTGGAAAACAGTGTCATTGCCGGGCTGATCGGTTTGCTCTGCGTCATTGTGATCATGTTCCTGTTTTACAGGATGATGGGCCTTACTGCCAATATAGCGCTTCTTTTGTATGTGATATTGATTTTGTGGATCATGGTGGCCATGCATGCTGTACTGACGCTGCCTGGAATTGCCGGTATTATACTCTCGGTGGGTATGGCGGTGGACGCCAATGTTATCATTTTCTCCCGAATATCGGAAGAGATTGTCAACGGTAAAACTGTCCGGGTTGCGACCCAGATGGGATTCAAACGTGCCTTGTCCACTATCATCGACTCTCAGATCACAACCCTGATCGCCGCGGTTGTGCTGTATCAGGTGGGATCCAGTTCAGTGAAAGGATTCGCGATGACGCTGATGATCGGTATTGTGGTCAGCATATTTACCGCAGTAGTGGTTACTCAACTGTTCATGAGTCTGCTTTGTGAAAGTAAAAAGTTTACTCATAAAAAATATTTCGGCATCAAAGACGATAATACAATTGTTCTGAACTTGAAAAAACAGTATAAATTTATAAGCAATAGAAAGATATTTTATGTCGCATCCATCATCATCATTGTAATCGGTCTTGGATTCGCGGGGTTCAGAGGGCTCAACTATGGTATCGACTTTACAGGCGGTACGATGATGCAGATCGACATGGGCAAACAGGTCAGCCAGACGGAAGTTGCTGCTGCTTTGAATTCTTACGGACTGGATGAGGAAATCATTTACGCCGGTACGCAGAACCAGGAAATCATTATAAGGACCACCGAGTCCCTTGATAACAGCCAGCGCACGGAAATCGTCAATACCCTGGGTGAAGAATTCGGTATTACCAAAGACAATGTGCTGAGTATTGAACAGTTTGGACCATCCGTGGGAAAGGAGCTTCAGAAGAATGCCCTCATCGCAGTGCTGATTTCTGTATTGGGTATGCTGATCTATGTAGGGTTCAGGTTTGAATGGAAATTTGGCCTGGCAGCCATCGCCGGTGAGTTTCATGATATCTTGATTATGATTTCGTTTTATGCCATATTCAATGTAACGGTGAACAACCCGTTCATTGCCGGCATCCTGACTGTGGTAGGATATTCCATAAACGACACCATTGTTGTATTTGACCGTGTCCGGGAAAACCTTGGTCTCATGAAAAAGAGCCAGATGGAAGACCTGATCGACTCTTCTATCAACCAGACCTTGCACCGTTCTGCAATGACTTCGTTCACCACACTGATCGTGATGGTTCCGCTGTTCATCTTATCCGGGCCTTCGATTCGCGGGTTTGTTGTTCCGCTGATGGTGGGTGTATTGGCAGGCTGCGTTTCGTCCATATCGGTTTGTTCGCCGCTTTATTACGACCTGTGCAGACTGACCGGCGGTTCGAAGTATAAACCGAAAAAGTCCAAGAAGAAGACTAAAATATAAATCATTATTTTAATAAAGATTAAAAAAAGGAAAACATGGATCAAAAGCAAGATTTCCTGAATTCTCTCGCAGCAATCAATCCGGCTTACAATTTTGAGAGTATCGGGCGCGCATTCGACAAAGCGCAGGAATTGCATAAAGGACAGATCAGAAAGTCGGGCGAAGAGTATATCATTCACCCGGCTCATGTTGCTTTGATCCTGGCTGAGCTCGGCATGGATGAAGACACCATCATAGCCGGACTTCTTCATGATGTCGTGGAGGATACCGATTATGACATAGAGCTTCTGAAGCTGGAGTTCGGCGAAGAAGTGATGCTGCTGGTGGATGGAGTGACGAAACTGGGCGGCATCAAATACGAGAAAAAAGAGGATCTGCAGGCAGAGAACCTTCGAAAAATGTTCCTGGCCATGAGCAAGGATATCCGGGTGCTGATCATCAAGCTTGCAGACAGACTTCATAATTTAAGGACCATCAATTTTATGGCTCCGGAAAAAATTGCCGAGAAATGCCTGGAAACCCTTGAAATCTATGCGCCTCTGGCAAGCAGACTCGGGATATTCGCCATCAAATTCGAACTGGAGGATATTGCTTTCAAGCACCTGGAGCCGCAGGCTTATGAAGATCTTGTCAAGCAGGTGCAAAAGAAACGGGCAATGCAGGCGGAAACCATCGATCATGTGATGGAAGAGATCAAAATGGCCCTTGATGATCTGGGCATCAAATACGACATCACAGGGCGATCTAAGCATCTATACAGTATCTATAAGAAAATGAAGCAACAGCACAAGGAGCTTGACGAAATTTTCGATTTGTCTGCTGTTCGGGTGATCGTTGAAAACATCAGGGATTGTTATGCGGTCCTGGGTATCGTCCATACGATGTGGAAACCGATTCCGGGCAAATTCAAAGATTATATTGCCATGCCGAAACCGAACATGTATCAGTCGCTTCATACGACTGTCATCGGCGAGAACGGAGAGCCTTTCGAGATCCAGATCAGGACCTATGAGATGCACAAAATCGCCGAATTAGGTATCGCAGCGCATTGGAAATACAAAGAGGGCGTCAGCCATGATATGGAGGAGGTCAAGCTTGCGTGGCTTAGACAATCCCTGGAATGGCAAAAAGACGTGGACAATTCAAGAGAGTTTATGGAAACCCTCAAAGTGGATCTTTTTGCGAGCCAGGTTTTCGTTTTTACGCCGGGCGGTGATGTCATGGAACTGCCTGCCGGCTCGACTCCGCTGGACTTTGCTTTCAAAATCCACTCCAACGTGGGCTATCGCTGTGTCGGTGCGAAAGTCAATGGGAAGATGGTGCCTATCGATTACAAACTGGAAAACGGCCAGATCGTCGAGATTGTCACCAATTCAAATTCCAAAGGGCCGTCCATCGACTGGCTTAAAATCGTCAAAAGCAGCAATGCACGAAATAAAATCAGGGCCTATCTTAAAAAGCAGAATAAGTCTGATGATGTCGATAAAGGCAAAGAAGTCATAGAAAAATATATCAGACGAAAAGGCTATGATCCTCAGTTCATTCTGACAAACACCAAAATATCAAGACTGGTCAAGAGCCTGAATATATCCACCAATGACGAATTGTATACGCAACTGTCACACGGCGGCGCGTTTCTTTCCAAGGTAGTAATAGCCCTGATTGGCTACTATCACGAGGAAAAACAGGAAGAACTCAGGAAGAACGAAAACCGTATCGAAAATCTTGCGGTGGGAGAAAAAAAGAAAACCAAAACAAGCGATGCCACAGGAGTCAAGGTCAAGGGCGCCGATAATCTTCTGATCCGGTTCAGCAAGTGCTGCAGCCCAGTGCCCGGCGATGAAATCGTCGGATTCATCACCAAAGGAAGAGGAATATCGGTCCATAGAAAAGACTGCGTCAACCTGCTGTCCATGGAAGAGTCCGAAAAAGCGAGAATGATCGATGTGGCGTGGGACGAGACCTATGTGAATAAGAGCTATGATGTCGATATCTGCATCCTGGCTGAAGATAGAAAAGGGCTATTCAGTGACTTGTCCAAGGTTTGTGAAAATATGGATGTTCATATCACCGGAGTCAACGCAAAAAGCGGTAAACACCATGATGTGGCCAATATCACGTTGACTGTTTCCATCGCCGGGACCACCCAGATGGAAAAATTGCTGAAAGGATTCAGGATGGTGCCTGGAGTTGCGGATGTCTACCGTGCGATTGGTTAGGCTTGGCAGGAATCGGAGGAATTATGAGAGCTGTTATTCAGCGGGTGACAGAATCTGAGGTCAGTGTCGACCGGATAGTAACCGGCAAAATAGAGAATGGATTTATGGTCCTGATCGGCGTATCCGAAGAGGATAACGAAAAGGATGCAGAATATATAGCGAATAAAATTTGCGGACTGAGGGTTTTTGAGGATCCTGAAGGGAAGATGAATCTTTCACTGAAGGATGTCGGCGGCAAAATATTGGCCGTGTCGCAGTTCACTCTGTATGGAGACTGCAGAAAAGGCAACCGCCCCAGTTTTATACAGGCTGCCAGACCGGAAAAGGCCAAAATGCTGTACGATCATTGCGTTCAATTAATCAAACAGCAGGGGGTCGTGACGGAAGAAGGAATTTTCCAGGCTGAAATGCTGGTGAAGATTTATAACGACGGGCCGGTGACGATTCTGATGGACAGCAAGCGGACCTTCTGAGTGGGATTTTAAGACAGAACAGAATTTCGGATGACGAGAGGATCGAAAAATGGATTTAAAAGTATATACAGGCGGAACTGCGGGTTCCAATTCATATCTGGCGATTGACGACCAAAGCAAAAAAGCGTTTATCGTGGATGCTGGGATACATTCATCAGCTATGGTGGATGAAATCAGACGAAACGGATACGAGGTAATGTATCTGATCCTTACCCATGGGCATGGTGATCATATTGGGGGCGTACCGGGCTACAAAAATGATTTTCCAGAGATGAAGATCGTTGCCCATGCGGCAGAAAAGGAAATGCTGAATAATCCTTATATGAACTTCAGTCGCGAAATTAACAGCCGGCCGATCTCATTCGACGCGGATATTTATGTGAACGATGGAGAAACTTTGAGGGTCGGGGAACTGGAACTTACATTCATCCATACTCCGGGCCATACCAAAGGCTGCATGTGCATTTTGGTGGAAAATCTTCTGTTCAGCGGTGATACCTTGTTTTGTCAGAGCATCGGCAGGACGGATTTTCCGGGCGGGAGCTTTGAGGAGATAGCGGATTCCATTCATAGCAAACTGTTTGTTCTTCCGGATGAAACGGATGTTTTTCCGGGACATATGGGTCCAACCAGCATCGGCTATGAGAAGGAGAATAACTTTTTTGTATAGTGTACGGCTGGAAGGCGTTTCCAATCCATATGAATATGAAGAACTGATCAAAGTTTTCCTGAAGCCTGGCGAGTATATCATAGAAACAGACTGCGCCAGCGGAGGAAATGCGAAATCAGATACCATAAAAGATGAAAAAACCCGCAAAACAGCAAAGAATCTGATAAAGAGGAAAATCTATTCCGAACTATCCGACCTGACGGGCTTGAAGCCTGAATGGGGCATTCTGACCGGCGTCAGGCCTGTGAAGCTGGCCGGGGAATTGATAGGAAAGCTGGGGACTCAAGCCGCTTATCGGGAGTTGACCGGATTCTATTTGTTAAGCAGTAATAAGGCGGACCTTTTGATCGATATCGTTCTTTATCAGCAGCGGCTGCTTGATGCGGAAACAGAAGATGTGGGTCTATATATCGGCATACCGTTTTGCCCCACTAGATGTCTATATTGCAGTTTCACGTCCAATCAGGTGAAAGAAAGTGAGATCGACGCTTATCTGGGAGCCTTGCATAAGGAGATCGCATTCGTTTCCGAAGCAATGAGGAATAAAGGGCTGAAAGCGGAGTCCCTCTATATCGGAGGAGGTACGCCGACGACACTGAATGCCCATCAAATCGAACAACTGCTGTATAAAATAGGTTCTTCTTTTGACTTTTCGTATCTGAAGGAGTTTACCATGGAAGCGGGCAGACCGGATACCATTACGCCTGAAAAACTCAAAGCTATGGCAGACTTCGGTGTAAACAGAATCAGCATCAATCCGCAAAGCATGAAAGAATCCACGCTGAGGCTGATCGGCAGGAGTCATGAACCCGATGATGTAGTCCGCGCCTTTGAACTGGCTTCAAAACATGAGTTTATCATCAATTCGGATGTGATCGCCGGGCTCCCGGAAGAAAGCCCCGATGATTTTCAAAATACCATCAACGCCATCGTCGGACTGGGCGCCGAAAACATAACGGTTCACACGCTGGCAGTCAAGAGAGCCTCCCGACTGAAGGAGGAGGACAGCGATTATCATTATAAGCAAGGGGAGAATGTCACCCGGATGCTGGATCGCGCAGCCGGGATCCTGAAAAATAAAGGCTATAAACCTTATTACCTGTACAGACAGAAACATATGGCAGGAGCCCTGGAAAATGTGGGCTACTGTATCAACGATACAGCCTGCATCTACAATATCCGTATTATGGAAGAGAAACAGAGCATCATCGCCATGGGCGCCGGGGGGATCAGCAAGGCAACCTATCCTTCGGAGAACAGACATGAACGTGTTGCGAACGTATCGAATTATAGACAATATATCGATCGTCTGGATGAGATGATCGAGAGAAAAATAAAAGACTTGTTTTAGGAGGAAGAGCAATGATCATCAATGCACCGAAGGGCACTAAGGATGTTTTGCCGAATCAGGTTTACAAATGGCATGCTGTTGAAAAAGCGTTTGCAGATATCTGCAGGAGATATGGTTTTAAAGAAATCAGGACCCCGGTTTTTGAGCATACAGAACTTTTTGCAAGAGGTGTTGGGGATACCACCGATATCGTAGAGAAGCAAATGTATACCTTTGAGGATTATGCCAAAAGAAGCATCACCCTCAAGCCGGAAGGTACGTCGCCCGTGGTCCGCTCTTTTATTGAGCACAAACAATACGCGGAGATCCAGCCTACCAAGTATTATTATGATATACCTTGTTTCCGTTATGAGAAGCCGCAGTCAGGTCGCCTGAGGGAATTCCATCAGTTCGGCATTGAGATCTTCGGTACAATGGATATGATGGCTGATTCGGAAGTCATCGTCCTGGCGGCTGATTTCCTGGCGGGGCTTGGAATCAAGGACGTGGAGCTCCGGATCAACAGCATCGGGTGCCCTGATTGCCGTGAGAAATACAGAACGGCGCTTCGCGAATTCCTGATGCCGAAATTTGATGAACTATGCGACACATGCAAGGGCCGCTATGATAGAAATCCCATGAGGATCCTCGATTGCAAGAGCGAGGTCTGCCAGACTCTGGTGAAGGGCGCACCTGTGATGCTGGATTATCTTTGCGAAGACTGCAGCACGGCTTTCGCTGACCTTCAGAAAAACCTGAAAGCCGCCGGAGTAGATTTTATGGTAGATCCAGGGATCGTCCGCGGCCTTGATTATTATACCAAAACCGCTTTCGAATTTGTGTCCAACAACATCGGTGCCCAGGGGACCGTGTGCGGCGGCGGCAGGTATGACAATCTGATCGAGCAGCTGGGCGGACCGTCGGTGCCGGGCGTCGGATTTGGCCTGGGGATCGAGAGGCTTCTGCTGGTGCTGGAAGCCAATGGCGTGGAGATACCTGAACCTCCGGGCGTGGATCTTTTTGTGGCGGTGCTGGGTGAAAATGCAAAATCCGTAGGGCTTGGACTGGCCAGAACGTTGAGAAACAAGGGATTCAGCGTGGAAATGGACAGTCTGGCAAGAAATATAAAAGGACAGCTGAAATATGCCGACAGGCTTCATGCCAGGTATACTGCGGTCATTGGGGATAACGAGCTGGCTGAAGGTAAGGTTTCTTTAAAGGACATGAATACGGGAGATCAGACAATGATCGCTCTGGAGGATATTGCATCGGCACTGGCGCAAAGATAAATCGCAAACGAGGAGACAGGAATGGAATTATTTAAAAGAACGCATATGTGCGGGGTATTAAATTCGCAACAAATTGGTGAAGAGGTCGTGTTAAACGGCTGGGTGGCTAAAGCGAGAGATAAGGGAAGCCTGGTTTTTGTGGATATCCGGGACAAAACCGGCATCACTCAGATCATTTTTGATGAGAATACACCTGCCGAACTGATAGAAAAAGCGAAAACGCTTCGCAGTGAATACGTTATCGGTATCAAAGGCGTTGTCAGAGAAAGGCAGGCTAAAAATTCCGAACTGCCCACCGGCGATATCGAAGTTTTCGCAACGGATCTGACACTGTATTCCGAGGCCGAGACGCCGCCGATTTATATTAAAGATGATGATCATGTTGATGAAAATCTGAGACTGAAATACAGATATTTGGATCTCAGAAAGCAGAAAATGCAGAGGAATCTCGCTTTCCGGGCCAAACTGGCGAAAGTGGCCAGGGATTATTATGCAGAATGCGGTTTCACTGAAGTGGAAACGCCGATTCTGATCAAACCGACTCCGGAAGGTGCCCGCGACTACCTGGTTCCGTCCAGAGTCAATCCGGGCAGGTTCTTTGCGTTGCCGCAGTCTCCTCAGCTTTATAAACAGTTGCTGATGGTTGGCGGCACAGACCGATATATACAGATCGCAAAATGCTTCCGCGACGAAGATCTGAGAGCGGACAGGCAGCCTGAGTTCACTCAGATCGACCTGGAAATGTCGTTTGTTGATGTGGACGATGTCATTGAAGTTCAGGAGGGTTTTCTGAAGAGGGTGATGAGCGAAGTAATGGGAATCGATATCAAAACACCGTTTCCAAGGTTCCCGTATCAGGAAGCAATGGAGCGTTTCGGCTCTGATAAACCGGATACCCGATTCGGTTTCGAACTGAAAAAACTGAACGATGTGGTGAAGAATTCCGGGTTTGTTGTTTTCGACCAGGCAATTGCCGATGGCGGAGATGTCCGCGGTATTTGTATCGATGGCGGGGCAGGGGCTTTTTCCAGAAAAGACATCGATAAAATGACGGATTCGATCAAACATTTCAGAGCTAGAGGACTTGTCTGGATCAAGTATGAACAAAACAGTATCAGCTCCTCTGTATCAAAGTTTTTTAATGAGGACCAGCTGAAGGAAATCCTTGCCATCTTTGATGCCAAACCCGGGGATCTGGTGCTGATTGTTGCCGACAAAACAAAAGTGGTATTTGATGCACTGGGATTTTTAAGAAGGGATCTGGCGGGGAAACTGGGTCTTCTGAAAGACGATCAGTTCGATTTTCTCTGGGTAGTGGACTTCCCGCTCTTTGAAAGAGACGATGAGACCGGCTCGATGGCCGCTATGCATCATCCGTTCACTTCACCGAGACCTGAAGAGGTACAGCTGCTGGATACTGATCCGCTGAAGGTCAGAGCGAAGGCTTACGATATCGTATTAAACGGTGTTGAGCTCGGAGGAGGATCCATCAGGATCCATGACCGCGCTCTGCAGAAGAAGATGTTTGATGCCTTGGGCATTTCCGATGAAGAAGCGACCGAAAAATTCGGTTATCTACTGGAGGCATTCAGATACGGCACTCCGCCCCATGGCGGATTGGCTTACGGGCTGGACAGGCTGGCCATGCTCCTGGCAGGAGAAAACAGCATCAGGGAAATGATCGCTTTTCCGAAGAACCAAGCGGCTCAGTGTCTGGTTTCAGAAGCGCCGGGTCTGGCCAACGAGGCACAGCTGGAAGAATTATCGATACGCTTAAGATAGGATCAGTTGAATGAGAATAGGAATTTTTGGCGGAACCTTTGACCCTGTGCATATCGGACATATCAATCTGGCCGCTCAGGCGATACAGGAAGCCGGGCTGGACAGACTGATATTTGTGCCGGCAAAGGTCCAGCCGTTCAAACAGGATCAGGATATCACTCCGGAAAATGACCGTCTCGAGATGCTGAAGCTGGCAATCAGGGACCTGCCGAAAGCGGAGATCAGCACCTTTGAACTGGATCGTGACGAGATTTCTTATACCGTCACCACCTTAAGACATTTCAGAGAGATCATGCCCGAAGCCGAACTGTTTTTTCTGATCGGGGCGGATGCTTTTTTAAAAATATTCAAGTGGAACGGCGCGGCGGAAATCCTCAGCGAACACAGTTTTCTGGTAGGAACCAGACCGGGCTACAAGGAGGCAAACCTGCAGGAAGTGATCGGCAAAGCCGAGATCCTATACGAAACAAAAATAACCAGACTGAATAATAAGGAATTTGATATTAATTCTACGGAAATCAGGCGCCGTGCGGAACTTGGGGAGGATATCAGCGAACTGGTCCCCGCTGCGGTAGTGGAGTATATCCGCACGCACGGACTATACAAAAATGAACGGATCCTGGATTTCATCAGCATGAATTTTTCCGAGAAACGAAAAATCCATACCTTCGCGGTGGCGAAAGTGGCGATGGAACTGGCGGAAATATACGGAGAAGATGTCAATAAGGCGAAGACAGCTGCCTTGTTCCATGATATGTACAGAGGAGTTTCCGAAAGCTCGCTGAACATGTATGTCAAGCATTTCGGCCTGGACAGCCATTACAAGGACAATTCCAACCTGGCCCACGGTAAAATCGCTGCCATCATCATGGAACGGGATTTCGGGGCCAATGATCCGGACATCCTGAACGCGGTCAGATACCATACAACAGGAAGACGGGGCATGACAAAGCTGGAAAAAATCATTTACCTTGCCGATGCCATCGAACCGAACAGAGAGTATGACGGAGTGGAAGATTTAAGGGAGATCGCCCGGAAGGGCCTGGATGAAGCGGTCCTTCGTTCACTGGAAAACACCATTGCCTTTATTGAGAAGAAAGGTGTTTATTTAGACAAAGATACATTGGAAGCAAGAGATTATATAAGAGATGGATTAAAGGAGAAATCAAATGAACAATAAAGAAATGGCTCTGATGGCGGCAAAGATTCTGGATGATAAAAAAGCGAAAGATGTGCTGATCATCGATATCAGCAAGAAGGCATCCTTCGCCGATTATTTCATACTGGCATCCGGAGCCAATGAAAGACAAGTGGGAGCTTTAAGCGAAGAAGTGGATGACAAATTCGCCAAGGAAGGCATCATTGCCAAGAGCATTGAAGGCAAAAAAACATCGGGATGGATCCTGATGGACTACGGCGATGTGATCGTCAATGTTTTGAGCACGGAAATGCGTGACCGCTACAATATTGAGAAGGTATGGGGAGACTGCGAATTTATTACTCTGGAGGAAAATTAAGATGGAAGACAGATACAATTTCAGCGAAATTGAAAAGAAGTGGCAGAATTATTGGGAACAGACCAATATGTTCAAAGTGACCGAGGACGCTTCCAAAGAAAAGTACTATGTTCTGGAGATGTTTCCATATCCTTCAGGCAAACTGCATATGGGGCATGTGCGGAATTATTCAATCGGCGATGTGATCAGCAGATTTAAAACCATGGAAGGGTACAATGTGCTGCATCCCATGGGATACGACAGCTTTGGGCTGCCTGCTGAAAACGCGGCCATCAAACATGGGATCCCGCCTGCCGACTGGACCTGGAGCAATATCAAAGAGATGACTGAACAGCTCAAGGAAATGGGTCTTTCCTATGACTGGGATCGTTGTATCGCAACCTGCCATCCTGAATATTACAAGTGGATGCAATGGCTGTTTATTCAGCTTTTCAATAAGGGCCTTGCTTACAAAAAGGAAAATCCGGTCAACTGGTGCCCGAGCTGTCAAACGGTTCTGGCAAACGAGCAGGTTGTTGACGGCTTCTGTGAGCGCTGCGGGACCGCTGTTGGCAAAAAACAGCTTTCACAATGGTATTTCAAAATCACCGATTATGCGGACCGTCTTTTGGAGAATCTTGAGATTCTGGAAGGATGGCCGAATAAAGTCAAAATCATGCAGAAAAACTGGATCGGCAAATCCGTCGGTGCTGAAGTGGATTTTGAAATCGAGGATTACAGCGAAAAACTCAGGATTTTTACCACTCGTCCGGACACGCTTTACGGTGTCACCTACATGGTGCTTTCACCGGAGCATCCGTTTGTTGTGCCTTTGACAAAGGGTTCCGCTTATGAAAAGGAAACGCTGGAATATATCGAAAGATGCCAGCATATGTCGGACATCGAAAGAACATCCACCTCCAATGAAAAGACCGGCGTATTCATCGGCCGTTACAGCATCAATCCGTTGAACGGCAAAAAAGTCCCGATCTTTATTTCGGATTATGTCCTGATGGACTATGGTACCGGCGCTATTATGGCCGTTCCGGCACACGACGAGCGTGACTTTGAATTTGCAAAAAAATTCAACCTGGAAATTATTCCAGTCATTGAGGCAGAGGATCCGGAAATTGATATCAACGATCTGAAAGAAGCTTACATCAGCAACGGCAGGATGATCAACTCTGATGCTTTCACCGGATTGAACAACCGCGAAGGGCTGGAAAAGATCATCGATTATATTGAAGAAAAGGGGATCGGAAAAAAATCCATCAACTTTAGGCTCCGCGACTGGCTGATCTCCAGGCAGCGGTATTGGGGCGCGCCGATTCCGATGATTTACTGCGAAAAATGCGGATGGGTGCCTGAAAAAGAGGAAAATCTGCCGGTAATGCTGCCGACGGATGTTGAATTTACAGGTAAAGGGGAGTCGCCGCTAACCACTTCCAAGGTGTTCGCGGAATGCAACTGCCCGATCTGCGGCACAAAAGCCAGAAGAGAAATGGATACGATGGATACATTCCTGGACAGCTCCTGGTACTTCCTGAGATACTGTGATCCGCGCAATACCAAAGAAGCGTTCAACTTCGAGAAGCAGAAATATTGGATGGACGTGGATCAGTATATCGGCGGAGTGGAACATGCGATCCTGCACCTCATGTATTCAAGATTCTTCCAGATGGCTCTGTACGACATGGGCCTGGTTTCCCACGAGGAACCTTTTAGAAATCTGCTGACCCAGGGCATGGTCATCAAGGACGGCAAAAAAATGAGCAAGTCCATCGGGAATGTCGTTTCACCGGAAGAAATCATTAAAAAGTATGGTGCTGACACTGCACGACTTTTCATTTTATTTGCAGCACCTCCCGAAAGGGAACTGGACTGGTCCGACGCAGGTGTGGAAGGCAGCTTCAGATTCCTGAACAGAGTATACAGAGTAGTATATGAAATGGCCGATCTGGTGAAGAACGCCCCGGCGACCTATACGATCCTTGATGACAACGATAAGGAACTGGCCTACAGGCTGAACAACGCCATCAAGCGCTGCACGGATGATATTGGCGGAAGATTCAACTTCAACACAGCAATCTCATCCATTATGGAATTGGTTAATGAGCTTTATAAGTATAAGGAAAAACCGGAAATCAACGAGGGTCTTATAGCGCAATCCATCAGGACTGTGATCCTGATCTTGTCTCCGTTCACGCCGCATGTCTGTGAAGAAATGTGGCAGCACCTTGGGAACAAGGAGTCCTTGTATCATGCGCCATGGCCAAAATATGACGAAGCCGCTTTGACCCGGGATGTTGTGGAAGTGGTCGTCCAGATCAACGGCAAGGTGAAGGATAGAATGAAAGTGGCCAGCGGGATGGATAAAGACGAATTTGAAAAATATTGCATGCAGTCTGAAAAAATCACAGTCCTGACTGAAGGTAGACAGATCGTCAAAGTGGTGACTGTTCCGGATAAGCTACTGAATATTGTCGTTAAATAGAAAAACATTATTGTATATAAAGGAACAAAAAAGGAGTAACAAAAGATATAAATGAATAACAGAAAAAAAAGGAAAGGCGGCAATCCTCTAAAAGTGATCCCGGTGGGCGGCTTATCTGAAATAGGTAAGAACATGACCATCCTGGAGTACGAAGACGACATCCTGATCATAGATTGTGGTATGAGTTTTCCTGAGGATGAACATTACGGAATCGATATCGTAATTCCGGACTTTTCATATCTCGTCAACAACGCTCATAAGGTCCGCGGACTGGTGATCACTCATGGCCATGAGGATCATATCGGAGGCATACCATATCTCCTGAAGGTACTGGATGTGCCGATCTGGGGCACCAGACTGACTCTCGGACTGGTTGAAAACCGCCTGAAAGAGCATAATATCAAAGCAAAAATGAATGTCATCAAAGCGGGGGATGACATCAATATCGGATGTTTCAATGTGGAGACCATCAGAACGACGCACTCGGTAGCGGATGCGATCTGCCTTGCCATTGACACACCGGTAGGGGTCGTCTTCCATACCGGCGACTTTAAGATCGACTATACCCCTGTGGACGGAGATCCGCTGGATCTGCAAAGGCTTGCCCATATCGGGAAAAAAGGTGTAGCGCTCATGATGGCCGATTCGACCAATGCAGGGCGGCCGGGTTTCACCAAATCGGAAAAATTCGTAGGAGAAGCCCTGGAAACGATTTTCAGGAACTATAATAACAGAATCATCGTTGCGACTTTCTCCAGCAACGTGCACAGAGTGCAGAAAATAATCGATGCCGCCGTGAAGTTCAAACGCAAAGTGGCTATATCCGGCCGGAGCATGGTCAATGTCGTGACCCTGGCAACGGATTTAAAATACCTGAATATTCCTGCGGGAACTCTGGTAGACATCAACAAGATCAAGAATTATCCGGACAATGAACTTGTGATCATCACAACAGGATCCCAGGGAGAACCGATGAGTGCATTGTCCAGGATGGCGACCAACGAACATCGTGCGGTGCAGATCAAAAAAGGCGACGTGGTGGTGCTGAGTTCAACACCGGTGCCGGGGAATGAAACGTCGGTTTCCAATGTTGTCAACCGGCTGTTTGAAAAGGGCGCCCAGGTCATTTATTCCGACGTGGCGGACATCCATGTTTCAGGCCACGCCTGTACCGAAGAACTGAAGCTCATCCATATGCTGATCAAACCGAAATACTTCATTCCGGTGCATGGTGAATATAGGCATCTTCATCAGCACGCTGAAATCGCAGAAAGCATCGGCATGAATAAGGAAAGGATATTCATTCTCAGCAACGGGGACTGCCTGCTGCTCTATAAGGATAACGCCGAATTGATGCGTGATGTCGTTCACGCGGAGGCGGTGCTGGTAGACGGACTGGGAGTCGGAGATGTGGGTAACATTGTTCTACGGGACAGAAAAATGCTTTCAGAAGCCGGCTTAATCATCGTTGTAGCGGCTTTTGACGGGGCTACCGGTGAAGTGCTTTCCGGCCCCGATATCGTCTCCAGAGGATTTGTGTATGTCAGAGAAAACGAAGACCTCATCAATGAGGCCAGACAGCTTGTGGCGGACATACTGGAGCAAAGCACCATCAGCAACAAAAAAGATTGGAACTCTCGTAAAAGCTCTGTCAGGGACGGGCTGAGAAGTTTTATATATCAGAAGACGAAGCGTAACCCGATTATATTACCGATATTTCTGGAGGTGTAAAATGAACGTTTATGATGAAGCCCACAATCTTGCAAAAGCAATCAAGGAATCCGAGGAGTACAAGCAGTATTCAAAGGCGAAGAAAGCCGTGGAAGCCAATCCTGAGCTGTCACAGATGCTGACTGATTTTCAGGGCAAACAGATGGAAATCCAAGCAAAGCAGCTGATGGGCGAGAGTCTGGGACCTGAAGTCATGGAATCCATCCAGGGGCTTTACAGCATTATGCTGAAAGATCCGCTGGCAGCAGAGTATCTGCAGCACGAAATGCGTTTTTCCATGATGATGAATGATGTTTATCAGATACTGGGAGATGCCATGGGTCTAACCATGCCGGATCCGAACAGCAACAACTAAAATACCTTTAAATACCGCGAAATTGTTCCGGACCTTTATATTGGCAATGTTCAGCGGATTTGGTATAATAATTACCGATAAACAGCAGAAATAAATAATATTGAGATAGAAGGAGTGCAAACTATGATTTATGCAAGCGATTTTAGAAAGGGCATTACTTTTGAGATCAACGGAGAGCCACACGTGGTCCTTGATTTCCAGCATGTGAAGCCGGGCAAAGGTGCTGCTTTTGTAAGAACCAAGTATAAGAACATTCTTACAGGAGCAACCCGCGAAGAAGCTTTCAATCCGGATGACAAGTTCCCGAAGGCCTTGATCGAGACAAAGCAGATGCAATATCTTTATAACGACGGCGAACTTTACTATTTTATGGATCAGGAAAATTTCGAGCAGATCCCGCTTGGATATGAACAGGTACAGGAAGCGATCCTCTATCTGCGTGAAAATGATGAAGCGACGATCAAATTTTTCAAGGATATCGCTTTTCTGGTGGAAGCTCCGAACTTTGTCAGCCTGAAGGTCATCGAAACCGAGCCGGGCGTCAAAGGGGATACTGCCACAAACGTGACTAAAGCGGCGACAGTGGAAACCGGAGCAGTGATCCAGGTCCCGATCTTCATCGAAGAAGGAGAGCTTATTCAGATAGACACCCGAAGCGGAGAATATCTCGGCAGGGCAAAATAGTCAAAAATTGCCGGGGCGCTGTCAGCGCCCTGTTTAAATGAAAGAGTTGACGGATAGAGGTGTTCCAATGACCAGAAATAAGAAAAGAAATAAGAAGAAAGGGAAGTCGGCCGGTCTGGCTGCTTTCCTGATCGTTGCCATCGTTGCCATTGCCGCAGGCAGTCTGTTTTATCTGAACTTATGCAATAAACCATTGGACTCGACCAATAAGGAGTATGTTTCCATTGAGATCCCAAGCGGTACCGCAACTATTGCCATCGGCAGGATCCTCCAGGAGAACGGTCTGATCGCCAGTGCGGATCGATTCAAGCTGTACGCGAAAATTAAAGGTTATGACGGAGCCATGAAAGCGGGGGATTATTTGCTTTCGCCATCCATGACTGCGGAAGAGATCATGGGCATGCTGAAAGAAGGACATCAGACGACTGTACGGTTCACCATACCTGAAGGTCTGACAGTCCAGCAGGTTGGAGCGAAGTTGGCGGAAGAGGGGCTTGTGGATTACGATGCCTTTATGGACGAAGTGGAAAACGGCAAGTTTGACTACAAGTATGTTCCTTATCTGCCGTCCGGCGAGAACCGTCTGGAAGGTTTTTTGATGCCTAACACCTATGACGTATTCAAGAATGCTGACGCACACGAAATTATTGACACCATGCTGGGGCAATTTGATTTAATTTATAAGGAAGAATATTATTCCCGCGCAACCGAACTCGGATATGATCTTAACCAGATCGTAACCATTGCATCCATGATCGAAAGGGAAACCAAAGTGGACGCTGAAAGGGAAATCGTCGCATCGGTGATCTATAACAGGTTGAAGATCAATATGCCGCTTCAGATCGACGCCACTGTCCAGTACGCTTTGCCGGAGTGGAAAGACAGACTGAGCCAGAAAGACCTGGAAGTGGATTCCCCTTACAATACATATCAGAATACAGGGTTGCCTAAAGGCCCAATTTGCTCACCAGGCGAGAAAGCCATCATTGCCGCGCTCTACCCTGCCAGCACGGATTATATCTATTATGTGCTGGATCCGGCCATGAATGGAACTCATCGCTTCAGCAAAGATTATTCGACATTTTTAAAGAACAAACAGGCATATCTCGATGCAATAGAATAGCCAGGGTTAAAACAATGAAAAATATTACAAATCAGCAAGTGACCGATTATATCAACAATTATTATAAGCCCCTGAATGAAGCTCTTGATCATATGAGAGCCTATGCGGAGGAAAACAAAATTCCGATCATTCAGCGGGATACGGAGCAGCTGCTTTTGCAGCTCATTAAGATGACTAAACCGAAGAGGATCCTGGAGATCGGAACCGCCATCGGATACTCCGCAGCATGCTTTGCCATAGCCGGAGAAAACGCACGGGTCGTCACCATCGAAAGCAATCCCGAGAGTTATGATCAGGCAGTTGAAAACCTTGCGGATTTCGGTTTGTCCGACTGCGTTCAGGTCATGCTGGGCGACGGAGAGGATATAATGCAGAAACTTCTTCATAAAACAAATATCGAGGGGCTGGATCATTTCGATTTTATTTTTATCGATGCTGCAAAAAGCCATTATAAAAGATTCTGGGATGTGGCGATTAAACTGATCAGAGACGGCGGAGTGATCGCCTGCGATAATATCCTCATGAAGGCCAGAACCGTATCCGACGAGTATGATCCGGATGGAAAATATAAAACGAATATCCGCAGCATGCGCGATTTTGTGGAGTATATAACGGACCTGGAGAACGTCGATACAGCAATCCTGCCTGTGGGAGACGGGGTTTCCATCAGTATTGTGAATTTGAAAAGATAAATTGATGAAGAAAATTGAACTGTTGGCTCCCGCGGGAGACCTTGAAAAATTAAAAATTGCCGTAGACTACGGAGCTGACGCTGTTTATTTCGGCGGAGAACTGTTCAGTTTGCGCTCCGGAGCCGGAAATCTGAGTCTGGACGAAATCGATGAAGGGCTGGATTATGCCCATGCAAGGGGCGTTAAATGCTATCTAGCTTTCAATATCTTTCCTCATAATGAAGATATTGAGCCCATGCGGGAATATATAGAAAAAATCCGTGAGAAGGATATAGATGCTTATATTGTATCGGACCCAGGGGTGGTTTTATTGCTGAAGGAAATGGATCCCGGAAGAGAGATCCATCTTTCTACGCAGGCAAATGCAACCAACTACGTCACCGCTGATTTCTGGTATCGTCAGGGTGTGAAACGGATCGTTCTGGCCAGAGAGCTGACACTCCAGGAAATCAGTGAGTTTAGGAGCCGAGTACCGAAGGAGCTGGAACTGGAGGCTTTTGTACATGGAGCCATGTGTATTTCCTATTCCGGGAGATGCCTGCTGTCCAATTTTATGATTGAACGGGATGCCAACAGGGGACAATGCGCGCATCCATGCCGGTGGAAATATTCCCTGGTGGAAGAAAAAAGGCCGGGCGAATATTATCCCGTCGAGGAGGATGAACGAGGCACGTATATACTGAACAGCCGTGATCTCTGTATGATAGAACATATTCCGGAACTAGCGGCTGCCGGTGTCTCATCATTCAAGATAGAGGGACGGATGAAGAGCATTTTCTATGTAGCCATCATAGTCGGTGCCTACAGAAAAGCCATCGATGCTTATGAGAAAGATCCCGATGCCTACATGTTTGATGAAAACTGGCTCACCGAACTGACGAAAGCCAGCCACCGCGAGTTCACCACCGGTTTTTATTTGAATAAGCCCACCAACAAGGATCAGAACTACCAGACCAGCGCCTACACCAGAGAATATTCTTTTGTCGGACTGGTGAAGCAATATGATCTGGAAACGGGATATGCGATTGTTGAACAGAGGAATAAAATGGGTATAGGTGAAGAGATAGAAGTATTTGGCCCGGATTCAGAGCCTTTCACCCAGATTCTGAACGAAATTTATGATGAAGAGGGCAACGTGCTGGAGTCCGCTCCGCATCCCCAGCAGATCCTTAGAATAAAGATGGATAGACAGGTTGGGAAGAGCTATATGCTGCGCAAGAAACACAATTGAACACAAGATTGTTGATATAAAAGGGCAATAATGTTATAATTTTTACATTGTACATAATAGCAATATTGTATATAAAATCATTTTAGTTTATTTTTTATTTGCTTCAGATGTTTTGAAAGGAGAAATATAATGGCTTCCGGCCCCGACCCCAGTATATCATTGGCAGCTGAATCTGTCTTGATACTGGCTTTGATCATCGTTAACGGCTTTTTTGTAGCCGCCGAGGTATCCATCGTTTCCGTCAACAAAAACAAAATTCGAATTCTGGCTGAGGAGGGTAACAAAAGTGCAAAAACACTGCTGACCATGCTGAATGAATCCAATCAATATCTCGGATATATTCAGACAGCCATTACACTGGCCGGTTTCATGGCCTCTGCTGTAGCAGCAGTCAGCATCTCTTCTGAACTTGGAAATTTCCTTTCCCACTACGGAGTACCGTACAGCCGTGAACTGGCTGTAGTCCTCATCACCATCGCGTTATCCTATGTGACGCTGGTGCTTGGAGTCCTTTATCCGAAGAAACTGGCCCTGAATCATCTGGGCAAGGTCTCACTTGCTCTGGCAAGACCGGTTTATCTCATAACTGTACTCTTGAAACCGTTGATGTTCTTTGTTTCAAAGACCGTTAATCTCTTGCTGCGTATTACAGGCCAGAGCACCCATGGATTCGCAGATGAATACAGCGAAGATGAAGTCATGAGCATGCTGGAAGTTGGACAGAGCTCAGGCGAAATCAAAGAAGAAGGCAGGAAAATGATCAATGCCATTTTTGAGTTTGATGATATATTGGCATATGAGATCATGACGCCTAGAACGAGTGTGTTCGGCATCGATATTAAAGATGATCCGAAAGAATATGTGGATGAACTCCTTGAGATGAGATTCAGCCGGATTCCTGTTTATGAAGACGACATGGATAACATCATCGGGATACTCTATATTAAGGATTTTATTTTGAAAGCGCTGGAGACCGGTGCATACAATGTGGACCTGCGGCCGATCCTCCGAAAACCTTATTTTGTGCCGGATACCAAAAACATCGATTCGTTATTCTTTGATCTGCAGAACACGAAGAATCAGATGGCTGTTTTGATCGACGAATACGGTGGTTTTTCAGGCATTGTCAGCATGGAGGATATCATCGAGGAGATCGTTGGCGATATAGACGATGAATACGATGAACCGGGGCTTGCCATCGAAAGGCTTGAGGAGAATGTCTACAACGTCGATGGAAGCATCGATTTGGATACACTGAACGAAGAAATAGGAACGAAACTGGAGTCGGAGGAATCCGAAACACTGGGGGGCTATCTTCTGGAGAAACTGGGAGAGATTCCGAATAAGGATGCTGAGGGAATTGTTGTTGAAACCGAGGAATGCACCTTTACGATCCTTTCCGTTAAAGAACGCAGAATTGAAAAAGTTCGGCTGGAGCGGCTTGTGCTGGATATAGACTTAGAGAAGGATTTGTGGCATAATAAATAGTGATATGCCAATAAAAAATGTGACAAATGGCAATTTATATTGTAATGAAAAGGAGAACAAAATGGAAAAGAAGTACACATCATTAATCAGAGTCAGAATGTCGTCCCACGACGCACATTACGGCGGAAATCTCGTAGATGGCGCAAGAATGCTTGGGCTTTTCGGAGATGTTGCGACTGAACTTCTGATTCAGGTAGACGGAGACGAAGGCCTTTTCTGCGCTTACAACATGGTTGAGTTTAAAGCCCCTGTTTTTGCGGGAGACTATATCGAAGCTTATGGTGAAATCACAGAAATCGGAAATACTTCAAGAAAAATGAAGTTCGAAGCCAGAAAAATCATTGCACCGCGCCCGGATATCAGCGCATCTGCATGCGATATACTTGATCCGCCTGTAATCACCTGTGTTGCAGAGGGTACCTGCGTTACACCAAAAGAATCGCAAAGAAAGAAATAAATGAATTATGGATGTTTACACATTGTCATAATCAGCTTATTTAAAGGAGATATGAAATGGAAAAATTGATTATCACAGCTGCGATTTGCGGCGCAGAAGTAACCAAGGAACAGAATCCGGCGGTTCCTTATACAATTGAGGAAATTGTAAAAGAAGCCAAATCCGCATATGATGCCGGGGCAGCGATCATCCATCTCCATGTCCGTGAGGATGACGGAACCCCGACCCAGAGAGCCGGACGCTTTCAGGAAGCGGTTGACGCGATCCGTAAAGTTTGCCCGGATGCCATCATTCAGCCTTCCACAGGGGGCGCAGTGGGTATGACAGACCTGGAAAGATTGGATTCGACAAATATCGTTCCGACTCCTGAGTTTGTAACTCTGGACTGCGGGACTTGCAATTTCGGTGGAGATGATATATTCGTCAATACCGATAATACCATTTTTAATTTTGCCAGGATCATGCAGGAAAAAGGAATGAAACCTGAACTGGAATGCTTCGACAAGGGTATGATCGATATCGCGATGAAAGCCGACAAAAAAGGTCTTCTGGATCATCCGATGCATTTCGACTTCGTGCTTGGCGTACAGATGTCGGCAACTGTCCGCGATCTGGCGTACTGCGCACATTCCATCCCGCCGGGGAGCACCTGGACAGGCTGCGGTGTAGGACGGTCTCAGTTTGATATGGCTGCCGCTTCCATCATCATGGGCGGACATGTCAGAGTAGGATTTGAAGACAATTTATTTATTGAAAAGGGTGTTCTGGCCAAAAGCAATGGCGAACTGGTTGAAAAAGCAGTCAAGATCGCTAAGCTGCTGGGAAGACCGATTGCTACGCCGGATGAGGCAAGAGCGATCTTGAGCATTAAAAAGAGGTAGTTTGGATGTCTTCCGATAAGGATGAAAAAACAAACCAGATAAAGATATCAGATGATGTTATAGCCATTTGCGCAGCCAATGCGACTCTAAAAACTTCGGGTGTTGCTGACTTGTCAAGTGGCTTTTCTGATACCATATCCAAAAATATTCTTGGCCGGGAACCGCTGTATACGGGCATCAAGGTGGAGCAGAAAGATGACGGGATCGGAATCGATGTCTATGCCGAAGTGGTTTACGGTGCGAAAATTCCGGAAGTCGCCTGGGATATTCAGGAAAACGTGAAAAATGCGGTGGCTGAAGCAACAGGGCTTGCCGTAAAATTGGTAAATATTCATATTCAAGGGGTTAGGGCGATGGAGGATCAGAATGACCAGATCTAAAAGCAGAGAGATATTGATGCAGCTTTTGTTTCTCATGGAAGTGCAAAGAGACTTCAGAAATGAAGTGAAAGAGCGTTTTTTTTCCGAGCAGGAAATCAAAAGCGACCGTTTTACAGACAATTTATATGGCACCTGTATAGCCAATCTGACGGAAATCGACAAGCTGCTGGACAATATTGCCGAAAACTGGTCATTGAACAGAATTAATCGCGTGGATCTCGCGATATTGCGGTTGGCAACAGCGGAGCTTCTTTATATCAAAGAAACACCCGCTGCTGTTGTCGTGAACGAGGCTGTCAATCTCGCCAAGAAGTACGGAACGGATGATTCCGGCCGGTTTGTCAATGGCGTACTGGGGAAAATCATACGAAACCTGAAGAACGAAAATAATGGACAATAGAAATTATATTGTTGCTCTCGATTCCAGTAATTATAAAACATCCGTTGCAGTGGTTCGCCGGGATGGCTCCATCAAAAAAGACATTCGTCAACTCCTCCGGGTTGAAAAGGGTGAAAAAGGGTTAAGGCAATCAGACGCGGTATTTCAGCATATGGGGAATTTGCCCCGTATGATTCGGGAAGTATTTGATGATATCCATGGCGGTGAAGTGGCTGCTATTGTTTCTTCAAATAAACCCAGACAGATGAAAGACTCCTATATGCCATGCTTTCTGGCCGGAGAAGCTTTTGGCAGTGCCCTCGCATCGGGATTGGGCGTGCCATTTTTTACTTTTTCCCATCAGGAAGGACACCTTGCCGCCATCAAAGAAACAGGCAGCCTGAAGAATGCTCGCAGGTATCTGGCGATGCATCTAAGCGGAGGTACTACAGAAATCCTGAAAGTTGATGAATCAATAGAGATTATCGGGGGATCAAGAGACATTTCTTTCGGGCAGGTACTGGACAGAGCTGGAGTACTTCTGGGACTGGATTTTCCCTGTGGAGATGAGATGGACCTCATCGCATTAAAAGCTGAAAAAACCACGGCCTATCTAAAATCGATCTCTAGGGATGGCAATTATATTAATTTGTCCGGGATCGATACGCAGCTGAAGCGATTGATTGAAACCCAAAAAAACCATGATGGATTTCCAGAAGAATTCTATACGGGAATCATCAGAGAGATTTTTGATAAAATTGCGGAATGCCTGATCGATCTGGTCAAGGCCTCGACAAAAAGCGAAAGGATAAACTGCATCATACTGGCAGGCGGGGTTTCTTCCAGCGAATATATTGCAGCGAAAATCAGGGACGCTTTTTCGGGAACGGACATTGTTGTGGATTTTGGGCGAAGAGAGCTGGCATCAGACAATGCAGCAGGACTCGGTTACCTTGGGAGGAATATCATATGGCCGGAAAACCGATAACGGTTTCTCAGCTGAATAGTTATATAAAAAGAGTGCTGGGCACAGACCCGCTGCTTTATAATGTTTCGGTTCTGGGAGAAATATCAGGCCTTAAAAAGCACTCTTCGGGTCATATTTATTTCACGCTGAAGGATCAGGGCAGCAAAGTGAATTGCTTCTTAAGCGCTTATAACTTCGCCGCTATGGACTTCGTTCCGGCGGATGGCATGCAGGTCGTCGTTGTGGGACAGATCAGCGTGTACGAACCCGGCGGCTATTATAATATCAACGTATCAAAAGTTGAAGCGGCTGGAGCCGGGGATCTGGCAGCTGCCTTTCAGAAACTGAAGGAAAAACTGGAAAAGGAAGGATTATTCCAGGAAAGATATAAGAAAGCGTTGCCGTCTTTTCCGTTGAAAGTGGCCGTTATCACATCCGAGACAGGAGCAGCCATTCGGGATATTTTATCGATCATCCAAAGCAGAAACAATATCTGCGACATCCTGATCTTCCCGTGTCTTGTGCAGGGTGAAAATGCGCCGGCTGATATCAAAAGGGCCATTGAGAAGGTCAACAGCCGGTTCCCGGAAACCGATGTGGTGATACTCGGAAGGGGTGGAGGTTCCATTGAAGACCTGTGGGCGTTCAACGAGGAAATCGTAGCTAGGGCTATTTTTGCATCGGAGATACCGATTATTTCTGCCGTCGGACATGAAACGGATTTTACCATATCGGACATGGTGGCGGACAAAAGAGCCGAAACACCTACGGCAGCAGCTGCCATGGCGGTACCGGATATCAGGGAACTGAAAGCTTCAATTGAACGATATAAAAGCATCCTGGACAACAGCATGAATTCTATTGTTGACAAAAGCAACCTGAAAATAAGGAGTTATGACTTCAGCTCTTTATACAGCATTCTGCAGGGCAGGGTAAGCCTTTTGGGTATGCAGGTGCAGAAAATGAATATTCAGGCCAAAAGAGACATGGATGATCGCTTGGCTGGCAATCAAATCAGAATAGACGAGCTCTATAATGCTCTTGATATAAAAAACAGATTGAATGTATACGAAATCAAGGCAGAGCATCTGCATAAAACGCTCTTTGAGAGAGTTGACAGCAATCTGAACACAAAAAGCCGGAGACTGACCGCAGCAGGAGATTCCTTGAAGGACCTGAGCCCTTTCGCCATCATGGAGCGAGGCTATGCTGCAGTGCTTGACCGTTTAGGGAGAGCCGTAAACTCTGCAACTAAAGTGAAACCTGAAGATCCGTTAACGATCGTATTCATGGATGGAAGCGCAAAAGCCACCGTGAACAGCGTAAAGGAGAACTGAGATGGGTAAAAAAGAAATGACTTTTGAAGAAGCGATGGAAGCGCTGGAAAAGTGTGCGGAAAAACTGAGGGATGAAGAAGTGCCTTTGGAAGAAGCCATCCGGAGCTTTGAGGAGGGTCTGGTGTACTATAAAAAATGTACGGAGATCCTAACAAGCGCGAAACAAAAAATTGAAACCTATAAAGAGTAGCATCAGCGATGCGGAGGTGAAAGCATGTACGGTACGGATAGAAAATACAACGACTATAAAGAAATTATAGATCAGCATATTCTGGATTGTCTTCCTGAAATCGACCAGAAAAGCATTACGCTCTATGATGCGATGAAATATAGTCTGACGGCGGGAGGGAAGCGTCTGCGGCCTGTTCTTCTTCTGGCTGCCTGCGACTTTTGCGGAGGGGACATCAAAATGGCATTGCCCTATGCGCTGGCTATCGAATACATTCACACTTACAGCCTGATCCATGATGACCTCCCGGCAATGGATGACGATGATTTTAGAAGAGGGATCCCGACCAATCATAAAGTTTATGGTGAGGCAATCGCCATCCTGGCCGGAGATGGGCTTTTAAGTTCTGCCTTTGAGGCTATGAACAAGGATATGCTTTTGTATTTTGATGATGCCGGATGTCTGAAATGCCGTGTCAAAGCCAGCTATGAAATTGCAAAAGGAGCGGGATGCAGAGGAATGATCGCCGGACAGGTATCCGATATCGAGCTGGCCTCAAAAAATGTAAGCAACGAACTTTTGGAATATATCCATGTCAATAAAACCGCAGCGCTGATTGTAGCGGCTATAAGAGCAGGTGCGCATCTTGGAAAAGCGGATGATAGCACATTAAGGCTGCTTACGGATTACGCGGAATGTTTAGGCCTTGCCTTCCAGATCTGTGATGATATGCTGGATGCCGATAACAACAAAGATAAATCCAACTATGTGGTGGCGAATGGCATTGAAAAAAGCAAAAATCGCGTCAAAGAGCTCACAGACTTTGCCTTGCAGATCATGGCGCCTCATTACGATAATGCCGAATTTTTCAACAAACTGGCAGGAAATCTGGCTGTACAAGCCAAATAAAGGAGCAAAGAACGAATGAACAAAACTCTTCTTGAGTACAATTTCCCAGAGGATTTGAAATATATGACTCCGAGAGAACTGGAGTTGTTATCTTATGAAATACGTGAATTTCTGATAGAAAAAGTATCAAAAACCGGCGGCCATATAGCCTCCAACCTAGGGGTCGTTGAGCTGTCCATCGCCTTGCATGTACATTATAACAGCCCGGTGGACAAAATCATCTGGGATGTAGGACATCAGTCCTATGTTCATAAAATACTGACCGGCAGGGCTGACAGGTTTGATACGCTGCGTCAGATGGGAGGAATCAGCGGATTCCCGAAATTTGACGAAAGCCGCCATGATGCTTTTGACACCGGACATGCCAGCACCTCGGTATCAGCGGCACTGGGCATGGCATCGGCAAGAGACCTGAGAGGTGAGGATTATAAAGTTGTCGCTGTGATCGGAGACGGTTCCATGACTGGCGGTATTGCTTACGAGGCCTTGAATAACGCAGGTTGCCGGAATACGGACCTGACCATCATATTAAACGACAACAATATGTCCATTTCTCAAAATGTAGGGGCGCTATCGCAGCATCTGGGCAAGTTAAGGACCAGTTATGGTTATCTGGAGTTTAAAAAACAACTCAAGAAGACCATCAAGAATATACCCGGCGTAGGCCAGGGCTTGTATAACGGCATCGGGAATATTAAGGACTCCATTAAATATGCAGTGATCAACGACGCAGCGATTTTTGAAGAGATGGGCATCAAATACATCGGGCCTATCGATGGTCATAACATAAACGACCTGCTGGAGGTTTTCAATATTGCGGAAAACATACCCGGGCCCAAATTAATCCATGTGATTACCAAAAAAGGAAAAGGCTATAAAAATGCAGAGGTCAATCCGGACAGATTCCATGGCATATCGCCATTCGATCCGGAAACAGGCGCACTAAAAAATCCGGATACCAGCTTTACGTATTCTCGGATATTCGGGAACAAACTGATTCAGTTGGCCGGCAGGGATCCAGCCGTTGTGGCCGTTTGCGCTGCGATGCTGGA
This sequence comes from uncultured Oscillospiraceae bacterium, assembly GCA_964486295.1. Taxonomy (GTDB): domain Bacteria; phylum Bacillota; class Clostridia; order Peptostreptococcales; family Anaerovoracaceae; genus CALBZG01. Next base: position 58,823 of record CAZAMF010000004.1, on the reverse strand, counting down.
TGGCACGGGCCTGGAGAATTTCAATAAAAAATACCCGGATAGATGCTTTGACGTGGGAATCGCCGAAGGGCATGCCGTCACTTTTGCCGCAGGACTCGCCAAAGCCGGAATGAAACCCTTTGTAGCGATTTACTCAACATTTTTACAACGCAGCTACGATATGATGATGATCGATGTCTGTATGCAAAATCTGCCGGTGGTATTTTGTATCGACCGGTCAGGAATAGTCGGAAACGATGGGGAGACTCATCATGGGATTTATGATCTGTCATACCTGAACCATATGCCGAATATGACCGTTCTGTGCCCGAAGGATGGGCCGGAACTTGCTGAAATGATGGAATATGCGCTGCATGTCAATGGGCCATGTGCGATCCGGTACCCGAAAGGAATCGCTGCCGACCTCAACGGAAGCTCTGACAGAAAAACGCTGGACGGCAGTTGCGAAGTCTTGCGCGAGGGTAAAGATGTTGCCATCTGGGCTGTTGGCAATATGACAGGCACCGCTCTTGCCGCTGCAGACATCCTCAGCGATAGCGGCATCGATGCCGGTGTTGTGAATGTCAGATTTGAAAGACCGTTTGATCGGCTTGAATTAATGAAATCGGCCGAAAAATGCAATCGATTTGTAACTTTGGAAGATAATGTTTTATCCGGGGGTTTCGGCCACGAATTCAGCGCTGAACTCAAGATGTCGGGGCACGAAGAACCGAGGGTCTTAAATCTGGGCTGGCCTGATAAATTCATAGAACACGGATCCCGGGCCCAATTGTATCGGAAATACGAATTGGATCCGGCCGGTGTTGCAGAAAGGATCAAGAAATTTGTCAAAGGATAGACTCGATACCGTCCTGGTCGACAGAGGATATTTTCAATCAAGAGAACGGGCTAAAGCCGCCATCATGGCCGGAGTGGTTTTTATCAATGGACAAAGAGTGGAGAAAGCCGGTACGGCGGTCAGTGATGACTGCGAAATATTCATTAAAGAGGATATCTGTCCTTATGTCGGAAGGGGCGGGTTAAAGCTTGAAAAGGCTTTAAAGGAATTTAATATCGATCTGAATGAAAAAGTCTGCGTGGATATCGGAGCGTCAACCGGAGGATTTACGGACTGCATGCTGCAGAACGGTGCGAAGAAAGTCTATGCCATCGATGTCGGCTACGGACAGCTCGATTACAAATTGAGAAAAGATCCAAGGGTGGTCAATCTGGAGAGAGTCAACATCCGGTACCTCGAAGAAGGCTCGGTGGAACCGGAAGTGGATTTTATCAGTATTGATGTTTCTTTTATCAGTCTGGCACTGGTATTGCCTATCGCCTCCGGCCTTATGAAATCTGAAGGGGAGCTGATATGCCTTGTCAAACCGCAATTTGAAGCAGGCCGTGAGCAAGTCGGCAAAGGAGGAATTGTCAGGGATAAAAAGGTACATGAAGAAGTACTGGAAAAGATCATCAAGTGCGGACTGGCTGAAGGGTTAAACCCGGCGGGCCTCACATATTCGCCGTTGAAAGGCGCTAAAGGTAATATAGAGTATTTACTATATTTTAAAAAATCGTCACAAAGCCATTATGAGCCCGGCATTACCGAAGTGGTTTGCAGCGCACATCATGAGTTGAATAATGAATCAGGAGGCAGGATCAAATGAAAATCGCACAGAGAATGGAAGAAATACATTTTTCACCCATCAGAAAGTTTTGGCCGTATGCGGTGAAGGCACAGGAAGAAGGAAAGAAGATCTATTTTTTCAATATAGGTCAGCCGGATATCAAAACTCCGGAAATTTTCATGGAGGCGATCCGGAACTTTAATGAACCGGTTTTAGAATACATGCCTTCTCAGGGGATTCCGGAACTGATCGAAGCAATCAGCAAATATTATAAAACTTATGACATGCCATATGAATATGAAGATATCTACATTACAAACGGCGGCAGCGAAGGTCTGTGTTTTCTGATGGCTTCTATTCTGGATGAGGGTGATGAAGTTCTGACCCCGGAACCGTTCTACACGAATTATTCGGTGTTCGTCAAATATTTTGGCGGGAAACTCGTCCCGATCAAAACGACGCCGGAGGAGGGTTATCATTATGCAGACAGAGAAAAAATTGAAAGCGCCATTACGCCGAGGACAAAAGCGATCATGCTGAGCAATCCTTCCAATCCGACCGGGAATGTGCTAACAAAGGCTGAAATGAGAATGATTATGGAGGTCGCAGGAAAGCATGGCCTTTATGTGGTGGCGGATGAAGCGTACCGCGAATTTGTTTATGACGGTCTCGAAATCGGAAGCTTTGGCCAGGTCATGGAAGGATTCGAAGACAATCTGGTGATTTCTGATACCATTTCAAAGCGATTCAGCGCCTGCGGGGCTCGGATCGGAGCATTGCTCACCAAAAATAAGACGCTAAAAGACTGCATTATGAAACAGGCTCAGGCCAGACTATCAGCGCCTACCCTGGAGCAGGTCGGTGCCGTTGCATTATATTCACTGGATAAATCGTATTTCAATGACACCAAAGCGGAATACCAGAAGCGAAGAGATGTGGTTTATGAAGAACTGAATAAAATCGAAGGCGTCATCTGCACGAAAGCCAGGGGAGCGTTCTATATGACTGTTAAATTGCCGGTGGATAATGCGGAAGACTTTCTGGTATTTATGCTCAGCGAATTTCAGGATAATGGCGAGACGATGATGTTTGCTCCGGCTAATGGTTTTTATGTAACACCCGGCTCGGGAATCAGTGAAATCAGGCTGGCTTATGTGCTCAAAGAAGCTGATTTGAGAAGAGGCATTGAACTTTTGAGGCTCGGCATTGAAGCCTATAATAAAAGGTAAAGGATTTACTGTAATGTCGTTATCTCCTATGATGCAGCAGTACAATAGAATAAAAAGCGAGTATAGCGACTGCATCCTTTTTTTCAGGCTCGGTGATTTCTATGAAATGTTTTATGACGATGCCAGAACGGCATCGCGGGAACTTGAGCTTGTACTGACGGGAAAAAACTGCGGCACGGAAGAAAGAGCTCCGATGTGCGGAGTCCCTTATCATGCATCAGAAAACTATATCGCAAAGCTTGTTGACAGAGGCTATAAAGTCGCTATCTGTGAACAGGTTGAAGACCCGGCCACCGCAAAGGGCCTGGTTAAACGCGAAGTGATTCAGATCATAACGCCGGGAACCGTACTGTCCGGCACCATGCTTTCTGAAAAGGAAAACAATTATCTTGCTTCTTGTTTTCTCTCAGAGAAAGGCATCGGATTTGCTTATTGTGATATTTCTACCGGAGAACTGCTTACCACCGAGCTGTCGGGAGAAGGCTGCGTCGATGCCATGGTCAACGAGCTTGTAAAGATCAATGCAAGCGAAGTGCTGATCAATCAAAAAGCGGCCCAGGCAAACGGAACGGGGATCATAGGAGATTATGTCGGCGCATTTATCAATGTGATCGACGATAAGGATTTTGACAGAAAAAGTTCGGAAGAGCTCATTAAAGAACATTTCAAGTCCGGCTCTCTGCTTTCTTTAGGCCTTCAGGGAAAGGAACTTGAAACGGCAGCATTGGGCGCTCTGCTGAAATATATCAAGGATACACAAAAATCGGGCACAGACCACATCAACAAAATCATCTCCTATAAGATCGGAAACCATATGTCTTTGGACAAGGCTACGATACGAAATCTGGAGCTGACCGAAAACCTGTATGATAGGAGCACGAAGGGATCCCTTTTGGGCGTACTGGATCGCTGCCATACGGCGATGGGATCGAGAAAATTAAAAAAATGGCTCAGAGAGCCGCTGAACGAGCTGAACGAGATTAAAGAGAGGCTGGATTCAGTGGAATTGCTGGTGGACGAAAGCATTCTGAGAAATAATATCAAGGAATATCTGAAACAGGTTTATGATCTGGAGAGACTGGCTGGCAGAATATCCTTCGGCAATGCCAATGCAAGGGATCTGATCGCTCTCCGAAATTCAATTTACGGGCTGCCTGATATTAAGCTGGAACTTAGTGATATCGGCGATGTCCTGCTGGATCGTCTGGCTTCGGAAATCGACACTCTGGAGGATGTCTATATGCTGATCGATCAATCCATCATTGAGGAAAGTCCTCTGACTCTCCGGGAGGGAGGGTTGATCAAACCCGGGTTTTCTGAGGAACTGGATTCCCTGAAGGCATCCATCAAGGACGGCCAGCAATGGATCGCATCTTTGGAAGGCCTTGAAAGAGAACGAACAGGGATCAGAAATCTCAAGGTTGGATTCAACAAAGTCTTCGGATATTATCTGGAAGTCACAAAATCATATTACGACCAGATCCCGGAAGACTATATCAGGAAACAGACCCTGGTCAATTGCGAGCGGTTTATTACGCCTCAACTGAAAGAAATGGAGTCCGTTGTTCTGGGCGCCGAAGCAAAAATCAATGAATTGGAATATAAGCTTTTTTCTGAAATCCGTTCATTTATTCAGGACTATATACCGGCTATCCAGAAAACTGCGGACGCCATTGCGTCAATCGATACACTATGCTCGTATGCTCAGGTGTCAAGCCAGATGAATTATACAAAGCCTCTGGTCCATGACGGCACGGCTATCAGAATCGTTAAAGGACGGCATCCGGTCATTGAAAGAACCATCAAAAATGGCCTGTTTGTGCCGAATGATACCTTTATGGATGATGAAGAATCAACGCTATTGCTGATTACCGGACCCAATATGAGCGGAAAATCCACGTATATGAGGCAGACGGCTCTGATCGTCCTGATGGCTCAGGCAGGATGCTTTGTACCGTGTGAAAGCGCTGAAATCGGCATTTGCGACAGGATTTTCACGAGGATCGGCGCGAATGATAATTTATCTCAGGGACAAAGCACGTTTTTCGTTGAAATGAGCGAGCTGGCTTATATTCTGAACAATGCGACCAGCAAAAGTCTGGTGATTCTTGATGAAATAGGGCGGGGGACAAGCACCTATGACGGCCTCTCCATCGCGTGGGCGGCCGCGGAATACCTGCTATCCGACAGGCTGCGGGCACGGACTTTGTTCGCTACCCATTATCACGAAATGACCGCATTGGAAGGCAAATTGAGGGGATTTAAAAATCTGAATGTGGATGTCAAGGACGATAACGGAACCGTCGTTTTTCTTCACACCATAATACCGGGAAGCGCCAGCAGGAGTTACGGCATTCATGTTGCCAAACTTGCGGGAGTACCGGAAGAACTTTTAGCAGCAGCGGATTTGAAACTCAAAGAATTGGAAAAAAATAAGTTGCAATAATGTTGTTGTCCATGATGGGAGTGGAAAATAAGATGATCAGGATATTGGATAAAAACGTTTCGGATAAGATCGCGGCCGGCGAAGTGGTTGAAAGGCCATTAAGCATTGTCAAGGAACTGGTTGAAAACTCCATCGATGCAGGTGCCGATTCAATTGTTGTGGAAATCAAACAAGGCGGGAAGCAATATATCCGGGTAAGCGATAACGGATCCGGCATCGATCCTTTTGAGATCGAGTTGGCGTTTACGCGGCATGCCACAAGCAAAATAACGGAAGCGGAAGATCTTCAGTCAATTCGAACACTGGGCTTCAGAGGAGAGGCTTTATCGAGTATTGTAGCCGTATCCAGGACTGAGGTCATCACCAAGACCAAAGATTCAGTTTCAGGCGCAAAAGTGACCATCGAAGGATCAGTCATCAAAAATATAGAGCCGGCGGGATGCCCGGACGGAACAACCATCATCGTTACGGATCTCTTTTATAATACACCGGCGAGACAACGATTTATGAAATCAGATAGTGCGGAAAGCACTCCGATCATTGAATTCATCTCTCATGTGGCATTGGCATACGGCGATATTAAATTCAGGCTGATCAATAACGATCAGATCCTTTTTTCATCAGACGGAAAAGGGAAACGGTTGAACACTATTGCTGTTGTGTACGGCAAGGAAATTGCCGAAAATCTTTTGCCGCTGAATGCCGAAGGAGAAAAAATCAAGCTGGAGGGATATGTTTCATCGCTTCAGATCAGTAAGCCTACCAGAAGAAATCAGGTTTTCTTCGTCAACGGAAGAATCGTTGAAAACAAACTGCTGCAGGAAGCGGTCAGCCAGGCATATGAAGACAAAACATTAAGCGGCAGATTCCCTGTGGTTTATTTATTTCTTGATCTGGATCCGGAAGATCTGGACGTCAACATTCATCCCAATAAGCTGGCAGTAAAATTCAGGGATGATACAAATGTTTTCGACTTCGTAAGCGATGCGATCCGCGATGCGCTAAGAACAATCGAGGCTGTACCTAAGGCGATTCCAAAAGGCTACTCCGGTTATGAACGTAAATTCAGCTTCCAGGAGACCACAGAGCCGCCAGTCATCAAAGCGTCGGAAGAGCAAACAAATATCAAGGATTTTCTGGCAAAGGCCAGGGAAATGGCGAACAGAATCGATTTGACAGAAACCATTATGGAACCGGAACTGATCCAGGCTGAAACGTATGGGGCGCCAATGAATGTGAATCGTGAAATCGTGAAGAAAAAAGATGAGGTGGATCTGTCTCAGCTGGAAATCATAGACACTATATTCGGCACCTATATTCTGGCCAAATACGAAGAATCCATGTTTATTATCGACCAGCATGCCGCCCACGAGAGGGTGTTTTATGAGACTTTCATGAAGCATTACGATACGAATGCCGGCATGACACAGCCGGTTCTGACGCCTTTGCTGATCGATAAACCGCGGACTTTATCTGATTTGAACGATATTATCAAGTCCGAGCTGCTGAAAATGGGATTTACAGTTGAGGAATTCGGCAACCAGAGCTATATCATCAAAACAATTCCGTTATTTATGAACTTGTCCGAAGGAGAGCATTTTGTCAAGGATTACCTTGCTTCTATCACGCCGGACATGGATTATCGGAATGAAAACAGAAGAAAACAAATCATGAGCCGGTCATGCAAGAATGCCGTAAAAGCAAGAGACCATATCACTCTTGAAGAAGCGAAGGCTTTGATGCAGGATCTTTCAAAGTGTGACAATCCTTATACCTGTCCCCACGGCAGACCGACGCTGATCAAATTATCTCTATATGACATTGAGAGAATGTTCAAGAGAATATAAACGCATTCAAGAGAATAGGTATCCATGAGAAGAATAATTGTCATATGCGGACCCACCGCAGTGGGAAAAACCGAATATTCCATCCGGATCGCCAAAAGAATCGACGGCGAGATTGTATCGGCCGATTCGATGCAGTTATATAAATATATGAATATCGGATCGGCAAAACCGACCGCTGAGGAGCTTGCTCAAGTACCACACCATCTGGTGGATCAGATCGATCCCCGTGAGCCTTTTTCGGTAGCGCTGTACCAATCCATGGCGAAGTCCGCCATCCGGGACATTTTCGACAGAGGAAAAACTCCGGTAATTTCAGGCGGCACCGGCTTATATATCAATTCTTTGATTTATGAAATGGACTTTTCAGCACCTCCCGGTGATCTGGCATACCGTAAAGAACTTGAATTTTTAGCGGAAGAACAGGGGAAGGAAGCCGTATACCAGATTCTGAAATACGAATCACCGGATACCGCGGAGAGAATACATCCCAACAATCTGAAAAAAGTGATCCGAGCACTGGAAGTCATCAAAGAATCAGGCAAAAGCATCAAGTCTTTTGAAGAGAGCTTTGTTCCGGTCAAAGAATATAGAGTCTCTTTGATAGGGCTGAGCCGCACAAGGGAAGAGCTTTACAGCCGAATCAATGACCGCGTCGATGAGTTTATGAAACAGGGCCTTTTAGAGGAAGTTCTCTTCCTGTTGAATTCAGGATTGACCTATGAAGACATCTCGATGAAGGGAATCGGATACAAGGAATTGCTGCAATATCTGAACGGAGAATATTCGCTGGAAAGGGCAATCACGCTGGTTAAGCAGAATACCAGACATCTGGCGAAGCATCAGATGACATGGTTCAAAAGATACGAAAACATGAAGTGGTTTGATTTATCAGACGGTAATGATCCTCTGGAGGAGATGCTGGAATGGCTCAAAAGGAACTAAGGATCCACAACAAGAGCGACAAGCCGGATAATATCATCATGAAAGAAAATGAGATCCTGGAGCTTTGCAGCGGCATTGAATCGGAACTTCCGAAATTCCTCAGGGGTTATTTTGCGTATCTGAGAGGCAATGTTCTTCCGATGACCAGACTGGCGTATCTACGCGATGTGAAATTTTTTTTCCAGTATCTCATCTCTGAAACCGATCTTACGGATGCATCCAAACCTTCAGAAATCAAGCTGACAGAACTCGACAAGATCAAAGCGGTGGACGTGAATATTTTTATCGATTATTGTCGCAGATATAAGGTCGAAAATGAACAGTCCATAACCGTTTTTGAAAACTCCAATAAAAGTCTTGCCAGAAAAAAATCCAGTATTTCGGTATTATTTAAATGTCTGTACAGAGACGAGCTGGTTTCCCGGAATATAACAGACGGCCTGGACCCGATCAGGGTCCCGAAACCGGGCGAACGTGAAATCAAAGCGCTTCAGGATAACGAAGTCATGGTGATGCTGGATGCGGTATCCAACGGCACCGGGATGACGAAAAAGGAACATGAATTCTGGGAAAAAACGCGGCGTCGGGACAAAGCGATCCTGATCCTGTTTCTGACCTACGGATTGAGGCTTTCTGAATTGCAGCAGCTGAATGTGTCTTCTTTTAATTTCAGCCGCGGAGAGTTCAAGATTTATCGGAAAAGAGGAAAAGAATCCGTTATGCCGTTAAACGAATCCGTTGAGCTGGTCATCAGGGAATATCTGGACCTTGAACGGCCGGGAGACGAAACTGTCGAACCGGAAAGCCGGGACGCTTTGTTTATATCGCTGCAGGGAAAAAGAATGACTGAGAGGCAAATACGGGAACTGGTTAAAAAATATACCTCTTATGGGCTAAAAACTTCCCATAGCGCCGGATACAGTCCCCATAAACTCAGAGCCACTGCAGCAACCAGTCTGATCGGCAGAGGAAATAGCATTTTTGATGTACAGGCATTACTGGATCACGAACAAGTCACTACGACTCAGCTCTATGCGGCTCATAAATTGAACACCAAACGGGACCTGGTCAAAAGTATGGAATGGGAGCTTGAACGAAAAGATGGCAGTGGAAAAACGGAAGACTGATAAAATACGAGCAGATATAAAATAAACGGACTTAGATAAAAATATGAGCGGAGAGTAAAAATGAGCACACGAACTGACAGTTATTTAATGGAAAAGTTTAATATATCAAAAGAGGTGCTGGAGCTGATCCGTGCTTCTGAAGAAAAAATAAAACCGGAATTTGAAAAGCTGGATGATATCATGGCCTATAATCAGTACAAAGTGCTGCAGGCCTTTCAGATCAATGAAATCAGCGACGTGCATTTCAGGTGGACCACGGGTTACGGGTATGACGATCCGGGCCGGGAGGCTATAGAGAGGGTTTATTCCACAGTTTTTAAAACGGAAGCCTCTTTGGTCAGACCCATTATCGTAAACGGAACCCATGCCTTGACGCTGACCCTAGCCGGCATCTTAAGACCCGGAGATGAACTGATTTACTGTACCGGGGCTCCTTACGATACCTTGGAAGAAGTGATCGGCATCAGAGGGCAGGGGAAAGGATCGCTGAAGGAGTTCGGCATCACTTATAATCAGGTGGAGCTGAAACCGGATGGCAGTCTGGATTTTGATGGCATCAAGGCGGCTGTCAGTGATAAAACGAGGATGTGTACGGTTCAGAGGGCTACAGGCTACGGCTGGAGAAAAGCTATTACTCTTCAGGAAATACAGGCCTGGGCACAATTTATGAAACAGTTGAATCCGGATATTATTTTAATGGCGGATAATTGTTACGGAGAATTTTTGGACGTTCAGGAGCCAACGGAAGTAGGAGTGGATGTGATGGCCGGATCTTTGATCAAAAATCCGGGCGGAGGGCTGGCTTTGACCGGCGGTTATATCGTGGGGCGAAAGGACCTCATCGAGAGCATCTCATATAGAATGACCTCTCCAGGCATTGGAGGGGAATGCGGGCTTACTTTCGGACAGACAAGGACAATGCTTCAGGGTCTGTTTATGGCTCCAAAAGTGGTCAATGGTGCGGTCAAAGGCGCTATTTTATGCGGACAGGCGTTTAAGACCCTTGGGTATGATGTATGTCCGGAACCGTCAGATGACAGAAGCGATATCATACAGGCTGTAAAGCTAAATTCTCCTGAAGCAGTGATTGCATTTTGTGAAGGAATCCAGGCAGCTGCCCCTATTGACTCCCATGTTGTTCCCGTACCTTGGGATATGCCTGGATATGATGATCAGGTGATCATGGCTGCCGGCGCCTTTATACAGGGCTCTTCCATTGAACTATCTGCTGATGCTCCTATCCGAGCGCCATATAATGTTTACTTTCAGGGGGGGCTTACCTATGAGCATTCAAAATTTGGCGTGATCAAAGCGCTTCAGACGATGAAGGATAAAGGGATCCTATGAAAGTAACTGGGCTGAGAAAAGCGCTTTCAGTATTAAAACTGATTATTTTGGCTGCTATTATTGCCGGAATACCTGCTTATATCATCTTGCTGAATCCGGAACTGATCGAAAAGATCAACACGTTGGAAGAAGCGCAAACATTTCTTATGAGTTTTGTGGAGAAAAATGATTACACAAAACTTTATCTGATTTATTTCGGGCTTCAGATCCTGCAAATCATCATTTTCATTATACCGGGCCAGTTCATCAATATGGCTGCCGGCTGGCTGCTTGGTTTTCCTGCGGGATTTTTATTATCTCTGGCGGGAGCGGCCGCCGGAACCGCGATCACTTACTATCTTTCAATCATTTTAGGCCAGAGCGCTATGAGGGTTTTGATCGAACCGGAAAAATTCAATAATTTTCTGGAACGTCTGAACAGCGAACGAGCGTATATCGCGGTTTTGATTTTATATATGGTACCGGGACTTCCAAAGGATTTTATCGGATATGTGGCTGGGGTATCCAATATGAAATTTCTGCCGTTTCTTGTCTTGTCCCTGATTGGCAGAACTCCGGCCCTTGCTGTAAGCATCATGACAGGCAGTATGCTGCATAAAGAAAGCTATATCGGCGTGATCCTTTTAGCAGCGTTGATGGTTGCATTGTTTATCATCGGCTTTATCAATAGGAACCGGCTGATCCATTTTGTCGACCACGGATATGAAAAGTATGTCATTCATGAAAACGAAAATGAAGAAAGCCAAGAGGGTGAGACTCTGAACAATCAGGATGATGAGATATAAAAAAGTGGAAAATTTAAGGGAGGCGGATTATGGAGATCGGACAGATGAGAAGAAGAGACAGGGAAATCAAAGATCGGGAAGAAATAATTGGAATACTGAATAGACAACATATTTGCCATCTTGCTATGTGCGCAGAAAATCAGCCCTATGTGATTCCGATGATTTTTGCCTATCAGGATAATGCACTGTATTTTCATTGCGCTGAGGTTGGAACAAAACTGGACATTTTAAGAAAAAACCATAACGTTTGTTTTGAAGTCCAGAGTTCCATTACGGAAAAAGTGGTGGAAAATACTTATAAACCATGCGACTGGGGAATTTCGTATGAAAGCGTCATTGGTTTCGGTACAGCCGAAATCCTGAACGACAGAGAAGATAAAATCGATGCGTACCGTCTGCTGGTCAATAAAATGAAACCGGAGCATTACAGCCACAGCGATGATTTATATACAGAGAAGAAAATTACCGGCACCTTGATCATCAAGGTGACAATCAGTTCCATGACCGGAAAACGATGGGACGGATCGAAGCCCAATGTAGTCCGGGCATGATTGATTATTATTTGGTTGGACAATATAGAGAACAAAAGATCCGAACGAAAGAGCTGCTGCGAGGCAGTTCTTTTAATTTGGAAATATTTGTTGACAAAGAACACGCATTCGACTATCATAAAATCAAAAGAACAAATGTTCTGACAGGGAAGGAAAGCTTGTTTTCGGGAGGTGCCGCCGTATGAGAAAAAGTAAAATCTACAGAATCAAATCTCAGTTTAGATTTACAGTGTTTGTATTTATATGTATTATCAGTTTTGTAGCATTGACGAATACAGTGCTTGGTTTGAATGATGCGGCTGGATTGACCAAAGATGTTTATGCGCAAGTCGAAATCCATCATGGCGATACGATTTGGGATATCGCATCCGACTATCAGGATCCGGAAACCGATATCAGAAAAGTTGTTTATGAAATTTGTAAAATCAATGAAATCCAAGCCGATGAATTGCAGCCGGGTATGATTTTGCAGGTTCCGATTTCGATTTGATCGTTCCTTGCCTGATGCTGTAAATCCAACTGATATCAACAGGTATCAACTATTTGACCTCTATAAAAAAATCGCTTAAAACGCAAAATAGAGCCTCGTTTTTTGTGATCAATTGTGATGATGTTACAGTCTGGGGTGTGCCTTGGGATATGAATATTATGAAATAGTGGGCTGCTCGACAGGCACGTGTCTGATCACATCAAATCCTATTGTAACCACAATTTACGGCGGGGTAATCGGATTGTTGCTTGGCATTAGCGATGATAGCGGAATTGAAAAAGATTTGGATAATAGGTCTAAAGAAAAGATGTGATTTGGTTTCTTATCTATTCCCAAAATTATGATTTTAGGAATAGATAAATCTATCTCATCATTGACCCCGCCATACCCACTCAGATAATTTGATGAAATCGCCAAACCTTATATTATTGATTATTAAATTATTTAATATTATAAATAATAATAATAAAAAACCGAGATTGATGATCATATCTTCAACCCCGGTTTTATTTTTTAACTAAATTTATTACTACTCTGTCAAATTTCGCTATCTGGATACTGTACTACTTGATCCTGGCGATCAATTGACCGGCCAGAACTTGTGCGCCTTCCTTGACAACGATTTCTTCCACAATGCCAGCCATGGACGCCAAAATATTCGTTTCCATTTTCATCGCTTCTATAACCGCGATAGGCTGACCCTCTGTTACGAAATCTCCTTCTTTCACATGGATCTTGATGATCGCACCCGAAAGATTCGCCCCGACCTGTGAAGGATCATTTGCTTCGGCAAATTTAGTATATTCCTTATTGATCAGCAGATTAGCGGCTTTGTCTTTAATGGAAACAACTCTGCGGTTGCCGTTGATTTCGAATGCTAACGAGCAATTGCCGTCTTCGTCCATGTTCCTGACTTCTACCAGTTTGACAACAAGGACCTTGCCTTCTTCAAGCTTGACTTCGCAGGTTTCCCCTTCGCGCAGTCCATGGAAGAATACGTCACTGCCCATATATTTGAAGTTTCCTTCTTTCTCTAATTTCGTGAGATAGTCTTCAAATACTTTTGGATACATCGCGTAACTGATCAGATCCAGTTCCGTTGAATCAATATGGAATTTACTATCCAGATGTTTCTTGATCTGATCAAAATCTTCATCCGGCAGCAGAGATCCCGGTCTGACAGTGATCGGTTTACGACCTTTCAGAACAAGCTGCTGGAGACGATCAGGGAATCCGCCTTCCGGTTGACCCATCATGCCTTCAAAATAGGAGACGATGGAGTCAGGGAAGTCAATATCTTTAGCTTTCTCATAGATGTTTTCAGGTGTCAGTCCGTTTTGCACCATGAAGATCGCCATATCACCCACTGCTTTTGAGGAAGGCGTTACTTTTACGATATCCCCAAGCATCTCGTTGACCGCTATAAACATCTCCTTCACTTCAGTGAATTTATCTCCCAGGCCCAGACTCTCAACCTGCGGTTTCAGGTTCGAATATTGTCCGCCAGGGATTTCATATTTATAGATTTCAGCCGTACCCGACTTCAAACCAGACTCATAAGCTTCATATACAGGCCGCACGGAATCCCAATAATTGGATATCAACTGAAGCCCATCTTCGTCCAGACTTGATTCTCTGTCTGTGTTTTTCAAAGCTGCTGCTATGGAATTCAATGATGGTTGGCTTGTCAGCCCCGCCATACCGCTGAATGCGGCATCAACGATATCCACTCCAGCCATTGAAGCCATCAGGATGGACGCTCCGCCATTCCCACTGGTATCATGGGTGTGTAGATGCACAGGTATGGTGAGCTCATTTTTCAATGCACTGACCAATTTAAAAGCAGCCATTGGTTTCAGTAGGCTGGACATATCCTTGATGCAAAGGATATGGGCACCCATTCTTTCCAGTTCCTTCGCCATCTTCACATAATAGTTCAGGGTGTATTTATCTTTTTTATCATCCAGAATATCACCCGTGTAGCATATTGCCATTTCAGCCAACTTGCCCTGGTTCAGGACCTCATCCAACGCGACTTCCATGCCAGGGATCCAGTTTAGAGAATCGAATATACGGAATACGTCGATCCCTGCAGCAGCTGCGTCTTTTACAAAGCGACGAACAACATTATCAGGATAATTTTTATAACCTACAGCGTTGGCTCCCCTGAAAAGCATCTGGAACATTACATTTGGAATCATTTCCCTGAGTCTTTCAAGACGTTCCCATGGAGATTCCTGAAGAAAACGATAAGAGACATCAAAGGTAGCACCGCCCCACATTTCTATAGAAAATAAGTCGCTGCCGTATGTGGCCATTGCAGGAGCAATTTTAAGCATATCCACGGTTCTGAGCCTTGTTGCGATTAAGGACTGCTGAGCGTCACGCAGCGTAGTATCTGTCAGAAGCAGTTGCTTCTGACCCAGTACCCAGTCCGAAAGTTTTTTAGGCCCCATTGTATCAAGCAGCTGTTTTGTGCCGTTTTTTGCTGTCAAATGATTGATATCAGGAGCATATGGGATATCAAACTCCGGCTTCTCCCCTTTCCTTTCATTGACAAATTTATTGCCAAGAAAACGGATCAGCTTCAATTCTTTATCGCCGCTGGCTTTAATATTCAAAAGTTCCGGATAGTCTTCTATAAATCCGGTGTTGCAGTTTCCCGATCTGAACACTGGATGATTCAGTACGTTCAATAAAAATTCAACGTTCGTTTTAACACCCTTGATTTTGAGTTCGTCCAATGCCCGTATAGATTTTCTGACGGCATCCTCAAAGGTTCTGCCCAGTGAGGTTACCTTAACCAGCAAACTATCATAATAAGGGGTAATGGTAGAACCCGTAAAACCGTTGCCTCCGTCAAGCCGGATGCCAAATCCTGAACCGGTTCTGTAAACTTCCAAGGTTCCGATGTCAGGGACAAATCCGTTTGCCGGATCTTCTGTAGTAACACGGCATTGTATTGCGTAGCCTCGAGGTACGATGTCATCCTGGCTTTTGATATTGATTTCTTCGGAATCCAAAGCATAGCCCTGTGCGATCAAAATCTGAGCCTGGACGATATCGATACCGGTGGTAACTTCAGTTACGGTATGTTCAACCTGAATCCTCGGATTCATTTCGATAAAATAGTGCTGACCATCGCTGCCGACTAAAAACTCAATGGTGCCGGCGCTTCTGTAATTCACAGCTTTCGCAATTTTCAAGGCATCACTGCAGATGATGTTTCTCTGCTCCTCTGTAATGCTTAATGCCGGTGTCATCTCGATCACTTTCTGATGTCTTCTCTGGATTGAGCAATCCCTCTCATATAAGTGGACCAGATTGCCATATTCGTCACCCAAGACCTGAACTTCAATGTGCTTTGGGTTCTCAATATATTTTTCGATAAAAATACTGGAAACTCCGAAGGCCTTTCCGGCTTCGCTCTGCGCATTTCGATACTCACTGATCAGATCCTTTTCTTCTCTGACAATGCGCATTCCCCTTCCGCCGCCGCCGGCCGAAGCCTTGAGCATGATCGGATAACCGCATATTCTTGCAAATTCCAACGCTTCATCTTCATTCGAAATGATTTTTTGCACGCCAGGTATCGTCGGAACGCCGACTTTTGTAGCAACAAGCTTCGAATTGACTTTGTCACCCAATTGTTCCATCATTTCATGGTTAGGACCGATGAATGCTATACCTGATTCTTCACATAATCTGGCAAAATCTGTGTTTTCCGACAAAAACCCGTATCCCGGATGAATTGCATCCACTCCTTTGGCTTTCGCCAGATCGATAATTTCGCGTATGCCAAGATAGGCTTCCACTGGAGCTTTACCCTTGCCAATTTTATAAGATTCATCTGCTTTTGTACGAAACAAGGAGTATTGATCCTCTTCAGAATATATAGCTACGGTTCTGATTCCTAACTCTTTGCAGGCTCTGAACACACGTATCGCAATTTCACCCCGATTGGCAACTAAAATTCTTTTAAATTTTTTCAAACTTCCACCTCCTAATCAAGCTTTTCAAAATATCATACCAAATATGTATAATAGTTTCAACATTTATCTTAATGAAGCATAAAAGTTTTGTTAAAAATAACAAAAACCGTCCGCTGAAATTGTTTCATGGACGGTATTTTCCATTAATACGGCCTAAAAGACAGTCGCAGTTGTCTATTATAATTTCCTACATAAGAAATTTTGCCCAAGTGATGGCTCTTTCAATCTGCGCTTCGGTATCCTTTGTTTTTGGACTGATCAAGGTCAGCGTGGAAATAATATTAGCATCCGGAATCAGTTGTTCAATCTTACTGAACATCCTATCCGATCCACCGCTAGATTCACAAGCCAACAGTGCTACTTTCTTATTAAAGAAACTGTTCTCGGACAAGAAAGCATTGATTGGCGGTGAAGGCGATGCCGCCCAGACCGGACCACCGATTATGATAAAATCATAATCTTTTGGATTGAAATTGTAGTTTTTCAGTTTCGAACGCTTTCCTTTAATTGCCGCTCTTCCGGCAATCAGCATTTTCAAAATCCCTTTACTGGGAAACGGTTTGATCGGAATGAGTTCAAGGGTATCCATACCGGCCGAAGCTGCGATTTTTTCGCATACGAGCCTGGTATTTCCGTCCAGTGAAAAATAGACCAGAATTCCTTTCATATTTGCACCTCCACGGACAACCGCTATTTTTCGTTCGTCTCGATATGATTATACTTTTCTATCGGGACTGGCCCGTTTAACACGGTTCGCTTTATGATCATAGTCCCGTCCCGTTTTGTACTGACTCTCCATGTTGCCAACAACAAACAATCATTCACCAGCTCCAGACAAAAAATCCCTCTTGGATTCACACAGCTGCCACTGTTAAAATAAGCTGATTCCCCCGCAATAGCAAATTTTGGTCTGTGCGTGTGCCCGCAAATCAGGATCTTATTTCTTTTTTGGATCCAGACGTCATACATTTTTTCGATTTTATGACGTTTTCTCCTACTTTTAGCTGGACTCGCCGGGTTTTTGAGCCCAATAATATGCATAAATCGCCATAAAAAACGGAACATACCGTAGGATAAAAAATGCAGCGTGTCATTCAGCAGATCGCCCTGATGGCCGTGTACCACAAATATCTCCTGACCGGTATTTTTCTCGATCATCACCAAGCCTTCATATACTTTGATGCCAGGAAACAGTTCTTCATTTTCACAAAGATATTCATCGTAAACTTCATATAAGTCCCTGGCTACTCTGTCAGGGTTTTTATAGCAGATATTGTGATTTCCGAAAAGCATGTACATTCTGCCGGCATCGTAAAAATCTTTAAGTCGGTTGAATGTTGTAACATGTGCGTTACGTATCAGTTCAAAATTATTGTGCTCCCAAATTTCATCGCCGTCCCCGACTTCCACATAGGTGTAGCCGGCATCATAATAATATTTTAGTGCATAATTAAATATGGGTTTGTTTCTTCCGAATTCGTCGGACAGGCTGTCGTCTCCCCTATGCTGGTCGCTGAAAAAAACAAATTTAGAGTTTTTATCAAAATAAACGGGGGTGGCGTTCTCAAATACCTGGTCCAACCTTGATGAAGCTTTCATCTGTTATATGTTCCCCCCAGGTTTGTTTCTTCTTTCAAAAGAAAGTCTATCCAGATATCCTTGCAGAATCAGAACAGCCGCCTGTTTGTCGATGACTTCTTTTCGTCTTTTTCTGCTCAGATCTGCCTCCAGAAGTATTCTTTCTGCTTGTACCGTAGTTAATCTCTCGTCCTGAAAAACGATCTTGATCTGCCCCTTGCCTGTCGATCTCAATTTATTTTCAAGCATCTCTTTAAATTCATAAACCTTTTGTGTTTGAGGACTATCTGTACCATTCAGTTTTTTTGGAAGTCCGATCACTACTGTATCGCACGCATGTTTTTCCAAAAGATCAAGAATTACGCCGGCATCCTTACGAATGCCGACTCTTTCGATGGTACATATTCCATGGCCGCACATCAGAAGCTCGTCGCTGACTGCCACCCCTATTGTTTTATCTCCGACATCAAGTGCTAATACCTTCATTACTATTTAGAAAGGAACGCTCTTAATAATTCTTCCACCAAATCATCTCTTTCGATATGTCTGATCAGGTTTCTTGCATTGTTATGGCTGGTAATGTATGAAGGATCACCAGACAATATGTACCCTACCATCTGGTCAATCGAATTATATCCTTTTTCTTCCAGTGCGTCATAAACTGCTTTCAAAATTTCTTCGGTCGTAGGCTGTCCGGTTTTTTCCGGATTTCCATCAAATAAGATCGTACTTCTATCCATCCATATCACCTTACCTTTCCATATTATACATATGAACTTATAATAATTATACTCGAGAAAAGCGGTAAAGTATATACCCGAACGGCTTTAAATTGACTTTAAGCGCTATTTCTTCATAAGGGTTTCTGCTACTTCAAATGCTTCTTTTAATTTTGACGGATCTTTTGCTCCGGCCTGCGCCATGTCGGCTTTTCCGCCGCCGCCGCCACCTGCCGCAGCTGCAATTTGTTTGACCATTTTTCCGGCGTGATACCCTTTATCCAGGAGGTCATCGGTTATCGAGACCATAAACGTAACTTTATTATCATTTACAGTTGCAAGAACAATAACGACTCCAGAATAGTTTGCCTTGATATCATCAGAGAGGTTCCGAAGGTCATCGATTCCAAGCCCGATAAAGGATTTGGCAATCAGTTTAACTCCGTTATAGTCCTTCGCCTCTGCCATCAGATCTGTTATAGTATCGGTTAAAGATGATTTTTTAAAGCCTTCTATTTCCCGACGAAGCGCTTTCAATTCCTCGACAACATTTACGGCCTTCTTAACTAAACCGGATGCATTCGTTTTCAGCACTTCAGAAACCTCTGTTATCATTTTTTCTGCTTCATTGACTCTGCTGAGAACACCTGCTCCCGTAACAGCCTCAATTCGTCTCACTCCTGAGGCAACGCCACTCTCGGAAACAATTTTGAAGGCGCCGATTTGACCGGAATTATGCACGTGAGTCCCGCCGCATAGCTCGGAGCTGAAACCTCCGACAGAAACTGCCCTGACAATATTTCCGTATTTCTCGCCGAATAATGCAGTTACGCCTTTTTTAATTGCTTCATCCATGGAGAGCTCTTCAGTCTGTACATTAAGGAATAGACCGATCTTTGAATTTACAATCTCTTCAACCTCTTCGATCTGCTCTTTGGTCATGGCTTCAAAATGATTGAAATCGAATCTGAGCCCATCCGCTGTAACACTGCTCCCTGCCTGATGAACATGTTCACCCAAGACGATTCTAAGAGCTTTATGCATAAGATGCGTTGCCGTATGATTTCTGGCCGTTGAGTTTCTTCTTTGTTCGGATATATGGCAATTGACCACATCTCCAACAGAAAGCGACCCTTTATTGCAAAAGACTTTATGTACAAAAACATTTTGATGTTTGGAAACTTCTATGACCTCCAGAGTACATTCGTCATTATAAATGATTCCGGTATCATAACTCTGACCGCCGCTTTCTGCGTAAAACGGCGTTTTGTCAAGTACAAGAGCCGCCGTTTCTCCCTCGGAAATCTCGTTCAAGGAAGTTTTATCATGTATGATGGCAATCACATTCGCTGTGTCAGCCACATTTTCATATCCTGTAAATACAGTGGAGCCCTCAATGCTGACTCCGGCCTGGGCTTCTTTCCATCCTTCTTCGTCTTCGTTTTTTCTGGCTGCTCTCGCCTGCTCTCTCTGCCGCTTCATATTTTCGTTGAATCCATCCACATCTGCGGTATAGCCTGATTCTTCCAGGATTTCCTGAGTCAGTTCAAGAGGGAATCCATAGGTATCATATAGCTTGAAGACTTCGTCACCGCTCAGGACTGTTTCGCCTTTGGACTTTAGGTCCTCAATATAATTGAAAATAATCGCTTCTCCCTGATCGATGGTATCAGCAAATTTTTCTTCTTCAATAAGAATGACTTTATGCAAATATGCTTTTTTATCTTCCAGCTCCGGATAAGCGCCGCCAGAAATTTCGGCGACCTTCGCTGACAACTCAGCCAGGAAAGGTCCTTGAATCCCGAGCAATCTTCCATGCCGTGCTGCTCTTCGTAATAATCTTCTCAGAACATAGCCTCTTCCCTCATTGCTCGGGATGATGCCGTCTGCGATCATGAAGGATAAGCTTCTGAGGTGGTCTGTTATGATTCGAAGGGATACATCCGTCTTTGCCTTGCCTTCTTCATATTTGATTCCTGCCTTTGCGATCACCGCATCGAGAATGTATTTGATTGTATCCACGTCAAAGATGGAGTCCACACCCTGCATGATGCACGCAATTCGTTCAAGCCCCATGCCGGTATCAATATTCTTATGTGCAAGTTCGGTATAATTACCTGCGTCATCCCTGTTGAACTGAGTGAACACGTGGTTCCAGAACTCAAGATAGCGGTCGCAATCGCAACCCGGCTTGCAACCTTCTTTGCCGCACCCGTATTCCGGGCCTCTGTCAAAATAGATTTCAGAGCACGGACCGCACGGGCCGGTTCCGATTTCCCAGAAGTTGTCATCCTTTCCTAAACGAACGATTCTTCCTTCAGGCATCCCGATAACGTCTCTCCATATTTCAAAGGCTTCGTCATCGTCTTCGTAAACTGTTGCCCACAGCTTTTCTTTTGGCATTTTCAGCTTTTCTGTGATAAATTCCCAGCCCCATTTAATCGAATCAAGCTTGAAGTAATCTCCGAAGCTGAAACTGCCCAACATTTCAAAAAATGTGCCATGTCTGGCCGTATAACCTACTTTTTCAATATCGCCGGTTCTGATGCATTTCTGACAAGTCGTCATTCGTTTGCTTGGCGGTGTTTCTAAACCTGCAAAATATGGTTTTAGAGGAGCCATACCGGAATTGACGATCAAAAGACTCTTGTCTTTTTCAGGTATGAGGGAAAAACTTTGTTTTCTGTAGTGCTCTTTGCTTTCATAGAAGCTTAAAAACATTTCTCTTAATTGGTTTAAACCGATTTTTTCCATTATAGAAATTTCCTTTCGAAAAATTAAATTCAATCATAAAATTATAACATAAGAGGTTGAAATATCAAGGTTTATTTAAAATAGGAAGTAATTTTATCCGGTGGGAAAACGCCCTTGTCGGTTATGATGCCGGTAATAAATTCCGGTGGAGTAATATCAAAAGCCGGATAATAACCATTGACACCGGGTGCTGCTGTTCTGATTCCCCTGCAGTATAGAACTTCTTCCGGATCCCGCTCTTCTATTTTTACGGATGCTGGTGTGGGCGCCTCCAAATCCGGGCCATAGGCGAATGGGTAAAACGGCACACCGAAATGTTTCGCACAAATAGCCAGTTGAAGGGTTCCGACTTTATTTATTATATGACCATCCAAAGTTGTTCTGTCGCTGCCGGCAAAGAACATGCTAATCTTGCCCTGAGACATCAGGCTGGCCGGCATATTGTCCGTTATGACTGTCGTATCGATGCCCAAGTCTCTGATGGCTGAGGCGGTCAATCTTGAACCCTGCAGATACGGCCGGGTTTCCGAACAAAATGCCCGGATTTTTTTACCCTGTTCCAATGCCGTTATCAGCGTATAGACAAGGGTGGTTTCAGGCCAGCAATGAGTCAGTATTGTATCACCGTCATTGATTACATCTGCTCCATAGCTGCCCAGCTTCAGGCTGAACTCATGCCTCTTGTCGATCATTTCGTCCATAAATGTTAAAAAAACATTTTCCATATCGGAATTTCCGGTATGAAGTGCAAGTTCCGCGGCCTCAAGCGCCCCTTCTACAGTTAAACGGATTTCATGATTCGTTGGTCTGGTATTGATGATCCGTTTTCCGGCGGTTCTGATCGTATCCCGGATTGCTTCCTCGCTTTTATTTTTACAGTCTCTTCCGGCCTGCACCATGCCGTATCCGGCGGCATAAGCCGGACCGAGGCTTTGTGTAACCATCTTTTCTATCGCTACAGCAACATCCTCATATGTCCTGCATTCGACAAAACTGATTTCGAAGGGATAGATTCGACGGTCCAGGATATACACCACTCCATCTTGATACCGTGCGATATTATTTGGCTTCACGATAAAAGGCATTTTCTCGACAAATTGATCATCAATCATTTCAACTTTCCTTTCATGTAGGTTTCTATAATAATCTTACGCTGCTCCTCCGAGATCAGTTTCGGTGTACCCATCAACCTGGCCTGATAATACACTTGAGCCTCCAACTCAATAGATTCGGCCAGACTCATTGCCGCAGCCAGCTTTTCGCCGATTGTCAGCAATCCGTGATTCGATAAAATCAGGCCTCTCAGATCCGGATTTTCTTTAAAATAAGTCAGCGCGGATTCTCCTACTTCCTCTGACCCGGGTATCGAAAAGCGTTCTGTAACAGGCAGAATATTACTGCCAACCATCAAGCCTTCAATGGAGACCATGGGAACGCTTTCCCCCAGCGCTGCAAAGGTGATGGCAAAAGGAGAATGCGTATGTACAACTCCGTTGATGTGGGGAAATGCTTTATAGATTGCTGCATGCATCCGGAATTCTGAAGATGGTTTCATCGCGCCTTCAATCAAAACTCCATCCAGGTCGCAGATAACGATATCTTCCATTTTCAAAATATCATATCGAACACCTGTTGGGGTAATCGCCATGAATTCAGTATTTTGAACTCTGGAACTTACATTACCGGAGGATGCTTTGATTAATCCGGCGTGATAAAGACTCATTGTCGTGTCATAAACAAGTTTTTTGTCTTCAGAATAATTGCTGTTCATCGGTAACCTCATTTCTATTCGTAGGCTCTTTCTAATAATTCCTTGTATTTTATGTTGGGTTCAATCGTCATCAGATCTGCAAATCCTTCCTGAACAAGAAGCTCATTGACAAATACAAGATCGCTATCATCGTTCATATAGATATAAGCGAGAGTTCTTCCGTATTGATCGGTTCTTTCTTTATCATATTCCAGCATAACTTCTGCTCCGCTTAGCAGAGACTTTGTATAATTTGAAGCTTCAATACCTTCTTCAGTGATTCGATCGGGATTGTCGGGAACACTCTCCGCGGTGTCTATCCCGATCATCCTGACCCGGGTATTTTCACCATTGATATTTACAATCAGCGTATCTCCATCCACAACTCTGGTGATCACATACGGCCCAAACAACTCGGCATCAGCGGACGGGGCCGTTCTTTCTCCGTTATTGATCAAGCCCAGAAACGAGACTGCGATGAGGATCATTATTGAAATGATGATTGAATAGAATTTCGCTCTCATGGCTTCTCCGCATCGATAAACTGCTACTATGATAGCATATTTCAGATTATAAAAAAAGTACGCCTTGCTGCATATACTTAAATAGGTACAAGTGTTAAAATTAATTTGTGTCTAAGGAGGAATACAGATTCTATGGAAAAGAAACAGCTTGGAAAAACAGAACTATTTGTAACGAAAGTCGGTTTTGGCGTGCTCACCGTCGGCAATACACAATTGAATCTCCCTGTCGAAAAAGGCGCTGATGTTATCAGATACGCTTTGGAAAGAGGAATCAATTTTCTTGATACCGCACAGTATTATAATACCTATTCCTTTATCAGGGCTGCACTTAAGGGTACAAGCCACGAACCGGTTATCTCTTCAAAATGTTTAGGATCAACATTCGGCGAAATGAATCGGGCGATTGAAGAAGCGAGAATTGAGCTCGATCAGGATGTCATCGATATTTTTCTCCTTCATGAAGTAAGACATCAGCATGATTTTGAAAATCGACAAGGCGCATGGGAGTGTTTGAACGAAGCAAAAGTCAAAGGAATCATCAAGGCTGTGGGCGTATCGACGCACCATGTTGATGTGACTCAACAAATGGCCGGGATCAAAGAATGTGACGTGGTATTCCCGCTCATTAATTATAGGGGCCTAGGTATCAGATGTGGCTCGGGTGCAGGAACCAAGGAAGATATGGCTGCTGCAATCCTTGAAAATCACCAACGCGGATGCGGAGTTTTTGTAATGAAAGCATTTGGCGGTGGGAACCTGACCGGCCATTATCAGGAAGCGCTGGATTATGTTTATGGGCTTGATGGTGTTTCATCCGTTATGATCGGCTTTGGCAACCGGAAAGAAATCGATGACATCTTCCTTTATCTTGAGGGCGAAATGGATGGATCCTACAATCCTGACACTTCTATGAAGAAGATGCATATCGATCAGGGTGACTGCGAAGGCTGCGGGCTCTGTATAACCAGGTGCCCGAATCATGCGATCTATAAGAATGAAAATGGCCGTTCGGAAATCAACTATGATCTATGCCTGACTTGTGGCTATTGCGCGCCTCAATGCCCTGTACGGGCAATTATCATGTGGTAGGATTATGCTGCTGGATCAATCCCCCGCCCAAAACGAAATCACCGAGGTAATAGACGATGGACTGCCCCGGGGCAGGGGCTCTCTGCGGCTCGTCAAAGATTGCTTCGATTTTGTCATCGCCAGTTTGCCTGATGAAGGCAGGTGCAGGTCTGGCCATGGACCTGATTTTTGCTTCAACTTTCAACCCTTCAAAAGCCAAATCAAAATGGTTATCAACAGAAATCACTCTTGATTTAAAGAGGTCTTTTTCGTTTTCACTGAGTATCACTTCGTTTCGTTCCGGATCCAGGGCAACAACATAATATGGCCTGCCCAGCGCTACTCCAAGACCTTTTCGCTGACCAATGGTATAATTGGGTATTCCATTGTGTCGTCCCAGAATATTGCCGTTCTGATCAACAAAATCGCCTTCTTTTAGCTGGATATCTTGCTCTTTCAGGTACTCAGCATAGCTCTTTTCCTGATCAATAAAACAAATCTCCTGACTATCTTTCAGATCCGCATTTTCAAGTTCATTTTGTCTGGCAATCGAACGAACCTGCTCTTTACCGGCAATGTCCCCCAGCGGCAGCAGAAGCCGGCTGATGACTTCCTGAGGCAATCGATACAGCATATAGGACTGGTCTCTTTCGCTGCATATAGCTTTTCTGATAAACCAGAGTCTCAAATCATTATCAAAGTATGTTTTTGCATAGTGGCCCGTCGCTATATACATCGCGCCCAGAGAATCGGCGATTTCACATAATGATTTAAATTTGATTTCAGGATTGCAGCGCACACAAGGATTGGGTGTTCTTCCGCACGCGTATTCCCTGCAGAAGTCGGAAATGACTTTGTTTTTAAACTCTTCGGAACTGTCCCTGTAAACAAAACCAATATTCAGCTGTGAAGCAGCTAACTCTGCTGCCTTTCTGCCTTCCGTATTGTTTCCTGTAACGTCAAGAAACAGCCCGATCACTTCAAGACCCTTTTGTTTCAACAATAAAGCAGCGGTAGTACTGTCTACTCCGCCGCTCAATCCAAGGACCACTTTATTTTTGTTTAACACGGGAATATTATCGCCCGCATTTGACGGAGCAGGCACCCCCTGCGCTGCATCCGGATTCTTCTTCGACATTGTCATCATCCTCATCCGCGTTTGGATCAAAGCCTTCTAATCCTTTATAAGTTTTGCCGTGCTTTTGTGCATAATCATAGATTGCGCTCTTGATTGCATGATCAGCAAGGACCGAGCAATGAACCTTTACCGGAGGAAGCCCTCCCAGTTCATCAATGATTTGCTTATTTGTAACAGCCAAAGCTTCTTCAATCGTTTTACCGACAATCATGTCAGTTGCGATGCTGGATGATGCAATCGCGGATCCGCAACCGAATGTCTTGAATTTTGCATCAACTATTTTATCATCTTCAACTTTTATGGATATCTGCATCATATCACCGCAAACCGGGCTGCCGTATGTCCCTATTCCATCAGCATTTTCAATTTCTCCCACATTATGAGGATTCATAAAATGCTGCATAACCGTTTCATTATAAATTCCCATTATTACCAACCTTTCTTTTCATTTACAGACGAGATGTTTCTCAGCTTTGAAACTACCTCTGTAAGCACTTTTATCACATAGTCAAGATCTTCTTTAGTTGTAAAATCACCAATTGTAAACCGGATCGACCCATGAATCCTCTCAACCGGAATTCCTATGGCTGAAAGCACATGGCTCGGGGTCAAGGAAGCGGAATTACAAGCTGAACCGGTAGACACATAGATTCCGGCCATATCCAAAAGAAGCAGTATGCCCTCGCCTTCTATATAGTTAAATGCGAGATTCAAATTTCCGGGATGGCGATGTTCCATCGTACCATTAATATCCACTTCAGGTATATTTTTGAGGACTTGTTCCTTGAAATAATCTCTAAGCATCGTGTTTCTTTCAATATGCTCATAAAGATTTTTCTCAGCCAATTCGGCCGCTTTACCAAACCCAACAATCCCAGCCAGGTTCTCCGTCCCGGCACGCTTCTTGTTTTCCTGACCGCCGCCATGCATATAATTGCTTATTTTAATACCTTTTTTGATATATAGCGCGCCGATACCTTTCGGTCCGTAGATTTTATGTCCAGAAATCGACATCAGATCAACGCCCAGTTCCTTGACGTTTATAGGTACATTACCAAGAGCCTGAACTGCGTCAGTATGTACCAGGATCCCTTTTTCTTTCGCAATCGATACAATCTCCCTGATGGGCTCAATGGTGCCGATTTCATTATTCACCATCATAATAGATATTAGTATCGTTTTATCAGTGATGGCATTTTTTAAATTTTCCAGATTAACCAGCCCGGTGGGCTCAACATCAAGATACGTCACTTCACAACCATGTTTTTCAAGAAATTCGCCGCTGTGAAGCACCGCATGATGTTCTATTTTGGTTGTAATAATGTGATTTCCTTTGCTTTTCATAGAGTCGGCAATACCGAATAAAGCCCAATTGTCAGCTTCAGTTCCGGAAGAAGTAAAGAAAATCTCGCTTTCCGAGGCACCAATTAAGGAGGCAACTCGTTTTCTGGCGATAGTGATCGCTTCTTTTGATTCCTGCCCAATTGTATATATGCTGGATGGATTACCGAAATTCTGACTGAACCACGGAATCATTTCCTGTAAAACTTCTTCTTTTACAGGAGTCGTAGCTGAATAATCTAAATATACTCTTCTTGGCTCGTTCATAAAAATATCATCTCCTTCGTTCAGACAGCCTTGTACATTATACACAACTCAATCAGTTCTTAAACGTACTTTTGTCACCGTCGACGATCTCGATACATTCAAGCTGCGCTATAAAATGTTCCCTGAAAGCCGCGATATACTCTTTTCTGAGTTCCTCCTGCTCTTTCTTTTCACGAGTTGTCAAACCTTCGGATTTAGATTTTGCAGCGAGTTCATTTATTCTATTGATTTTTTCTTTAGGTAGCATTACATATTCTCCTTCTATGGTCGAGACAAAAAAATAGCCCCGAAACACAAGGGCTATTATATCACAATTTCCTTAATTTTCAACAGTTTTGATTGACAAAAGCTTCAATTTCGCACAATACACATATGGAAATGTCGGTTATTAATTTTTTGTTCGTTCGTGCTTCGGATGTGACTTCTGGTCCGGATGCTTTCGATACGGCATATCGAATACTGCGTTCTACAGCAGCCGCGGTCGTAGAATGATCATCAGCAATTTGCATATATATTTCCTTTGTAATCGCTTCGACTTTTCCGTTGTCTTTAACCGCCAGGTAAACAGCCGCTTTTAAATACTTATATCCTTTAAATTTTGGATCTATTCCTTCTTTTGCCAATTCCCGTGAGATCATCTGCCAAACATTTATAGATTTGCATCCTTGCTCAAACATGATTCCCTCCATGATTAAATACATAAATCATCTTTAATTTTTCCGAAGGTCTTTTCTCCGATTCCGTTTACATCCATCAATTCTTCAATGGCTCGAAACGGGCCGTTTGAATCTCTGAAAAGTATAATCTTTTCCGCAGTAGAAGGCCCTATGCCGGAAAGTGTCTGCAGTTCATCAGAATTTGCCGTGTTGATATTGACGAGAGAACCGGAATTTGAAAGGCCTGCTGGAATTGCTGTCTGAACTCTTGCCATCTGCTGCTCATCCTCAGACGGGATATATAATTTATCCCCGTCATTTAGAACAGCAGCCCGATTCAATGAATCGATGGATGCATCTTCACACAAACCTCCTGCCGCTTCAATCGCCTCGTAAACTCTGGATCCTTCCGGCAGTTTTACAACGGATGGAGCATTTACAGCACCCGACACATCCACGATAATCTCCGGCAACTCCGTAACTGCTCCTTCGGTTGCGGTTTCAATGTTTATTCCATTTTCGATCATGATTTTATCGCTCTCATCACCGGAATTCTTCAAAAAAATTATGAAGGCGGCTATCAGGATTATAATCAAAAAAGCCACCTTTAATTTATTAAGACTCATTATATATACCTCCTGTCAGTTATAACAAGAGTTTACATTAAATGGTAATATATGTCAATCTTATTTAATATTTCATTTCTGTTCTTGTAATTTCTATCACTGCTCTGTCAGAAGGTATGCCGCAGAATCTGCAAAATGAATCGATCAGATACTCTGGAGAAAGGTTAGAGGCACTGCCTGCATCCAATCTTGTTGTCATAATAATATTATTGTCATTCAAACTAGCTTCCAACGACCTTATTTTTGGTTTAATATCTGTCTCAATCAAATCACGATGCTTTTTTGATGATTTCAATACGATAATTTGTTTTTGCGAAAGAAATCTGTCAATCATTTCTTGTAGATCTTGGATTGGGATTTCTACAGGAATAATAATTGTATAGGATGCCTCATAGCAGGTAGAAGCTATACTCTTTGTTTTTTCGTTAAGCAACATGCAAGAGGTGATTTCGATTCCCTTTGGCATCATTCTATTCAAGCGTTCCTGTATATCTTCCGGTGCATAAAATTGGATAGTTTCGAACTCCAACAATTCGCAAATGCTTTCATATCCAAGGCTCAAAGGCTGACCGAACGTCATATTCGGATGCGGATTGAATCCGTGGGAATATACCAGCTCTATGCCGGCCCTTTTGAAGTTTCGCTTGAACAGGCGCACCATATCTAGATGAGATGTGTATTTAACATAACCCCGTTTTGTAAATGTGACCAGATACTTATTCATGTATACCCTCCAACTCGCAAGTTGTATAGCGTTTAATTCCACAACCCTCACATTGAATTCGGCAGTCTTGTGTAGTTAATGCCAGAAGAGATTTTTTGCTCTCTGAAATCAGGTATTCTTTTGTCACTCCGGAGTCGACGATATCCCAAGGCAATATTTCATCGTAACTACGTTTTCTGGCATTATAAAACCTTGGGTCAATCTCAGTGTCCTGAAACGCCTGGATCCAGACTGCCTCGTTGAAATATTCAGACCATCCGTCAAATCTTGCTCCAAGCTCGAACGCCCGTATGATCACTTTGCATACTCTCCGATCTCCTCTGGCAAAAACACCTTCAAGAAAACTTGTCGCCGAATCATGATAATTAAAAGTAACATGTTTCATTTTCAAACCGTTTTTCAGATAATCATGTTTCTTGATCAATTCTTCGGCAGAATCCTGAGATTCCCATTGAAATGGCGTGTGCGCTTTTGGAACAAAATTCGATACACTGACGGTCACGTTGAATCGACCGCCCTTTGGCCCGTTCACTTCATAGTTGATGTTTACGATCGATTTTGCGATCTGTATAATACCATCCAGATCTTCATAGGTTTCAGTTGGAAGACCAATCATGAAATAGAGTTTGATGTTGTTCCAGCCAAGTTTTATTGCTTGTCTGATCGAGCCATAGATATCTTCTTCTGTGATCCCTTTATTGATCACATCCCTCAACCTTTGGGTTCCTGCTTCAGGAGCGAAGGTCAGCCCGGATTTTCGATAGCCCTGGATTTCCTGCAACACTTTAAAACTGAAACTATCCAGCCGGAGAGATGGTAATGACAAAGAAACGTTCTTACTTTTACAAATAGCCATAAGCTCCATAACCAATGGTTCAAAACAGGAATAATCGCTTGTCGATAGTGAGAGCAGAGACAATTCTTCATTTCCTGTTGAATCCAGTTGTTTAACAGCAAGATCAATGATCTTATCTTTGGATCTTTCCCGGAGAGGCCTGTATATCATGCCTGCCTGGCAAAATCTGCAGCCTCTGGTGCAGCCTCTGAACGTTTCGATCACAGACCGGTCATGTACGGTTTCAATCAGCGGAACAATCGGATCCTCTGGAAAAGAAGATGATTCTATTTCATGAATAATTGCTTTTCTCACATGATCCGGTGCTGTTTTATTGTTTTTGGTTATCTCCCGGATCGTTCCATCATTATTATAGTTCGGACTATAGAAGCACGGGACATAAACGCCGTCAATTAGACAAACAGCCTTTAGAAAATCTTCTTTTGTTCCGCCTGCTTGCTTATTCTGAATATATATTTCACAGAATTTCAGTATGGTTTCCTCTCCATCACCGATAATGAATGCATCAAAAATGTCAGCCAACGGTTCCGGATTGAAAGCACAAGGCCCTCCGGCTATTAAAACCGGACCTTCCTCTCCGCGTTCTTTTGATAAAAAAGAAATACCTGAGAGATCGAGCATATTGAGAATATTTGTATAGGACATTTCATACTGTAGAGTAAATCCGAGAATGTCAAGTTCCGAAGCAGGTGTCTTTGATTCTATGGTAAACAAAGAAAGGCCTTCATCTCGCATGAGCTTTTCCATATCCAATGCAGGAGCAAAAAGCCGCTCACAATAAATATCCTCATGACTATTTAATATGTTGTAAAGGATCTGCAGCCCGAGATATGACATGCCGATCTCGTATGTATCCGGAAATGCAAATCCAAAATGGCATTTATATTCATTTTTTTCTACAGAATGAAGTTCTCCACCAATGTATCTCCCTGGTTTCATGACTTTCTTCAGCAGAATATCTAGTTTTTCGTTTTTAATCATAAATATTACCATATCCTAAGTTTTATTGACTATTGCTTCAGAGCAAAATCCGCCTTGACAGTAAAATTCGCCGATAGTATAGTTTAGCTGATACTGAACAAAAAAGAAAAAGGATCAATCATATGAATTATGCTCAACTACTGGATCAAACCATAACCGAAAGCGGTCTGTCTCTCAGGCAGATCGTAAAAGCCTGCGCTGATCTGGGTTTATCCATAACCCCTTCTTATATATCCCAACTGAAAAATGCCAAGTTGCCGCCGCCAAATCCGGATGTCACATCAGTGCTTGCACGTGTTTGCAAATCAAGAAACGAGTCAAGGCTCATTTTTCAAGGATATATTGAAAAAGCTCCGGACGTGATCAAAGAATATATGTCGGCATCCTCCCAGCTAAATAAAATTATGCTGGAGAGTTTATGCGAGATGCAGGGCAACCTTGAATTGACCAGCAGTGCAAAACAATTTCTGGAAGAGCTTGATATCGTATCAACCATTCAATTAACTGACCGATGTATCAAAAGCCAGAGCGCCGGCAGTCAATCTGACATCAGCGAGCAAATTTCTCTTGCAGCTTCATCCCTGAAAACGGAATCAAAAAATACCGTTTCTTTTATCATGCCTGATGATTCAATGGAGCCAGCTATCCCCAAGAAAAGCGTTCTTACAATTTCAATAATTCCAGCCGCAACTCTGAAATCCAAAGAAATCATCGCATTTACCAGAGGTTTGAGAACAATGGTCAGACGAATATTTTTCATGGGAGATGAAATACTGCTCGTTCCGGAGCATAAGAGCGAAGATATCTATCGAATAAACAGCTTTGAGGATATTGACTATATCGGTAAAGTCAGCTCATACCGGGTTGATTTTTAAATTGATATGGCTGTTTTAGCTGTTTATACTTTACAACATATTTAATATTCTTCTACATATTCAAATTCGAAATTATCGATTTTGATTGTATCTCCTTCTTCCAGTCCCAAATCTTTCAGTTGCTCAATCCCTCCGTTTTTCTCTATGTATTTATAGAGATATCTCAGCGAGCCAACATCATTGAAATTAGTCGAATCGAAAATTTTCTTCAACTGCTTCCCGGTCAAAATATAGGTGTCTCCGACTTTTGAAGCATATATATTTCTGTAGTCAGGATCGTTATCTTCTCGTTCAAAATCAAAATAATCAACAGTTTCCTCTGACGGTGGCAAGGCTTCTAATTTCTTTAGTTCTATAAGTGCAGCAGAAAGAAGCTCCCTTACTCCAAGCCCTAAAGGTGCTGAAATCGGGAAACATTGATATCCCTTTGATTCGACATGATTCTTGAATTCAACATAAAGAGGATCCTGCTCGTCAATCAGATCAATTTTATTGGCGGCCACGATCTGAGGCTTTAAAGCCAACTTGTCGCTGTAAAGTTTCAGCTCGTTATTGATCTTTTCAAAATCCTCGATGGGATTTCTGCCTTCGCTTCCTGCTACGTCTACAACATGAATCAGCAGTTTCGTTCTTTCAATGTGTTTTAAAAATTCATGGCCCAGTCCTGCACCTTCATGAGCTCCTTCAATAATACCAGCGATGTCCGCTATGGCAAAACTTTCCTCATGAATTTCTACGACTCCGAGATTTGGACTGATTGTCGTAAAATGGTAGTTTGCGATTTTGGGCTGTGCGCTAGTGCTGACACTCAACAATGTTGATTTCCCAACATTCGGAAAACCCACGAGCCCCACGTCTGCAATCAGTTTCAACTCTAAAATCACTGTTCTTTCTTTGGCCGATCTCCCGGCTTCGGCAAAATTCGGCGCTTGTCTGATAGAGGATTTGAAATTAACATTTCCTTTGCCGCCTTTGCCGCCTTTTGCCGCAATAAATTGATCCCCCGGTTTTATGAGATCCTTCATAACAAGACCGGTGCTTTTATCAATGACAACAGTGCCTGGCGGAACCTTGATAACAAGATTTGCTCCGTTCTTGCCAAAGCATTTCTTCTTCATCCCATCCTGACCGTCTTCTGCCACATATTTTCTCTTGTAGCGAAAATCCATCAGCGTGCGCATATTATTATCCGCAAAAAATATGACGTCTCCGCCTTTACCGCCGTCGCCGCCATCCGGTCCACCTTCCGGCACAAAGGGTTCCCTTCGGAATGAAACGGAACCGTTTCCTCCCTTGCCTGATTTTATTGTTATTTCTGCCCGATCTACAAACATTTCTACCTCTTATTTTTTTTTAAATGGTTAAAAAAGCCCCTATAATATAGGGGCTTTAAGCTGCAACATTTTATGCTTCTTTGGAATATACGCTTACTTGCTTTCTGGTTTTGTCATATCTTTCGAATTTCACAGCACCGTCAATCTTTGCAAATAATGTATCATCTCCGCCGATACCAACATTGTTTCCAGGATGGAACTTAGTTCCTCTCTGTCTTACCAATATGCTGCCGGCAGTTACAAACTGACCATCGCCAGTTTTAACCCCCAAACGTTTCGCCGCACTATCGCGACCATTTTTAGAGCTACCTACTCCCTTTTTACTTGCCATGGATCAACACCTCCTTTACTATGCCATGTATGATATTATCTGATGGCTGCAGAAATTGTTTCAATCAGAACTGCAATGGTTGCTTTTTCATCGATTTCGATGTTATTTGCTTTTGCAAATTCGATAATTTCTGCTTTCTTCATGTTTTTAAAATTTGGCAATCCGCTTTCTTCAGCAGCAGCTTCTGCTTTAACTGTAGCTGCTCCGCCGAGCCCAGTGATTTCAACCTTTGTAAATGGTTGTCTGTGCCCCTGCTTCTTTCTGTAGTCTTTCTTGGATTTGTACTTGTAGATGATTACTTTATCACCCTTACCGTTTTCAACAACATTTCCTGTTACAACAGAATTCAAGTAAGGCTTACCTACTTCGATCTGATCGCCGTCACCGAGGATCAAAACCTTATCAAATTCAATTTTTTCGCCAACTTCAGCACGGATTTTTTCAACACATATCACATCACCCTGTGTCACCCGATACTGTTTACCGCCGGTTTCGATTACTGCATACATTTTATTATTCCTCCTCAACCCAGTCTCGCCATCCTGGGTAGCTTTACGCTTTCCAAATACCCATTCTGAGCGGCTTACAATCAAATATGATATCACAAGGGTCAATCTGTGTCAATAATTTTGGAGGCGATGTTGATGACAATCTTAAAAATTATTCCTGAATAACTCCGTCTTCGTCCACTAGTAATTCATCGATCAGCGCATCAACCGAAACATCAGATAAGTCTTTTTTGGCGCCGGTAGATTTTACTTCTGCAGAATCACCTCTTTTTGTTTCAGAAATCAAGAGAGATGCGACTTTTTCCAGCACTTCTTTGTTTTCTGCCAGATATGCTTTAACATTTTCTCTGCCTTGCCCGATTCGGTTGCCCTCGAAACTGTACCAGGAACCTGATTTCTCTATGATCTTCTTTTCTACTGCACAGTCAAGAACATCTCCCTCGCGGGATATCCCAGTTCCATACATGATATCAAATTCGGCGATTTTGAACGGTGCAGCCACTTTATTTTTGACTATTTTCACTCTGGTCCTGTTGCCTACAATTGCATCGCCCTGTTTGATGCTTTCCACTTTTCTGACATCAATACGCATAGAAGAGTAAAATTTCAATGCTCTTCCCCCTGAGGTCACTTCCGGATTACCAAACATGACACCGACTTTTTCTCTCAACTGGTTAATAAAAATCACAGCAGTGTTGGATTTGCTGATAGCTCCGGCAAGTTTTCTAAGAGCCTGCGACATCAGTCTGGCCTGCAGGCCAACATGGCTGTCTCCCATATCGCCTTGAATTTCAGCCTTGGGAACCAGCGCCGCCACCGAATCGATAACGACAATATCAAGAGCTCCGCTGCGCACCAGCATTTCGCATATTTCAAGTCCTTCCTCACCCGTATCAGGCTGTGACACGATCAGCTCATCGATATTGACACCGAGATTTTTCGCGTATTCCGGATCAAGGGCATGCTCCGCGTCGATAAAAGCGGCTTTTCCTCCTGCCTTTTGCGCTTCTGCAATCATATGCAGAGTCAGTGTGGTTTTTCCTGAAGATTCGGGACCGTATATTTCTGTTATTCTACCTTTTGGCACTCCGCCTATTCCAGTGGCTAGATCAACACTGATCGAACCGGTCGGGATCGCTTCGACATTTAATTTAGCTCCTTCACCAAGGATCATGACAGAACCTTGGCCGAACTGCTTCTGTATCTGTAAAAATGCTGCCTCGAGGGCTTTTTCCTTGTCTGTTTTATTAATTGCCAATTGAATACCTCGCTTTCTGAAACGAACATTTGTTCTTTTTCAATAATAACTTGAAATGCTCTAAAGGTCAAGGTTTTATTTCTAATACGTTTGATTAGTCTATCTTATACAATATGGTATAATATGTCAATCATTGTCTATTAATTTATTGATCATGTCCATCATAGCCAGAACAGTATAAGTTCTGTTCCACTTTCGGCTTATATAGCGTAATCTGAGCTCTTTTACGATTTCCTGATCATCAAAGACTGCAGCTATAAATACAAGCCCCACCGGTTTTTCCGGAGTACCGCCGCCCGGTCCGGCAATCCCTGTGGATGATACAGACATTCTTGTACCTGAAACCCGCTTCACTCCTCTGGCCATTTCTAAAGCAGTTTCTCTGCTTACCGCTCCGAATTTTTCAAGTGTATCCGCCGATACGCCCAATTCTTCTATTTTTGCCTTGTTGCTGTAGGTTACCAGGCCTCTGTCAAAAACTTCGGAGATGCCCGATATATCCGTCAGTGCGACGGCGAACATACCCCCGGTACAGGATTCGGCGCATGAAATCGTTATATTTTCTGACAGGAGTTTTCGGCTTACGACTTCTGCATATTCCTCATCATCTGTGCTGTATATAAATTTGCCGACATATTGCCTGATCTTATCGATCATCTCATTGACAGCGGCTTCCGCCTCCTGTCTGTTTTTTCTCTTGGACGCAACCCTGACACAGGATTCCCCTTCTTTCGCATAGGTAGCAATGGTAGGGTCCGACTGCCCGTCGATCAAAGGGAGCAATTCGGTTTCCAGCCTGGCTTCGCCGATTCCGAAGGTCCGGATCATTTTGTAATAAATGATGTCTTCGGTCATATTCAGTAAGTACGGCTTGACTCCTTCAGAAAATATGGATTTCATTTCCCTTGGAGGACCCGGAAGGCAAACGATGGTTTGCTCATCCCTGGAAAGTGCAAACCCGGGAGCAGTGCCCTGGATATTCCGGAAAACAGTGGCACGGGAAGGTAACCAGGCTTGCTTGATATTATTAGAGGTCATTGGTATCCCTCTTTTTTCGAAAATTTCGTTCAGTGAGTCCATGGATTCCTGATGCAGCTCCAAACGGTCTTCCAGTACTTCACTGACCACTTCCTTTGTCAGGTCATCCTGCGTAGGCCCCAGACCTCCTGTTGTAATGATCAGATCGACATCGTGGAGCGCGCGCTGAAGAGTCTCCCGCAGACGGTCGGGATTATCCCCTACGGTATAATGGAACATCACATCGATGCCTAATAGATTCAATTGGGATGACAGGTAGGCGGCATTGGTATTGACGACCTGTCCAAAAAGAAGCTCCGTTCCGACGGTTAAAATGGCTGCTTTCATGATTACCTTCTTTCCAGTGACTATTGCCTGAATACATCCTTGTTCTTTATCACGTATTCAACACCTGAAACCACGGTCATGATCAAAGAGGCCCAAAGAAAAATCATCGCCGCGTAATAAATCACCCCATGGTTCCATACACCGATCAAAAGGAGAAGCGGTACAGCAACCATCTGAAGTACGGTTTTGATTTTACCGCTGGTGCCGGCAGCAATCACAATGCCCTCCGATGCAGCGACAGTTCTCATGCCTGCGATGATAAATTCGCGGGCGAGTATAATGATCAGCATCCATGCAGGTACAAGTCCGTTCTCAACCATGCAGGAGAATGCCGAATAAACCAGAATCTTATCCGCCAACGGATCCATGATTTTCCCGAAATTGGTAACCAGATTATGCTTTCTTGCGATTTGCCCATCCAGCATATCCGTAAAAGATGCAGCTATAAATAGAATGAAAGCAGCCAGATTATAGCCTGCCATATACAGAACTATAAAAAATGGTACTGCGATGATTCTGGCCACTGTTAATTTATTAGGTAAATTCATTTTG
Source organism: uncultured Oscillospiraceae bacterium (assembly GCA_964486295.1). Taxonomy (GTDB): domain Bacteria; phylum Bacillota; class Clostridia; order Peptostreptococcales; family Anaerovoracaceae; genus CALBZG01. Next base: position 21,254 of record CAZAMF010000004.1, on the reverse strand, counting down.
AAGCCTCCGGTTTCATATATTTTGTTCCAAAGCAATGCCTGCCAGATCATAATCAAAAGCGTCTAGGATCCTGATCTTTACGAAATCCCCTGGATTCAGTGGATTTCCGGAAGAAAACAGGACGCTGTTATCGATCTCAGGGGCATCGTATTGGCTTCTTCCGTAGTAGGATCCGTCCGCATCCATTCCTTCAACTAATACGTCGAGGGTACTTCCTATTTTTTTTCTGTTGCATTGTAGAGATATCTCTAGCTGCTGGCGCATTACCGCTTCGAGTCTCTCCTCTTTCACTTCATCTGAGATCTGATTATTCATCTCGCCGGCCGGCGTGCCTTCCTCGGCAGAATACGCAAATACCCCCAGACGTTCGAATTTAATGTTTTCAGCCACTTTTAACAACTCTTCGAAATCTTCTTCAGTTTCACCCGGAAATCCTGTGATCAGCGTGGTTCTGAGATGTATATCGGGGATCCTTTTTCTGAGTCTGCTGATTGTATTCAAAATAGAATTTTGTGTGGATCTCCGGTTCATTGCCTTCAGTACCGGATCAGAAAGGTGCTGTACCGGCATATCGATGTAATGGCATATTTTTTCTTCTGCCGCGATTACTTCGATCAGATCGTCCGTAATTTTATCCTCGTAGCAATACATTAACCGGATCCATCTGATATTTGGCACTTGGCATAATTCTTTCAGCAGATCAGGCAGTCTGTATCTTCCGTACAAATCGGACCCGTAGTTCGTAACATCCTGGGCAATCAGAATCAATTCCTTGCAGCCTTTTGATGCAAGATCCACTGCTTCCTCGATGATTGATTCGAATTTTCTGCTTCTATAGGGTCCGCGAATCTGCGGGATCACGCAATATGCACAACGGTTATCGCAGCCTTCCGACAATCGCAACGTGGCGCTGTACGGATTTTCGCCAAGCTTTCTTGCGCTGTATTCCGGAAAGATTTCTGGGCAGGGGCTGAAAATCTTTTTCCGGGATCCTTTCGTGAATGTCTCCAGCAGCCCGGGCAGCGATTCGTAATCATTGACGCCAAGAAATATATCCACTTCAGGCATTTCACTGTAAAGATCCGCTCCGTAACGCATTGAAAGACATCCTGTAACAACAAGAATCGCATCAGGATTCTTGGATTCAGACAACTCAAAAATCCTGCCGATGGATTCACGCTTTGCGTCGTTAATAAATCCGCAGGTATTGATTACCACAGCATCGGCCTGGCCAATATCTTCTGTAATCGTGTTTCCGGCCGCTTCCAGAATCCCGGCAGCATGCTCGCTGTCGTTGAAATTTTTAGGGCAGCCCAATGTATCAAAATAAATTTTCATTATTAATTGTTCCTTTAGGATAGACCACCGGACACATCGCCGGCCTCATTTTTCATTGCATATAGATCGACTTCGGAGATCAGGACCTGCCTTGGCCTTGATCCGTCAGCCGGCCCGATAATTTTCCGCGCTTCCATCATATCGATGATTCTGGCCGCACGATTGTATCCGATCCTGAAACGCCTCTGAAGCATGGAAACTGAAGCTTGCCCGGAATGGACCACGGTTTCGATGGCTTCCTCCAGCAGTTCATCCCCATCGTCTCTCGTTTCACCGCTGTGGCCTTTTTCTATGGTGCCGATCACATCGGCGGAATATTCATTTTCAGGCAGCTGCGCTTTGACGAACTCGATCACACTGTTGACTTCTCCGTCGGAAATAAACGAACCCTGGACTCTGATCGGCTTGTTCACATTCTGTGGGCTGAAAAGCATATCGCCTTTACCCACAAGTTTTTCGGCCCCTCCCATATCCAGAATGGTTCTGGAATCAAACTGGCTGGATACCGCAAAAGCGATCCTGGAAGGAATATTTGCTTTGATGACTCCTGTGATGATATCAACCGATGGTCTTTGTGTTGCAACGATCAGATGCATCCCGGCCGCTCTGGCCATTTGTGCCAGCCGGCAGATGGATTCTTCTACCTGGCTCGGTGCAACCATCATCAGATCCGCAAGCTCGTCGATGATGATCACGATCTGCGGGAGAACGTTCTGCGGCTCTTTCCTTTTTTTCATCAGTTCATTGTAATGTTCCAGATTGCGAACGGAAACTTCAGCAAAACGCTTATAACGATCTGTCATTTCGGCAACGGCCCAATTTAATGCCGCCGCCGCTTTAGCCGGTTCGGTGACGACAGGAACCAACAGATGAGGAATTCCGTTATAATTTCCTAGCTCCACAACCTTAGGATCAATCAATACCAGCTTTACTTCATCCGGCTTTGCCCTATATAAAAGACTGACAATAATGGTGTTGATGCAAACACTCTTGCCGCTTCCGGTGGCGCCTGCGATCAGCAAATGAGGCATTTCCTTAAGGTCGGCAACGATTGCGGTTCCGGAAATGTCTTTTCCGACGGCAAAAGCGATCTTTGATTTTGAGTTTCTGAATTCCTTGGAAGAAATAAGCTCTCTGATTGAAACAAGATTCACTCTTTCGTTTTCCACCTCGATTCCGACGGCAGCTTTTCCAGGTATCGGGGCTTCAATACGGATGCTTTTTGCTTCCAGGTTCAGAGCGATATCGTCTGCCAGACGAGTGATGCTGTTCACTTTGACGCCTGTATCCGGCTGTATTTCGTACCTAGTGACTGTAGGACCCTGGGTAACCTGCACCACTCTTGCTCCCACGTTAAAATTTCGGAGCGTGTTTTCGAGTTTCTGTGCCTTAGCCCTCAGGTTGGTGCTGTCACCTGTTGTATCTTTTGCCTTTTCTTCACTGAGAAGATCGATCGGCGGGAATTCGTATTTTGCCAAATGAATATTTTTTGCTTCTTCCATTGGGAAAGCATTCTTTACTGCAATGGTTTCAGCCGGTAAAACGGTCTCTTTTTCCTCTTCCAGGCCGAGGCCTCCAGAGAGACGCGATGTTCCATCAAGACCCGTCCCGGGCTTCCGATCGGAAGATTCCTTGAACAAGCCATCATCGCTCACCATACGGATGATCCTCATCTGGCCTTCGGTCATACTGCCGGGAATATAATCATTTTCTGTTTTAGCCCCTGTTTGAATCACCAGCTTGGGATCGTCCGCTTTAATGATAGAGGATTCCAGCGCCGTTGTGGCAGCTTTCGTCATGGCCTTCAGCTCTCTTTTGGTGGGAGCGACTTCCAAATTCGTGTTAGCAGCATAATTGGTTCCTGTATCATATGGATGAATTTCAGATTCCCGAGCAGGCTCATAATTCGAATAATCCATATTTTTTCTTTCTTTTCGCTCTTTCAAAGCCTCCAAGAATTGCGATACCGGTGTATTGACAACAAGAAGCAGGCAAATCAGAATTACGACGATTGCAAAGATCCAAAGCCCATAAACACCAAAGGCTTTGATTAATATACCACCCAGAAGCATCCCCATAAAACCTGCATTGTCCAGAGCGACGCCACCGTCAAAAAAAGTTTTGAAATCAATTGGCCAGACGCTCAATGAGGATGCATCGATAAACCTGGCCGAGTTGATGACGCAAGCCATCAGAAAAACGATAAATAATAACAGGATCGACCTGCCCGTTATGTGAACGGTTTTCTTTGCAAACAGCAAAATACCGTACAATATAAGATAATACGGCAAACCCAACGCTACGATACCAAAAAAACCTTTCAGAAAATCTGACATAATACGTCCGAACTCACCCGATGCGCTTGTCTGCAGCGCAACGATCAGGAAAGTACCGACTGCCATAATAATGATCGCCCAGATTTCATCCCGTATTCTGGATTCGGCCCTTATAATTTGTAGAGGTTCATCGTGTTTTACCGATTTCGAAATATTTTTGTTTTTTGAACCGGGTGGTCTTCCCGGGCCTCGTGTTGACTTGGCCATATTGTCACAACAAACCCCTTTCTGCGCTGAAAATCAAAATATGCATTAAAATTATAACATAATGTACCTCAAAAAAATATCAATATTTGTTGATATTCTGCTTTTATCTGGGTCGAAAGCGTGTATAATGGAAGTTAATTATTTTAAAGGAGGGTTCGCAAAAATGAACAAAAAACCAAATATCGCAATCGTAGGCGCCACCGGTTTAGTTGGCAGTACCTTCCTTAAGGTTCTTGAGGAAAGAAATTTTCCTTTTGAAAACTGTTATATGATGGCGTCTGCGAAATCTGCCGGCACCACAATAACCTTCAAAGGTAAAGATTATGTAGTAGAAGAATTAAATGAACACAGCTTTGACAAACCCATCGATATCGCCCTTTTTTCAGCCGGAGGAAGCATATCAGAAAAGTTCGCGCCCATCGCTGCTGCTCACGGCTGCATCGTAGTCGACAACAGCAGTGCCTGGAGAATGGACAAAAACGTTCCGCTGGTAGTTCCTGAAGTCAATCCGGAAGATATTAAACTGCATAAAGGAATCATCGCCAATCCGAATTGTTCAACAATACAGGCAGTGGTTGCATTGAATCCGCTACATAAAAAATACGGAATAAAAAGAATCGTATATTCAACGTATCAGGCGGTATCGGGATCTGGCCTGAAAGGAATCAAAGACCTGGAAAACGGCCTGGCCGGTAGCCAGAAAACGTTGGCTTATGCCCACCCGATTGCCAACAACTGCCTGCCTCATATTGATGTTTTCCTGGATAACGGGTATACAAAAGAAGAAATGAAAATGGTGAACGAAACCCATAAGATCCTTGGTGACGACACCATCAGGATAACGGCAACCACGGTTCGTGTTCCTGTGTTCAGCTGCCATAGCGAAGCGATCAATGTCGAGCTGGAAAAACCATTTGAAATCGAAGATATCAAAAAGTTGCTTTCAGAATCCCCTGGAATCATATTGAAGGATGATCCGGGCGCAAACATATATCCGCTTGCCAGAGAAGCAGCCGGTACAGATCAGGTTTATGTAGGAAGGATCAGAAGAGATTTTTCTCTGGAAAACGGTTTGAATCTTTGGGTAGTTGCGGACAATATCCGCAAAGGCGCAGCGACAAATGCCGTACAGATCGCCGAAGAGCTCATAAAACTATAGTTAAATTTAATAATTGCCCTGGATTTGTTCCAGGGCAATTTTTTTATACTATTGCAGATTCATTTTTTTCAGTATTTCTCCTGCTTTTACCGGATCGCTTACTTTCAGGATCATCCTGGCCGACCCGTTATCAGAATACCCGTACATATAGGAAACGTTGATGCCTTCATCTGCCAGTAACTCCAGCACATGATGCAGCTTGCCCGGCACATCCGGGATCGTAATGCCGATGACATCGACGATCTTGACAATAAAGTGTTTCGCTTTCAATGCCTTTTCAGCCTTCTCAGAATCGCTTACAATCATCCTGATAATGCCGTATTCTTCTGTTTCAGCCATACTTAAAGCAGAAATATTGATATCATTTTCACTGAGCACTCCGGTCAGTTCTCTTAATCTTCCAGGTTCGTTCTGCAAAAAAACAGTTAATTGATCTATCATACTTCTTTACCTCCTACAGTCTATAATGGGTTAACGTAAAAATCCGCCGTTTTTATATCTTACGTTTGTCGATCACTCGCTTAGCCTTGCCTTCGCTTCTTTCCAGCGTCTTCGGCTCAGCCACGGTAATGATGACGCTGATGCCGAGAACACTTTCGACCTTTTGTTTGATCCTGTTCCTTACGGCGTTCAATTCAGTGATTTCATCGGAGAAGTACTTATCTTCAATTTCAAGTTGAATTTCCAGGGTATCCATTGTCCCTTTCCTGTCAACGATCAGCATATAATGAGGTTTTGCTTCCGGTATGCTTAACAATACACTTTCGACCTGTGATGGGAACACATTGACCCCTCTGATAATAAGCATATCATCGGAACGCCCTTTGATCCTCGACATCCTGACGTTCTTTCTTCCGCACTGACATTCGTCATAGTTTAGTGAGGAAAGATCCCTTGTTCTGTAGCGAAGCAAAGGCATCGCTTCCTTCGTCAGATGAGTGAAAACAAGCTCACCGGTTTCACCTGCATTCATTAGCTCAAGAGTCTCAGGATTAATAATTTCAGGGTAGAAATGATCTTCCGCTATGTGGAGACCGTTTCTGACTTCGCAGGAACATGAGACCCCCGGTCCCATGATTTCGCTGAGCCCGTAAATATCATGCGCAATCAGCCCCAGACCCTTTTCGATATTGGTCCTCATTTCCTCACTCCAAGGTTCGGCGCCGAATATGCCCACTCTCAACTTCAGGTCATCCGGACTGACACCTATTTCTTCCAGCGCTTCAGCAAGCCTCATGGCGTAAGAAGGTGTGCAGGCCAGTACAGTAGTACCAAAATCCTGCAGCAAGGTCAACTGCTTATCCGTATTTCCGCCCGAAATCGGCACCACGGAAGCTCCGATTTTTTCGGCTCCGTAATGCAGACCGAGCCCGCCTGTGAATAATCCATAGCCATATGCAATTTGTATGATATCGTGTTTGGTGGCGCCTACACTGTAGAGTGCTCTGGCAACATTCTCGGAGAACATATCGATGTCTTTCCTGGTATAACCGACAACCGTCGGCTTACCGGTCGTCCCTGAAGATGCATGCAATCTGACGATTTCGCTTTGTGGCACAGCTAGAAGACCATAAGGATAGTTATCCCGAAGGTCCTTCTTCGTGGTGAAAGGCAGCTTGACGATATCCTCAATCGTATTGATATCTCCGGGTTCAATACCCATAGATTGCATTTTCTTTCTATAGAATGGCACATTATGATATACTCTTGCAACGGTATCTTTTAATCGTTTACTCTGCAATTTGTGCATATGCTCTCTGTCCATACATTCTTTCGGTTCATTCCAGATCATTTCGCTTCTCCTTTATTTCTATTATTGTTTTTGTCTTTTCGGACTGCAGTTCTCGTGTTGCGACAGTATAAAAAAACCCGCCTCCAAAGAGACGAGCCAAACCCGCGTTACCACTCTTCTTGCCTTTCGGCCACTCAGAGACTCTGCATCCCTTATCTCTGTAACGGGAGATCCCGGGTAAACCTACTATTGGTTCAGCATACCGGCTCAAGGGGGAACTTCACTTATTTCCGCGCTCCCGGTTCTCAGCCAATCCGGTTCTCTGTACACGCATCCGATAAACTACTTTACCCTGTCATCGCCTTTATGTTATATAGTTATTTGCCATAATACCGTTCTTTGCCGTTTTTGTCAATAATTATTATTAAAAACGGCGTGGAATTGATTCCACGCCGTTATTAGCAATTTACGCCTCAGCTACGATTTCTTTCCCGTCATAATAGTTGCAATTTGGGCAAACTCTATGAGGAAGTTTAGGCTCATGACACTGCGGACAAATCGATATCCCAGGTGCTTTCATCTTCATATTGGGAGCTCTTCTTTTATCTCTCCTGGCCTTTGAAGTCCTATTTTTTGGAACTGCCATATTTACACCTCCTTACTAGATTTTAGCTCAAAATTCCTATTTTCGAACTATTTAATTATATATATGAGGTATACTCTTGTCAACAACTATTTTTTAGAAACGATTTCCAATGTATCTCTTGCGATCATCAGTTCTTCATTGGTCGGGATCAGCAGAACTTTAACCTTGGAGGTGTCAGTAGAAATGATGGTTTCTTTTCCTCTGACATCGTTTCTTTCCGGGCTGATTTCGATACCGAGACACTCCATATCCGAACAGATCATCTCTCTCATGCCGATATCGTTTTCACCGACGCCTGCTGTGAATACGATGGCATCCGCACCATTCATCTCAGCCATATATCCGCCAATATAGAACTTAACGGAGTGCGCGAAAACCTTCAATGCCAGCTTAGCTCTTGTATTTCCTTCATCAGCAGCCTTTTCGATATCTCTGAAATCTGAGGAAATGCCGGAAATACCCATCATACCGGATTTTTTGTTTAATACATTGTTTACATCATCCAGTGAAACCTTTTCTTTCTGAGCGATGAAGGATACGATGGCAGGGTCAATATCACCGGATCTGGTACCCATTACGAGGCCTTCAAGTGGGGTGAATCCCATGGAAGTATCAATACACTCCCCATCGCAGATTGCGGCAACGGATGCTCCGTTTCCAAGATGGCAAGTGATGATTTTGATCTCGTTAAATGGTTTGCCGATGATTTCGGCTGCTCTTTCCGCGACGTATTTATGGGATGTTCCGTGGAACCCATAACGACGGATTCTATAGTTTTCATAATATTCATAAGGAATCGCATAGATATATGATTCCGGAGGCATTGTCTGATGGAATGCGGTATCAAATACACCTACCATCGGTGTGTTTGGCATTAATTCTTTGCAGGCAGCAATACCCAGAAGGTTTGGCGGATTGTGCAAAGGAGCAAGCTCCGTGCATTCTTCAAGAGCTTTGATCACATCTTCAGTGATCAGAACAGAGGATGCGTATTTTTCTCCTGCATGAACGACTCTGTGGCCCACTGCACTGATTTCATCCATGGACGAAACAACGCCATGATCCTTGTCAAGAAGTGCTTCCAGTACATGCCCGATGGCATCCTTATGGTCTTTCATCGGGACTTCGAGCTTGAACTTATCCTGCCCTGTTTTTTCGTGTGCGATTACTGAGCCGGCAAGGCCGATTCTTTCGACAAGACCCTTAGCCAAAAGATTTTCATTGGTCATATCCAGCACCTGATACTTGAGTGAAGAACTTCCGCAATTAATTACCAATACTTTCATTATTCGATTTACCTCCGATTTTATTTTATTTTAGCAACTCTCGAGTTGTTTTCGACATTTAATATAACTGTGTCTTTATTGGTTTTCTGACATAATCGGCTCCCGCATAAAGATTATTGCCTGAAGAAAGATTATAAAGATCGGTGGCCAGAATGTCATAATTCAGTGCAGTCCATTCCAGCGCATCATCCTTCAGGTCTTTATTGATATTTGTAATGATAGGTATTTTTGAGCATTTTTCTTTTTTTATTATCTTCAGCAATTTGGCGCCGTTATCATTCATGGCAAGAATCCTGGCATAGATGATGCGGTTTTCCATGATATGCTGCATAGTATCCTTATCCAGATTAGCCAGAATATGGACCATCATACGCTGGATTTTGGTATTGGCATATCTCTTTGAGTTGATTTTTTCGATCAGCTCATCCATGTTTTCTGCATTTCTGATCTCATTCTTAATTTTATTTTCCAAACCCTCTGTAACAGATAATATATTTCGCAGTTCGTTTCTTGAAGCTTTCAGTATTTGTGCGGTTACAACAGGAAATAGATCCTTCAGCTGGATATCGACTGATTCCTTTATTCTTGCATAATTTTTATAACTGGAATCCGGCATGAACTGATCAAGCCCCTCAAGGGAACCCTGATCATAATATTTTTTCCTCAAGGCTGTGGCAGAAGAATAATCGTCTCCGATTTCTTCGGAATTATGATGAGTACCGATTCTAGGGATCGTGATCGGTTCCATCGGCGAATATGTTTTCAACATCACCTTAAGATATTCCAAAGCTAGAATATTGTTCGGCCCTCTTAGAACAGTGGGCGCGTTTTTTACGTGATTTTCTTCCAGCGCATTTTCCCAGGCCTTTGCATAGGAAACGCCCGCATCCAGATGTTTCTTCAACGCTTTTTTAAGATCTTCCGGTTCTTCAACCAGCAGTTTTGCGATTTCTAAGAGTTCGTCAATGTTCCCGTTTTCGCTTCCGAAACTGAGGGCATCGACACAACCCAATCCATCCAGTATTGATACGCCTCCATAGGCGAAATATTCCGCACTGTTGCAAGCAAAAACAAAAGGAAGTTCTATCACCAGGTCAACTCCGGATTCTACTGCAGCCTTGGCTCTTAACCATTTATCCGCCATAGCCGGCTCGCCGCGCTGAACAAAATTGCCGCTCATAACCGAAACCACAAAATCAGCATTCGATGCTTTTCTGGATTCTTCCAAATGGTAGAGATGCCCTTTATGAAACGGATTATATTCAGATATAATGCCTAATACTTTCATCAGTCTCTATCCATTTGAGTCCTGTATGCCAGTTCCTCAATTTCTTTACGGTTTTCTGCCAACGTATTATTTATATTTGAAAAAGTTATGTCCATATTTTCGAACATTTTCGCGAAATATTCGCCGTTCAGCTGATCCATCTTTTGCTGAAAATTGAATAAAATACTGTCAATATAATTGAAAGTGGACATTTTCAGCTGTTTTACATTGTCATAAGCAACGCCCATGATCTCATCGGCTCTTTGTTTTGCTTTTACAGTGATATCATCATTTTCGATTAATGCCTCTGCCTGTTTCATAGCATCTTTCAAAACAGTTTCATACTCCTGCTTTGCTTCGTCAAGGATGCGCTGCCGCTCGTTTTTGATCCATTGAGCTTGCTGGATTTCATCTGGAAGTTCTATTCTGATTTCTTTAACGATCTCGAGGAGCTCTCCGGCATCGATCATGATTTTTCCCGTCAAAGGCACAGCAGCTGCCGTATCTACGATTTCTTCAATTTCTTCTAAGAGTTCCAAAACTTTCATTGTTCAGCCTCCCTGCTGTTTCGTTTTTTATCAAGCGCATCTTTAACCGATTCAGGAACTAATCCGGTGATATCGCCTTTCAGGCTATGAACTTCTTTCACCATGCTTGAACTGATAAAACTCAGGCTTGGCGCAGTCATCAGAAAAATAGTTTCTACGGATTCCTCATACAGCCTGGCGTTCATCTGAGCCATTTGCAGCTCATATTCAAAATCCATGGAAGCCCGCAGGCCCCGCACCACCACATTAAAACCGTTTTGGTTGACGTAGTCCGCGAGAAGTCCGGTAAAAGAATCCACAGATACGTTTGATAACTCTTCTATTATTGATTGAATCAATTCCACTCTTTCTTCAGGTGTAAACAACGACTTCTTGGACGGATTGTCAATTACGCCGATTACCAGAGTATCATGGATTTTCGCTGCTCTTCTTATTAAATCAAGGTGTCCATATGTCAACGGATCGAAAGAGCCTGCATATAATGCTTTCGTGCTCAATATTTTGCCCTCCCTTCAAGTCTAAATTGTATTATAACATATACTTTTATTCTTAATCAAGGGCATCGGGACACATGAACTCATAAATCGCGATGTTCACTGTTCCGTAATGCTTCTGCTTTATCCTGCCTAATAGCCCGTAACGATCCGCAAGCTCCGTATCGTCTCCATACTCAGCAACGATGATCCCGCCGGTATTCAATTTTTCTGCCCTTTGGATCAGGTCAAAACATTCGGGCAGAAATCCGCTTTTATAAGGGGGATCCAATAGTATGATATCAGCCTTTTTATTGATCTTAAGTAAAGCATTCCGGAAGTCACCGGGAATAACTGTTGATATTGATTCTGTATTGCATAGTTTAATATTCTGTCTGATCAATGCAAGACTTTCTTTGCCGGCATCGCAAAAAAAACAGTAGGCGGCGCCACGGCTTAATGCTTCAAGTCCCAGATTACCGGTTCCTGCAAAAAGATCAATTACGATAGCATCTTCAATATACGGCATGATGATCGAAAATATGGCTTCTTTTACTTTATCTGTGGTAGGTCTTACTTTACGATCCAAAGGAGCCGCCAGCTTTCTGCCTTTAAAGTCCCCTGCTATAATACGCATTTACAAATCTCCGTTTCGAATGATTATCAGGACGTTGTTCTGATGAAAAGTTTTTCTATTTTTTTCTTCAGAGGACGATTTTCAGGGCTTTGCAATCGCGGGTCTTTCTCCAAAAGCATTTTTGCTTCTTGCTTCACTATTTCCAATATATCGATATGTTTCACCAGGTCAGCGATGGATAATTCAGGAAGGCCATGTTGTTTAGTGCCGAAAAACTCCCCGGGACCTCTCAATTCCAGATCTTTTTCCGCTATATAAAATCCATCCCCGGAAGAAACCATGATTTCTGACCTTTCCTGAGCAAGCTGACTATTGCTGCCGTTTACGAGGAAGCAATAGGATTGAGCCTGACCTCGTCCTACACGACCACGTAACTGATGCAGCTGAGCAAGTCCGAAACGTTCTGCGTTTTCAATGACCATTACAGTTGCGTTCGGCACATTGATTCCCACTTCTATTACGACGGTTGACACCAGCAGATCAATAGCTCCGCGATTGAACGCATCCATGGTCCTCTCCTTCTCTTCCGGCTTCATCCCTCCATGCAGAACGCTTACGGTGAATTCACTGAATGTTTTTGACAGCTCGGCGAAGACTTCTGCGGCCGATCTAAGGTTCAACATCTCTGATTCTTCAATTAATGGAGTCACGACATAGCATTGGCGCCCTGATTCAAGTTCTGATTTAATAAAAGAATACATCGATTTTCTGGCACTGTCGCCTGTTACATTCTTTGTGATGATTGGATTTCTGCCTGGCGGCATTTCATCAATAACGGAAATATCAAGATCGCCGTAAATTATAGCCGCTAAGGTTCTGGGAATCGGTGTTGCGGTCATAACCAGTGTATCCACGTTATCCCCTTTTTCTGTCAGCGCCAGGCGTTGATTCACACCAAAACGATGTTGCTCATCGGTGATCACCAATCCGAGATTATTAAAAATAACATTACTCTGAATAACAGCATGCGTGCCCACAACGATCTGGATCGCTCCGTTTCTGATGCCTTGCAAAATCATTTGCTTCTCTTTGTTTATAAGCGAACTGATCAGTAACTGAACATTGATACCATGGGGCTCCAAATCAGCTTTGAGGCTGGCGTAATGCTGTTTTGCCAATAACTCTGTCGGCGCCATCATAACTCCCTGATATCCGGATTTGACGGCTTTGTAGAGCGCCGTTTCGGCTATTACAGTTTTGCCGGAGCCCACATCTCCCTGTACAAGTCTGTTCATCGGACGCGGGCTTTCCATAGATGAATTGACTTCGGCAATTACCCTCTTTTGCGCATCAGTTAGTTTGTATGGGAGACCTTTGATGAATTCTTCCACACGAATCGTATTCGGGAAGAGCGGACTTTTGCCTTCTTTCATCCGGATTTCTCTTGTGGCCAGCAGTCCGGTCTGAAGCAGCAGCAATTCTTCAAATACAAGCCTGAATCTTGCTTCCTTAAGTTTTTTTTCGTCGGTTGGAAAATGAACATTTCTAATGGCATACGATATGCCGCAAAGTCTGTTGCGGGTAATCAGTGAATCGGGCAGATACTCTTCCAGCGATTCAGCCAATGATATTGCCTGACGCTGGTACTTATGGATATCTGACTGGGTTACACCTGCAGTCAGAGGGTAGATTGGAAGAATACCCTGCGCGATACCGCTATCAGTCTTCGAAAAATCAGGATGAACCAGTTTGAATCCACTCCGATCAGAGCGGGGTTTTCCGTAGAAATCAAAAAAAACGCCCGGTTTAAACAGGCCGGACAAGTAGCGTGCATTGAAAAAAATAATTTCCAATTTTCCGCTTTGATCCTCACAAGTTACTTTTAGAATACTTTTATTTCCGTATCGAAAACCTCCCATTGAGGTTTTGATGACCTCGGCACGGATCAAGACCGGAACATCTTCTCTGAGATCTTTTATCAGTGTTATATTTCTGCGGTCCTGATAATGTCTTGGGAAAAAATAGAGAAGGTCTTCTAAGGTATATAAATTCAGTTTCGTCAGCAGTTCCTTTTTTTTCGGGCCTATCCCCTTCAGCACATCGATGCTGTCAGTAATTTTCATAGTCCATCTTACCTTTTAACTTCAATGTATCGTTTTTTAATCTGCCTTGCCATGGTTCCGGCCACCACTACAGAAATGCTGTTCAGTTCAATCGAGGTAAATTCTTTGATATTGGTTTCAATTTCGTCAATCAGCTGATTGGTGACCTTGGTGATACTGGTTCCGAACCGTATCACGATGTACAACCTGATGTCCAGCCCGGACGGCCCCGCATTGATCTCAATATTGCTGGCATCATCAAAATAGCCAAGTCGAGAAAACAAATTGTTGATAATTTTGCCCTTTTGGTTGCAGATATAAACTTTACCGGCCAAACGGTCCACCGCTTCCGTTATAATTTTTCCTATTACCGCTTTTGTGATGGAAATTGTTCCATATTCTGTCTCTGCTTTGTAAAACATCTCCCCGCACATCCTCCCGGAATTTTGATTAGGAATATTATAGCATAAAATAAAAAAACCTGCATGGCAGGTTTTTCGGTTTTCTATCTTATATAGCGCGGTTTACTTTACCGGAACGAAGACATCTTGTGCAAACATTTGCATTTCTGACTGATCCGTTTTCATCAACTTTTACAGTCTGAATGTTGGCATTCCATTTTCTTCTTGTGTGTCTGTTGGAATGGGAAACATTATTTCCGGAAACCTGACCCTTTCCGCAAATTTCACATTTTCTTGACATTTACCGCACCTCCTTTTTATATCCTGAGCTATCGCTTTATTACTAATATTCATGATGTTCAATGAACTAAACAGCTGTCGAACAAGCGATATTATAACAAAGAAACGAAAGAAATACAAGCACTTTTTTATTTCAATCCATATTCAACCAGCTTATTGAACAACTGTCTTCTGGTAATGCCTAGAACGCCGGCAACTTTATCCAGATTGTTCGGGTATTTTTGCATCAGATTGACGATATATTTCTTTTCGATATCGCTTCTCAGTTCTTTCAAAGAAATGTCCTGAGCAATGATTCCTTCTTCATCATTCAAAGCCGCTTCGGCTTTCGATGCTGCATTGACGATATCAGGCGGCAGACATTCTTCTGTTATACGCCCGTTGTCGGAAAGAACCACCAGCCTTTCAATGATATTCTTGAGTTCTCTGATGTTCCCCGGATAAGAATAATTGTTCAAAAATTCATTGACGCTTTCTGCGATGTTGACAATTTTTTTATTTGTTTCGCTTTCAAATTTTTTGAGAAAATAGCTTATAAACAGCGGGATATCTTCTTTTCTCTGGCTTAATGGAGGAAGTTCCAGTACAATGGTGCTGATCCGATAGAAAAGATCGCTTCTGAAATGTTCTTCCTGCATGTCTTTGTATAGATTTCGGTTTGTTGCTGTAATCAGGCGAAAATCTACATCGATAGGGACGTTGCTGCCCAGTCGGTATATTTGCTTGTTCTCTATTGCTTTCAACAGTTTTCCCTGAAGGTTCATTGATATCCCACCAATTTCATCAAGAAACAGGGTCCCATGATTAGAGGCCTCGAACAAACCGATTCTCTTCTGCGCTGCCCCCGTGAAAGAGCCTTTTTCGTGGCCAAAAAGCTCAGATTCCAAAATCGATTCCGATAGCGCTTGGCAGTTGAGCTCCAGAAAATTCTTATCGCACCGATTGCTCTGATCATGTATATGGGAGGCAAGGACTTCCTTGCCGGTGCCGGATTCTCCCAGGATCAAAATGCTGGCTTCGCTTTTTGCCGCCCGTTCTGCCAATGCAAGGACCTGCCTGAACTTAGGGCTTTTGCTTTCCAGCATATACCCCTTGCTGCTGATTTTATCTCTTAGCATGGAATTGTCCAATCTTAGCCTTTTCGCTTCCGAAAGCCTCTCAATTTCCATCAACAGTTCTTCAGGATCCGTACCCTTCGTAATATAAGTGTAGGCGCCGTCTTTCATAGCCTGAACGGCTTTTTCGATGGTCCCGTACGCTGTCATAATAATGACTTCAGACGGGATGCCTTTGCTTTTGATATTCTGCATCAGCACATCGCCGTTCATCCCCGGCATCATTAAATCTGTCAAAACCAGGTCAAAATCCTGCTTAGACAGCCATTCCAGTGCCTCTTTTCCACTATTGCATGTCATGATATGATATCCTTTTGATGTCAATATCATTTTTAAAACATCACAATAATCCTGTTCGTCATCCACAACCAAAATATTGAATATTGCGCTGGCCAATTTCCAAATCCTTTCTGATTTCGCTTGATTTATTCTAACGGTAACGTCACTGTAAACGTCGTTCCGACACCTGGTTCGCTTTCTAGATTAATTTTACCGTTCATTTTCTGGACTTCATTGTAAACAATATAAAGGCCGAGCCCGTTCCCTTCCCGTTTTTCCTTTGTTGTAAAAAATGGATTGAATACATCATTGATAAATTCAGGTTCAATTCCGACCCCGCTATCGCTGACTGACAAGGAAAAATCTGTATCACCTTTTGAAATCCGTATTTCTATTATATCATTTTTTGCGCTGGCATCTATTGCGTTGGATATTAAATTGATCAATATCATATCTAATGATTCAATACAGACATTCACCTTAAAATCCTTTTCGCACGTTACATTGACCGCTTTCTGATTGTCTTTTATTTTGATTTCGTTCAGCATGATCATTGAATCGATATGTTCTTTTATGTATATTTCTTCTTTTTCACTGTTGGATATTCTTGAAAAGTTCAATAAGTTGTCAATAATTTTTCCTGAACTGTCCAAACATTTTTCAATGATCTGAACGACTTTCATGATTTTTTCTTTATCAAAAGGTTCCATATGTTTGATTACATAACAGTAATTCCGGATGATGCCAAGCGGATTTCTGATCTCATGGGCGACGCCTGCTGCCAGTTGCCCTACGGCGATCATTTTATTATCCTGAAGCATTTGTCTTTCCGCTGCTCTTAAACCGGTTACATCGCTGGCCATGAACAGAATTTTTTGAGTCTTTCCTTTCTGGTTTTCAATGGGATAGGTATTGATTTCCATGATCCTTCTTTTAATTGAAACCTCGATATTTTGCCCGGTGTTTTCTCTGACCGAAGACTCAATGGCGTTTCTTAATGTCTCAGTGGTTTCAGCTGTAAACGTATCGATGGAAGTGATGCTTTTTCCGATCATTTCATTTTTTGCAGTTCCCAGAAAGCGGAGAAAAGCTTTATTGATCGCTAATATATGACCATTTTCATCCAACTCCGCCATGTAATATGATACCCCGTTAAATGTTGTATCCATTTCCTTCTGGCTGGCAACCAGCTGCTCCATCCTGACACTTAATTCATCATATAAATTTTTGTTTGACTGATAATAAATGAACAATGCGCACAAAACCGACGCGATCATGATGATTAAAATCAGCGAAGTCTCTTTGAAAATATCTTCTTTCACAAATGAATATGGCAGCCCATACCATTTACCCTGCAGTTGTTTCAGGATAAAATTCAAATCGGTATTGTTCACAATGTTATTGATACTGTCGTAAAACACCTTAGCTGATTTATCTACCGCAATGCAAACATTACGTTCATAAACTGAAACGCCAAGATTCGTGTAAAGGTCAAATGCAGAATATTTCAGAAGTTCATCGGTTATGGCTGTTTCATTTCCTATGATACAGTCGGCATTGATTTCCAAAGCCATTTGAACCGCTTTTTCAATGCTGGAGACTTCAATACAATTAACCTTGATACCCTCGTAAGTCAGATTTTTCTTTGTTTTATCCGTCAACTCTCCTGCTACGCTGATTGCTCTGATTTCATCTTGTGCAGCCAGTTCTTCATTGGATTTTGCAGTCGTGATGAACATCGAGCCGTTGACCTGAAATATCGGCTTTGTGAGACTGATCCGGCTTACATTGTCCCTTAGATTGTCTGTTACTAAAACTGCCATGCATTGAATTTCTTCGTTCTGACTAAGATTTGTCCATCCCTCTTTGCCCTCAGTCTGCGGCACATAAACAAGATTGATTTTCTTGCCTATTGAGCCCCATATATCAGCCATGTAATCATATAAAAATCCATCATAAGTGCCGGTGGCTTCATTGTAACGGGTCAGATACTTTAAATCATCGCTGAAACCGACATTGATATATTCCAGGTTTCGCATCAGTTCGATTTGCTGCTGACTCAATAATATCCGGCCTTCTTTCCGCTCTGTTATATTCAGAGAATTATCGATAAACGAAAAGGTGGCCATGGCACCGATCAGCATGATGATTACAGTTATGATAATGACATCTTTCTTCATCTCAAGAATTCCCTCCGGGCAAATTCTTCACCAAAAATCAATAATTCTTTCTCGCGTCTGCTTTGCTCTCCATATTGGAATCTTGCTATGAAAATGAACAAAACACCAATCAATAACCAGATGGCTATGATCAGCAATTCTTCCGTCATGAATGATTTTCGTATTGTGTTATAAACAATCAGCAAAAAATATAATGCCGATAAGATTACTGCGGCAAATCCGATATATTTTCCGCCACGCACTTTAAACGGCCGGTTGAGTTCAGGTTCTTTTATTCTTAGGATGAGAAAGGCCAGGGCTACCATAAAATAAGTGAGAAGCGTACAAAATGCGCTGGCGTTGAAAAACCATAAAAATGCGCTTTCTCCAAGTAATGGTGAAATAATGCAAACACCGCCAACCAGCAGTGTAGCCGCCCATGGTGTCTTGTATTTCTTGTGCAGCTGACCGAATATAGATGGAAGCATTTTTGCTCTTCCCATGGCAAAAATCAGTCTTGTTGATCCCATAAAAAAGCCGTTCCAACATGTCAAAATGCCTAAAATGCCTCCCAATACCACGATTCTGCCAAATGTAGTATCGCCGAACGCGTAGCTCATAACATCGGCCGCAGGGGTCAATCCGGAGACTCTTACTTCCGGAGGAGCCGCAAAGGAAACACCAATTATAATTGCAATATACCAGACCACCGCCATGATAATACAAGCGATGATCATTCGACCCACCGCTTTCAGCGGAACATTCATTTCTTCTGCAGATTGGGGAATTACATCAAATCCGATTAGCATAGATGGAACCATCAGGATCACATAGGCAAATCCGTCTACCGATGTAAATAAAGGGCCGATATTTTCAGTTGAACCAAAAGTAATTCCTCCAAAAAGAATGATAAAACCCACGATTAAAAACCCAGCCGTTGCCATGACCTGAAAAATCATAGCCGGCCTTGTGGCAAAAAGATTGAGTAATATCATAATAATGGCTCCGACGATCCCTATAGATGCCCATGACAGATATACGGAATATCCCGCAATATCCCATAAATGAAATAGGTAAGGCAACGGAAGCAGATAATCCAGTGCTGTAGCGGTAGCGATACTTTCCCACGCTGCTACGGCTATATAAGCGAAAGACATGATCCAGCCGACAACCAATGCCATACGGTAGCCCAAAGCTCTGTAAACATAAACGATTTCCCCTCCGGCCAGCGGCAATGCAGCTGTCAGTTCCCCATAGGTTATGCCGATAATAAAAATAACGAATGAGCCGGTCAGAAAAGCAAGGATGGCGCCTAAAAAGCCGGCTTCTGTAATCCAGGTGGTCATGACCATTACCCAGCTCCAGCCAACCATGGTACCAAAACCGAGAGCCAGTATGTCCGTGCGACCCAGGGCCCTGGACAGAGAATTTTTATTTTCATTAATATTTGTATTCTGCTCTATATTCTTCAAACATTTCTCCTGATATAAAAACAATGGGATAACGATCCGAAATCGTCACCCCATCATTATACAATAAATTTAAATAAATCTTAAACTTTATTTTATGTTAACCTGCCATGTCCAGATCAACTGTAAGTTCTTCTGCATTTTTAGGAACCGGATATCTGGTATACTTCGGACCAAACATCAGGAAATCCAGTTCTTCTTTTGATCTGACACCATATTTTGAACGCTGCATAACGTAAAGGATCAACCCAAACAAACACCATCCGCCGACTACGACCCATTCAGGAAGAATGAGGCCTGCAGGTCCCAAAGGCTGGAACAGATAGAGGAAGAACAAGCAAGTGAAGAATGCTCCTGCTCCGATAAGACGCCAGTGCTTTAATTTGAAAGGTCTCTCCAGATTCGGTTCCTTTTTTCTTAATTGAATGAACGCGGTTACAACCAGGAAGTAGAAGACCATCGTTGCGAAAGAGGATGCGTCTACAAACCATACCAAAGCTGTTCTGCCCAGGAAAGGAGTGAACATGCAAAGCGCTGTTACAAGAACGGTTGCTGCTGAAGGTGTACCGTACTTAGGATGGATCTTCGCGAAAACTTTAGGGATCATGCCTGCACGGCTCATGGCAAACAGTACTCTGATGGTACCCATGAAGAATCCGTTCCAACTTGTCAAAATTCCCAACATACCAACTACGATCATGAATTTTCCTGCAATCGCGCTGCCGCCGAATGCATAAGCAAATGAATCTGCTACTCCGATGGTCGCGGCGTCTCTAACTTCAGCAGGGGCTGAGAATGCAACACCGATGATGATCAGCATATACCAGGCTGCTGCCATTAAAATTGAAAGAATAACCAGTTTTCCGATTTTGTTTACCGGAATGTCCATTTCTTCTGCTGCCTGTGGGATAACGTCAAATCCGACAAACATTGCAGGAACGACCAATAATACAGCCAGAACGCCTTTTCCGTTTGTAAATACCGGAACCAGGTTTTCTGTTTCGCCTTTAACAAGCGCAAGGATGACGAAAATAGTTCCCCCTACAACCAGTAAAAGTGTAGCGAGTGTCTGGAATATGGCACCGCCTTTGGTTCCCTTGTAGTTGATCACTCCGATTCCGAAAGCGCCGATAGAACCGAATATGAGCCAGGTGGCATAAACGTCATAACCGCCGACTGTCCAAATATAACCTGCGAGTGGAATTTCAAAAATATAGGATATTGCCATCGAGAAAGCAGGGCCTTCCCAGCATGCAACACCCAGATATGCTAGACAGATGAACCAACCGCAAACAAATGATGCGTTATAACCCAACCCTCTGTAAGCATAAACCAAACCGCTGCCTGTACAAGGAAGCATTGGAGTCAGTTCCGAATAAACAAGTCCTACGCAGATGCACATTACAGTACCGAATGCAAATGCCAGTAAAGCTCCTAACACACCGCCGTCAGCGACCCACTTGCCGCCCAGCATGATCCAGCCCCAGCCGATTATGGCGCCGAATCCTAAAGCCAGTACATCTTGGAATTTCAGACCTCTTACAAGTTCTGACCGAACAACTTTATCTTCGCTCATTTTAATTCTCCTTTAAACTAGTAAAAAAATTTTTTACATGATGAATACAATATATAAAAGTCCTGCCCCTAATCCCTTTTTCCCTTTGAATTGATGAATTGATCCGGAAATAAATTTCCGATTTAGGAAATTTATTTCCGGTTTACTGAGTGAAGTACAAAATCTAAACTAGTATTTTAAAAACCCCTATTTCATGCATTTGATAAGAGCCGCTTCGTAGATGGCAAACCCTGCTTCCAGCTGTGCGTCTGTTACGCAAAGCGGGCAGAGGAAACGGATTACGT
>CAZAMF010000003.1:0-249543 GCA_964486295.1 uncultured Oscillospiraceae bacterium | reverse complement strand
GTGGCGGCAAGATATATATTACTATCATCCAGGGCCTTTGTCAACGACTTTTTAGCGGTTTTTTTGTGTTTTTTTATTTGGCTTTTTTGAGCATGCCCCCGGATATTTTCTTCCTTTATATAATAAAATATTTACACCATAAAGTGATGCCCTTAAGCTCTTTTATTTTTATCATATATTACCAGATCAGCCAATTTATATATTTTTATTCATAGATTTCTAATCATAAATTCATGCATTTTCGATTCGGCAAATTTTGTGCTGCCAAAACAACAATCTTGTTGTAAACCATCTCGTAATGATTTGTTTAAGAACTGGTGCTGTACTGTTCAAATAAATCAGAAAGCCTGGATTTTCAATGTCGGCATACTGCTTGACCCTTTCTTGGAAGTCCGAAAGGCGGCTCTTTTGTTTGACATATCTTTCTATAGTACTATATAATGGCTATGTTACAAAGTGACAAAAAAGCGAAATTCAAGGAGGAAGTTTATGGGTAGAAAAATCCCTATGTGGCAAGTTCTCTTGGTTTTTTTATTCACGATCGGTATTATGTGTTACTCGATTTTCTTCACAGATTACGGCGAACTGCATATTCCGTTAATCTGTGCTAGTATTTTGGCCGCTGTTGTTGCCGTTCTCAACGGCTATAAATGGGCTTTTCTTGAAGCCGGGATCATCGCGTCTATCGGCAGATCCATGCAGGCCATGTTGATCCTGATGGTTGTAGGGTCACTGATCGGCTCCTGGATAGCAGGAGGTGTCGTACCTGCAATGATCTATTACGGGCTTATGATTCTGAAACCTAGTATATTCTTATTTGCGACTTGTATCATATGCTGTATCGTATCTCTGGCAACAGGGTCATCCTGGACTACTGCCGGCACTATCGGCATCGCCCTGATCGGTGTGGGGATGGGCCTCGGAATGAATCAGTTTATGACTGCCGGTGCCATTGTATCCGGCGCTTACTTCGGCGACAAGATGTCACCGCTGTCTGACACCACCAATCTTGCTCCAGCTATTGCCGGTTCCACCTTGTTCGAGCACATCAGACATATGATCTGGACAGTAACTCCTTCCCTGACGATTGCCTTGATCCTTTACGCGATCTTGGGTTTGGGTCATTCCAACATGGATGTGGATCTCGAAGCGGTCAAGGTTATCCAGCAGGGCATGCTTGACGAATTTAATATCAATCCAGCTATGCTGATCCCTCCTTTAGTTGTAATACTCATCGTAGCGCTGAAGCTTCCTGCAATACCGGGTCTGATCGGAGGAATTCTCCTGGGCTGCCTTTGCGGCGGGATCTTCCAGGGGGTTGCTTTGAGAGACTGGTTCGGCATATTGCATTATGGATACGAGTCATCTTCTCAAATACCGGAGCTTGTTGAACTCTTAAGCAGAGGCGGAATGGACTCCATGATGTGGACGATCAACCTGATTATCTGCGCCATGTGCTTTGGCGGAGTGATGGACGCTTCCGGAATGCTCTCCAGCATTGCGAAAGCTTTATTAAGATTTGTAAAGGGAACCGGTTCTCTGGTAACTGTTACAATATTCAGCTGCATCTTTATGAATATTATCGCGGCTGATCAGTATCTGGCAATTATTCTCCCGGGCAGAATGTACAGGGAAGCTTTCGAAGACATGCATCTCAAAAATAAAAATTTGTCCAGATGCCTTGAAGATGCCGGAACAATGACCTCCAACCTGGTTCCGTGGAATACCTGCGGCGCTACAATGACCTCGTTCCTTGGTGTCCCTCCGTTCGGAGCCGGGGGCGGATACGGCATGTACGCATTTCTGAACTGGATCAATCCGTTGGTTTCGATCTTCTATGGGTTCACCGGCATTTCTATGCAAAAAATGTCTGATGAAGAATACGAGAAAGTGATCGCTGACAGAGATGCCCAAAGAGAAGCGGCTCTAAAAGTGCTTGAAGCGTAGGAGCAGATTAGAAAAAATGGACCGGAGCAGTTATTCAAATATTAGCGCTCCGGTTTTTTTATGTCTTAAGCATTCATACACTCTGTGCAAAATATGCTGATCAGCATTTAAATTGCTATTTAACCGTTTATATACTATAATTTCAGAGAAAGCTATGTTTTGAAAAAGCTGAAATATGAAAATTCAGCAGGAAGCGAAAGACCGGTTATGAGTTCACTGAAAAACATTGTCAACGAACATAAGTATTTGAAATTCAGCCTTCTGATAGCCGGCAATGCTGCTATTCTTTATGCGCTGTATTTTATTATAAAAAATTTCGGATCAGTCTGGACATCTTTCTGGGCGTCCTTCGGCAACATTATGTCTGCCTTGTCTCCATTGTGGGCAGGAATCGTCATCGCTTATATCCTTTCTCCGCTTGTTGATATCATAGATAAAAAGATCATTGCACGGTTTGCTTTCAAGGTTCCGCATAGGATGGCCAGGATCGAACGGCTGGCCCGGACCCGCAGACTCATCAGCATATTGATCACCATGATGTTGATCATCGCCATAACAAGCGTAATTGTCTACGGGCTGACCTTTATGATCATCGGGAATCTGATGGTAGACGGGATCGCCTCTGCCATCGACAGTATTATTGATTATGCAAAATCCTATGAAACCGTTATACGGGATTGGGCAAACAACCTGCCGGCAGGACAGCTCAGCGAAAAGCTGCAGAGTCTGGTGCAGGGCGGTTTGAATTGGTTTGCGGAAAATTTCCATACCGCGGATATCGTGAATTTTATTGTCAATCTGGGAGGCGGAGTTGTTAATCTGATCCTGGGTATCATCGTTTCGATTTATCTTTTATATGACAAAAAAATGTTTCTGGATCTGTTACAGCATGCCGCCGATTTAATCTTGCCGAAAAAAACAAAAAACGCTGTCACAGGTATCTTGGGAGACACCAATGCCGTCGTTTCACAATTTTTGCGGGCTGCTTGTCTGGATGCGGTGATTGTGGGTGTGATCTCTTCTATCGCCCTTTCAATCATTGGCTTGGACTTCGGTGTCTTCATTGGTTGTTTTGCCGGCATCTGCAATGTGATCCCTTATTTCGGCCCGATCATCGGCATGATCCCGGCTTTTATTGTAGGCACTTTTTCCGAAGGAATATTCCAGGGGATGCTCGCTGTCGCCGTTCTCCTGATCATACAGCAGGTCGACAGCAATCTGATCTACCCGAAAGTTGTTGGTTCTCAAACAGGGCTTCACCCGCTTTTCGTGCTGATAGCGGTGACCTTCATGGGCAAATTCGCCGGCATAATAGGGATGCTGCTTGCAGTTCCTATTGCCGGCGTCATTAGAATTCTCGTTATTCGATGGGTTGCATATGCAGAAAAGAAACGCGCCTCAGATAGCAGGGCCTGAGTCTTTATGAAAAGGTAGCGCGCCTATTATAATAATTACAAATCATCTCTGTTGACCGGGCAGCTCATACAGCGAGGCCCTCCACGGCCTCTGGAAAGCTCAGATGAAGGGACCGAAAGGACCTTTATACCTTTCTTATCCAGCAGGTCATTCGTTACATAATTTCTCTCATACGTAATCACCACTCCCGGGGCAATAGCCAGGGTGTTGGAACCATCATTCCATTGTTCACGCTGAGCGGCCATTTTATCTTCCCCTCCGCAGCGGATCAGTTCCACTGCCGGCAGATTCAGTTTCTTTTTAAGGATCTCAATCAGCGTGTCCTGCATACTGGAAAAACGAGGTGTTCCGTCTGCTGCAAGTGTAACTTCATAGATTTGCAGAGGGTCTTCTATCTCCGGATGTATGGTGAATTTGTCGTGGTCGACCATAGTAAAAACCGTATCCAGATGCATAAACGCTCTGGATTTCGGAATGTCAAAAACCAGGATTCTGTGAAACCCCGAATCGTGCAACACCTTTTTTGCAAATTTCTCGATGCCGACTGCATTGGTTCTTTGGGAAAGCCCAATTCCCACTACATCTTTGGAAAGAACAAGAATGTCGCCGCCTTCTATACAATATTCATCATCATATTCATACCATAGTTTCGTACCTTCCGGAGCAAACTCCTTATTGTAGCGGAACATATATTCCAACAGCAACGACTCCCGTCTTCGGGCTAAAGTGCTCATGTGATGGATCGACATTCCGTCACCGATACAGGCACCGGGGTCTCTGGTAAAGTATAGGTTCGGCATCGGATCCGTATAGTATGGATATCCGGACGCTATAAAATCGGCCAGGGAATTGGATTCGATTCTTCCGATTTCGCTTTTCCTGATTCCGGCGATGACCTTCTTGACCATATCCTTAACAGGCATGCTCATCAGATAGTCTATAACGGTCTCTTTAACGGCTTCCGAATAGAGTTCACTGTCACCCGCAAAACGCTTCACAAATTCCTGCCTGACCGCGGTATCCGACAAGGCTCTTGCCGTCTCATCGACATAGTAAATGACTTCCACTCCATTTTCGCGAAGAAGGTTGGCAAACCGGTCATGCTCTTCCTGGGCCACCTTGAGATAAGGAATATCATCAAATAGCAGCCTTTCAAAATTGTCAGGCACGAGGCCTTCGATTTCACTGTCCAGTCTATGTAAAAGCACTTTATTCAGTTTGCCGATCTCTGAATAATTGTGGATCCCTTTGGCCATAGAAGTCCCCTTTCGCCGGGTCACCCGATCGTCGCTACCATGACAGCTTTGATGGTATGCATTCTGTTTTCAGCTTCGTCAAATACTTTGGAATGTCTTGATCTGAACACCTCATCGGTGACTTCCCTGATGTCATAACCGATTTCTTTCTGTGTTTTCGCCAGCGTTGTTTCAAAATCATGGAATGACGGCAGACAATGCAGAAAAATCACATCATCATTTTCAGTTGCTCTGATCATATCCATTGTAACTTTATATGGAGTCAGCAGTTTCACTCTTGCCGGGATTTCAGCTTCTTCCCCCATGGATGCCCAGATATCCGTATAGAGCACATCGGCACCCTTCAGACACTCCGGAGATGTACAAATCTCGACGGTTGCTCCGGTCTGGTCGCATACCTGCTGTACACGCGCCAGTACGTTTTGATCAATTTGATCCGCAAGTTCTTTTGGTCCGTATGCCACATAGTGCATCCCCATCTTGGCACAACCGTACATCCAGGCATAACTCATATTGTTTCTGATATCGCCGCAGAAGACCACTTTAACCTTGTTAAGGGGTTTTGCGACGTGCTCTTCGATCGTTAAAATATCTGCCAGGATCTGGGTGGGATGATCAATATCCGTCAGTCCATTCCAGACAGGTACGCCGGCGTATCTGGCAAGTTCCTCCACAACTCTCTGTTCATATCCCCTGTATTCTATCCCATCAAAAAAACGTCCCAGGACCTTAGCGGTGTCTTCCAGCGATTCTTTCTTACCCATCTGTGAACTGCCGCTGTCGAGGAAAGTCACATGCCCTCCCTCATCATGGCATGCCACTTCAAATGAACATCTGGTTCGGGTAGAAGTTTTTTCAAAAAGCAGGACGATGTTTTTACCCTTTAGTAATTCATTGTGGATCCCCGCTCTCTTTTTTGCCTTCAGGTCATGAGCCAGATCCAGCATGAAACGAATTTCTTCCGGCGTAAAATCCATCAGTGTAAGGAAACTTCTTCCCATAAGGTTAATTGCCATATTATTTCACTCCTTTTTAATTAGAATCAACGTTGTGATGCGGCGGGTCTCCTTCAGCGTCTTAGAATCGCCTGATCGGATTTTTCCCGCTGAGAACAATGGATTTATCTCCAAGACCGGTTCTGATAACAGGGTACTCTTTTCCGGCCTCGTCTACAAGTGTTTTTGTTTGGATCGTGTGTTCAGTTACCATCAGCGGTATGTCTCCCGCATCTCTTCCCTGAATGAGTTCCAGCGACCAGTTTGGATCAGACACGCCAATGTTCGTGAATGTTTGTTCAGATATATGATTGCATATATTCAATCCATAGTCCCCATAAACCTTGATGCCCGCCCGAAGAAATTCTTTAATCCAACCCAAGTTCCCAATCGCGATCCCCGTGGTTTTACAAGCATTCACGATATCATCGAAATGCTCTTCCAGATACTCATCAAGCCTCCCTTTACTGATATTGTAAATGTATGGCATCAGACTGTTTGTACCGGATCCTTCTTTCAATCGTTCTTCTTCCGATAACTTCATGAAATCAAAAATTGGAATATAGGATGCTTTGTTGCGCCTGTTTGGAGGCAGCGGTATCTCATCAGCTGCTTCTGCCAGAGTTTCGGCTAATCGCTTCATAACCTCTTCATCGTTCCCGGCAGGGACTTTTCTTCTGCTTTTCTGAATTTTCAAGGCAGAAAATTCAGAAAGAGCCTTCCGCCGCAGTGCATTGATTGTCGACAATGGGACAGAGATGTTCTCATCTATATTGATATTTACATTCTGTATGTTGAACGGAACAGACCCTGTTTTTTTCAGTTGTCTTAGAATGTCTTCAGCTTTGATCGGTCTGTGCAGCGCCGGTTCACATTTCTCCGTTGAATCCACATGAATAACCCCCGGATCCTGGTTGAAATCCTCCGGTTTCGTTGCTGCATCTGAAACGGTAACCCGTATCCGCTCACCACTTCTTGCGGTAAATGTCATATTGACAGGTGCTTTTCTAAGATTTTTTTCCGAGCCATCCGGCAAAGGCTCATACGTGTTGCGGGCTGACTTGTTCAACTCTTTATCTGATATTTTATAAACCTTGTCTCCGGGAGATACTTTCCCCTTGATATCTCCGATCCTAATGACACCTGTCTCCTTCTTCTCAATAAAGGTGACGATGTTTCCGGGCAAGGATCTGTTGTGAACTTCAATGCCATCTCCGATCTTCAGTTCAGAGTCCGACTCTAAGAGGATATCGATCAGATTGTTTTTATATGGTTGCTTCACTCTGCCCAAATAAACTCCCTGATGCTTCGGCAAGTCTTTCGTGATGAGCTTGGCACCGGGATTTCCAAAAAGATATCCCTGGGTAAATCCGTCGCGGTTATAGATCTGAGCCAGCGCCCACCTGTCCTGAGGTTCAACTGAATAATGGCCCTCTGACAGGTACCGGTCCAAATATTTTCGATAGATCGAAGTGACTATGGCCACGTATTCCGGCGATTTCATTCTCCCTTCTATTTTGAGCGACTTTACACCGGCTTCAACCAGACCCCCGAGATAATCGATGGTACAGAGATCTTTCGGGCTGAGACAATATTCTCCATTATAACGGAGTCTGCACGGTTGCGCGCAGAGGCCACGGTTTCCGCTTCGGCCTCCCCTGAATCTGCTCATCTGGCATTGCCCAGAGTAGCAGATGCAAAGAGCTCCATGGACAAACACCTCGATTTCAGCAAGACAATCCTTCGTGATTTTTTTGATTTCCTGTATGTTGAGTTCCCGGGCCAGCACAATTCTGGAAAATCCAAGTTCTTCTGCCAACTTTGCGCCGCTGGCATTGTATACCGTACCCTGTGTAGATAAATGCATTTCGAGATCAGGCATCCCCTGGCGAACCAGTTGCGCAAGGCCTATATCCTGAAGGATGATGGCATCCACACCGGCCTCATATAAAAATTTTGCATATTTATAGGACGTGGAAAGCTCCTGATCCATGATCAGCGTATTGAGTGCCGCATAGACTTTAACATTACGTAGATGGGCATAATCCAACGCCCATAAAAAGTCTTCATCATCGAAGTTATCCGCTTTGATCCGTGCATTAAAAAGACGGCCCCCTAAATAAACTGCATCGGCGCCGTTCTCCACTGCCGCACGCAACTGATTTTTACCCCCAACCGGTGAGAGCAACTCTATGCCTGCTTGCTTCTTTTTCTCTGCCTTAGACATTTTTAGGCCCTTTAACACCATGAAATTGATAATAGCATACTTCCAGACGGCCGTTATAAAGTTTTCTCCTCCGTTCAGCCGGTCTTTCCATAACACTATTCTCAAAGTTTTTATCTGTTGTGACTAAAAATAATGACCAGGTCGGATTTTCTTTGAAAAATATATGCAGACTTTTATAGATTTTATCTATTTCTTTCTTTTCACCGATCCTCTCGCCATAAGGAGGATTTGTTATGATAATACCGCCAGGTTCTTGCGCCTGCAATTTGGCAATATCCAATGTCCGGAACTCAATTACATCATCGACGCCGGCTTCAACTGCGTTTTCCTGCGCCGCTAAAATTGCTTTCGGATCGATATCCGATGCATGTATTCTGATTGCCGCTTCCTGCTTGATGGCTTCAAAAGCATTTCTTCTCTCTTCTTTCCATAATGAAGGAGAAATCGCCTCCCATTCTTCGCTGACGAATTTTCTGTTCAGTCCCGGTGCTATATTCTTGCCGATCATCGCCGCTTCGATTGGAATTGTACCGGAACCGCAGCATGGGTCGACCAGCAGGCGCCCCTCTTTCCAAAATGAAAGCTGTACCATGGCTGCTGCCAGAGTTTCTTTGATCGGAGCTGCTACATCGTTGATTCTATATCCTCTTTTATGAAGTCCGGCGCCGGAGGTATCGAGCGTTATGGTTGCCCTGTCCTTTAAAATTGTTACCTTTATCGGATAGTCGGCTCCGGTTTCAGCAAAATGATCCAGTCCGTAAAACTCTTTCAGCCGCTCAACAACAGCTTTTTTTACAATGCTCTGGCATGTCGGAACGCTATGCAATTTGGATTTCACTGAAGTTCCGGAAACAGTAAACCTGCCATCAGGCGGAATCCATTCTTCCCAATGGATGGCCTTGGTCTGCTGAAACAGTTCTTCAAACTCAAGGGCTTTAAATTCGGCCATTTTTATCAATACACGATCGGCTGATCGCAGCCAAAGATTGGCCCTGACTAACGCTCTTTCGTCCCCAACAAAAGTGATCTTCGCATCCTCAGAAAGCGATACTTTATACCCCAGATTTTCGATTTCTCTTTTGACCACTGCTTCCAGTCCAAACGTAGCCGTCGCTATCAATTCTAATTTCATCATTCACCGCTTTCTTAATATAAAACAAGGGCTTTCCAAGATGATTGTTTTACCTTGGGACAGCCCTGTTTCTTCTGTCTTTTGCTATTCTATTTTAGCCGATTGCTTCCATTTCTTCAATAGGCCTTTTCTCCGTATAGGCTGACAGGAGATCAGTTACCGCAGAGGTGTCTCCAATTAGTATCCCGCCGCAAAATCGCTTGTCGCGGAAATAAAGTTTCTTATAAATTCTCTTCGCTTGATCTTCAAATTTCTTTGTTTCGTAGGCGATATTCGGATCGCTGCCATGTTCGCCCACTGAAAAGATCGCTGTACCTAAACCCTCAAAGCTAACTGCCGGTATTGTAGCCTGATAAATTGCAGCGTCTCCCACTGCATTGCAGGCAGCGACTTTTGCCATGTTGATCGCCTGTGGCCATATGGCATAGTTCACACCGTTAAACTCAGCGCAATCGCCTGCAGCGTATATATCCGGAACTCCTGTTTCCATTTTTTCATTTACAACGATCGATCTTGTGATTTTTGCACCGGCTTTCTGCGCCAGTGCGACATTTTGTCTGACTCCGGTTGAAATGACCAGGACTTCGCAAGGTACCACAATGCCGTTTTCCAATTCAACTCCGGCCACTGTATCATCGCCCAGGATAGCGGCAATAGGGCTGCCCACCTGTGCTTTCACATTCACTGCGTCCATAGCTTCTCTAAGAACGGCAGCTCCTTCCGCATCCAGCTGTTTGCCCATAATCACAGGGGAAGCCTCGATTACCGTGACACTTAGCCCTGCCTTATTGAGCTCGGATGCTGCTTCAAGCCCCAGCACTCCTCCGCCGATGACCGCCGCCGTTTTGATGCCCGTACTGATATATTCCTTTAACTGGTTGATATTCAAAAGCGTTCTTATGGTGAATACCCCTTTTTTATCCACACCCTTGAAAGGCGGCAAAAATGCATCTGCGCCTGTTGTGATGATCAGTTTATCATATCCCCTTATTTCACCCGATGCCAGCTTGACAATTTTAGCGGGCACATCGATATCAAGTACTTCCTGATTCAATCTGAATTTTATATTGTTTTCCACATACCATGAGTAATCTTTAATAAAAAAATTGGACATGTCCAATGAACCCATGATTCCCTTGGTCAGCATGGGCCTATTGTAACCCAGCACATTTTCACTGCACACGATTTCAATGGCACAGGTACGGTTTCTTTTCCTGACTTCTTCCGCAGCGATCGTCCCGGCAGGACCTCCTCCGACGATGAGGATTTTTTCAAGCGTATCTTTTCGATAAGTGACCGGGGTAATGTCTACCCGCACGAACTTATCGCTGCCCGCATTGCAAACCGGACAGAATTCAGGAGGGACGGGGCCTATTATTATTTCGCCGCATATCGTACACTCCCATGCAATCGTATTGCTTTCCATTGTCACATAACCTCCCAAAATCAATATAAAATATTTATACCCGAAGCCTTGGACTTTAAACGGATACACCATTTAGATGTAGTAATTACATGCCTATTGATATATAATATTTGAGGTGTGAAATAGCGCTGAATTACCTTGATAAATTTTGGAGGACAATATGATATTTTTTAGAAGCGACTATAGCGCAGGAGCTCACCCTGAGATCCTGAAGGCTTTTGAGGAGACCAATTTACAGCATACTGACGGATACGGAGAAGATGAATTCTGCTACGGCGCTGCCAAAATCATAAAAGAGAAGATCGGAAGAGAGGATGTGGATGTTCACTTTCTTGTGGGTGGTACACAGACCAACCTCACCGCCATATCAGCGTTCTTGAGACCTCATGAAGCAGCGGTTTCAGCAAAAAGCGGCCATATTTGCGTCCACGAAACCGGTGCTATCGAAGCAACAGGGCACAAGGTTATCCACCTTCCGAGCGAAAATGGCAAAGTTGTCCCTCATCAGATCGATGAGATCATCGTAGAGCACGAAGATGAGCATATGGTTCTGCCAAAGCTCCTTTATATCTCAAATTCAACTGAAATCGGAACAATATACTCGAAAGGCGAGCTGAAAGCCCTTAGAGAAACCCTTGATAAACATCATATGTTTTTATATATGGACGGAGCACGACTTGGTTCTGCGCTGACATCACCCGCCAATACCGATCTCGAGTTAAAAGATTTGGCGGATTTCTGCGATGCTTTTTATATCGGAGGCACCAAAAACGGGTTTCTTTTTGGTGAAGCTCTGGTTATTGTCAACGATTCTCTAAAAAAAGACTTCAGATACATCATTAAACAACGGGGCGGCATGTTCGCTAAAGGCAGGCTGCTTGGCATACAATTTGAGACTATGTTCAAAAACGACCTTTATTTCAGCATTGCGAAAAAAACCAACGATATGGCCACACACCTCAGAGGCGGAATTGCGGCTGCAGGTTATGAATTTTTTGTGGACTCACCGACTAATCAGATTTTCCCGATATTCCCGAACGGATTGGTTGAGAAACTGGAGAAGAAATATTTCTTTTACCGCTGGTGCCCTTACGGATCAGAGAAAACAGTCATCAGGCTTGTAACGTCTTTCACCACGCAAGAAGAAGAGATCAGCGAATTTATTAAAGATATTCAAAACTAGAGAAAAATATAAAAAATCACGGGATCCGTCAGTTGACTTTGACGGATCCCGTTTTGTTTCGCTATATTTGATTTATATTCCTGAACTGATCTGAATAAATTACTCCACTAGCCCGTATCGGATTTTCCAGGTTATAATTCGTGTCGCTGAATCGTCGATGTCCTCCATTTTTATTTTTCCGTTTTTAACAGCCTCAATAACCGCAGTGATCTCATTCTCGTAATCGGTAGCCCAGATCATATTGTTGCCCGCGTTGATGGCGACGATGGATTTTGCTTCACCTTGTACATACTCGTCAAAAACCGGACTCATGATGTCGCTTATCACAATAACCCCATTGAAGCCGAGTTCTTCCCGCAGGTAATTGTGCCATGGTCTGGATAGGGAGAGCGGCAGATTCTGGTCTACACTATCAGGGCCAGTAACCAATGAATTTGCCATCATCACTGCCGGCGCGCCCATATAACAGCCCATCATGAAAGCATCCGTATTGCTGCCCGTATAATATTTTAAAACGGAACTGACTCCGCATTCGTCATACAATAAAGTTAATTGCCTGATATATTCTTTTGTTATTTCGACATCCTGTCCCAAAGTCTGCTCATAAATGCTGACCGCAGGGGATGTGGCGATATTGGTGATAGGTCCGAAATTCATATTGATGCCTAGGTTTTTCAACATCATGAGTTTCTCATCTTCCTGTGCCATAACCGCTTCCAGTCCTCCCTCGTCATATAAGGCCCGTGGAAGTTTATACGGTTCGTTTCTGAAAGCCGGCCACTTGGAAACCGCTACAAAAGCGCCACCCTCTTCCGCAACGGCTTGGAAAGGCCTGATTTCGGCAGCTTCTCTCATATCACGGAAAACATAGGGTGCATTCTCAGGATTTGTGGCGCCAAAAAATTCACCCGTATATAGGAACCCGCCGATATGATAATTTTTCAACGCGGCCAGATCACTTCCATCTCCACGATAAGGCGTAAAGAACATTTGCCCGACTTTCTCTTCCAGCGTCATACCCGATACGATCTCTACAGCCCGGTCACACGAACCAATAACAACGCCTCCCCGATAAGGATTGACTGCAACGGGTTCGTCCGGCTCCTGAAATAAGAAATACGCCCCTATGCCCAGGATAATAGCCAGAATCATAATAGGCAAAACTTTAAGCAGCTGGTGTTTTGCGTTCGGATGCTGATGCATCATGTCAGTAAGCATTTCAGCAGGATTTTTGCTATGATGCTCCCCCTCACTGTTTATTGTGTCAGAGTGGTCCGCAGCTGGATCATTTATATTTATAATTTCCGGTTTTTCAGTATTCAAAAGGCACCTCCTAATATAGTACGATTCATATTTTATCATTTTTCTATGATTTTGTGTGACCAATTTAAGAAGATCGCACAAAATCCTTTTCCTGTACGATCTGCTATTCGATAGATTGGCTGAAATATGTTATAATCCTTTCAATCGGTCAATTGGACTTAATCTTATTGGTTGGAGGATTGGAATGACGGACAAAAAAATAAATGCAAGCAGATCAAAAGTAAAAACTCATGATTCTTTGAAAGACAAATTTAAGAAAGTAACCTTCAACCCGGGAACAATGCTGAATCCGCTTCCTGTTGTCATGGTTACTTGCGGCAGCCAGGAGCGCTATAATATCATTACGATCGCCTGGACCGGCATCATTAACACGGAACCGCCAATGACCTATATATCCGTGCGTAAATCGAGATATTCTTATGATCTTCTGATGCAACACCGTGAATTCGTAATCAACCTGGTGAATGAGGATACCGCTTTTGCAGCTGACTATTGCGGGGTACGATCGGGGAGAGAAACGGATAAATTCATTGCGCAAAAACTGACTCCCGTCCCTGCTGATATCGTGAAGGCCCCGATGATCGCCGAATGTCCTGTCAACATCGAATGCAAGGTGGTGGATATCGTGTCCTATCCTACCCATGATATGTTTATCTCCGAAATCATCAAAGTCCATGCCAATGAGGCTTTAATGGACCCTAAAGGAAAACTGAGGTTAGAAAACGCCGCTCTCATATGCTTCAGCCACGGAGCGTATTACGGTTTAAAAAAGCAGCCTGTCGGGAAGTTCGGGTATTCTGTGATGAAGCCGAAGACAAAAAGGAGAAAAGCCGGAGAAATGAGGGTCAGAAAACCTGCTGGTAAATATTGATTTGAAAACGGCCTCAGTAGCATATTGCTGCTTCTGAGGCCGTTTGATCCTTATATGCAATACATCTCCATGTATTGCAGCATTTTCTCTTTGGTTGTCTTGTTGATAAAGATTTTTCCATCAATCTCTACGTCAAACAGCGCATCGATAATATCTTTCACCGTCACAATGGGAAATGTTCTGATCCCGAATTCATCCTGTATTTCCTGGATCGCAGTACGCAGTCCCTGCCCTTTTTCCATCCTGTCAACCGAAATCACCAATCCCTCGATCTTAACATCAGCGGCGGCTCTGAGGAGGGGCAACGTTTCACGGACGGCAGTCCCTGCAGTGATAACATCTTCAATGATCAGAACTTTATCCTGATCCCTGAGTCTGTAGCCAACCATATCGCCGCCTTCGCCATGATCTTTGGCTTCTTTTCTGTTAAAGCAGTAGTTGATCTCACGGCCATATATTGAGGACATTGAAATTGCAGTTGAGACCGCTATCGGTATTCCCTTGTAGGCCGGGCCGAATAAGGCATCAATATCCGGACTGATGTTGCCTTTGATCATATTCTCTTCAATGCATTCAGCATAAAATTTCCCGAGTTTACCGATCTGTTCCCCTGTCCTGTAGTTTCCGGTATTGATAAAATAAGGGGTGTTCCTGCCGCTTTTTGTTACAAAGTCTCCAAAAGTCAGGACACCGGCTCTTACCATGAATTCAATAAATTCTTTCTTGTAATTCATTTGAGTTTCACTCCTCTCCATCGGTTTTTAACCATCATCCTTGAAATGCCTGTCGGATCTCCTGTATCGTCTGATATCCTTCTTTTATCATAAATGAAGAAAGTTCATCAATGACATCAACCGGCGCAGTCGGTCTGACCAGCGCTGCTGTTCCAACCGATACTAAGTCCGCCCCTGCCATCAGGAACTCAACAGCATCTTCACCGGTCATAACTCCGCCGCCGCCTATGATTGGAATATGAACGGCATTTTTGACCTGGTATACCATTCTCAACGCAACCGGCATGATTGCCGGGCCCGACAATCCGCCCATTATGTTCGCAAGCACCGGTTTCTTCCTATAAATATCGATTTTCATGCCGAGAAGTGTATTGATCAGAGATAATGCGTCCGCTCCCGCATCTTCGGCGGCACGCGCAATCTCAACGATATCCGTCACATTGGGAGACAATTTTATAATGACCGGCTTTTGCGCAATCGCTCTGACTGATTTGACCACTTTGGATACCATTTTCGGATCCGTACCGAAGCTCATTCCGCCTTCTTTGACATTCGGGCATGAAATGTTGATTTCAAACATCGACACGGCAGTACCGTTTAATCTTTCCACCACGGTGCAATAATCTTCGATACAGTGTCCGGCAACATTGGCTATAACCGGTATATCAAAGTCTTCCAGATATTTCAGCTCGGTTCGTATGTATTCATCCACACCCGGATTTTCAAGCCCCACAGAATTGATCATGCCCCCATAACTTTCCGCGATCCGAGGCGTCGGGTTGCCCGGCCACGGAATCGGTGCAACCCCTTTCGTTGTAACAGCTCCCAGTCTTTCAATATCATAAAATTGTCCGCTCTCTCTGGCTGAAAATGTTCCGGAGGAAGTAACGAACGGTGTCTTCATTTCGATTCCGGCAAAATTAACTTTCAGGTCAGGCCGTCTGCTCTCTTTATTCATCCCAGACCACCTCCCTGGCGTAAAATACCGGCCCATCCTTACAGACTTTCTTTTTGAATATTTCATAACGCTGATCCGGAGCTCCCGGCTCTGCAGTACGCCGGAGCAGCACAGAGCAGCCCACACATGCGCCATACCCGCAACCCATTCTTTCTTCCAGAGAAACCACGAGTTCAATATGATGCTCGATGCAGTAATCGTTCAGCGAACGCAGCATCGCTTTCGGTCCGCATGCAAAGCATTGTTTCGCTGCCGGAGACATTTCCCGGATCAGCTGCAGAACATTTCCTTTATAACCCTCTGATCCGTTTTCAGTACAGACATACACTTTATCACAAATAGTCTGCAGCTCGCCAACCAGAAAACTTTCCTCGGTAAAACCAACGATAGCCGTCACATTTCGCCCCTGGTTTTTTAATCGGATGGCCAGTTCCAGCATGGGCGGCACACCCACCCCTCCGGCCACCAGTAAAATATCCCGGGCAACCCGGAAAGCTTCTTCATATCCGTTTCCCAGTGGTGTGCTCAGCCTGATGCTGCTGCCGGCTTTTTTTTCAGCAAGTTCCTTCGTCCCTATTCCTACTTCCTTATATACAATGGTAAGCTTCTTACCCTCGATTCGGCAGATACTGATCGGCCTTGGCAAAAGTCTGGCCGCATTATCCAGGTAGATGTTCACAAATTGACCTGCTTCGGCTTTGCCGAACCACTGCCCGATCTCATCCCCGACAATCATCATTCGATAGATACCGGCTGCCAGGCAATCATTTTCCAGTATTTCACCTTGAATTATTTTTTTCTCAGGCTTAAAGTCTGCGCTCATGCACCATACCCCAGGTCTTCCTTCATCTTAAGCGCTGCTTCTCTTGCCGCTTCTCCGTAATCGTCTTCGGTATATCTCACGTCCTTTTGATAGGCAGCGATGATTCCCCTCGAAGAATTTACAATGCAGCCTTTCCCATTTTTGTCAAAAAATCCCTTCAGCTCTTCACCCGTTGCGCCTTGGGCTCCGTACCCCGGGACCAGAAAGAATGTTCCCGGCATCAGTTTCCTCAATCTTTCTCCCTGTTCTTTGTGTGTGGCGCCCACAACGGCTCCGATTCTGCTGTAGCCCATACTTCCGAAAGCCGAAAGGCCCCATTCGGAAACAAGTTCAGCAACTTTCTCATAGATCGGCTCTCCGCCCACGAGCAGATCCTGAATCTGGCAACTTGTTGGATTGCTTGTTTTGACCAAGACAAACACGCCTCTGTTATACTGATTGCATGCATCAATAAACGGCTTGATACCGTCCAGACCGAAATAAGGATTGATGGTGATCCAATCTTCCTGCCATGGGTCAAATCTCTGTCCTTCTATATCCACACCTGCTATATGCGCTGCATAAGCCTCTGCCGTTGAAGCGATATCCCCTCGTTTGATATCTCCGATCACAATGAGTCCTTTGCTTTTTGCATATTCTATAGTTTTCAAATACGCATCCAGACCCTCGATACCATATTTTTCATACATGGCTATTTGTGGTTTAACCGCCGGCACAATGTCCCAGACGGCGTCGATAATACCCTTGTTGAACTCCAGGAACATTTCCGACACCGCTTTCAGAGACTTGCCAAAAATCTCCGTTTTTTCCTGTGCCAATTTTTTCGGAATCATCTCATAGGTGGGGTCCAGCCCTACTACCGACGGGTTGTCGGCAAGTTCAATTTTTTTTATCAGTTCGTCAATCATGCGTTCTCTCCTTATGGCATTTTTCTTCCAGTCTTCCGCTGTTCCAAACGATTTGCCCCGATACGATGGTCATCTCCGGGCGTCCTTTCACTTTTTTGCCCAGGAATGCCGAATTCCGGCTCTTTGAGACGAAATTTTCCCGTTCGATTATATATTCCTCAGAAACATCCAGAATCGCAACATCCGCTGCCGATCCGACCCGTAAACTTCCTCTATCTATGCCTAAGATTAAGGCAGGAGTCAGACTCATTTTATCAATAAGCTGCTGTGGACTTAAAACACCTCGGGCCACCAACTCAGTATAACTGACAGCGAACGATGTCTCAAGACCGATTACACCATTCAGCGCCTTGTCGTAACCGGTTTCCTTCTCATCGGGGTGGTGTGGAGCATGGTCGGTGGCGATGGCATCCAATATGCCCGATCCCAAGGCTGCTCGAATCGCTTCCATGTCATCTCTGCTTCTGAGCGGTGGATTCATTTTTTTATTGCCGTCGTTTCCGCGGCTTTCGGAATCCAGTGTAAAATAGTGCGGCGCCGTCTCGGCAGTCACATGAAAACCTGCTGTTTTGGCGGCTTTTATCAATTCTATACTTCCTAAACAACTGATATGGCAGAAATGAAGCTTGCAGCCTGCTTCACGAGCCAGCAAAAGATCTCTCGCAACAACGAGTTCTTCTCCGATAGCCGTTCCTTTTAGATTTTCATCTTCCGCATGGGAAAAAAACGGCAATCCCAGAGTGGCCGACTTTCTCATGACTTCAAGCTGCAAAGCCGAATCCATGAGTGTCTTTCCATCTTCGCTGATTGCACAGATCCCTTTTCCTGACATCTCCCGGCATCGTGTCATGGCAGCAGCCATTTCAGCAATGTCCGAAAGGTTTTCTCCCTGCTGGCCTTTTGTAGCTGCTCCAACTGCCAGAACATTGACCCCGCCGGGTTCGGATCCCTTTCTGTCGACATACATCAGGGTTTCTGTGTTATCAATCACCGGCAAGGTATTTGGCATGCAGCACACTGTAGTAAATCCGCCCCTGGCGGCAGCTCTGCTTCCGCTGTGTATATCTTCTTTGTACAGATATCCCGGGTCCCGGAAATGAACATGAAGATCGATTAGCCCCGGAACCACCCATTTCCCATCCGCATCGATATACTTAAATACGGTCGTCCCTTCGTCGTGAAAATGTTTGCCATGATCCATCCCGGAGAAGTCAACGGCCACAATTTTATCATCTTCTATCCACAGGTCACCCTTTGCGTACAATTTCTGTGATGGGTCCACGATTATGCCGTTACAGATGCATAAGTTCATTTTCCCATTCCCCTTTCAAGACTACCACCTCATCGCAGTATTCACACCGATACTCGCTGGTTGCCGGATTCTCCAGAAGAAATACCTGAGGCGCGTTCAGCTCAA
This sequence comes from uncultured Oscillospiraceae bacterium, assembly GCA_964486295.1. Lineage (GTDB taxonomy): Bacteria > Bacillota > Clostridia > Peptostreptococcales > Anaerovoracaceae > CALBZG01. The sequence goes on along the minus strand of CAZAMF010000003.1, from coordinate 230,927 downwards.
CAGTGGTCACACAGCGCGGGTTTTTGCATTTTACAACATTGACCACTCTTTCCGGCAAGGTCAGCACTATTTTCTTCGCAATTTTGCCATCCTCAATGATATTGACCGTAGCTCTGGGATCAATCAGTCCGAGTATAGCCAGATCAAGGTCCACTTTGTTCATTATTTTCACAAGATCCTTTTTGCCGTATTTTTTGCTTGATGCATTCATAATCAGAGCAACCGTATCCCCGCTTGTCTCAACACCCAGAACAGAAAGAACTTTCAGTCCGAGCCCAGCCGTGAGATGGTCGATAACGATTCCGTTTTCAATACTGTCAACTAACATGTTTAACCCTCCTAATCCTTAATCTTCGATGCCCAGCAGGCTCATGATCAGGGCCATCCTGATGAACATGCCGTTTTTAGCCTGTTTGAAATATAACGCGCGCGGGTCATCGTCCACTTCCACCGCAATTTCATTGACCCTTGGCAGCGGATGAAGAACAGCCATATCTTTTTTGGCCAGCTTCATCTTTTCTGCATCGAGAATGTAAGTATCCTTTAATCTAATGTAATCTTCCTCATTGAAAAATCTTTCCTTCTGGACTCTGGTCATATAGAGTATATCCAGTTCAGGCAGGACGTCCTGCATTTTTTCCACTTCTTTATACTGGATATTGCCTTTTTCAAAGACACCTTTCTTTATATATTCCGGGATTCTCAACTCTTCCGGGGCGATGAGCACAAATCGGACATCTTCATACCTGGAAAGCGCCTTCGCAAGGGAGTGTACCGTTCTCCCGAATTTCAGATCCCCGCACATCCCAACCGTTATATGTTTGAATCCGCCCATTTCTCTTCTGATCGTAAGCATATCGGTCAGTGTCTGAGTGGGATGCTGATGGCCTCCATCTCCTGCATTCACAACGGGGATGTCAACTGATCTCGTAGCGACCAGCGGTGCCCCTTCCTTCGGATGTCTCATAACCGCAATGTCCGAATAGCACGCAACGGTTCTGACGGTATCAGAGATGCTTTCTCCTTTGGCCACCGAACTGGAAGCGGGTTCTGAAAATCCGATCACCTCACCTCCCAGTCTCAGCATAGCGGCTTCAAAGCTTAACCTGGTTCTGGTACTGGGTTCAAAGAATAAAGTAGCCAGCAATTTCCCCTTACATTTTTCATTATATTCTTCAGGGTTCTCGATAATCCGGTCGGCAAGGTCAAAAATCGCCTCCAGCTCTTCAACAGAAAAGTCAAGGGGTTCCAACAGGTCCCGTCCTTTTAAGCCCTTTAAAACATCATTTCCCATCATTCTGACTTCCTTTCTTTAAATCACAGCTAAAAAAAAATCTCCCTTCAGAAAGGAAGATTAAAAACAAACAAAAGTGCTGCGTCTCTGAAAGATTCCGGTTCCCGAATTCACAGACACGAACACGACTTTTCTTCTGTTCATTCTATTCGAATTCATATTCTCCTCCGATCAGCGCCTTGCTTCATTTTATTAATACTTAAATCTTCGGTATAATACCACACAACAAAATGACCGTCAATACCGTTTACAAACTTTTATACCAAATCTTTTCCGGGCGCAGGCTGCAGGACCTCCATAGTTTCGAATTTATCCGAATACCCATATGATATCTGAACGGTCAAAATGGCTTCGATTTTGTGTATCGAACCGCCTCCGGGGTATAATACGGATATCGGTAAAATTGTAACGGATCATCAGGATAAGAGGAGGTTGCTACGATGCCTACAGTTGTTCATATTGATATCGCTTCGGACGAACCGCAAAGAGCGAAGCAGTTTTATGAATCGTTATTCGGATGGAAAACTTTTGCTCCTCCGGGAATGACAGATTTCTATCTCGTTGAAACAGAATCTCTTGACGGCAGCAAAGGGGTCGGCTGCGGAATCGGCAGGAGGGGCGATCCGACGCAGAAAATCACTGCTTATATCGGTGTGGAAGCCGTCGAAACTTACGGCGAAAAAGTTAAAGCTTTGGGAGGAAAAGTCCTGACCGGGAAAATGATCGTCCCGGGTTGGGGCTATCTATCTGTTTGTGCTGATACGGAAGGTAATTCTTTCGGACTCTGGCAGGAAGACAGCAGCGCAGGAACATGACATCTCCGTAGAAGCAACTGTATAACCGCAGAAGGAATAAGAAGGAGTATTGCGTGGATGCCGATTTTGATATGTGCTTTGCGCGCTGCTCCTTCTTTTCACTCGTGTTCTGACTGGCAAGCGTTTAAATCCATTTAAACTCCTTTATCATTTGTTATAAACCAATTGTCAAATCATAAATAAGCAGCAAACCCGTTGCTGTCATGATTAAAATTATGATCCACCCCATAATATTGCTGAACGTACTATTTACATATTTACCCATAACTTTTTTATTATTGGAAATCAATACAATCATTACCATGAGTGGAGGGGCTGCCAATCCGTTGAAAACTGCGGCATAGTATAGCCCTTTATAAGGATCTATGCCGATCCAACTGATGATCAGACCAAGTAAAGTTGACGCAGCGATAACACCATAGAATCCCTTCGCCTTTCCTGGTTTCTTGCTTAGCCCCTCTTTTATTCCCATCATTTCTGCAGTCGCATAAGCGGAAGCTCCCGCTAAAATGGGCACGGCCAACAGGCCTGTGCCTAAAATCCCAGCGGCAAACAGAAGATACGCAAGATCACCCGCAAGCGGCCTTAAGGCTTCTGCTGCCTGAGAAGCGGTTTTAATGTCCGTTATGCCGTTTTCATGCAATGTGGCCGAAGTTGCAACAATGATAAAAAACATAACAGCTTGAGAAAACAGCATCCCGATAATTGTATCAAAACGCATCTCAATAATATCTCTACGCCGGACTTTAGGTTTTCCAATGCCTATATCGCGAATTTTTCTCTCACTGACTTCCTCTTCGGCTTCTTGTGAGGCCTGCCAGAAAAATAAATACGGTGATATCGTAGTCCCTAAAATCGCTACTATATTAAGCAGATATTCCCTCGTAAGTTCGACGCCCGGTGATACAATGTTTCGTGCAATCAATCCCCAGTCAGGGTTGATAACAAAGGCAGTCAAAACATAGGAAAATAATGTAAGCCCTAAATATTTTAAAACTCTCGCATAGGTCTTATAGGTCACAAGGATCTCAAGGGCCACAATGAATATTGTTATAGCACATTGCCAAAAGATAAAAGGCAGCCCCACTAACATCTGTGCAACGTCCGCCATGGCCCGTAAATCTGCTGAAATGTTAATGGTATTCGCAATGACCAAAAGAGATACAATGAAATATAGCACCGGTTTCGGATATTCTGTTCGAATAATGCCAGCAAGTCCTTTGCCTGAAACGACACCAATGCGTCCACACATTTGTTGTATAATATACATAAAAGGCAAAGTAAAAAAGCACGTCCAGAGATGGCCATAACCAAAAGCCGCACCGGTCTGTGAATAGGTTGCAACTCCGGACGGGTCATCATCGGCTGCTCCGGTAACAAAACCGGGCCCTATTTTTTTAAATAGTCCTCTCCAATAGCTCTTCTTTTCCATCTGCATCCTTCTTTGCTGTCCGGCATTTAACATATGTTTTACATTACGTTTGTTTCTTTATTGATATCCATCTTACGTCTTCTCAAACAACCTCCAGGCTGCTGCCGTTAAATGCGCTCCCATCTTTTTTATTTGTAACCATTATTTTTCTCTCGATCGATTCCTTTAATTCCTCCACATGAGAAATAATACCGATCAGCCGGTTCCCTTCGGTAAGCTGCATCAGCATTTGGATGGCCTGTTCAATGGAGTCGCTGTCCAGAGATCCAAATCCTTCATCAATAAACAGGGTGTCGATCTGAACGCCTCCGGCATTGTTCTGGACCACATCCGAAAGCCCTAGTGCAAGCGCAAGGGAAGCCTTAAATGATTCCCCTCCGGAAAGGGATTTAACGGTTCGAAGTTTTCCTGTATAACAATCGTACACATCCAAGTCGAGTCCGGATTGAACTCTAAGATCTGCCGGTATCTCCTTTTTATGGAGCCGGTACCTTCCGCCTGTCATCATGGTAAGTCTATGATTGGCATGCGCAATGATCATCTCAAAATAGGCGGCCTGTACATAATGTTCAAACGTAATTTTCTGCCTGCCCGGCAGAGTTCCGCCGGCTGTATCCGACAACTCTTTGATCCTGATATATTTCTTCTCCATTTCCTCGAAGTTGGGCTTATTTTGATTGATACCGGTCAAGATCTTCCTGTTGATCATCAATCTTGAGAAAACAACATTGTCATCGTTCAAAAGGGTCGACTTCTGTTCTGCCAAACGTTGGCTGAGCAGCTCGATGGCAGCGGTGTCCTCCGGGATCTTGTCCGCGGCTTGCTCCTTCAGTTGCGAAACAGCCGCATTGACCGCCTTGGTTTCATCTTTATGCTTTTCTATGTCGCTCTGTAGTCTTTCTATGTCTTCTTCAGACATTCTGGTTTCTAAATATCGATTTTCGTTACTAAAACCGCAGTCGTTCAGCGAGGATAGATATTCTTTCCTGGCAGCTTCCAGCGATTCCTGCAGAACAAGTACGTTGTTCTGCATCTCTCCCAAAATTGCATGCTTTTTGTCATATTCGCTTTTTGAATCGTTAAATAGCGATTCAAAAAAACGAATCTTTTGCCCTATATCACTTAGCAATGTAGTTTTTTCAGCAATTTCCCGGTTGACTTCGGTTATGGTTCTTCCTTCTAGGTTTTTTGTGAGCATAGCAAGCAGCCCCTGCTTTTCTCTTATCTCACCGTTGATTTCATCTAATGCCGATTTTTGATCTGTGGCGTCGCGGTTGATGCCGGATTTTTCAAGCTCAATCGCTTGCAGCCTGTCGACATTCTTCTCCTGGGCGGCAATCTCTCTGTTTATGAGTTCGATTTTAGCCTCTATTCCCCGATAAAATTCCACCGCTTTTGTAAGTTCATCAACGGCTGTCTCTTTCAGCAAATCGATCCTGCTTGCATCCGTTCCATGGCTTTCGTTTGTAAAGCGTTCGAGGTCCTGGAGGATTTGTTTGAGCTGGTGGTCCATGTCGTTCTTCCTGATCCTCAGTTCCTCTCCGATTTTAGTCTGTTGACCGCGTAGCTCTTCTGACTTCTTTTTAATGACGTCAAGTTCCTCTTTTGAACAAACCGATTCAGAAAGCTTTGCCTTTTCAGGATGCTCCAATGAGCCGCAAACAGGGCAAGGTGAACCGTCTTTCAGTTGCAAAGCTAATATCCCTGCCTGCTGGCGAAAATAGGTTCTTTCCTTTTCCAGATAAATATGCAGGGCCTTTTCCGTCTCCTCCTCTATACTCAAATATCTTCTTTGTTCTATTAGGAGAGTTGCTTCCGCCCGAGAATATTCTTCAGTCTTTGTTACCAGGACTTTGAGGTCTTCTATCAGTTGCGCGGTTTTTTCAAAAAACCCGCATTGATTGATCAGTTCAATTCGGGTTTGGGAAAGCGTCGCCGGTGCCTGCGAAATTTTCGCTTTTTCTTCCTCAAGCTTCAGGTCTCTGAAGGATAATTCTTTTATCAAACTGTTTGCCATATGTTGTTTTTCGGCAAGCGCTTTGATTTCTCCGCCGATTTTTTCCGCTTCCTCGTAAAGTGGAATCTTCTCCTTTAATTGTGCAATTTCAATCTTTAGCAGTTCTGTTTCAGGTAACCGATTTTGAGCATCTATATAAGCTTTTTCATTGTAGTCCTTTGAGTCCCGGAGCTTCTCCACATTCCCAGACAGGGTTTTCACGTTCTGATCCAGGTTGCCCTTCTCTTCTTGGAGCCGGTAGTAGCGCTCTTCCTTGGGCCGAACAATACGTAACGCTTTCACGGCAATATTCAGATCCTGCTGTTTGTGCATGATCTCTTCGTCTTCAAGTTGAAGTTTTTTTAGCTCATCGGTTTTGTTCCTCAACATTTCGAATATGCTATTTAATTGATCCGCTCTCTGCTTTCTTGCTGTCAGTTCGTTTATCTGATTTTCGATCTCCTTGACATTCTCTTTTATGTCTTTATCGGCAGACTCATCTTCCTCTATCAACCGTCTTACCAATGCCTCTATAATGTCCAGATCATATATGCCGGATTCGGCAATCTTTTCCCTTATCAACAGGTGATCGGGATCCTCTTCACGGTATTGAATATCGCTTATCGATTGAAGGATGCTTCGTTCACTGTTCTCCAGTTCCCTCTTTATCTCAGCCATCATATCGTTCAGGATTTTTTGAATTTCCACATAAGGAGTCGTATTGAAAATCTTCCTGAAGATATCCCCGCGCTGACGGCTGTCCGCATGAAGCAGCCGCAAAAATTCTCCCTGCGCAAGCATTGCGGTATGACACCACTGTTTATAATCGACCCCGATGATATCGATGATCGCATTATTGACTGCGCCTACTTTGGTTATGATTTTTCCTGAAGGCATGCTGATCCAGGCATCAGCAGTTTGTTTTGTTGTGCCTTTGCCGCTTTTTTTCGCTCTTTCATATTCCGGATTTCTATGCACACGGTAAGTTTCGCCTTTATGGGCAAATGTCAAATCAACATACGTTTCCGTATCAGCATCTGCAAAATCACTTCTTATGGATCCCACAGGCCTTGCGCTTCCGGATACTTCTCCATATAAGGCGTACGTGATCGCATCAAATATGGTCGTTTTCCCCGCGCCCGTGTCCCCTGTTATAAGAAATATCCCGCTTTCGCCAAATTTATCAAATGGCACTTCCGACACGCCCTGATAAGGGCCATATGCGCTCATGATCAGTTTTACTGGTTTCATAAGGTTTCCCCTTCCATGACATGATTGAACATTTTTTTCAGAAGCTCCCTTTGCTCTAAATTCATCGGTTTGTCATTTTGTGCAACGAAAAAATCTTCGAAAAGTTCCATCGGGCTTTTCTGATCGATTTCTTCAACAGTCGTCCCTATGTAAATATGATCTTTTCCTGTTAGACTGTTTTCAAAACTTAATCGCATAATATTGGGGTAAACAGTACGCAATTTCCCGATGGGATCGATATAACCCTCCTCGTCAGTCAATACAACGGAAAGAAAATCCTGCTGATTCGAACTCAAATAATTTTCAGGTTTGATTAAATCCGCTAAAGCACCTTTGACTTCACGTAAATCCTTAGCAGGAATAAGAGGAATTTCTTCCATTGAGACACTGCCTTTTTCCGACAACTCGATCAGAGTCGCGGATTTCTTATGCCCGACCTCAGAAAAAGAATATTTGAGAATAGAACCCGCGTATCGGACCGTTTTTCTTCCGATGGACTGCGGTCTGTGTATGTGTCCAAGCGCGACATAATCAAACTGGTTAAATACTCCAAAATCCACATTGTCCATGGTTCCGACGCTAATAGCTTCCGAATCTGACCTTTGAGGCTCCACCCCGGAGGCTGTTACAAATTGATGGGCTAATAAGATATTCCTTTTACTTGTGTCAATATCGGCGTCAGCAAGGATCGCTTTCACTGCCTGTTCATAAGAATCGATTGTATGTGATTCAAAATAAGGCCTGGCTGTAGCCGGTTTCACAAACGGCAGCAACCAAATAATCACTTCTCCGAATGTGTCCGACAATGTACTGTATTGTAATTCACCCTCGAACATTCCTGAAATAAAGATATTCCCTTTGGACAGAATTCTGCTGCCGAAGTTGATACGCTCCCTGGAATCGTGGTTGCCGCTTACAATAAAGGTTTTGATTTGCCGTTGGGACAACCCCGTGAGAAAGTCATCATATAGCTCAACAGCCTCTGCGGACGGCACATTTTTATCATAAATATCCCCTGCCAGCAATATTGCCTGGGGCTTTCTCTCGTCAACTATTCTAAGAATCTGCTCTAATACAAACGACTGCTGCTCAAGCATGGAATACTCATAGACGCGTTTCCCGATATGTAAATCCGCAATGTGTAACAATTTCATGAATTCACTTCCCTTACACTATAGAAAAAGACATGATTGAGGGCGCGGTTTTAGTCGCAAAGCCTCAATAGATGCCTTTTTCTCATACATTCGCGTATGCCTTATCTTGTTGATGATTTCCTGGCGGGTTTGGGCAATTCGATTTTCTTATGATCTTTAGATTCCCTATATAACACGCATTTGCGTCCAATGGCCTGAACGAACTCTGCGCCAAGCTCAATTGCCAGTTTGTTTGCTATATCCTTTGGATCGTATTCACAACCTTCCTGAAGTTTGATCTTTACAAGTTCCCTATGTTCCAGATGAATATCAAGCTCGTTGATCACATTTTCCGTGATGCCGCCTTTTCCGATCAAAAGCGCAGGGTCTAGTTCGTGAGCCAGACTTTTTAAGAAGCTTCTTTGTTTGCTTGTCAACATGTATTTTCTCCTAATTATTCTTTTGTATATTATTGCTGCTAATTTTATCACAAAACGTTCCTATAGACCAACAGAGTCTCACAGCGTCTCTTCCTTGCCGTACTTGATAACATCCACATCGGTGATAAGAACCAATCCTTCATTCACCATCTCTTTGATTACGGGGATTGCTGTTTCGATTTTTTCCGGTGTATCAATGATCTCCACTATAATAGGCAGTTTGAGTGAAATATCCAGCAATCTCGTACTATGGATTCTTTTTTCATGACCGAATCCTTCAATCCCCCTTGTTACGGTCACCCCGGCCATCCCAGCCTCCGCCATGCGATGAACAATCGCACTGTAAAGACTGTGTCCCTGATATCTGGAGTCCTCACTGATATAGATCTTTAGAATCTTGCATTTTTTGTCCAGTGCCATCGCGATTCCACCTTTCTTCTCTATCATAATCATATAAATTTGCCGATTTCGAAACCTGCGGAGAATCCGATCAGGCCAAGAATCAAAGAGCTTAGAATGTATACAACCGCGTTTCTTTTTTCATTGTCCTGAAACAAATTAAAGTCCTCATACATTAAAGTTGAAAAGGTTGTAAATGCGCCCAAAAATCCTTCGCAGAACAATAAATATAAGTGTTGTTCCAAACCTGCAGAGCTCAATGCCCCAAGAAGAAATGCACCGGTTATATTTACAAAAAATGTGCCTATCGGAAAGCGAGAAACCGTTTTTTCTGCCAGTTTTCTTCCGATAACAAATCTTGCAGTACTTCCGAAAGCGCCACCGATTGCAACAAGTAAATATCCCATGTCAATATTCTCCCATTGCATTCCGCGATATTCTCGCGACCCATTTTCTGGCCAGTACCACTCCAAGAAATGCACCGGCAAAGCCGAGCCCAAAAGATAACATGACATAAGCTCCGGCCGAAAAGTATTGGCCATTCGAATATATCTCGATCGTCTCTTTACAAAAAGTCGAAAACGTTGTAAATGCACCCAGTAAACCAGTGGATACCCCCATTCTGAACTCTGCATCCACTTCTAGAACCTCTAAAGAAACTGTCATAAATAAAGCCAGGAGAAAACAACCCAAAATGTTGATGATTAGTGTATCAACCGGTATATTTGTTTTGAAATCTAAAAATGACACATTTCTTAAAGCGACTCTCAGTACTGCGCCAATGGCGCCGCCTATTGAAATATAGAGATACTTCTTCATACGATCTCCCGTCATCGGATTTTAGCTTATGATATAGTATACTGAATTTCTTTCCATAATGCTACTCACAACACCTGATAAAAATGCATCTCGGGATGTCGGCGTTTTCCGACACTCGGAGATGCAATCTTTCACTGTCAGTATAATTTTAGTTCGTTCGATAAAATCCGCTTTTGACTGTCAGGATCTACTTGCTCAGGAATTCCTGAAGACGCTGACTTTTTGGGTTTACAAAGATTTCAGAAGGAGAACCTTCTTCAACGATTTTCCCAGCATCCATATAGACCACACGGTCCGATACATCTCTTGCGAATTTCATCTCATGCGTCACGATAATCATGGACATATGAGCCAGAGCAAGGTCTCTCATGACTGCAAGAACTTCTCCCGTGATTTCAGGATCCAGAGCGCTGGTCGGTTCATCGAAGAGCATAATATCCGGATCCATCGCCAAGGCTCTTGCAATGGCGATGCGCTGCTTCTGACCGCCCGAGATCTGAGCGGGATAGGCATCCGCCTTATCGGAAAGCCCTACCATTACAAGCAATTCTCTCGCTCTTTTTTCAGCTTCCTCTTTGCTGACTTTTTTCACTTTGATCGGGGCATACATAATGTTTTTCAGACATGACATATGCGGAAATAAGTTAAAGTGCTGAAAAACCATTCCGGTGGTACCGTTAAGTTCGATTTCACCGCCGGTTATCTGTTCAAGCCCGTTTATACTCCTTAAGAGCGTACTTTTTCCGGAACCGGATGAACCGATGATTGCGACCACTTCTCCCTTTTTCATAGCGAAGCTAACATCGTCCAGAGCCCTGCAATTCGTAAAATCTTTCACTATGTTTTTCATGACTAAAATGTCTTTTTTTGCAGTTGTTTCCATATCATCCAACCTCCTTTGCATCATACCGGAGGGATCTGACCTCTAGATAATTCGAGAGGAGCGTTAAAACAAATGTCAGGAGAAGATAAATCACAGCGGCAAGAATATACGCTGTCATATCAACATCTCTGTTGACCGCGCCTCTTGAAGCCTTCATCAATTCCGATACGGCAATGACAGAGACCAAAGCGGTATCCTTTATCAGAACAATCGCTTCATTTGAAACCGGAGGTAAAATGATCTTGAATGTCTGCGGCAATATGATCCCGAACATCGTCTGACGGCTGGTCAGACCAAGTGCGTGAGCAGCTTCGTATTGCCCTCTGTCGATACCATTGATGCCTCCCCGATAAATTTCCGCAAAATACGCCGCGTAGTTCAGTACAAAGGTGATGACACCAGTGGTGAACGCATCCATCTTAATATCAAAGGCAATAGGAAGAAAGAAATAGAAGAAAAACAGCTGAAGCAACAGCGGCGTTCCTCTGAAAACAAATACATATGCTCTGCATAAAGCCCTTATTGGCCAAACTTTGGAATTGCTGCCTAAAGCAAACGGCAAACCAAGCGGCAGGGACAGGATCAGTGTCCAGAAAAAGAGCTTCACTGTGATCCATGTCCCCGTTAAAAGAGCCGGCATAAGAACGCCGGCATATTTTATCCATTCTTGTAAACCTGTTAGAAATCCATCCATTACTATTCGTCGTATCCCTTCAGCATTACTATGTCTTTGCCAAACCATTTGTTGCTGATCTCAGCAGCTTTACCGTTGTCGATCAGCGTCTGGAGCGACTCGTTCAGCTTATCAGTCAGGGTTGTGTCTTCTTTTCTGCATCCTATCGCAAAGAAGTCATCGCCGAAATTAAAGTTGCAAGTAATGAGCCTGTTATCCATCTTGGAATTCTTATATTCACCGAGCACCTGATCTACAACGATGCAGTCAATTCTGCCTGCTTCCATGTCGAGGATTGCTTCGTCGAATGTTTTATACTCTGAAATATTTGCAGAATAGAGATCATATTTTTCGGAAGCCTGCATTACAGTAACAGCAGAGGAGTCCGCCTGGGTGCCGATCTTGTATTTTTCAAGATCTTCTTCAGTATTCACAACAACATCTGGATTAAATGTCATGACAATATTGCAATTGTTCAGATACATTTTAGACATTGACATGTTTTCAAGTCTCTCAGGGGTAACCGACAATCCATTCCAGATACAGTCAATTCTTTTGGAGGTTAGTTCAAGCTCCTTGGAATCCCAATCGATTGGCTGGAATGTTACTTTTACGCCAAGAATTTCTCCCACCGCATTCGCCATATCGATATCGAATCCTACGAGATTATTGTTTTCATCCCTGAATCCCATCGGAGCGAATGTATCGTCGAGACCAACGATCAGTTCACCTTTATCCTGTATATACTCCCAGCCGGTCAGTTCTGCAGGAGCCGCTTCTTCTTTGGAACCGCCGCATCCGGTAAGCGGAACGATACCAAGTACCATAATCAAAGCAAGCAGGATCGCCAATGATTTCTTCTTTGCACCATTCTTTGTTTTCATTTCGATTTCCATCAGTCAAGGATCATTCCCCTGACATCTTCCTTTCCTTTTCTTTTTTATTCGCTGTGTTAAAACATGCTTTTAATATTATACATTCCTGTGCGCAAAACTGCAACTGTCTAATATCGCTCTGCCGCTCTAAATAAGCGGCAGGCAAAAAGGCCGGAATTCCTGATTTGGAATAACCGGCCTCCTGCAGTTGAAAGGAATATTTTATTATAGAACAAATGCTATCTGATATATTCATCCAGGGGCTTATGCCTGTAAGTCAGAGTAGGCATTTTACTGGATGTGACAAAACCGGCAGACGCATTGATGATATCCGGAATTCTCCCGACAATGGTCGCGCAGGTCAATTCCACGGTAGCAGGCTTTGAAACAGTACATTTGAGGTACGGTTCGCCGAATATTTCCCAGGCATTCGTATCTTCTTCTTCAGGGGCATATACCTTTCCGATGCATTCTGTCTCGATTGTGATTCCTTCTTCTGTCTCAGTGGTTACCACAGCTGCCATACCGGTTGCGTATCCCGCCGGGATGGTCATCTGCAAGGTTTCGGACTTTAGTTCAGTATTCCAAAGTTTCGGTATACACTTTTGAGTCTGGCTCTTGACTGTAAGCCCCATTTTATCACAAAGCCACGCATTTGAATTCCACATATATGAAGGAAGAAATTCGCCCTTATCGATCAAGTCCTGGCGTTCTTTTTCCGAAATATCATCTGCCGCGGCGATCTCTTTTGCAAAGGTTTCAAGATCCATTCCGGCACCATGGACCTGTGCCAACGCAATACCGTAGTCCTCCACATTATAGCTGGAACTTCCTTTGATCTTCGTGATTTTATGGCAGGAACCTGCCAGGGTATCGATCAGACTTCCCCAGGACATATCCTGATAGCCGGTGCCGCATATCGTGCAGCCGGTCTTCTTCGCCATTTCATCAATTTCCTTGGCTATGGCCGGAGAGGAGTTCCATGGAAAGAAAGCTTCTTCACATGTGCTGACCGTATTGATCCCCAATTTGGCCATGATCATCATGGCCGGCTTCAGGTCGGACATCAGGCTCTTAGTCGTTATGATGCAGGCATCCGGCTTGATTTGTTTGAGAGTTTCCTCCGCATTTTCCGCCGGTTGAATAATTACCCCTTTGGATTCGCAACCTATGATACTGCCGATATCCTTGCCGATCACGGCCGGATTCATATCGAATGCAGCAACGATTTCTGCGCCGCTTTCAAAAACATATCTCATCGTCCATGCGGACATTTTCCCGCATCCATATTGCGCAATTCTCAGTTTTGCCATTTTTCTTCTCCCCTCATCTTTTGGTTGGTACACTTTCCGGATCATCTCCAGCGATAAACATATGGTCGGATCTATTTAATGATCCGGAATTGCCCGGATCTGTCATTATTATTTTATATGATTTAAACGAGCATGACAATACTTTAACAAATAAAACATTATAAAAACAATAATGTTTTATTTGCGTAAATTATGAATCCATTATTTAAATATTATCGCTTCAAAAAGTTTATTTAGCCGCTTTCCATTCATATACGGTCATATTAGCAGCAATCGGCTGAAAATAGAAGGGATTATTGGAGGACTTCGGTATGAGACGTTATATGTAAAACTTTATATCACTTTATTCTTTGTCATATATATTGCAATATTATTTGATATTCAGCAGGATCAACCCTCCGATGCAGCATGCAATACCCGCATACTGTTGCAACGTGAGTGTTTCTTTGTAGATCATAAGCCCGACAAAAATCAGAAGCACTGCCAGTGAAATGTTGCACACCAGCGAGCCGATACTGATATTCCAGCCGGCTTTATACATCGATATGTTACCGAACTCGAGTCCAACGATCACGACCCCCAGGACGAACGCGGACCAGTTGAGATTCGAATATTCTGCAAGCAGGCTTTTCCCGGAACTTGTCCAAAAGAATAATACAGCGGATACAGCCGCAGCGACCAGATAGGTAATACTCAGAGACGCCATTGGGTTGATATATCCCGGTACTGATTTGGCGGTAATGTGATAACAAACATTTGAACCCACTATCAACAGAATCGGCCAGTAGTAATTCATTTGTTCTCCTTTCCAAAAAAAAACCGCTGCCATGCGGCGGCAAGCTCATAATCGGCTATAAGATCAGACTGCCGATTCACCGATTCTAAGTTAACAGATAATCTTTTTGTTGTCAACCTTTGGAAAAACCACCGGTCTTGAATCAATTCATCCATTCTTTTGGTTAGCGAACAAACATCAGAGGTATAATTATAGTATATCCGGCAAGTGTTTCCGCCGGTTCAGTGAATAGAAGGAGGTTGTATTATGAAACTGAGTGCAAGAAACCAATTCAAGGGGAAGATTGTTGAGATTAAAGAGGGCGCCGTTAACGGTACAGTAAAAATCGACATCGGGGGCGGCAATATCATTACTTCAAGTATTACGATGGATTCCATCAGGGAACTTCAATTGAAAGTGGGATCCGACGCTTATGCAGTTATTAAAGCCACCTCTGTAATGATTGCAGTCGATTAATGTTGCGGGTCAAATAGCCGGCAGGGATTCATTTTCTGTCACGTCAATATGAAGTCTATAAAAAAGAGGCCCAGAGTAAATCTGAGTCTCTTTTGAGTTTTATGATCATATGGCTAAGACAGTTTTTATTTTATCAATTGAAGCCGGATGAATCCGGGGGTTCTACTCAACAACTTCGATAACAACGCCGGAACCTACGGTTCTTCCGCCTTCACGAATTGCGAAACGCAGTCCTTCTTCGAGAGCGATCGGGGTGATCAGCGAAATCGTCATGACAATGTTGTCACCAGGCATGCACATCTCTACGCCTTCAGGAAGCGACAGATCCCCTGTTACGTCCGTGGTTCTGAAGAAAAACTGTGGTCTGTATCCATTGAAGAACGGGGTATGTCTTCCGCCTTCTTCCTTCTTCAGTACGTATACCTGGCCCTTGAACTTCGTATGCGGACGGATGGTTCCAGGAGCTGCCAGTACCTGGCCTCTCTGGATCTCGTTCCTCTGTACGCCACGCAGCAACGCTCCGATGTTGTCTCCGGTCTCTGCACGGTCCAGAAGCTTTCTGAACATCTCTACGCCTGTTACAACAACCTTTCTCTTTACATCTGTCAGTCCGATGATCTCGACTTCGTCTCCTACCTTCAGCACGCCTCTCTCTACTCTGCCTGTTGCTACAGTTCCGCGCCCTGTGATGCTGAATACGTCTTCTACCGGCATGATGAACGGCTTGTCATTGTCTCTCTGTGGTTCTGGAATGTAGCTGTCTACTGCTTCGAACAGCTCGATGATCTTGTCGCCCCATGGGCCCATTGGATCTTCCAGTGCCTTCAGCGCGGATCCTCTGATGATCGGAGTGTCGTCCCCTGGGAACTCGTACTGGTCCAGAAGCTCTCTCACTTCCATCTCTACCAGGTCCAGAAGCTCATCGTCATCCACCATGTCGCATTTGTTCAAAAATACCAGGATATATGGTACGCCTACCTGTCTTGACAGCAGGATATGTTCTCTTGTCTGCGGCATCGGGCCGTCTGTTGCGGCTACTACCAGGATCGCGCCGTCCATCTGCGCTGCTCCTGTGATCATGTTCTTTACGTAGTCGGCATGTCCCGGGCAGTCTACGTGCGCATAGTGTCTGTTCGGAGTCTCGTATTCAACGTGTGCCGTTGAAATCGTGATTCCTCTTTCTTTTTCTTCCGGCGCTTTATCGATCTGGTCGAAGTCGACCTGCTTGCCCAGTCCATATCTCTGGAACAGGGTCTTGGTGATCGCTGCCGTCAGCGTCGTCTTGCCATGGTCTACGTGGCCAATCGTGCCGATATTGATATGCGGCTTATTTCTCTCGAATTTCTGCTTTGCCATTTTAAATTTTCCTCCTAAAACTCTTTATATAAAGTTTTTAATTAAAAAAATGGAGCTGATGAGCAGGCTCGAACTGCCGAACCTCTTCCTTACCAAGGAAGTGCTCTACCTACTGAGCTACATCAGCACACCACGATTATGATACTAAATAAAAATCTCTATGTCAATTAAAATTCCGCTATTTTTCAATCCCTAAATACAGCTCCAGCTTTCGCCTGGTACGCTGCAGCGCATTGTCAACCGCCTTGACGCTCTTGCCTGTTATTTCAGCGATTTGCGGATATGTCCTCCCCTTCAGGTATTCATTCCAGACCTGCAATTCCAGTTCCGAAAAGATCTCTTTCCCCAAAATCAGCAGTTTATCCATCTCGCAATTGAGAACGACGATATCCTCCAGTTCGGGTTCCCTGTCTTTGATGGTGTCGCTGAGAGTGCTTTCATCACTGCCGTCCACAGGTTTATCTAGTGAAACCGATTCGTTCAGAGGGCTGTGTTTCATCCGGCCCGCCGTCCTGACTGCATCGATGATTTGCCGGTTAACGCAAATTTCAGCGAAGGTCTGAAAGGAAGCTTGCCTCGTAGGATCAAAGCTTTTGATAGCCTTAAATATGCCAATCATCCCTTCCTGAACGATATCTTCGGAATCCGCTCCCACAATAAAATACATGCGGGCCTTTCCACGAACCAGGTCCTTATATTTTCTGATTAAATATTCAGCAGCATCGCCATCTCCGTTTTTCGCCATAACTGCCAGTTGCTCTTCAGTGATCTCTTTAAATGGCTCCTTCATCTCTTTGCCTTCGTATTTCATATAGAAGTATCGCAGCGGCATTTGATGCATTCAGCGAGTTTATGCTGCCTTTCATCGGAATGGAAACAACGAAATCGCATCGTTCCTTTACAAGACGCCCTATCCCCGCCCCTTCTGAACCGATCACTATGCCGATAGCCCCCTTTAGATTTTGTTCGTGGTAAGTAGTCCCGCCCATATCGCACGCCCCGATCCAAAGTCCGTTCTCTTTAAGCCTTTCGATGGTTTCCGCTATGTTGGGAACTTTGACCACCGGCACATATTCAATAGCGCCGGCGGAAGCCTTCACAACTGTTTCCGTAATGCCGACCGCGCGCCTCTTCGGAATTATAACTCCGTGGGCACCCGCTCCTTCTGCGCTCCTTATAATCGCTCCGAGATTATGGGGATCTTCCAGGTTATCCAGAATTACAACAAAAGGATCTTCACCTCTTTTTTTTGCCAGAGCGAAGATATCCTCAATTTCACTGTATTCATAAGCAGCAACAAACGCGATGACTCCCTGGTGTGCTCCGTTTCCTGCCATTCTGTCCATGGCAGGTTTTTCACTATAATGGATGGGGATACTTTTGTCCCTGGCCATACCGATGATCTTGTTGATAGAACCTTCGGCACCTTTGCCAACAACCAGTTTTTCAATGGTCCGTTCTGATTTCAAAGCTTCGAGTACAGGATTCCTGCCAATGATGATACCGGTTTCTTCGCTATCAACTTCTGTTGGGGAAGGTTGGATCCGCTGTACGGGTTTCTCTTTCTTTTCGGGCTTCTGCTTCTTTTCAGGCCTTTCCTGTTTTGCAGACCTTTCCAGTTTTATTGGCTTTTGCCTTCTTTCAGGCTTTTGCTGTTTTGAGGCCTTTTGAGTTTTATCGTGTTTTTTGTTTTCCATTCTACTACCGTTTCTTTCTTCTGTATTCAGAAAAGCGGTAACTGTAGCCGCCTTCTTCCTGTTGATCGCTGGTCCAGACTAATTCAAAGTCCGGGTCCTCATCTAAATTCGGGAAATGACAATCTGCTTCAAAGACAGCGTCGATTTTGGTCACATAGATCTTATCGCAAAACTTCAGGAACTGTCCGTATATACTGGCTCCACCGATCACGAACACATCTTCGGGGTCATGGTGCAGCAGTTCTCTTTTCAACGCCTCATTTGTATGGCACACCAGGCATGGCGCATGAAATCGCGGGTTTTTGGAAAGAATGATGTTGATCCGATCTGGAAGAGGCTTTTTCCCCGGCAGGGATTCAAATGTTGCCCGCCCCATCAAAACGATTTTCCCTTTGGTTTTTTCCTTGAAATATTTCAAGTCTCCGGGGATATGACAGAGCAATCCGCCATTTTTACCGATTGCCCAATTTTTGTCTACTGCCACTATCGCATTCATTATATATTCTTCTCTTTTCTTCCAATTTATACCGCAATCGGTATGCCTGTGACCTGAGGATTGTTTACGTAATGATCGATTTTGATATCGTTCACTGTAAATTCATAAAAATCCTTGATCTCGGGATTCAACTGAAATTGCGGGGCCGGATATTGAGGCCTCGAAATCAGTTCTTCGATGATTGGCACATGTCTATCATAAATATGTGCATCAGCAATCACGTGCACCAGTTCCCCTGGAATCAGTCCTGACGTTTGTGCAAGCATGTGAACCAATACAGAGTATTGAACAACATTCCAGTTGTTAGCCGCCAGGATGTCCTGGGACCGCTGGTTGAGAATCGCATTCAGCTTTTTCCCTGTCACATTGAAGGTCATGCTGTATGCGCACGGTTCAAGATGCATCTCCGCCAAATCGCTGAAATTGTATATGTTGGTCAGGATTCTTCTGGAATACGGCGAGTTTCTAAGCTGCCAGATAACGTTGTCAACCTGGTCCATTTCGCCTTGGGGAAAACGGTATTTCACGCCCAGCTGATACCCGTAAGCTTTACCGATGGAACCGCTTTCATCTGCCCATTCGTCCCAGATCCTGCTTTTCAGATCCTTGATGTTGTTGGATTTCTTTTGCCAGATCCAAAGCAGTTCATCCACCGCTGACTTAATGGCGGTAGGGCGGAGCGTGAGCGCCGGAAATTCCTCGGACAGGTCGTAACGGTTGACCACTCCGAATCGTTTGATCGTATGGGCCGGAGTCCCGTCCTCCCATCTTGGACGGACGACTTGCCCCTCAGAGGAATATCCGTTTTCCAGGATGTCTCTGCACATATTTACAAATAGAACATCTGCTTTACTCATTGATCGCCCTCACTATCTATTATGGCAATTGCTCTTCTGATGACTTCTTCCAGCCGTTCCCTTTTTCCTGATAGAAACAGCTCCCCTACCAGTGCTTCAAACGCTGTCGCATATTTATAGGTGACCGGATCTGCATTTTTGGGTTTGGATACGATTTTCCGGTTGCGGGCCCTTTTCACAAGAGCCTGCTCCTCCTCCGAAAGATCGTCAAAAATCTTTTTCAGAGCCGTGGACTGAGCCTCGGCTCTGACATATTTAACTGCTGTTTTGTGCAGTATATCCACATTCGAGCGCCCTGATTCAAGGACATGTCGCCTGATGTAGAGTTCGTATACGGCATCCCCCATGTAGGCAAGCGCCGTTGTGTTCAAATTTTTCATACCTTTACGCTCTTGTGTTCCGATTGATCATACCGCTATCTCACTCCTTAATGATTTGTACGCCCTGAGGAGTATCTTTCAGCGTAATGCCCTTTGATTTCAGTATGTCCCTGATCTCATCGGCTCTCTTGAAGTCTTTGTTCTTACGGGCTTCCTGCCTTTGATCCACCAAAACCTGCAATTCCGGATCAACGTCGCCTTGGGATTCATTTTGCAGCAAACCCAGGACATCGCAAAGTTCCTGCAGGAGATCCATACATTTCAAGGCGAACTCTTTGCTGGAGCCATTGATCACCGTGGTGTTGATGGCGGTAATCATTTCAAACACAGCCGTGATGGCATCTGCTGTATTCAAATCGTCATCCATAGCCTCGATAAATCTATCTTTATATGCCAGAATCCCGTCATAGGCTTTTTTCTCTTCTTCAGTGATCTGATCCGTGCCGTTGACCGACAGATGTTTGAGATTTGCCTTTGCGTTTTGAAGCCTGCTCAGGCTGTTTTTCGCCTGCTCCATAAGCGCATCGCTGAAATTGATCGGGTTCCTGTAATGACCGGAAAGTAGAAAAAATCTCATAACCTCACCGTCATATTCTTTTAAAATGTCTCTGACCGTAAAGAAATTACCTTTCGATTTGCTCATTTTTTCGTTGTCGATGGTAATATATCCATTGTGAAGCCAGTAATTTGCAAACGGCACGCCGCTGAGCGCTTCCGACTGGGCAATCTCATTTTCATGATGAGGAAATATCAGATCCTGCCCGCCGGCATGAATATCGATTGTATCTCCAAGATAACGTTTTGACATAGTGGAACACTCGATGTGCCAGCCGGGCCGTCCCATACCCCAAGGAGATTCCCAGGCGATTTCATCCTCGGATTTTCTCGCTTTCCAAAGGGCGAAGTCCAGCGGATCGCGTTTGATATCGCCGACTTCAATGCGGGCGCCGGATTCAAGATCATCAATGTTCTGACCCGAAAGCTTGCCATAGTCCTTGAACATTCTCGTATTATAATACACATCGCCGTTCACTACATATGCATAGCCTTTGTCTACCAGACCTTTGACGAAATTGATGATTTCGTTGATGTTTTCGGTGACCTTAGGATGTACTGTCGCCTTTTTGACATTGAGAGCGGCAGCATCTCTATAATATTCTTCAATATATTTTTCGCTGACCTCGGAAGCGGATATACCTTCTTCTCTGGCTCTGTTAATAATTTTATCATCAACATCCGTAAAGTTCTGGACGAATCTGACGGAGAATCCCCTATATTCCATATATCGGCGCAATGTGTCAAAAACAACAAAAGGTCTTGCGTTCCCAATATGAAAGAAATTGTAAACAGTTGGACCGCATACATATATCCTGACTTCATTTTTATCTATGGGAACAAACTCTTCTTTTTTTCTGTTCAGCGTATTATATATTTTCATTTTTCTCTCCATCCTCAGCTCATCAGGCATAGTTCAGTTATACCCCTTTGCTGGCAGTTTTATCAATTCCTTCGGTAAGCAGGCCCTGAAAAACAAAAGGCAGGCGTTTTAGGCCTGCCAAATATTATACTACTATTATTCTGCATTATCAAGAGCTTCGGTCGTCACCGATGGTGTCTCCTGAGATATGGCCTCCGGAGTTATCGGTTCCTGCGGGTTTTCTGGCTGTAGCAACTGCGTCTGGCTTAGCGCTTCCGGCGTTACGGCGGCTTGCGTTACTGCTGCCGGGATTGGAACTTCCGTTTCATTGCTTACGCTGGCTGCTTTTCCTGATATGGATATATACGATGCCGGATTCATGCAAATGTCATTTGATCTGATTTCAAAATGGACATGCGTGCCGGTGGCATTGCCGGTTCTGCCTACATCCGCTATTTTCATGCCTTTCTGGACGTTATCACCAACATTGACAGATACAGCGCTGCAGTGGGCATAATAGGTACTGAATCCGTTTCCGTGATCGACTACAACCAAAAGACCGTACGAGTTTCTATACCCTGTAAAAACAACAGTTCCGGTATCAGCCGCCAGAATATCCGTGCCTGACGGTGCCAGAAGATCTACACCGAAATGCATTCTGCCATTTCGCATTCCGTATGGCGACCCCAGTTTGTATCCTGCAAGAGGGGTTATAAAACTCCCCGTGCCTTCCTGAACCGGCCCCTCATAAGTGACGCAGCTCGTGTGGCCTGCGGATTCCTGATCGTTACCCGCAGCATAGGCGGCCTGTTTTGCCGTCCCCATTAATATAACCTGCTTTACAGGTTCTTTGATCGTCATCACCGCTATTTCTCTCGACGTCACCGGGATGCCGTTCTTTCTGACTACATAATCCACTTTTTCGACAAGTCCGTTGCTGCCCGCGCTGATCAGGGCGCTGACTCCTTCTGTTACTTCTTCACTGTACTGATACTCTGTGCCATATTGTACTTTTTCAAGTTTCTTTTCGTAGCCTGCTGTCAATGTGCCCGATTGTTCATCGGTTTGCATACCCAATGTGTAAACCGGGGATACGCATAATGTAACAAATAGTACTGCTAAGATCGCAGCCGAAATTCGTTTTTTCATATTTTACCTCGCTCTCTCGGAAATTTTGAAACCCGCTTTTTCCGACCAGCTTTTGTATAGGCTACCTTATTGCGATTATTATGTCAACCTTTTTAAGGAATTTTTCACAGAATCTACACATAAAAAATGCTCAAAAATGTTGCATAATCAACGTTTTGAGCATTTACTCGCTTGTTATTCGGTCACAAATTTAATGTACTAATTTGCGGTTTTCGAGTCTAATCTTCTACAATTGTGACTTTTTTCATACGCTGAGGTTCGATGGGTTTGTCGGCATAATCCCTCTTGGTATTTACGATTTCATCCGCAATATCGAGGCCTTCGACGATCTTTCCAAAGGCCGCATACTCGCCATCCAAATGTGGGGATTTTGATGTCATGATGAAAAATTGGGAGCCTGCGGAATTCGGATTTGAGGTTCTAGCCATACTCATAACGCCCCTGTCATGGCACAGATTGTTTTCAAATCCATTTTTTCTAAATTCTCCTTTGATCGAATACCCCGGTCCTCCGGTTCCGTTTCCCACAGGGCAGCCCCCCTGGATCATGAACCCCGGGATCACCCGGTGGAAAGTCAGGCCATCATAAAAGCCTTCTTTTGCAAGCTTAATAAAATTTGCTACTGTTTCCGGGGCGATTTCAGGATATAATTCCCCTTTCATCGCTCCGCCGTTTTCCATTTCGATTATAATATTTGTCATATTCAACCCTCTACTTTCTTATTTTATAAATGTTGTCAGCAGACGCGCCCTGATCAAGGAATGTCCACAATTCATCCTTCAGATACTCGGGATAAAGAACCGAAAGATTCTGCATTTCGTCTTTTGAAACGAACCTGATTTCACACATGACCTGACCTTCTTCAATTCGTTCCGGGTCTTCTCCCAGATTGAGTTCACCTCCGGTAATTCTGGCCAGAAAGAAGTTCACAAATCGTTGTCCGCGTTTTTCAGAGACCTCTTCTACATGCCAGATCAGACCTTCAATCGCCACATCCAGTCCAGTCTCTTCTTTCACCTCTCTCACAGCCGCCTCCGCTGAGTTTTCATCGGGTTCGATTGCTCCGCCGGGTACAAGCCAGATATCTTTATCATCCTGATGATGTCTAAGCATCAGGACTTGCTTTTCATCATTCAGAATTACTACCCTACTGCCGCCTATCCACATAGTAACGCTCCTATCACCCCCATCGCCAGAGTTATTACGATGGGGCTCAATTTAAATTTGCCTATCAGTATTATGGAAGCTACACAAATGATGCATGGAACGATATTGATATTGGATCCGATTTTTGTAAAAAAGTCCATTGAAAACAATGCTGTATTAAATAACGACGTTTGAGCCACCATCACCGCGGCCGAGGCGATTAGTCCGGCAGTAACCGGCCTGATCCCTATAAAAGCGCTTCTGATCAGAAAACTCTGATTGAATTTTTCAATGAATCCGGCTACCGCCATCATGATGATAAACGAGGGCAGTGTGACACTCAAAGTCGCTATTGCGGCTCCCGGAAGTCCGGCATAGTTGAAGCCCACATAGGTGGCCGCGTTGACCGCAATAGGGCCCGGTGTAATTTGCGACAGTGCCACCAAGTCGGAGAATTCTTTTTCCGACATGATCCCGAATTCCTGAACGCTTTGAAATATCAACGGAAGCATAGCATATCCGCCGCCAAAACCGAACAAACCGGTTTTGAAAAATATCAGAAAGAGAGAATAATAAATCATTGCTTCGCTGCTTTCTTTTTAGCAAAAAAGCAGTAGATCCAACCGGCAAAAATACCGGCAAGCACTGCCCAAACCGCCGAAATCCCTAAACCTGCAGTGAGAATAAAACTGAGCAGAGCCAGGCTTATGGGGAACCATCCCGGTGTGATCTGTCTGCCTAATCGATAAGCTGCATACAGGATCAGTCCGCAGGACGCGGCTTTGATGGCAGTCATGGCTCCATCTATATACCGGTTGTCTCCAACAGCCCCAAGAAACGAAACCACCAGTATGATCAGCGTGAACGAAGGAAGTATAACACCGGCTGATGCGGCTAAAGCACCAGGCAGTCCGGCTTTTCTGGTCCCCACATAGGTTGCGGAATTGATCGCTATAACGCCGGGCAATGTTTGTGATACAGCAATGCAATCCGTCATTTCCTGTTCTGAAAGCCAATTTTTTTCATCCACTACTACCCTGTAGATGAACGGCAGCATCGCCATCCCCCCACCAATAGTGAAAAGGCCTATTTTAAAGAAACTGATAAAAAGCTGCCAAAGAATTTTCATCCCCGTCTCTCTTCATATACTGTTTCGATTGCTCTGCAGATGGCCTCCTCGACATTGATTTCTACCTTGTCAGGATCTTTTCTGAGCTTATATTCAACAATATTGTTAACCGCTCCGCGGCCAACGGTAATGCGGATCGGGATTCCCAGAAGATCCGCGTCCTTGAATTTCACTCCCGGCCGCTCTTTTCGATCATCCAAAAGCGTTTCGACTCCAGCTTCCAAAAGCCGTCTGTAAATAGTCTCGGCTGTTTCTATCTGAGTCGCATCTTCCGTGCCCACCAATGTGATGATGGCATGATACGGGGCAACACTGACCGGCCATATGATTCCGTTATCGTCGTGGTGCTGCTCAACAATGGCCGCCAATGTCCGGGTCACGCCGATCCCGTAGCATCCCATGACGATCAACTGGTCCTGCATATTTTCGTCTTTATAATACGCACCCATGGATTTGGAATATTTAGTACCAAGTTTGAATATCTGTCCGACTTCAATTCCTCTGGTATGCTTGACGGGAGCGCCGCATACCGGGCAAGGATCTCCTTCTTTCAAAGTCTTTATATCGACAATGATATCGCCCGAATAGTCTCTTCCGTAATTTACATTTTTAATATGATGGTCTAATTTGCATGCACCCGCGCAGAGGTTTCTTGCCTGAATCAGTTCCGAGTCCACAACGATCGTGCAGTCATGAAGTCCGATGGGTCCTGTAAATCCACCGACGCAGCCTGTAACAGCCTGCATTTTATTTTCATCCGCAAATTCAAGCGCATGTTCTGGAATCCCCAGTGCATTGACCAATTTGATTCGGTTCAGTTCCCGGTCGCCTCTGATGAAAGCGGCAACATAACCGTCTTCTTTGCCTTCGCTGTCATATTTGACAAACAGGAGAGCCTTGATGGTCTTGTTCTGCGGCAAGCCCAGATAATTAGCAACCTCTTCGATAGTTTTAGTGCCCGGCGTATAAACCTCCTCCATCAGCAGCATCTCTTCGCTATCCGGCAGCTGATCCACACATTTTGCGCGTTCCACCGTTGCTGCCATTTCGCAGTTGTCGCAATAAGCGATCTGAGATTCTCCGACCTCCGAAAGGGCGGTGAATTCATGGGAATTGGATCCCCCTATCGCTCCCGTGTCCGCCTCTACCGGCCTGAATTTCAAGCCGCAGCGGGTGAAGATTCTGTCATAGGCGTCATACATATCGTTATAGCTCTTATCCAGGCCTTCATAATCCTTGTCGAACGAATAACTATCTTTCATGACGAATTCCCGGCTGCGCATCAGTCCGAATCTCGGTCTGGCTTCATCCCTGTACTTCGTCTGGATCTGATAGAGGTTGAGCGGAAGTTGTCTGTATGAACTTACATCGTTTCTGACAATGTCGGTGAATATTTCTTCATGGGTCGGCCCCAGGCAAAAATCCCTGCCATTGCGGTCCTTCAGTCTCCATAGTTCAGGTCCGTATGCAGACCACCTTCCCGATTCGATCCACAGTTCAGCCGGCTGCACTGCAGACATCAGGATTTCCTGGCCGCCCTTCGCGTCCATTTCTTCTCTGACGATCTGTTCTATTTTCTTCACCGATCTCAGACCCAGTGGCATAAATCCGTATACGCCGGAAACCAATTTTCTGATCATTCCGGTTCTCAGGAGCAGAATATGGCTTGAGATCTCGGCTTCAGTGGGTACCTCCCGAAGAGTTTTTAAATGCATTTGGGATAATCTCATTATTTTATTCTCCTTGTACTATCTATATTGGATCTTTTCAGACAAAAGGACTGCCGTCTGGCAAGCGATTCCCTCTTCTCTGCCCACAAATCCTATTCCTTCCGTCGTGGTGGCCTTGATGCTGATTCTTCCGGTTTCTGTTCCCAATACTTCGGCAAGGTTCTTGATCATAGCATCCATGAAGGGAGCCAGTTTGGGTTTCTCAGCGATAATCGTAATGTCAGCGTTTTCGATCACATAGCCCGCGTTCTTCATTTTGCGATTGACATCTTCAAGAAGGATCATGCTTGAAATGTCCTTGTATCGGCTGTCCGTATCCGGAAAATGTTTTCCGATATCCCCCAGCGCCAGCGCTCCGAGGATCGCATCCATTAATGCGTGTGTCACAACATCCGCATCGGAATGCCCAAGCAAGCCTTTTCCATGAGGAATTTCCACTCCGGCCAAAATCAGTTTTCGCCCGCTTTCCATACGGTGCAGATCATAACCGGTCCCTATTTTAAGTGATGCGCTTTTGTCTGTCGATGGCGCCGGCAAATCCGCCGGGTCAGTGATCTTGATATTGTCATAATCGCCTTGTACGATTGCAACCTGCCTGCCGATCTTATCCAGCAGCGATGCATCATCTGTTCCGTAATAATCCTGATCGAAAGCGCTTTCATAGGCCTCCAGGGCAGTTTCGATATCGAACCCCTGTGGTGTCTGAACGGCGTAGAGTTCCTCTCTGTTCAGCGTTTTTTCTTTCGTTCGTATTGTATCTTTAGGTTTAACGCACGGGATGGCAGCACCATGCTGCGCAGTGGCTGCCAGCACCCTTTCTATCAGTTCCGGTTTGATATAGGGTCTTGCGCCGTCATGAATCAGAACGATATCCGTATCGCCAGGCAATGATCGTAATCCGTTGTACACGGAATCCTGCCTCTCGGAGCCGCCCAGCGTCAGGATCGTTTCAGGGTCCAGAAAACTGAGGATCCTTTCGTCATAATCACTATTTACGACAACACAAACATGGTCAACGAATTCGCTCTTCTCGAACGGCTCCGCTGCCCATGTCACCATCGGTTTGCCTCCGATATCAATATATTGCTTAGGAATACCGCCGCCCATGCGTTTACCTGCACCGGCGGCGGCAATAATTGCTGATACTGTTTTACCGTTATACATATTTATTTGTCTCTATCTCTGTCTCTATCTTTCTTGATTTTCGCAAATATCATACGGCCTGCCGAAGTCTGAAGAACGCTGGTCACCAGGACTTCGGTTGTCTGTCCGATGAATTTGTCCCCATCCTCGACGACGATCATCGTGCCGTCGTCCAGGTATGCTACGGCCTGCCTGTTTTCCTTGCCTTCTTTAACCAGGAATACTGTCATGTCTTCACCCGGCAAAACAGCAGGCTTTAAAGTATTGGCCAGTTCATTGATGTTCAACACTCCAACCCCTTTTATGCCTGCGACTTTATTCAGGTTGAAGTCGTTGGTCACTACTTTACCATTCATGATCTGGGCCAATTTCAGGAGTTTGACGTCCACTTCCGGGATTTCTTCCAGGGCTTTTTCCGCCGCGGTATTGTATATTTCGACACCGTATTCACTTTGTATCCGGTTCAGTACATCCAGTCCTCTCCGGCCGCGATTACGCTTCAGGCTGTCGGAAGAGTCAGCTATGTGCCTGAGTTCAACAAGAACGAACTCCGGGATTACAACCGGTCCCTCAATAAACCCGGTTTTCATGATATCTGCAATGCGTCCATCAATGATTACGGAAGTGTCGAATATCTTTGGCGTTACATCCTGTCCCTTGCCTTTTGATTTACTGCCTTCTTTTTTAGCGCTGCCGGCTGCCATCAGTGCCGGTATATCGGGACCTGCTTTAGTTGCAATGACAACACCTAAAAATGCCATGATCAAATAAGTGAAGATTGTGAGTATGGTACCCAGAAAAAATATTTTGATATCTTTAAAAATGTCACTTATGAGAAAAGCGATAATCAGTCCGGTGATTAATCCAAAAGTGCCAAGGACCAGTTCGTTTGCAGCTACACCCTGCAGGTCTCTTTCGATGTTCTTTGCAGCTCTTTTGCTTTGTTTGCTGATTGTCGGTACGAGTCTGAAAAATAAAATTGCGAATATAATTGCGAATATGATTGCGGCGATGATTTGCTGGCCTTCCGTAAATCCGATATCCGGCGGCACATCTGCAAATCCGATCAGGTATTTAACCAGTAGAAAAACTCCATAACCAACAGCAGCGCCAACAGAAGCAAATACTAGTCTTATTAATTTTTTTATCATTTATCTCTGTTTGATTCCTCCTTCCCCTGATATTTTCAGGTCCGCCATCCTCCCTATTGCCAGGCGGATCATTTATATTGAGTCATTGATCAGCTTAGTAGCCTTGGCAGGGTCAATATTTTCAACCAGCGCTATTTCGCTGATCAGAATTTGTTTGGCATTGGCAAGCATCTTCTTTTCACCGGTGGATAATTTCTTTTCACGATCCGATCGAGTCAGATTCCTGACAACTTCCGCCACTTCTTCCACATCGCCGGTTTTCAGTTTATCCATATTTTCACGGTACCTACGATTCCAATTGCTTGGCATATCGGAAGAATTGTCTTTCAGTATCCGGAGGACATTTTTAATGGTTGCCGAAGCGGCAACGGGTCTTACGCCGATTTCTTCACAGGAATCAACAGGGATCATGATTTTCATGTCCCCACAAGGCACGTTCAATATATAGTATTCTCTGATTTCGCCAAGAATTTTTCGCTTCTCGATCTCTCCGATTATTCCGGCGCCATGCATCGGATACACGATTTTGTCACCTATGCTAAACATGGCCTTCTCCTCCACGATACTACTACCTTTCAGTATACTTCTTTATCGTGTGTGATGTCAAGGAAACCGGAGAGAAAACGGGCAGTTCCTTACCTATGTATATACTTTTTTCCGGGTTTCCAGCTTGCATATCGGCCAAGTTCGTCAGGCCTGTTTCAATTCAAACCAGAAGTTTGATCCTTTTCCCGGCGTGCTCTTTACACCGAATTCGGCATGATGCAAGATCAGGATTTCTTTTACAATTGACAATCCCAGGCCCGTCCCGGATGTTTGCCGCACATGGTTTGTACTTCCCTTTTGGTATCTTTCCCAGATCTGTGCGATTTCATCCTGTCCGACACCCATTCCGTGATCGATCACTTCGCAGCGCACCCTGCCGTTAACATCTTTCAGGTTGATGAGCACGGTTTTATCTTCTCCGCAATATTTTATGGCGTTGCTGAGCAGGTTTGATACCACCTGTTTTATTCGCGGAAGATCGGCGTTTACCCAAAGGCTGTCGTCGCAATCGGTTATTATTTTATAACCCTCCGTCTTCATGATGTCTGCATAAGGCTGCACTACACTGTCGATCACTTCCGCCATGTTGAACTCGGTTTTGCTGATGGCATCCACCCCGGATTGCATTTTGGATAATGTCAGCATATCTCCGACCAGTAGGTTAAGCCGGTCCGCTTCATCAATGATCACCTGAAGGTGCTGGTTGCGTTTTGCGGCATTGTTTCCGGAAATATCCCGAATCATTTCAGCATAGGACTTAACCATCGTTAGCGGGGTTCGGATGTCATGAGAGACGTTGGCAATCAGGTCCTTCTGGAGCTGATCACTTTTCCCGAGATCTACGGAAGCCTGGGTAAGCGTATCTGCCAGGTTTGTAATTTCAGTATAAATGCCGCCGTCAAAAGTTACTCCATAATCCCCTTTTGCCAGCTTTGCCGCCTGATTGGTTATTTTCTTTATCGGCTTCGATATCATAGTGGATAAGTATGCCGACAACGCAAAAGCGGCCGCCAATGCGATGATGGTGATATAAATCAGCTGCTGCTTCAATATAGTGATCGTTGAATCCACCGGATAAAGCGGAGAAAATATGTACAGGATCGCGGTGCTTCCGTCCTTCGCTCTAATAAATCCGGCATACGCCAGTGTGTTCATATCTGTCCGGCCTTCCGGGATCATTGTGCTGATAGATATTTTCCCACTGGCTATCAGATGTTCCTTCATGGCGCCCATTTCATTGATATAGCCGTAACTGGGGCGCCGCCCTCCTTCTGATGCGGGAGAAAAGATAATCGTGCCGTCTGTTGTTTCCAGATGGATATACATGTCATTGCTGTATGACAGGTTCCTGATAATATCAACGACTCCTTCATCATTATATTGAGATGTGATGATGTTTGCGATCCGATTTGTTTCTTCTATTTTCATTTCCTGATAGTAGTTGTTCAGGAAGAATATCTGAAGCGTCCAGAGGATCACCATCAGAAAGGTTGCGAACAGCGCAAAATAGAGCCAGAGTTTAAATCTGATACTTTTAGAATCAAAGCCCAGTTTGTTCGTTATTTTAAGCCTCAAATTTGTAGCCTACCCCTCTCAATGTCACAATATAATCCCTGTACTCACCCAGATTGTTTCTCAGGTTCTTTATATGCGTGTCGATGGTTCTGTCATCGCCGAAAAAATCATATCCCCAGATATCGGACAGCAGCTTGTCCCTGGACAGCGCAATATTTCTGTTTTCCACTAGATAAAACAATAAATCGTACTCCTTCGGGGTCAGATCCACTTTTTTACCGTTCACCATAACAGATCTTGCAGGAATGTTGATTACAAGACCACCGAATTCCAGAACTTGCGGCCCCGGCGTCACAGCAGCCTGTTTCCTTGCAAGCACGGCGCTGACCCTGGCCATCAACTCTTTAGGGCTGAAAGGTTTGACCACATAATCATCTATGCCCAGCTCAAATCCAAAGAGTTTATCGTATTCCTCTCCTCTTGCGGACAGCATGATCACCGGCACGTCTTTCACCTTTCTAATTTCTTTACATGCACTGAAGCCATCCAGCTTCGGCATCATAATATCCATGATCACCAGATCATAATCGTTCAGTTTCACCAATCCCACAGCCGTCATTCCGTCAGAAGCCTCGTCAACCTCATGCCCGTTGAATTCGCCGTATTCCTTGATGACCTCACGTATTTTTGCTTCGTCGTCCACTACTAAAATCTTTGCCAATTTCATCACCTCAAGTACAATTTAGCCAATCTGTGTGTATATTACGTGAAAGTTGCGTATATATTGTAACATAAACGCAGAATATTTAGTAGCCGTGGAAAGGATGCCCGTCTGTTCTTTTCTAATGATCCTCATTGTGATAGAATCAGTTCAAAACAGGAATAAAGGGGTAAGAAACATGTTAAGTATAGAGCAAATCAATACAGGTCTCGGAGGGTTGGCGGTATTTCGCAGTCTGCTATCCCAGCCTTACATGCAAAAGCTCCGTGAGCTTTTTGCAGTTCTGGAAAACAGGGGAGATCCGATCCCCGTTTATGGCGAATTTGTAGCCGCGCTTTATCCGGAGGGTGGAGATTTAGGCAATCTGATTTATCGGTCTGCACTTGAAGACGAAAACTTCTATATCAGAAAATCGGCCTGCCGTAAAAATCCAGATATCGAAAAATGCCTGAAAGAGGAACTGCGTCTTTTGCAGCTGCTGTCGTCGATTACCTCGGCAGACCTGAAGGAAGCCATATCGGAAGTATCCGACTATAGCGGTTTCCTGCCCGAATACCGGACCACTTCCCATGATTTTATTACCGGGTATACCGAACGAATCGATAAGCTGGAAGTGCAGGGCTTTGGTATTTATTCAAAATACCATGTGTTCACTATTGCAGACGGTGTGATCACACCGGTCAAGCATCCGGACAAACAGAGGATCTCCACTCTTAGCAATTATGAAAGAGAGCGTAATCTGGTGATCCATAACACGCTCAACCTGTTGGAAGGGCGGCCTGCCTGCAATGTACTTCTATATGGAGATGCGGGGACCGGCAAAAGCGCCACTGTCAAAGCGATTGCCAATGAATACAGGGACCGGGGTTTAAGACTGATCGAAGTGAAAAAGCAGCAGTTGTACAAGCTGCCGGACATCATTGAAGAATTATCGGAGAATCCGCTGAAATTCATTATATTCATTGATGATTTGACTTTTATGAGCAATGACGACAATTTTTCCGCACTGAAAGCGATTCTGGAAGGGAGTGTTTCTGTCTTCGGAGACAACGTGGTCATCTATGCCACCAGCAATCGAAGACATCTGGTAAAAGAGTCTTCAGCCGACAGGATCGGAGACGATCTGCACTTGAGCGATACCATACAGGAAACCATGGGACTTGCGGCAAGGTTCGGTCTCAATATCACTTTCCAGCGTCCGGACCGGGAAACTTACCTGAAAATTGTCAGGGATCTGGCGGAGGAATATGATCTGCATCTATCGGATGATCTGCTGGAAACCCGGGCAGAAGCGTATGCCATCAGAAATGGCGGGAGAAGCCCCCGTGCTGCCAAGCAATTTGTCCAACTTGAAAAAGGCAAAATGTAAAAAAGACCGGATCCTGATAAAAGCTCAGTGATCCGGTTTTCTTCTGATTATTTCAATACGGCGCCGGTATTTGCGCTGGATACCATTCTTGCATATCTGACCAGCCACCCGGTCTTAACTCTCGGTTCAGGCTGAACCAATGATTTGCGTCGCTCAGCCAGCTCCTCGTCGGAGACTCTTGCGTTGAGTTTTGAACCTGGTATGTCGATATCGATGATATCGCCTTCCTTCAGAAGCGCTATTGCACCGCCGCTGGCAGCTTCCGGACTGACGTGGCCGATGGAAGCACCACGGCTCGCGCCGCTGAAACGGCCGTCCGTGATCAGTGCCACTGTTTTATCCAGCCCCATGCCTGCGAGAGCGCTGGTGGGATTCAGCATTTCCCGCATGCCCGGTCCGCCCTTAGGGCCTTCATAACGGATCACGACCACATCACCATTTCGGATCAGTCCCCCATAAATGGCGTTTATGGCGTCGTCTTCGCTGTCAAAAACACGGGCAGGTCCCGAATGCACCAGCATTTCCGGCGCTACCGCGCTTCTTTTAACAACGGCTCCGTCTTCTGCTATGTTCCCCCACAATATCGCGATCCCGCCGGTTTCACTATACGGGTTTTCGATCGGACGGATTATATTGTAGTTTTTCACCGCAGCAGTTTTTATATTTTCTCCTACCGTCAGGCCATTTGCGGTCATGGCGGTCAGATCGATAAAGTTCTTCTTATTCAGTTCAGACAGAACAGCCTGTACGCCTCCTGCATTGTTCAGATCCTGCATATGCGCCGGACCGGCAGGAGCAAGATGGCATAAATTCGGAACCTTTCCACTCATCTCGTTGAAAAGCTCGAGATTCAAAGGCACACCCGCTTCGTTGGCTATGGCCAGAAGATGCAGAACGCTGTTTGTTGAACATCCCAGCGCCATATCGCAAGCCAGTCCGTTCCTGATGGATTTCTCATTGATGATATCCCTGGCTTTTATGTCCTTTTCAATCAGATTCATAATCGCCGCACCCGCTTGTTTGGCCAGCCTGATTCTGCCGTTATGCACCGCCGGTATCGTTCCGTTACCCGGGAGCGCGATACCCATGGCTTCGCAGAGGCAGTTCATACTGTTAGCAGTGTACATCCCTGCGCAGGAGCCGCAGCCCGGGCAAACGCCCTGCTCAAATTCCTGCAGTTTCTCATCATCGATCATATTGGCCTTCCGGGCGCCTACCGCCTCGAATATTTTCGATAAGCTGACTTCTTCTCCGTCAACCAGGCCTGCCATCATCGGACCTCCCGAGCATACCACTGCCGGAATGTTCAGTCTGACTGCCGCCATCACCATACCCGGAACGATTTTATCGCAGCTCGGGATCAGCACCAGCCCGTCAAGGCAATGGGCCATCGCCATTGTCTCCACACTGTCTGCGATCAGTTCTCTGCTAGCCAGGCTGTATTTCATACCCGGATGCCCCATAGCAATACCATCGCAAACTCCAATTGAAGGCATCAGGATCGGCGTTCCGCCGGCCATTCTGACTCCGGCTTTCACCGCATCGGCAACTTTATCCAGATGCATATGGCCGGGAACGATTTCGCTATGCGCCGAAATGACCCCTACCAGAGGCCTGTCCAGTTCTTCTTTCGTATAGCCCATTGCATAGAACAAGCTTCTCATAGGAGCCCGCTCTATCCCCTGGGTAACCTGCGCACTTCTCAACTCCATCGGTTTCTCCTTATTTCTTGAGCCAGCTCATCATCGATCTCAGCTCCTTGCCTACTTCGCAAAGGGGATGGGCAGCTTCCTTCCTTCTGGTTGCCAGGAACTTGGCCTGTCCGCCGGCATTGAATTCCTGTATAAACTCTGTCGCAAAAGTTCCATCCTGGATTTCCGCCAGGACCTGTTTCATTTCTTTCCGTGTCTCTTCGGTGATCAGTCTTTTGCCTGTTCTATAATCTCCGTATTCCGCTGTATTGGATACCGAAAAGCGCATCATGTCAAAGCCGCCGCTGTTGATCAGGTCCACGATGAGTTTCATTTCATGGATACACTCGAAATACGCCATTTCAGGTGCGTATCCCGCTTCGACCAAAGTATCGAAACCGGCTTTCATCAGTTCTGTTACTCCGCCGCACAAAACAGCCTGCTCGCCGAAAAGATCAGTTTCCGTCTCTTCTTTGAAAGTGGTTTCCAGAATTCCTGCGCGTCCTGCTCCAATGCCGGATGCATAGGCCAGTGCATAATCCTTTGCTCTGCCGGATACATCCTGATAGATTGCGATCAGGCTTGGTACGCCCTTCCCTTCGAGATACTGGCTTCTGACAGTATGCCCCGGGCCTTTCGGCGCTACCATGATGACGTCCAGATATTCTGCAGGTTTAACCTGGTGGAAATGAATATTGAAACCATGAGCAAACATGAGCACATTGCCTTCCTTCATATTCGGCGCAACCTGTGTGTTATACACTTTAGCGGCAATTTCATCAGGAACAAGCATCATGACGAGGTCTCCCGCTTTTGCTGCATCTTCCACTTCCATGACTTTAAGACCCGACTCTTCCGCTGCTTTCCAGCTTTTCGAATCTTTTCTCAAGCCTACTACTACATTTGCACCGCTGTCCTTAAGGTTCTGCGAATGGGCGTGCCCCTGGCTTCCAAAGCCTATGACTGCAACGGTTTTACCGTCAAGCATTCCCATATTGCAATCCGTGTCGTAGTATTTTTTGATCATTTCCTTTTACCTCTCTTTTTTAATATTTATATCGTAATCGTTTATTTTGTCCCTCTCTATACCGGTGGTTCCGGTACGGCAGACCTCTAAAATTTCATAACAGCTCAGCACATCCAGAAACACATCGATCTTGTTTGAACTGCCCGTCAGTTCCAGAATCATGCTCTTTGGAGACAAGTCGATGATTTTCGCTCTGTAAATATCTGCGACGTCTCTGATATCGCCACGATTCACCTTGTCTGCGGCCACTTTGACCAGCAGTAGTTCACGGTACAGCCCGCTGCCTCTTTCGACCACATCAACTTTTTTCACATTCTCAAGCTTTTCCAACTGAGAAACGATCTGATGCATCTCATATTCATTTCCGCTGACGACAGCTGTTATCCGAGTGATTCCGGGTATATCCGTTTCCGTAGCCGTCAGTGTGTGGATGTTGTAATTTCTACGTCCTATCAGGCTGGAAACCCTGGCCAGAACATTGGGCTGGTCATCTACAAGTACGACGATGACTCGTTTTTCAACGGGTTTCGACAATACATTTTCTCTCATTGTATCCACCTCCCGGATCAGTCTAAAATAATATCCGCTACCGTCCCACCGTTTGGTATCATGGGCAGAACTTTTGCGGCTCTGTCTATGGCGCAATCGATCCAGACCGGTCCTTTTTCTTTCAAGGCCTGTTCATAAACAGCAATGAATTCTTCCAGTGTATCTGCTTTAAAGCCTTTCGCTCCGAACCCTTCCGCAACTTTTACAAAGTCAGTCTTCCTCTCAGGTGTGGTTTGTGAAATCCTTCCTGAATAGAAAGAGTTTTGCCACTGGTAAACCATTCCAAGAACTCTGTTGTTAAAAATGACGGTAATAATAGGCAATTGATAACTTACAGCTGTGCAGGCTTCGCTCAGGTTCATATGAAGCGAACCGTCGCCTGTCAAATGCACGACCCGTTTATCCGGATTCCCGATCTGTGCGCCGATTGCCGCACCATAGCCGAATCCCATCGTGCCGAGGCCGCCGCTGGTTATAAATGCCTTCGTATTATTATGCTTCAGGTATTGGGCAGCCCAAATCTGATGCTGGCCGACATCGGTCACATAGATCGTTTCCTTATCGGTCATATCGCAGATTTTTCCTATCAGCTCATTCGGCGGGATCATGGAGCTTGACGGTCTGCCGTCTTTAGCTTTCAGTCTCCACTTTTTGATTCGTTCCAGCCATTCGCTGTGATCGGCATTTTTGATCATCGGAATAAGCTTTTCCAGAAAATATTTCACATCGCTTATTACCGATATATCGACAATGACATTTTTATTGAATTCGCTTTTATCGATATCGACCTGGATGATCTTTGCATGCCTTGCAAATTTGTCCGCGTTGAGCGCCACCCGGTCACTGAAGCGGGTTCCAAGCGCCAGTACGAGATCTGCCTTATCGATGGCTTTATTCGCCTCGACTGTGCCGTGCATACCGATCAGCCCGAGATTTTTTTCATCCTCATAGCCCACTATTCCTGCTGCCATCATGGTATAGACGGCCGGGATCTGCGCCTTCTGCATGAACTCTGCCGTGGCTTCACTGGCTCCGGAGCTGGCAGCGCCGCCGCCCACATACATAACCGGTTTCTCGGCTTCGTTGATCATTTCCGCGATCTTTTTTATGTCTTCGTCGGAGGCTTTCGGAAGTTCTGGGAACACCGGATGTGGCCCCTTCTTATATTCATAAGTCGCCGCCGTAACATCCTTGGTTATATCTACAAGCACCGGTCCGCGTCTGCCTGTTGAGGCGATTCTGAACGCCTCCCTGAGGCACCTTTCCAAGTCTTCAATTTTATTTACGAAATAATTGTGTTTGGTGATCGGCATGGTTACGCCGGTGATATAGATCTCCTGGAACGCATCTCTGCCGGTCAATGTCGACGGCACATTAGCCGTGATAGCCACCATTGGAATGCTGTCCATATAGGCCGTCGCGATGCCGGTGACCAGATTGGTAGCTCCCGGTCCGCTGGTTGCCATGACAACGCCTGTTTTGCCTGTCGCTCTGGCATAGCCGTCTGCGGCATGAGCAGCCCCCTGCTCATGAGCCGTCAGGATATGTCTGATTCGATCGCTGTATTTGTAGAGGGCATCATATAGAAACAGCGCCGCCCCTCCCGGATATCCGAAAACGGTGTCAACGCCCTGATCCATCAATACTTCCGCTACTATTTCCGCCCCTGTTAATTTCATATTATTTCGCCCCCTTCCCGTTTTTAAACATTACATTACATTATATATCAAGCACAAAATATGTCAATGTTTTTGTGAATGTTCACAAATATTTTTCTCTTTGTTTAGTGTTTTTTCACATAGAAGCGGACTCATTCCGTAGGTTCCGGTGGCCGCCTCCTCGCTTTCGGATAATAAAAGGCCCGGGATTTTTCTCCCGGGCTAGGAAACAATTTGGGATTGTCTTTATGCTTCTTCGTCGGATTTATATTCAGCGATGATCTTTTCTGCAAGGTGTGCAGGCACTTCCTCATATCTTTCAAAAGACATTGTGAAATATCCTCTTGCTTGTGTCATAGAGCGAAGCGCTACAGCATAATCGAACAGTTCAGCCTGCGGTGCTTCTGCGACCAGTTTCTGCCCTCCGGAAGCCTGAGGCTCCATTCCGAGAATTTTACCTCTTCTCTTGTTCATATCGCCCATCACATCGCCCATGTATTCGTCCTGAACAAAGATCTCCAGGTGCATCACAGGTTCCAGCAGGCAAGGCTTGGCTTCAACGATCCCCTTCTTAAATGCCAGAGAAGCGGCAATCTTGAAAGCCATTTCATTGGAATCCACATCATGGTAGGAACCATCATACAGGACAGCCCTGACGTTAACTACTTTACAACCCGCAAGAGGGCCTTTGTCCATACATTCCCTGAGTCCTTTTTCTACAGCGGGAACATAGTTTTTAGGTACAGACCCACCGAAAAGTTCTTCAGAAAACTCGAATTCCTGTTCGGACGGCATGAACTTGATATGAACATCCCCGTACTGACCCGCTCCTCCGGACTGCTTCTTGTGTTTTCCCTGAACGTCGGATCTTCCTTTAATAGTCTCTCTGTATGCGATTTTTCTTGGAACAGTATGTACATCCACACCAAACTTGTCTTTGAGCTTCGCAGTGATGACGCCCAACTGCTGTTCTCCTTGTCCGCCAAGCAATGTCTGATGCGTCTCGATATTTCTCTCAAGCACGAAAGAAGGATCTTCTTCCATGAGCTTTGTGAGGCCTGAAGATACTTTTTCATCATCGCCTTTGGAATTTGGTTCGACCGCAAGGAAAAACGACGGCTGAGGGAATTCAATAGGAGGGAATTTAACGATATGGGCCTTTTCACAAAGGGTATCGCCCGTCTGAGTCATCTGCAATTTGGCGGCTGCCACGATATCCCCGGCCAGCGCGGTACCGGCTTCTCCCTGAGTCTTTCCTCTGAGGAAAAACAGAGAACCCAGTTTTTCGGTTTTTTCGGTTCTTGTATTATATACTTCGATTCCCTGGTTGAATTTTCCGGATATAACTTTAATGAGATTTATCTTGCCAAGGAACGGATCGGCAATGGTCTTAAATACAAATCCGGCAAGTTTTCCGTTTTCGTCACATTTGACTTCTATATCCTTATCATTTGCGTCCAAAGCTTTATACGGAGCATGGTCTTTCGCCTTCGGCACTAAATTGATAATATGATCGAGGACCTCCTTGACGCCCTGCCCTTTGATGGATGAACAGGAAATCACTGGAGCGATGCTCCCTGCGGCAATGCCTTTTGCCAAGCCCTGATTGAATTCTTCTTCCGTGAACTCTTCGCCGCCGAAAAACTTGTCCAGCAGGGCTTCATCAGTCTCGGCAATGGCTTCGTTCAACGCGTCTTTGTCGTCCAAAGTGACAACCGAAGTACCAAACTTCGCTTTCAGATCTTCAACAATCTGGCCTATATCAACATTTTCTTTGTCAGTCTTGGTTATTACAAAAATCTTCGGAATATCAAATTGTCTGCAGCTGTTCCAGGCCTTTTCGGTTCCAACCTGAATGCCGGATGATGCATCGACCATGATGAGTGCTGCTTCCGCCGCTCTCAGCGCTGAATTTACTTCTCCGATAAAATCAAAAAATCCCGGCGTGTCGAGAAAGTTGATTTTTACCTTGTTATACTCAACCGGCACGATAGACAGCCCGATCGAATGGCCCTTTTCAATTTCCATTTTGTCATAGTCGGACACAGTGTTTCCGTCTTCTACGCGTCCCAGCCTGCTGAGGACGCCCGTGGCAAGTAATGCGGCTTCCAGGAAAGTAGTCTTTCCACAGCCGCCATGACCCAGCAAGGCAACGTTCCTTATACTGTCGCTATTGTAGCCTTTCATTTTAAGACCTCCCAAAAATTTATTATCACAAAGCACATAGTGCAATCAATTATATCATTCGAGTATTTGAATGGCAACGCCTTTTATTGTCGGTCCACAGCAGCACGGACTGGAATTTCATTATTCAGTTTTCTAAAAAACTTTGTCCTTGCCAGAATCGCCGTTACCAAAAAAGCGACAAGGAGTCTTCCAGCAGTGATGATCGGAACCGAAGCTCCGGCCACTCCCATCAGCATTGCGGTTTCTATGACGCCGTGGCATAAATACATAAAAACACCGATCAGAGCAAGATCTTTACTGGAAATGGGATTGGCCTTATTCAGCTCAATGATGGTGCCCGCGCCATAGCTCACTCCCATAACGACAGCCACTAAAAGCGGGAACATCGCGTTTTTCGATATCCCCATCAGCCGGCCTAGCCCTTCCATTTTCACGGCCAGCTTCTCGATGAGTTCATAAGCCATCAAAAGCTGAATGGTAATCATCAGCGGCACCATAACTTTAAGCAGATTCAGCACCGTGGACAAGCTTCCCATCAGCATTTCATTCAATATAACATCCCAGGTTGCAGTCATCCTGTCACAACACCTCCGATCCAGCCGGTCATGATGCCGAACAGTACGGCCGCCAAAAATCGAAGGGCACCGAAGCGGACCGGTGAAAGCCCGATTTTCTGGGCAATTGCACTTTCAACAGGGATGGAATGGAACGTGAGAGTGATCATCGCAATCGTTGTGATAGCAGCGGTCGTAAAATTAAAGCCGCCCAAAGCGGCCACAACACCGTATTCATCGGTAAATGCTCCTGTTATGATTGGGACCACCGCTTCCGCCGGAAGGTTGAATATTTTCATTGCCGGCTCGCAAACCTTCTGGAGCCATGGCATGAAAGGAGAGTATTTGAACAGGACTACCGCCAGATATACCGGGATCATGATTTTCAACAAAAACAATCCGGTGGTCAGGCCCTTGATAAAACCTTCCCTGACCGCCGTCAAAAATTTGTTCATAAGGCTAAAACTCCGCAGACTTCGGTGTCCTTGGGAAAGGCAGCACATCTCTGATATTGCCCATCCCGGTAATATACATGATGATCCGTTCAAACCCCAGTCCGTATCCCGCATGTTTGACACCGCCATACTTTCTGAGGTCCAGATACCAGTTGTAATCCTCCGGGTCCAAGCCCATTTCCTTCATGCGGCCCACAAGGGCGTCATAACGCTCTTCTCTCTGGGACCCACCAATGATCTCGCCGACGCCCGGTACCAGCAGGTCACAAGCGGCAACTGTTCTGCCGTCATCGTTCATCCGCATGTAGAAAGCCTTGATATCTTTAGGATAGTCGGTGACGAAAAGCGGTTTTTTGAATACCTCTTCCGTCAGATACCGTTCATGCTCCGTCTGGAGATCGATTCCCCACTGGACAGGATACTGAAAATCCTTGTCGGCCTTTTTCAGAATATCCACGGCTTCGGTGTAGGTCACCCTTCCGAAGTCGGAGTTGATGATGTTATCCAGCCTTTCCAGAAGTCCTTTATCAATGAAACTATTGAAGAAATTCATTTCATTCGGTGCTTTTACCAGAACTTCCCTGATAATATACTTGATCATCGCCTCCGCCAGACGCATATTGTCTTCCAGATCGGCAAAGGCAACCTCCGGCTCGATCATCCAGAATTCGGAAGCGTGCCTTGCGGTATTTGAATTTTCAGCTCGGAAGGTCGGACCGAATGTGTAGACTTTCCTGAATGCGAGAGCAAACGTTTCGGCCTCCAGCTGGCCGGAAACCGTCATACCGGTCTCCTTCCCGAAGAAGTCCTGGCTGAAGTCGATCTTCCCGTCTTCTGTCATCGGAATATGGTTCAGATCCAGCGTGGTGACTTTGAACATCTCGCCGGCCCCTTCGCAGTCGCTGCCTGTTATGATTGGAGTGTGAACATAAACAAAACCGTTTTCCTGGAAAAACTGATGGATCGCATAAGCCACCAGTGAACGTACTCTGAACACTGCCGAAAAAGTATTGCTTCTCGGCCTCAGATGCGCGATTTCCCTCAAAAATTCCATGGAATGTTTTTTCTTTTGCAGAGGATAGTCGGCGTCAGAACCCGCTTCCACCACAATTTCTTTAGCTTTTATCTCAAATGGCTGCTTTGCTTCCGGAGTCAGTACAAAATCACCTTTGACCATCAGGGCCGAAGCGATAGGGGCTTTGGCAATCTCGCTGAAATTTGAAATAATGTTTTCCTCGTAAACAACTTGCAGTGATTTAAATGCCGTTCCGTCGTTGAGTTCGATAAAGCCGAACTTATTGGAATCCCTGTTGGTCCTTACCCAGCCTCTTACAGTTATTTCACGGTCCTTGTACTGATCTGCTTTCTCGAACAGTTCCTTTAATTCGATATCTTTCATTTGAAGCTCCTTGGATTGTAAATATTAATTACAGATAAACAATAAAGTGCCCACGCAGTACCGCAGGTCTCCGGTAAGACTGATGGTGCACTTCATTATTCTGTTTTGGATTGGTTTATTTTTCTATCGGTTTCATGGTCGGGAACAGGATAATGTCCCTGATCGAAGGCGCATTGGTGATCAGCATGATCACTCTGTCGATGCCGATGCCCAGGCCTCCGGTTGGAGGAAGGCCGACCTCCAGAGCATTGACGAAATCCTCATCCATCGGATGGGCTTCTTCGTCGCCGCCTTCCAAAGCTGCCTGCTGTTCCTTAAATCTCTGATATTGGTCGATGGGATCGTTGAGTTCCGAGAAAGCATTTGCCACTTCCCAGCCATTGATATAGGCTTCGAATCTTCTGGTTATTCTCGGATCCTCAGGATCTCTTTTTGCTAGCGGAGAAATTTCCACCGGGTGTCCGACGATGAATACCGGCCCGTCCAGATAACCCGGTGCATCTTCGCAGAACTCTTCGAACATTTCAGCAATCAGAAGGCCGCGAGTCGCTTTTCTGACTTCATTCGGGCTCATGCCAGCCGCAACCGCAGCCGCCCTGGCTTCTTCATCGGTTTCGATTTTTGAAAAATCCACGCCGGTTATTTCTTTTACGGCATCCGCCATATTCAGTCTGCGCCATGGAGGCGTCAGGTCGAATGTTTTTCCCTGATACTCAATGACCATCGACCCGGTTGCTACCAAAGCCGCTTTGGAAACAACATTTTCAGTCACTTCCATTACACTTTCCATATTGCCGTAAGCCATATAACATTCCATGGATGTAAATTCAGGATTATGGTTTCTGTCCATCCCTTCATTCCGGAACATTTTGCCCATTTCGTATACGCGATCTAGACCGCCTACGATCAGTCTCTTCAAATAAAGCTCGTTGGATATACGGAGTTTCATGTCCAGATCCAGGGTATTATGGTGTGTTTTGAAAGGCCGGGCATTGGCTCCCCCGGCGATGGTGGTCAGAATCGGTGTATCAACTTCCAGGAAATGATAATCCTCCTCCAGCACTCTCTTGATTTCATGCACGATTTTAGAGCGCATGTAGAAAACATCCCTGACATCCTGATTCATGACCAGGTCGACATATCTCTGTCTGTAACGGATGTCCTGATCCTTCAGGCCTTTAAACTTATTCGGCAGCACCTG
Source organism: uncultured Oscillospiraceae bacterium (assembly GCA_964486295.1). Lineage (GTDB taxonomy): Bacteria > Bacillota > Clostridia > Peptostreptococcales > Anaerovoracaceae > CALBZG01. The sequence goes on along the minus strand of CAZAMF010000003.1, from coordinate 187,829 downwards.
CAGGGATTTTGAAAGAAGCACGAGTCTGGATGTCTTGACTGATACCTCGCCGTGTTTTGTCTTGAACACTTCTCCCTCTATGCCGACAATATCACCTATATCGTAGGTGAGAAATATTTCGTACTCATCCGGGCCGATGCCGTCCTGACGGATATAGCATTGTATCCGTCCGCTCTTGTCCTGGATATCAATAAAGGAAGCTTTTCCCATATGGCGGTTGGCCATGATACGCCCGGCAATGCTGACATGCTTGCCTTCCATTTCATCAAATTTTTCTTTGATTTCCAAGCTGTGACTATCCACATTCCAGGTTTCTACCAGAAAAGGATTTCTGCCCATATCCTGGAGCTTCTTCAGTTTTTCTCTTCTGATGCGTCTTTGTTCATTCAAGCTTTCCTCAGAGGTTTCGATTTCCTCTTCAGCAGCGCCGATGACTTCGTCTTGATTCTTTATTTCTGTAGACATTATTCCACCTCATCTAATTTTTGTTCTTTTTACTTTGACACAAACTTTTTCCGGGCTGGCATCCTGCAGTCTATTTTATTTCGCAGTTTTAACGCCGTTCTTTTTGAGGCCTTTCTGGTCATCCGCCTTATTGTCTTTATGGTTTTCATCAGCCTTGCTGATGTCCATGATCTTAAATTTTACAATACCGTCAGGAACCGAAACTTCAGCAATGTCGCCTTTTTTACGTCCGAGAAGAGCCTTTCCGATGGGTGATTCGTTTGAAATTTTTCCTTCGAAAGGATCCGCCTCAGTGGCGCCGACAATAACAAACTCGCTGACTTCTTTTGTCTTTTGATCTTTAACCCGAACCTTCAGTCCAAAGTTGACTTTTTCGTCTGAAATATCTTCCTCATCTATAATTTTTGCCAGACGGATCATGTTTTCCAGTTTGAGAATACGTTCTTCCAATTCTGCCTGCTCATTTTTGGCCGAATCGTATTCGGCATTTTCTGAAATGTCTCCGTAAGAAATCGCTTCCTTTATTCTTTCGGCCACTTCCTGCCGTTTTACCGATACCAGTTCGTCATGCTCTGCTACGACTTTCTCATAACCCTCTCTGGTTAGTAGTATTTCTTCCGCCATGTATAATCTCCTTTCGACTGTTCAGTCGTTTACGTATGTAACATCGTGATATTATAATGTAAAAACATTCATTTGTCAACGAAAATGCCCTTTACACGGCCTTTTTAAAGCCCGTATGGTCAAACTATTCCACACATACAATTTGGACGCTTTGGGCATTCGTAACAAAAACGATTGTTGCATAACACAAATCGAATTCCAGCACATCCCCGACTTTTATTTCACTCTCGGCTTCTTCTATGTCCAAAATCGTATGATCGCTGGACGCACCCAATACTTCCACACCCTTCATTCTTGGAAAAATGCTTTCCGGGAAAGCATAGTCGACTTTTCCGATGGCAAGCAACGCTCGTCTCCTGACGCCTCTATCAACATACTCGGGTGTATTCCCGAAAGCGTCGAACATGATTTTGCCCTGAGGATAGCTCGGTTTATCTTTTACTTCTATGACTTCGGCCTTCAAGGTGAATGCGTCCTGATACATATAGCTCATGTCATAACCCCAAAGGTCCCTGAGATCTTTAGCCAGAATGATCCCTTCACCGACCCTGAGCATATTGATCCCATCAGGCATATTCCCTTCGATTATTCTTGGCAGCGACGTTGTCGCACCGCCCGACACAAACCTTAGCTTCCTGCCGATCTTCTCCCCAATGGCATCCGCCAGGTCCACAAGCTCCTGTAATTTTTCCGGAGTGGCCTCGACAGAACCATAGCATCCGAGATTTGTGCCAATCCCTTCCAGCGTCAGGTTTTTCATTTCCTTTTCGACCTGTACCGCTGTGCGGATCATTTCTTCCTTATCCCAGAAGCCCTCCCTAAGGTCTCCAAGATCCGCCATCAGAATGACGCCGTGTGTCTTCGCCTGTTTCCCGGCTGCCCTGTTCAGCGCCTCCAGCACCACAGGCTCGCTGTTCAGGCTGATATCTGTCAGCGCTACCGTTTCCTCCGCTTCAGAAAGCATCGGGATCCTGATGAGCAGGAACGGAAGCCGGCATCCGGCTTCACGGGCGGCTCTCAGTTGTTCCAGTCTCGAAGAGGCCAATAAGGAACAGCCGGCTTTTTCAAATTGCATACTGACTTCCGGAATGCCCGAAAATCCTTTGATGACTCCGGCTATTTCAATTCCGAGATCCCCGCTTCTTTTCACTATTTCTTCGATATTATGCCTTAACTTGGTCAGGTTCACCTCTACCTGGGGGTACTTGCTCATTTATTCCTCCCGATTGTTCATCAAAACTTGTTTGAATCCACAAAACGCTTTATTTTCTTCCCGGTGGTCTTGTCGAATTCATCCCGTTTGATATTGATTTTCTTGATTTTCTTCCATACTGGAAGATCTGCATTGATTTTATCCACTTCAGTCCAGAGCAGCTTAAGCAGCACTTCATCCGGGACTGCTGACATTGGTTTGCCTTCCAGTATTTCGCCCAGTTCTTCTTCGTCCAGCTTCACCGTGGCAATGATGGATGTGTCCTGTCCGGCTTCATTGAGGCCCCATACCATGGACTCCAGTACCATCGGGCTTTGTGAAAGCAAATATTCAAGCTCTTCAGGAAATACGTTCTTTCCGTTTGCAGTAATGATTACGTTTTTCTTTCTTCCTGTCAGATGGACGTATCCGTCCATGTCAACATAACCCAGATCGCCGGTGTGGAACCATCCGTCACGGATCACATTCGCAGTGGCCTCCGGATTATTATAGTACCCAAGCATTACATTGCCGCCTCTGATGCACAATTCGCCGATTCCCGTTTCAGGATCCGGTTCATGGACTTTAAATTCCATCCCCGGAGGAATATATCCCAGAGAATCGCTCTTCGGATTTTTATCCGGATTGAGCGCTGCCATCGGAGCACACTCGGTGAGTCCGTACCCCTGAAGGGCAGTCACTCCCCAGTCATTGATATCTTCAAGAATTTCGGGGGCGATTGCAGCTCCTCCGGAAATCAGCATCCGGAGTCTTCCGCCAAACAACGCCATGATCTGCTTGTTGTAGAGGCCAGACATATCCAGACCGATTTTCTTGGTTTTTCTGTTCAGGTCCATCATTTTGCGGAGTGTTTTCGCTTTCCCGCTTTTTTTAGCATTCTGCCAGATCTTTTTGTGCATGTTCTCAATGACCAGTGGCACGGTCAGGAACATCGTCGGTCTGGCCTCCGAAAGATTTTTGACAATATATTTCAGGCCTTCGCAATATGCGATAGCGGCTCCTTTATACAGCGGCATCAGAAACCCGCCGGTGCATTCATAAGTATGATGGACCGGCAGCATGGAGAAGAATATGTCGTCCGATCTCACTTCGAGCAATGTCGGGAGGGACATCAGATCGACGCAGATGTTCTCATGGGAGAGCATGACCGCTTTGCTTACACCGGTGGTTCCGGATGTAAAGAGCAGAACACTCATTTCCTGGCTGTTGATCTGCGCATCTAGGAATAATCTGTTGCCTTCGTCCACCAACCTGCTCCCTTTATATACCAGATCTCTCCAGGCAAAAACTTCGCCGTCGCTTTCCTGGGCCTCCAGTCCGATCAGCACTTCAAGATCGTTCTCTGGGTCGGCTTTGATTTCCTTGAACAGTGCCTCAAACTTTTTATCGAATGCAACGCAGCTCAGTTCGGCTTCTTTGACCAGTCCTTTCAATTCATTGGCAGAAAGTTCCTTGTCCAGTGGAACCACAACACCCACACCGCCGACAGACGCCAGATAGGTCGTCGCCCACATATAACTGTTTTCGCCGATGATACCGATCCTTTTATCTTTGAGGTTCCCCACGATCAGCGCCGTTCCCAATCCGTTGACATCCTTCATCGTCTGCTTATATGAGATTGGAATATATGGGCTGTTTTTATCCCGTTTGATGTAAAATGCGGCATTATCAGCGTATATTTTTGAACTGGTTTCTATCATATGTTTAAGGTCCGTGATCGGTCTGGAGTCTTTATATCTGACCATCGGATCCTTGCTCTCACGGATTTGTCGGGCGAACGCTTCCGCCTTAGCCATGTCTTTCGCTTTCAGTGCCCTGTATTCTTCGTCGGAAATTCTTTCCATATCTACCTGACCTCCTTGATTCCCCTTAAACTCCTGATTCGTACTCTATCATTTTACATTAGTCCGTTCTGGAATTGTTGTTGCGTTTGATCTTTTTTGTCGTTGTTTTTTCAAATTCGGTATAACGGATGCCAAAACGTTTCACGCGTTTATAAGGAGGCATCTTTTCATTGATTTTTTCTATAACGCCTTTCAAAAAAACCGTCAGTTCCTCCTGTCCGATCTGACCATATTCCTTCGTGATCTTTTCGAAATTCGGGTAAATTTCAGCTTTCACTAGGGTTGCACCATTGTCCTGGTCCGGGACACCATGAACAAGCGCTTCTTCGATATAGTCGCTTTTGCACAGGTAATATTCCACTTCCTCCGGGAAAATGTTTTTCCCGTTTTTCGTGACGATGACGTTTTTCTTCCTGCCGGATATATAAAGCATCCCATCTTTATCAAAATATCCGTAGTCACCCGTATATAGCCAGCCGTTTTTCAAAACCGCTGCCGTTTCTTCCGGATCATTGTAATAGCCCAGCATAACGCTGGGTCCCTGGCAGGCGATCTCACCGATACCCGATTCGTCGGGGTCAATGATTCTGATTTCTGTACCAGGCATTGGAAATCCCACTGAAGCAGGCTTGCTGTAGCAATCACGATTGACTGCGATGATCGGCGCATTTTCCGTCATTCCATACCCCTGGATCATCGGAAACCCCATCGCCTGAAAGTCCTCCACCACGTTCGGGTCTATCCCCGCGCCGCCGGATATCAGAAGCCCTATATGCCCTCCGGTGGCTTTATGAATATCTGCAAAAATTGTACGCGCCAATTTTGGGTTGTTATATAGTTTCAGTCGTTTTGAAGCGGAAATCGCCAGTCTCAGGTTTTCCCCCTTGCCTGCCGCATCTGCCTGCTTGAATATTTTCTTGTGCATGGATTCGAAAACCAACGGAACACCCAGCATGACAGTTGTTCCTGATTCATCCATATTCTTTGCAATATGTTTCAAGCCTTCACAGATGGCGACGCAGACCCCCTGATACATAGAAGTCAATATATGGCATGTCATTTCGTAAGTATGATGCATCGGCAATACAGAAAGCCCGACGCCGGGCTCCCGAATATACACATATTTTGACATGTTGTAGACATTAGAAGCGATATTCCTATGAGAAAGCATGACCCCTTTTGCATAACCCATCGTCCCGGATGTAAAAAGCAAAGCGCATAATGCGTCCGGATCGATGACTGCGTCTGTAAAGGTTCTGTCACCTGAAAGGATCAAATCCCTTCCCTGCTCTCTGACATCCTCCCAGAACAGGAAGCCATCATCCTGCCGGTTTTGAAGTCCCGGCTTGTCGCCCATGCATATCCTGTATTCTATGCTCTCGCAGCCTTTGATGATCTCGTCCAGGATCTTCGACAACTTCAATGAATAAACGACAGCGGACACTTCAGCGCGTTTCAAAAGCCCCGCAAGTTCTTCGGGCGGCAGTTCTTTGTCCAGGGGAACGATGGCCCCCGTTCCGTTTACTGTCGCCATATAAGTGACGATCCAGGTATAGCTGTTTTCACCGATCACAGCTACTCTTTTCCCTTTCAGGCCCATGGAGCAGAAGGCTGTTCCCATGCTGTCGACATCTTCCTTAAGTTGCCAGTACTTCACCGGTTCGTATTCTCCGCCGGATTGTTTCTTGACTAAATATGCCGGCCGGTCACTGTAGATCAGCGCGCTTGTGTCCATCATATCTTTCAGATCTTTTATTTCCCGCATTGAATATAGTACATTTTTGTATTTCTTTCTGTTCATCTATTCTCACTGGCCTCTCGGAATTCAGTCGTTTATCCTGCTTGACACGATGGGTACATTATAGCATAAAGTATGGATTCCAGCCACAAAAAAAGGCTCCGGCGGCATTGTTATATACCGACGGAGCGTATTTTCGGGACGGTCAGTCGCCCAAAGCTTCCCTGATGGAAACCAGGACCTTTTCATTATAACAGGAGAACATTTTTTCGACTTCCTCGATAGGAGGCTCTTTCGTGAAAAGGCTGACTACCGGAACGATGACCAGGCCAGCCAGCATTGCGAACGCGCCGCAGTTGATCGGGGACTGTAGAATAACCGGGAAAAACGGTCTGGCCAGCAGATTGAGGATCATAATTCCTGTGCCGAATATGAAGCTGACAAATACCGCAGCCCTTGTAGCTTTTTTCCAATACAAACCATATAGGAAAGGTGCCAGGAACGCACCGGCTAACGCTCCCCAGGAAACGCCCATCAGCTGGGCAATAAATGTGATGCTGCTCTTGTATTGTATAATGGCTATGATTACAGATATGGCGATGAACACAACGATCAGCAGCCTCATGACCAGAACCTGCCTGCTTTGGCTCATATCCTTAATGAAGTTGTCCTTCAGAAAGTCCAGTGTCAGCGTGGAACTGGAAGCAAGCACAAGTGCTGACAAGGTGGACATGGATGCGGAAAGCACCAGAATGACCACGACGCCGATCAGAATATCGGGCAGATTTTCCAGCATTTTAGGGATGATTGCATCATAACCGACCTCGGCAACATTGATTTTGTCCGAAAACAATCTTCCGAAGCCGCCGAGAAAATAACAGCCCCCGGCTATGATCAGGGCAAAGATGGTGGATATCACGGTTCCTTTATCTATTGCAGTCTCACTCTTGACTGCATAAAATTTCTGGACCATTTGCGGCAGACCCCAGGTCCCGAGGGATGTCAGGATGCAAACGAAAAATAAGCTGAGCGGATCAGGTCCGAAGAATGATGCAAAAATGCCCGGTGTTGTGGAAACTGTCGGGTCGCTGACTTGTCCCAGTAGATCCAGGGAAGACATGAACCCGCCGTTCTGATGCAGAACAGCCAGTATCACAACGATGATTCCAACCAGCATGATGCACCCCTGGATGAAATCGTTGATTGCAGTCGCCATATATCCGCCGGCCACCACATAAATTCCGGTAAGCGCGGCCATGGCAAAAATACACACCGTATAGTCTATATTGAACGCCATGCCGAACAGCCTGGAAAGTCCATTGTATAGTGAAGCGGTATAAGGAATCAGGAAAACGAAAATAATCACTGATGCGGTGATCTTTAGCGCTTTGCTTTGATATCTTTTCCCAAAGAATTCCGGCATGGTGGCGCTGTCCAGATGATGCGTAAGGACCCTCGTTCGTCTGCCCAGTATGATCCAGGCCAGCAGGGATCCCACGAATGCGTTGAACATGCCGATCCATGTGGATGCAAGCCCGAATTTCCAGCCAAACTGACCCGCGTATCCCACGAAAATAACCGCCGAAAAATACGAAGTCCCATAAGCGAAGGCCGTCAGCCACGGGCCCACCGATCGCTTGCCCAAAACAAAACCGTCCACATCTGTGGCGTGTTTGCGGCTGTATATCCCCACAGCGATCGTCACTGCGAAAAACACCGCCAGCATCAATAATTTGATAATCATGTTCTTATACCTCCTGATTTAATGTTCAAATAAAAAATCCCATCCTGCTGTTATAACAGAGGACGGGAATGATTCACCGTGGTACCACCTCAGTTCGCATATGCCTCACGGTATATGCCTCATCAAGTACGACATGTCGCTTCTCTAAAATTGATACGGCGCCATATTTATACTTTATCGCTGTAACGGGCGATCCCGTCGCAGCCTACTGGGTCGCTTAAAAGCTTCCGTTCGGTGCGCTGCTCGCGGAATGTATTCGGATGATGCCGCCTGCTGCCTTTCACCTTACGGCAGCTCTCTGCAAGTGCCTGCATCAGCTTACTTGTTTCCGGTCATTGCATTTATTATTAAATTGTGTTAAATGATACAGTCTTTAAATGCTCTTGTCAATATTTTTTATTACCGTGATCTCACGAAGCCAGAACTCAAAATCAGTCCTCTCATTATGAGTTTATTCACCATAAACAAGTGCCATCTCATCGGTAATATGGAGTTTCTTGCAGGCCGGGCATAATACTGCCGCCTCAGGATTGCCTGAATTTGACGCATCAAAATGCTCTTTTGTAGTGATCACTGCACCGCATCTCTCACATCTTACCCATTCAAAGTGCTTGTTCCAAATCGTCCTTCCCGCTTCATTGTCCTCAACCTCTATACACTTAGTTGGACAAATTTCCGCACAGGACGCACAGCCGATGCAGGCTTCCTCCGGTTTTCCGTATGGCGTAGAAACCTTTTTTGTAGTGCCGCGGCTGATGGTTGAGATGGAGCTTGCACCAGTTTTCCTACAGACTTTTACACATAGTCCGCAAAGAATGCACTGTCCTTCTTTCTCGATGAACTTCTTTTCCGGTGTCACCTGATAGTGTTCCAACAGTTCTACTATAGCCGGATTTTCAGGCGCCTGAGAGTATAATAGCTTCAAAAGTGTCCTGAGTATACGCGTAACGCGTTCTGAGGTCGTCTCAACGATCAAATCCTCCCTCACCTTGTATGCGCAGGCAGCCACAAGTTTTGGCTTTGATCGTTCTCCTCGCGTATATTCAAATGCCTCTACCATGCATAGGCGACAACAGTTGTCGGGTTCGACAGCCGTATGGTAACATAAGCCCGGGATAAATATGCCGGCTCTTTTTGAAGCCTCCATTATAGTATCTTCTGGTTCTGCCGTTACTTCGGTTCCGTTGATCATAATTTTCATCACCGGTCACCTCCTTTTGTCGTTTTCACAGCATTGAACTTGCAGACGCCTTTACATACGCCACATTTAATGCACTTGTCCTCATCGATCCGATAAGGTTTTCTTATTTCTCCCGCAATAGCTCCTACAGGGCAATTCTTCGAACAAATCGAGCACCCTTTGCATGCAGCAGGGTCTATTTCATAACGTATCAAGGACTTACATACCCCGGCAGGACAGTTTTTGTGGAGAATATGCTCTTTGTATTCATCCTGAAAATATCTGAGTGTAGACATTACGGGATTTGCAGCAGTGCGCCCAAGTTCACACAGAGAGGCTTGCTCAGCTGTAAACGCCAGTTCTTCAAGCGTCTCCAGATCACTCATATCCGCTTCTCCCCGGGTTATTCTAGTCAGTATATCCAGCATACAACGCAGGCCTTCACGGCATGGCGTGCATTTCCCACAGGATTCATCCGCAAGAAATTTTAAATAATATCTTGCCAATTCCACCATGCAGGTACTGTCATCCATTACGATGATCCCGCCCGATCCCATCATAGACCCGCTGGCTTTCAGCGTATCGAAGTCGATTTCAAGATCCAGTAGAGATTCAGGAATACATCCCCCGGAAGGGCCACCTGTCTGTACCGCTTTGAACTTCCGACCGTCTCTTATTCCGCCACCGACATCAAATATCAGATGTCTCAAAGTGACACCCATCGGCACTTCCACAAGGCCCGTACGATTCACCTTGCCCACAAGGGAAAAGACCTTGGTTCCCTTGCTTCCGGCAGTTCCTATTTTTGCGTATTCGCTTCCCCCGTGTACAAGAATGTAAGGCACATTGGCAAGTGTTTCAACATTATTCAGTACTGTAGGCTTGTCAAAAAGGCCTTTTTCTACAGAACGGATATATTTTACTCTCGGCTCGCCAACTTTACCCTCGATGGAGGACATCAGAGCCGAGGACTCGCCGCAGACAAAAGCGCCGCCGCCGCGTACGATCTCGCAATCAAAGCAAAAATCTTTGCCCAATATATTACGGCCTAAATAGCCCCTGGATCTCGCATCATCGATCGCCTTCTGCACGTGCTCCAGCGCCAAGCCATACTCATCCCGGATATAGAAGAAGCCATAAGAGGCTCCAATCGCGTATGCACCTATCATTAATCCTTCAAGAACACTGTGAGGATCTCCCTCAAGTATGCTCCTGTCCATAAAAGCACCCGGATCCCCCTCATCGCCATTGCATAACATATATTTGATTTCTCCGGGGATCTGATGACATGATTCCCATTTCTTACCTGTCGGAAACCCGGCTCCGCCACGGCCTCTTAGTCCGCTGGCTATAACTTCGTCGACCACTTCTTCCGGTTTCATTTTCAATGCGCGTTTCAAACCTTCGTAGCCGCCGCTTGCCAGATAATCGTCAATATTGCCCGGATCTATTATCCCGGTATTTCTGAGAGCAATCTTCTGCTGTGGTTTATAGAACGGGTTTTCTTCTCTTGAATGGACATGTTTGCCATTGTCGTCTTTATATAGAAGCCTTTCCAGCGGCTCGCCACCGATAGATCTTACAATTTCTTCTACGTCCGCCGGCATTACTTTATAATAAGTGATATGTTCCGGCAGAAGCGTCACGATGGGGCCGTTTTCGCAAAATCCATTACATCCGACCTTCTTCGCACTAAGAACATCGCCATTTTCGCCGCAGAGGCAGGAGCCTGCGCAAATGTCAATTACTGAATCCTTTAAAGCTGCCGAAAATGCATCAAATACGGCCTGAGAACCGTTGGCAAGGCACCCTGTGCCGCAGCATACGAGTATTTGTCTGCTCATTATTCCGCCTCCCTTTGTCTGTGGGATTCAACTATTTCCTTGCCCTTTCCGATTTGAACATTGCCATAATATTTTTCTCCGCAAATAACGACTGGTGCCATAGCACATGATCCAACGCAATTGACAATTTCTATTGAAAACAGACCGTCAGGCGTGGTCTCGCCTTCTTTGATCCCAAGAGATCTCTCGATCTCATCCAGCAGACTGACGCTTCCCCTGATATGGCAGGCCGTTCCGTCACAAACTTTAATCATAAGTTTGCCTTTTTTATTTAGGCTGAGCGCCTTATAAAAAGTCGCCATGGAAAAGACCTGTGAGACAGGCACTGACAAATATTCTGCTACAGCTTTCAGATTGTCAGCTGAAATATATTTATACTCTTTCTGTATTTGCTGAAGGATTGCAAGGGAAAAACGCTGTTCCCTCGGGAATCCCTCCAAAATTTCATCGATTGACTTTTCTAAGTTTTCCAAAGTATCACTTCCTTCCGCCTTTTTTGTCGTCGGCGTATTGGTACATTCGTTAAAGGATCATCATTGGATCATCTATCATCCACCTGCAATTCGCGGAAACAGAGAGACCAGATCATCTTCTTTTATCATCGTGTCGATATCATCGAGAAAATCAATATTCCTTCCGTTTACCAGGAATATCACATCGGGATTGATGTTGTCCCTTTCTTGTGTCATGAGTCGATCTGCCAGGCTTTTGCCATATTTATTTCCAATATGCCTGAGCAGATCCATAACAGAAAGAGGTGGAAGGAGGAATTCCTCCTCCTTGCACCCCGTATCATGTCTATAATAGGCAAAGTATTTTACTTTCATTTACAAGACCTTTCACCTATGTTCACAAGCCCAGCTCTGTCAATTTACCGTTTGTCGGTATACCGTCAGCATCCCAGCCGCGTACCTCATAATATTCTTTAAGCATAGTGCCAAGTTCGGACACCTTGCCCTTTGCCGCCCCCTCAGGAAGCGGCTCTTCAAGTAGTCTTGGCGGCAATGTATCGTCTGCTTTGGTGAAGCCTTCCCTGATATTATAAAGTTTTTCAAGGTTCCAGATCCGTTCGCCCGCAGCCAGGATCTCTTCATCGGTCATATCCCATCCCGTGCATGGTCTCAGCATAGCGCATATTTCCTTGAGCCCTATGCCGAATGTAGTAAACAGACAAATTCCTATCGAATCGACCACGGCCGTCAGATCCTGGAACAGCTTAAGCGTGGCTGCCTTTCCTTCTGTCACCAGCGGATCCATTTTGACAGGGATTCCAAGTATTTCAGGCGATGTCATATAGCCTCTAACATGGCAACCTCCTCTGTTGGAAGTCGCGTAACCCAGGCCAAGCCCCTGAAGACATCTTCCGTCATATGCCGGCATTTCCTGCTTTTTAACAGACATTGAAAGCTCAGGATGCCCGTAATGTTCGGCAAGCCTGTATGATCCCTGTGCAATCAGGTCTCCGAAGCCTTCACGATAAATGGTCTTCATCGCAAAATCCACAATGCTGGCAGCATTTCCGAACATCAGATCACCGCCAACCTCTTCTTTTGTAAGATAACCTTCATCCAGGAGTTCCATCGCGCAAGCGAAAGTCGCTCCCAATGTTATTGGATCAAGGCCATATTCATTACAAAGGAAGTTGACCTTGCATATAGCTTCCAGATCATTTATTCCGCAGGATGCGCCAAGGGCCCACGCTGCTTCATATTCAGGTCCCTCCCCCTCAGACTTATACGGGCCGTCTTTAATTTTTGTGAGACGACCGCAGGCTATTGAACAGGCAAAGCAGCCTTTCTTTCTTACAAGGTATTTTTCAGTCAGAGTCTCGCCCGATATATCATCTGCATCTTTATAGACGGCTCCATCTCTCCAGTTATACTGAGGCATACCGCCGGAAGAATTTATTATGTTGACAAGGATCTCGGTTCCATATGCCCCAAGCCCAGCCCCCGTGACCGGATTAGCTTGGAGTGTTGCCCTGGCTTCTGTGCAGGCCTTGATAAAGCCCTCCTTGTCTGCAACTTTAATACCCCCTGTCCCTTTGGCAACGACCGCCTTCAAATTCTTGCTGCCCATTACTGCCCCGAGACCGCCTCTTCCGGCCGCCCTGTGTTTGTCGTTGATAATCCCTGCGTAAAGAACAAGGTTTTCACCGGCAGGTCCGATGCAGCAAACCTTTGCATCAATATCCAAAGCATCTTTTAGCATATCGGTGGTTTCATATGTTGTCTTTCCCCATAAATGTTCTGCGGAACGCAACTCACATTTTCCATCGTTTATGTACAAGTAAACTGGTTTTTCTGCTTTTCCTTCAAATATCACACCATCATAGCCAGCATATTTTAACTCCGCTCCGAAATGTCCTCCGGAATTTGCGCATCCGATGGTTCCTGTAAGAGGCGCCTTTGATATCCACATGAGACGTCCTGCGCTTGTCCCAAAGGTTCCCGTCATCGGTCCCGTCATCAGGATCAGTTTGTTTTCCGGCGAAAAGGCATCTATTCCATTTTGAACTTCATCCACATAAATCTTTGTCCCAAGACCACGGCCGCCAAGGTACTTCTTCGCCTTTACCGGATCAAGTGCCTCTTCTTTAATAGTGCCTGCGGTCAAGTCAACACGCAAAATTTTTCCAACAAATCCGTAATACATTATGCCTCCTCCTCCTCTCCTAATAAATCCCTGAACTTTTCAGCTACTTCTTTTCTTTTCAGCAGGGATGACGGTGTTGCATCCTTGTATTCAATAGCTCCTGACGGGCAGACTTCCGCACATTTTGGATTTCCCCCGCATAAATCGCATTTAAATACCGCCTTTCCGTCGAAAGCCATGTTCCCGAGAGGGCAGGCCGAAATACACATTTTGCAAACGATACATTTTTTTTCATCGATTTTCATCGCGCCGACAGCGTCACGTGAAATGGCATTCACCGGACACACTTTCGCGCAGGCAGCTTCCTCGCATTGTGTGCACATGATCGGTACACTGATCATTGCCTTGTCGTAAATCACCACAGAGACTGCCGATCTCTGCGGATTGAATTCTTCTGACCTGTTAAATGAGCAGATCAGCTCGCACGCTCTGCAGCCCAGGCATTTTTCGGGCTTCAGTACCATTGTTTTTGCCATACTTTGCCTCCTATTACAATAATTCAGTAGTAAAACAGTTAGTAACGAGAGCCGGTGTGATCAGATTATTTTAAACAAAAAAAGAGCAAAGTATCACACCATTTCTCATGATGTCTCCTTTGCACAATGGCAGGTTCAAGAATTACTCCTTAAGCCCTAACGTTTTTACCGGCATATGATTCGAGTATGTCTGATAAAAATCGGAGATATAAGTCATAACATTCCGACTTATTATTTGATTATAATATATACTGTATACAAATTCGTGTCAACCGTTTCAACTCAATATCCATAACATATTTCACAGGATTTCACAATGATCGTTCCCTTCCGTCACTGTCGGATACCCCATATGGTTCCATGCCGTAGTGCCTCCTATAACATTGATGACTTTTGTCTGACGGCTCAGTTTTAGCATCAGGCTGCTGGCAAGAAGGGATCGGTTCCCTGTATTGCAGATAAACGCCACCGGAAGGCTTCCCGTCAATTCATTATATACTTTACGTACATCCGGAGCCGGAACATGCTTGGTGCACTCGATATGGCCGCTTTCCCATTCGCTTTCCAGACGCGTATCCACCAGAAGGATTTCCTTTTTTTCATACTTAGATTTTGCCTCCGTCACCGAAATGCATTCGATCCTTGATGTTTCTAGACCGCTTGAAGCATAGGCTGGCATTCCGCCTTCCAGATAGCCCGCTATATTATCAAGGCCGACGCTGGTCAGACCTTTTAGGGCGATAGGCAGATCGTTCATATTTTCCAGGACCAGCAGAAGGGGTTTGTCGGGAGGAAGTACCCAGCCGCAGAAAGTGGCGAAGTTGCCTTTCAGGCTCAGGCCGTAAGAGCCGGGTACATGCGCAGCGCAAAACGCCAACTGATCACGGGTGTCCACCACGGCATAGCCGGACATGCTCAGCGCATAAAACTCTTTCGGATCATATCCGGTAGGCTTCTTGAGTCTGGATAACGAAGCAGCGCCTCTTCTGTTCATTTCGGAACAGCGTGAAAAATGGTCCGGTGCTTCGGGCATGCCTTCCGGAAAATGAGTGACGAAAATATCTTCAGGGTGCATCAGCATTGCCGGGTTATATAGTTTTTCGGTGCCTATGGTTGAAGAAAGTTTGGATGAAAGCATCCTTCCGCAAAGGGATCCGGCCCCATGAGCCGGGTAGATTTCGATGCGGTCATGGAGTTTTTCCAGTCTTCGTAGACTGTGATAAAGCTTAGCGGTCAGTTCCTCTTTCATTTCGGGAAATAGGTCCGGCCGGCCGGCATCTCCCACCATGAGCGTGTCGCCGGTGAAACACAATGCCGGCTCTTTTCCTCTTGTCAGGTCTGATACGAGAAAAACAGAACTCTCTGGTGTATGCCCCGGGGTATCCAGTATTTTAAATATCAGCGAGCCGATTTCGAATTCCTCTTCATCCTGCAGCGGATTGTGTTCAAACAAGGCATCAGCAGCACGGGTCATATAGATCTTAGCGCCCGTCAGTTCCGCCAGCTCTGTATGCCCTGATACAAAATCGGCATGTAAATGCGTCTCAATGATGGCTTTTATTGGAAGTCCCAGTGAATTTGCCGCAGAAATATACTGGCTCACGTCTCTGGCCGGATCAACAACTATACAAGCGTCCTTGCCTCCTATAATATACGAACAGTGGGCTAGGCCAGGTGTATATATTTGTTTGAAATCCATCTCATACCTCCTTTTATTCATGTTCAGATTCATTGTCTCATCTTTTGATATTACTATACCCAAACTTGCTCATGCTGCAACAGCTTTCAAAGCGGGCTGCCCCGGCTATATTTTCAGAAATTGTATCCGGCGGGATATCGCTGTATAATTACCATGAACCTTTTATTTAAATAAAGATGAGACAGTGAAAAGTGAAAAGTGAAAAATGAAAAATGTAATATTTATAGGGCTTGTAAGCTTTTTTGCAGACATCAGTGCAGAAATGGTATATCCGATCATCCCTCTTTATCTGGTCTCTGCTTTCGGAGCGACTCCAGCCCTGGTCGGCGTCATTGAAGGGATCGCCGAAAGCCTGGCGAGTCTGCTGAAGGTATTTAGCGGTTACGTTACAGACAAGTACAAGAAAAAAAAGCCCATTGCTTTTGTTGGATATGCCACCGGAGTGCTTTATAAAATCGCCTTGATTTTTGCAGGCTCCTGGCTGGGCATCCTGGGCGCAAGGGTCGTTGATCGGGTAGGAAAAGGAATAAGGACTGCTCCAAGGGATGTCATGGTAAGTGAAAGTGCTGCCGTTGGTCAGTTGGGAAAAGCCTTCGGCATACACAAAGCATTGGACATGGCCGGTTCTGCCATGGGTATTTTCATTGCGTTTTTATTGCTGGCGACTTCGAATGGAGATTTTGAATATAAAAAACTTTTCCTTATTTCAATGATTCCTGCAGTCATGAGCCTTCTTATGTTTCTTAAAATCACAGAAAAAAAAGAAGTAATGGCGTTGGAAGCGCGGGAACCATTTTGGAAAAATGCAGGCAGATTGGATAGTCAGCTGAAATTATATCTTTTTGTTACTTTCCTGTTCACTCTCGGCAATTCCTCCAATGTTTTCCTGCTGCTGAGAGCAAAAAGCGTAGGATTCGATGATACGGCAGTCATTTTTCTGTACTTCATATACAATATTACCGCATCGCTTCTATCGGTTCCGCTGGGTAAATTATCAGATGATGTGGGAAGAAAGAAACTGCTGGTTTTAGGTTATAGCGTATTCGCGATGGTATATCTGGGTTTTGCTTTTGCCTATAACAAATCCTTGGTCATCATATTGTTTGCAATGTATGGGATCTACACCGCGATGATCGCTGGAGTCGAAAGAGCCTTCATTGCAGAAATTTCGCCAAAAGAAATCAAAGGAACCATGCTCGGATTTCATTCCACCGTGGTTGGTTTGGGCCTGCTGCCAGCCAGTGCGGTCGCTGGTTTCTTATGGGATTCTTATGGTGCTGAAGTTCCTTTTATATTTGGCGCATGCATGTCGATGGCAGCTGCATTCATTCTGTTTTTCTTTATGAAGCCAAAAAAGGAAAGCCCTGCAATCCATTGATTGCAAGGCTTTATTGGAGCTACTGGTGGGAATCGAACCCACAACCTGCACGTTACGAATGTGCTGCTCTGCCATTGAGCCACAGTAGCAAAAACCGGTGTAAAATAAGCGCGAATGACGATAAATCTCAGAAACTATTTTATTATAATTCATATCTTTTTATTTTTCCACATTTTCTTTTTCTATACTGTTCATATTATCCGGCGCTCGCGAGGTGCAGCCTGATTTTAGCATCTCAGCGCTTTTTCATACGTTCTTTAAACGTCGACGAATTGCCCGAAAAATATGCCCCGCAGAACCGGGATGTTACAAGTTTGCTCTTTTTTGGTACTAGTTTTCGCATGAAAATACTGAATATTTGGAATAAGACTGTCTCGTTCCAAGTTTCCACAGAGATTGCCAAAATCTTAACATTTTACATCTTTGTTTTCTTGCTTCACATATTTATGTGTGCTATGATTTAAGCGTATGAGACTGTTAAAAAAATCACAGAACTAATTAATCCAAAAAATGAATCAAAGGAGAGATGAGAAAAATGCAAAATGAATCCCAATGCAACTGCATTAAAGCAGACGATCCAAGATTTGCAGAGCTCAAAAAGTACATCGACTCCCTCGAAGGAACACAGGGAATTACAATGCCGGTCCTTCAGGAAGCTCAGCACATCTTCGGATATCTTCCGCTTGAAGTTCAGAAGTTTATCTCAGATGAGACAAGAATCCCAATTGCAGAACTTTACGGAGTATCCACGTTCTACAGCCAATTCCACCTTACCCCGAAGGGCAAGCACAAAGTTGCTGTATGTCTTGGAACTGCTTGCTACGTAAAGGGCGCTCAAGCCGTACTCGACAAATGTTGTGATGAGCTCGGCGTCAATGTCGGCGACACAACAACCGACGGTTTGTTCACAGTGGAAGCTACTCGCTGCTTAGGTTGCTGCGGACTTGCACCTGTTATGATGATCGACGATGATGTCTACGCCCAGCTTGGCGATGTAAGCGTAATTCCGGGCATTCTCGGAAAGTACAAAGGATAGGGGTGGCCATTATGAAAACACTGAATGAATTGAAAGAAATACAGGCAAAAGCTATCGACCAGGTAAAGATTAAAGAAGGTTTGAGAGTTGTTGTCGGCATGGCAACTTGCGGACTCTCCGCAGGAGCAAAGCCTGTTTATGACGCCTTCGTAAAAGAAGTTGAAGCAAAGGGCCTGAACGTGATCGTCAGACCGACCGGTTGTATCGGCATGTGTACATACGAGCCAATCGTAGATGTTATTTCACCGGATGGCAAAAAGGTCACTTATGTTCACATGAACGCAGAAAAGGCTATCAGAGTCGCCAATGAACATCTTGCAGGAGGAACTCCTGTTAAGGAATTCACTGTAGGCGGAGAATTAAAGAATCTTGAAGATCTCGACTTCTATAAAAAGCAGAAAAGAGTCGCTCTCAGAAACTGCGGACTGATCAATCCTGAAGATATCACAGAATATATCGCCATGGATGGTTATCAGGCTCTTGCAAAAGCCGTTCTTGAAATGACTCCTGAAACCGTAATAGAAGAGATGAAGAAATCCGGTCTGAGAGGCCGCGGCGGCGCAGGTTTCTCAACAGGTCTCAAATGGAGCTTCGCAGCCCCTAACAAGGCTGATCAGAAATACATCATCTGCAACGCTGACGAAGGCGATCCGGGTGCATTTATGGACAGATCCGTTCTGGAAGGCGACCCGCATGCGGTTCTTGAAGCAATGGCCATCGGCGGTTACGCTATAGGCGCAACAAAAGGCTTCATTTATGTCAGAGCAGAATATCCTGTAGCAGTCAAGAGACTCAAGATCGCCATCGCTCAGGCGAAGGAGATGGGTCTGCTTGGAGATAACATTTTCGGAACTGATTTCAGTTTTGATATCGATATCAGGCTTGGCGCAGGCGCATTCGTTTGCGGAGAAGAAACAGCCCTGATCGCTTCCATCGAAGGAAAGCGCGGTATGTCCAGAAACAAGCCTCCATTCCCTGCAAACAAAGGTCTCTGGGGCAAACCGACCTGTATCAACAACGTAGAAACACTTGCCAACATTGCTCAGATCATCTTGAAGGGTGCTGACTGGTTCAGAGGATTCGGTACTGAAAAATCCACAGGAACCAAAGTATTCGCTCTCGGCGGCAAGATCAGCAATACAGGATTAGTAGAAGTTCCTATGGGAATCAGTCTCCGCGAGATCATCTATGAGATCGGCGGCGGATGCCCGAACGGAAAAGCTTTCAAAGCTGTACAGACCGGAGGTCCTTCCGGCGGATGTATCACAAGTGCCAACCTGGATACCCCGATCGATTTCGACAACCTGGTAGCCATCGGATCCATGATGGGTTCCGGCGGTATGATCGTTATGGACGAAGATAACTGTATGCCGGACATCGCTCGTTTCTTCCTGGATTTCACGGTTGATGAATCCTGTGGTAAGTGCACACCTTGTCGTGAAGGTACAAAAAGAATGCTTGAGATCCTGAACAAGATCACTTCAGGTAAAGGCACCATGGAAGATCTTGACAACCTGGAAGAGCTCGGTGCAAACCTTCAGAAGACCTCCCTCTGCGCTCTCGGCCAGACCGCTCCAAACCCGGTTCTGTCTACATTGAAGCATTTCAGGGATGAATATGAGGCCCATGTACTTGATCAGAAGTGCCCTGCAGGCGTTTGCAAGGCTTTACGCAGCTACTGGATCACTGAAGATTGCAAGGGTTGTACTCTTTGCGCCAAGAAGTGCCCGGTTGACGCCATCTCTGGTTCTGTGAAAGAATTGCATACCATCGATCAGAGCAAGTGCATCAAGTGCGGCGTTTGTATGGACTCCTGCAAATTCAATGCAATCATAAAAAAGTAGAAGGGAGAGATAAAATATTATGGAAAAAGTAAATGTAACCATAAACGGAGTACCTGTAAGTGTTCCGAAGGATTATACAGTATTGCTGGCAGCAAGAGAAGCCGGTTTTGATATCCCTACCCTTTGCTATATGAAGGAAGTAAATGAGATCGCTGCTTGCAGAGTCTGTGTCGTTGAAGCGGATATCAACGGTGTGCCTATGAGAAATCTTCCGGCATCCTGCGTCCTTCAGGTTGCTGAGGGCATGAATGTAAGAACCAACACTCCTGCGGTTAGAAAAGCCGTCAAGACCAATGTTGAACTGATATTGGCAAACCATAACAGGGAATGCCTTACCTGCAAAAGAAACCAGACTTGCGAACTTCAGAAGCTCTGCGATGACCTGGGGATCGAACAAGTGAAATATGAGGGCGCTAAGAGAGAAAGCACTATCGATGATCTTTCTCCTTCCATCATCCGTGACGCTTCCAAGTGTATCCTGTGCGGCCGCTGCGTAAGCACCTGCAGAGACATACAGGGAATCGGCGTGCTGGACTTCACAAAGAGAGGCTTCAGAACAGAAGTTGCCCCTGCTTTCGATTTCAGCATGAGAGACGCGAACTGCATCTATTGCGGTCAGTGCATCGAAGCTTGTCCGGTAGCTGCTCTTCGCGAGAAGACCTATATTGACGAAGTATTTGAAGCCATCGCAGATCCTGATAAATATGTAGTTGTTCAGGAAGCCCCTGCTGTTAGAGCAGCTCTGGGTGAAGAATTCGGAATGCCTATCGGTACTCCTGTAACCGGGAAGATGTATACTGCTTTAAAGAGACTTGGATTCGATAAAGTATTTGATACAAACTTCTCTGCCGACCTGACTATCCTGGAAGAAGGGACTGAATTGCTGGGCAGAGTCAAGAATGGCGGAAAGCTTCCTATGATCACTTCCTGCTCACCGGGATGGATCCGTTTCTGCGAAATGTTCTATCCTGAGTTCCTTGACAATTTGTCAACATGCAAATCACCTCAGCAGATGTTTGGCGCTTTGGTTAAGACGTACTTCGCTGAAAAGCAGGGTATCGACCCTGCAAAGATCGTCTCCGTTTCCATCATGCCTTGCACATCAAAGAAGGCTGAAGGCCAGAGACCTGAAATGAAGGACAGCGGTTTTGACGATATCGATTATGTTCTGACTACCAGAGAGCTTGGAGACATGATCAAGCAGGCCGGAATTAATTTTACAAGTCTCCCTGATTCAATGCCTGACCCTATTCTTGGCGAAGGTACCGGCGCAGCTGTCATCTTCGGCGCAACCGGTGGTGTTATGGAAGCTGCTCTCAGAACAGTTGCAGATATATTGACAGGTCAGGATCTTGCCGGCATCGAATACGAAGTCGTAAGAGGTATCGAAGGTGTCAAGACTGCAAGCGTTACCCTTCCGATCGATGGCAAAGATACAGAGATCAAGGTTGCCGTGGCACATGGCACAAAGAACGCCGCCAAGGTTCTGGATGCAGTAAAAGCAGGCGAAATGGATGTTCACTTCATCGAAGTCATGGCTTGTCCGGGCGGATGTGTACACGGCGGCGGTCAGCCATTCGTTTGCGCAAAGGACAGAATCGACATCAACCCAAGAGTAAACAGAGCCAAAGCATTGTATTCCGAAGACGAGCGTCTGCCTGAAAGAAAATCCCATAAGAACGCCGAAGTTGCCGCACTCTACAAGGACTTCTTAGGCGAGCCGAATGGTCACCTTTCACACAAGCTTCTGCATACTCATTATGTGAAGCGCCCGACTTATGTAGTGAATGACTAGGATCCAAAATATTAGTTCGTGATTTTACCATACAAAAAGACTGCTCCGGAAGGGGCAGTCTTTTATTTTCATTATAATCACTATCTAATATAATTGTTGTTTCAGTTGATCCGTGTCAAGACGGGTAAAATGTATTGGCTTACACAGGTATTTACAGCAGGTCCAACAAATGGGCTGCTTCTTCAATGATAAAATCAGGTCCCGACGGCCCGCTTTTCTCCTCGTCGGAAACGGCAACCGCCCATCCGACCAGCACCGATTTTACGCCGGCATTTCTGGCACAATGTACATCAAACATGCTGTCCCCTACCATCAGGCTTTCTTCCGCCTTGCTGCCCAGCTTGTCCAGTGCGATAAACACCGGTTCCGGATCAGGCTTGTGTTTGTCAGTATCGTCACAGGTAATAACGGCGGAGAAGCAATCTTGTATCTCATATTTTTCCATTGCTTCATAAGTTGTTCTTCTCGCCCGGGAAGTGACGACAGCCAATTTGTAGCCTTCCGCTTTCAGGGTCTTCAGCATCTCCTTGACACCCGGGAAAATAGTGATCTTCTCTCCGAAGCTTTCCCTATGATAGCTTCTGTAAATTTCAACCGCTTCTTCAGCGGGTATTTGAGGCAGAGCTTTTGCCATACTTGTAAGCAGCGGTTCTCCGAATGTCCGGACGATTTCCTCTACGGGGCGTTCCTTGCCTTCCACCATACGGTATGTATATTGCCACGACTCGATAATCAGATCGTTGGTGTTCATCACAGTCCCGTCGAAATCAAATAATATTGTGGTAATTTTGTTCTGCTGGTCCATTCGTGCATTGCCTCTCTTATTTATCTTTGTTTCAATTTATCTTTGCTTCAATTTTTCATTGATGAAGTAATCGATATCGCCATCCATAACAGCGCCGATATTCCCCACTTCCGCTCCTGTCCTATGATCCTTCACCATGGTGTATGGATGGAAAACATATGATCTGATCTGGCTGCCCCACGCGATTTGGCTGTAGTCGCCTTTCAGTTCTTTCAGGTTTTCTTTGTGCTCCTCAATTGCAATTTCCATGAGTTTTGAGCGCAAAAGTTTCATGGCGGTTTCTTTATTCTGGTGCTGGCTTCTTTCGTTTTGACAGGTCACTACGACATTGGTTGGCATATGGGTTATTCTGATGGCTGAGTCGGTCTTGTTGACATGCTGTCCGCCGGCTCCCGAACTTCTGAATGTATCGATTCGGATATCTTCGGGATCAATATCCACGGTGATATCATCGTCTATTTCCGGCATAACATCAAGGCCCGCGAAGCTCGTATGCCTCCTGCCTGATGAATCAAACGGAGATATCCGTACAAGTCTGTGCACGCCTTTCTCATTTTTCAGGAATCCATAGGCATAGTCCCCATCGATCAGGAGAGTTGCGCTTTTAATCCCGCCCTCGGTATCATATTGTATATCTGCGGTGGTAATTTTATAACCTTTACGTTCCGCCCAGCGCGTATACATTCTGAGGAGCATCTCCGTCCAATCCTGCGCATCCTTGCCGCCTTCGCCCGCATGGAGGTGGATGATGGCGCTCCCTCCGTCATATTCGCCGTTGAGAAGAGTTTTCAGCCTCAGATCCTGTGCGGTCTCTGTGTATCTTTTGTAGGCATCCTGAATTTCCTCGATGACAGAATAATCTTCCGTTTCCTCGGCTAATTCGATCATGATTTCAAGGTCGGAAAGCTCCTGTTCCAAAACCTTGAATTCATTGATTTTATTTTCCAGGGCTTTTTTCTCTTTCAGGAGTTTATGGGCCTTCTCGTGATCGTTCCAGAATCCTTCCGCTTCGATTTCTTTATTGATTTCGTCCAGTCTGGTTTCCAGTACAGCCAGGTCAAAGGGAATCACCTACCTCTTTCAGAGTGGTTCGGGCCTGGGGCAGTTCAAATTTGATCTGGTCTAATTGAATCATTTTAAAGTCTCCTATGCTTTTCCGCAGCAGTTTTTATACTTTTTCCCTGAGCCGCAAGGACACGGGTCATTTCTGCCTACTTTTACCTCATTTCTCTTAACGGTCTCCTGTTTTACCGTGCGGTCAGGAACAGGCGCCGCCTGAGGCATTCCTCCTTTAGCCGGCGGCCATTCGGCCTGCATCGGTGCGGGGCTAGCAAACGGAGCGCCTCCGCCCTGTCCGGAAGTGCCATGGCCATCCGCTCCTCCTTGGTCGATGAACTCATCTTTCCTTTCATCGCCGCCGGAAATAACGGCCTTCCTTTCGGTGTTAGTCTGAAGTGTTACGTTATAGCAGAATTTTACAGTGTCTTCCTTGATGGATTTTACCATGAGTTCGAACATATCGAACCCCTCAGTGGCGTAAGCCGCCGCCGGATCCTGCTGTCCTAAGGCTCTTAATCCGATACCGCTTTTCAGCTGATCCATGGCATCGATATGATCCATCCATTTATTATCAACGACTCTGAGCAAAATCATACGCTCCAGTTCGCGCATTCTTTCTTCACCGATTTCCGCTTCTTTCTCCTGATAAAGTACCTCAAATTTTCCCAGGATCTCTTCCTTC
Organism: uncultured Oscillospiraceae bacterium; assembly: GCA_964486295.1. Taxonomy (GTDB): domain Bacteria; phylum Bacillota; class Clostridia; order Peptostreptococcales; family Anaerovoracaceae; genus CALBZG01. Next base: position 163,748 of record CAZAMF010000003.1, on the reverse strand, counting down.
AAGCTTTGCTCTGTAAGCTTGAGTTTCTGGTCATCCGTATAAACCAAAGCTCCGAAGCGCGGGCATATCGTGCGCAGCCCGTTGTTAATGCGGTCGATCTCCCATTCTTCCGGATATTTTGATGCCACTGTAACCGGATCTACCACCTCGTCCACAAGTTCCTCCATCATATGAGAAATATAGTCGCGAAGATTTTCACCGAACAGGACCTTGCGTCTTTCCCCATAGATGATCTCTCGCTGCTTGTTCATAACATTGTCATATTGAAGAACATATTTTCTGATGCCAAAGTTGCGGCCTTCCACTCTCTTTTGAGCATTTTCGATGGATTTGGTCAGCATCCCCGCTTCAATCACTTCATCCTCGCCGATCCCAAATTTGTTGACGATGTTCTGAATTCGGTCTCCTCCGAAAAGTCTCATCAGATCGTCTTCAAGCGATATATAAAATTGTGTCTGCCCTGGATCCCCCTGACGTCCGGACCGGCCTCTCAACTGATTGTCGATCCTTCGTGACTCATGACGCTCAGTACCTAGAATCGCAAGTCCGCCCAGACCGATGACTTCCTCTTTTTCTTCGGGAGAAGCATCTCTGCCCCCCAGCACAATATCAGTACCACGGCCCGCCATGTTGGTGGCGATAGTGACTGCACCCAGTCTGCCTGCCTCTGCTACGATCTCCGCTTCTCTTTCATGCTGCTTTGCATTCAGAACATTGTGCCTGACTCCGCGTCTTCCCAGCATTTCGCTGATCAGTTCCGATTTCTCAATGGAAATCGTACCAACCAGAACCGGTTGGCCTGTTTCATGAATGGATTTGATTTTATCTGCAATCGCTTTGAACTTGCCTTTTTGTGTGGAATACACCGCATCCTGCAGATCGATTCTTGCCACCGGTTTATTCGTCGGAATCACCACGACATCCATATTATAGATATCCCGAAATTCTGCTTCTTCAGTCTTTGCTGTTCCCGTCATACCTGCCAGCTTCTGATACATGCGGAAATAATTCTGCAAGGTGATGGTGGCAAGTGTCTTGGATTCAGATCGTACCAGAACGCCTTCCTTGGCCTCGATAGCCTGATGGAGACCGTCACTGTAGCGACGCCCGAACATCAGTCGGCCGGTGAATTCGTCAACGATGATGATCTCGCCGTCTTTCACGATATAATCGATATCAAGCTTCATAATATTTCTTGCTTTCAGAGCCTGCAAAACGTGGTGATTGATTTCCATGTTTTCAGGGTCCGAAAAATTTTCAACGCCGAAATATTTTTCGCATTTTTCAACTCCCGCTTCGGTGAGCGAAACAGTCTTTTCCTTCTCATCCAGTGTAAAGTCGATCTCGTTCTTCAAATTCGTGATAAAACGGTCGGCTTTCTGATAAAGATCTGTTGATTTCGTCCCCTGGCCGGAAATGATCAATGGAGTCCTGGCTTCGTCGATCAGGATGGAGTCGACTTCGTCCACAATTGCAAAGTTCAGATCCCTCTGCATAAGGTTTTCCCTATAGAGGACCATGTTGTCTCTGAGGTAATCGAATCCGAACTCGTTATTGGTTCCATAGGTGATATCAGCACGGTACGCATCGACTCTTTCCGGGCCGCTGATCGCATGGATCACACACCCCACAGTTAGCCCCAGGAATTCATAGATCTGGCCCATCCAGTCGCGGTCACGCTTAGCCAGATAATCATTCACTGTAACTACGTGTACTCCTTTTCCTTCCAGCGCATTGAGGTAAGCTGCCAGTGTAGCGACAAGTGTCTTTCCTTCACCGGTTTTCATCTCGGCGATACGCCCTTGATGAAGAACGATGCCGCCAATCAGTTGAACTCTGAAATGCTTCAGTTTCAGTACTCTCCATGCCGCCTCACGGCAAACTGCAAATGCTTCCGGCAGCAGGTCGTCTAACGTTTCGCCTTTTGCCAGACGCGATTTAAACTCCTCCGTCTTTGCCTGCAAATCCTCATCCGACAGTGCCTGCATGCTCTGATCCAACGCCTCGATCTGGTCGGCGATTCGCTCCAGTTTTTTAATTTCTTTCGTATTCAGGTCACCAAAGACCATCTCCATAAAGCCCATATGTTTCTCCTCATTTATCTGTCCATGACAATCAAATCATGGTTTGACTTCTTTAATCAGTTTTATTCTTCCAACGCCGCGAGATCCTTGACGGAAACGATCACTTCCAGCGCCTTTCTATCATCAGCCTTTGTGACAGTGACCATAAAATGCTGTTCTTCTATGGTTGTTTCGAAGTGGTCTCCCACTTTTGGAATGGCATTCATCTCCTTGCAGACCCACCCATTGACTGTGGTTACAGACAAATCCGATTCTACATTGAAGATATCCAGGAATTTTTCAAGATTTGCAATACCCTGTACCCTGTAACTGCCATCAGGCATTGGTTCGATGCTGACTTCCGCGTTTACAAATTCATCATGCTCATCATATATTTCACCTACGAGTTCTTCAATGATATCCTCCATAGTGACTATGCCTTCAGTTCCACCGTATTCATCCACCACCACGGCAATATGTGTTTTGATCTTCTGCATTTTTTTAAGTAGAGCCGCTATTCGGATGGATCCGGAAACAAAGACGACGGGTTTGACGAACTCATGCACCTGACGCTCTGTATGCGCCAGATAATTATGGAAGTCTTTCTGGTTCAGTACACCGATTACTTTATCCAGATTATCTTCATAAACCGGCAGTCTGGAAAATCCGGTTTCGAGAAATATCTTGTTGATTTCCTCTTTGGTGCTTCCGACCTCCAGCGCCACGACATCCACCCTCGGCGTCAGGACGTCGTATGCTTCCAGTTCATTGAACTCGATGGCGTTTTGAATCAGTTCGCTTTGTTCTTCCCCGATGCCGCCTTCGGTCTGTGCTTCTTCGACCATGATCAGAAGCTCGTCCTCCGTGATAGTCCTTTCATCCTTGACGTTGAAAATCCTGCTGACCAGCTTTTTCAACAAACCGAAAAGCTCTGTGATAGGTGTCAACATGAAAATAAAAAACCTTATTGTAGGAGCAAGAGCCATGCTGGCTTTTTCGGGCATTTCTTTAGCCATGCTTTTCGGACCTACTTCTCCAAAAGCCAAAACCACGATGGTGATTACGATGGTGGAAACAGTGGCGCCATAGTCCCCATAAATATCAACGAAAAGCAGCGTACCTACCGCTGACATCGTGATGTTTACAAGAGTATTCCCTATCAGGATCGTAGTGAGCAGCTTGTCAAAATTTTTGGACAGGCTCAGAACAAGTTTTGCCCTTTTATTGCCTTCGCTGACCATATTCTTGATCCGTATTTTATTGACAGACGTAAAAGCAGTTTCAGTTGCGCTAAAATATGCAGAAAAAAGAACAAGCACAATGATAATTGCGATCCGACTTGCAGCAGTGCCATCCATTTTTCATCTCCCCTAAATCCTTAGATTAAAAACATAAACTAACATATTATACCCTATCAATGTGAAGAAATGAAGATGTGGAGCAGAAATTCCGCTCCACATAACATTTCAGTACTCTATTCAGCTGATAAATCATTATCCCATAAATGCATGGTAGATGGCCCGTATGGCCTTTTCGAAATCTTTGTTGGCAACGCCTATGATGATATTCATTTCACTGCTGCCCTGGTCGATCATTCTGATATTGACGCCTGCCTCGGCCAATGCCGTAAACAGTTTGGCCGAAACGCCCGGACGCATCGACATGCCATAACCCACCGTCGCAATCATAGCAATCTCGTTGAATACATCCACTGTATCAGGCTTTACTCTATTTTTGATCGCATCGATAATGTCATTGATTTTATCCCCTACGTCTTTTGTGTTCACAACCACCGATAGATTATCAATGCCGGTCGGGCAATGTTCTACGGAGATTCCGAATTCCTCAAAGACAGACAGCACTTTTCTCAGAAATCCGACTTCGGATGCCATCTGGTCTTTGTATATGGCCAGTACCGTGAAGTCTTTGCGGCCGGCTATGCCAGTAATGATCCGGTTTGGATCGCGTTCTTCGGTCTCTGTTATCATGGTGCCCGAGTTCTCCGGGTCGTTGGTATTCCTAATATTAATCGGTATATTTGCGATCCTTGCCGGGAAAATCGCATCCTCCTGCAGCACAGATGCGCCCATATAGGAAAGTTCTCTCAATTCTTTATATGAGAGTTTGGCAATAGGCTCCGATTTTACGATCCTTGGATCTGCCACCAGAAATCCGGATACATCCGTCCAGTTTTCGTAAACGTCCGCTTTCACAGCCCGAGCAACGATTGCACCTGTTATATCTGATCCACCCCTCGGGAATATTTTAATTTTCTTATTCGGTGTGGTCCCATAAAAACCAGGTATCACAGCCTTCTCGTGTTTGCTCAGCTCTTCAGCCAGAGCCTCATTGGTTTCTTCAGGCAAGAATTTTCCATTTTCGTCAAAAAGAATCAGTCCTGCAGCATCGACAAAATCGTAACCCAGATAGGCCGCCGTTACGATAGCATTTAAAAACTCGCCTCGGCTGACTATATAATCTTCCGAAGAACCTTCAAGCAGTTTACGACGGATCTTGTCGAAGTGCTCGGATAAGTCCACATCGATGCCAAGCCCGACAGCCATGGCTGTAAACCGGTCACACACCACCTGAAATACCTGATCAAAAGGCAGATTGTGCTCTATATGCGTTTTGCATAAATACAGCAGATCTGTGATTTTGTTGTCTCCCTCATATCGTTTGCCGGGAGCAGAAACTACTACATAGCGCCGCTCCGGGTCCTGGTTGATGATCTGTTTGATCTTGGCTAACTGTATACCGTCAGCAACTGAACTTCCGCCAAATTTTGCAACCTTTACTCCCATTTAGATAACCTCTCAAATACAATAATATTATATTATATACATTGACGCCGAAAATAGCAACAAAAAGAGGCTTCTCTGCGTTCAAAATTTAGATCATTAAGAAGGTAAAGCGCCGCTGTTTACAGCGACGCTTCTTTTCTGAGCAGCTCGGCTTTGTCCGTCCTCTCCCACGGGAGATCGATGTCGGTCCTGCCGAAATGTCCGTATGCAGCCACTTGCCTGTAAATCGGCTGGCGTAGGTTCAAGTTGTTAATGATCCCTGCTGGAGTCAGATCGAAATTGTTCCTGACCAATTTGGCCAGTTGATCGTCGCCGATTTTTCCAGTCCCGAAACTGTACACCAATATCGATACAGGCTCGGCAACACCAATGGCATAGGCCAGCTGTATTTCAACTTTGTCGGCCAGCCCGGCGGCTACGATATTTTTCGCTACATATCTTGCGGCATAGGTAGCGGATCTGTCTACCTTCGTAGGATCTTTCCCCGAAAAAGCGCCGCCGCCGTGATGCGCATATCCGCCGTATGTGTCTACGATTATTTTTCGGCCGGTCAGACCGGAATCCCCGTGTGGCCCTCCTATAACGAAGCGTCCGGTTGGATTTACGAAATATTTAGTTTCCTGGTCGAGAAGTTCTGCCGGGATTGTGTGCTTAATCACCTTTTCGATAATATCCTGGACCAGCTGCTCTTTCGTCACTTCCGGATCATGCTGTGCGGAGATGACGACGGTATCTACTCTCAGCACCTTGCCTCCGTCATATTCAACGGTCACCTGCGTTTTACCGTCCGGTCTCAGATATGCCAGTGTGCCGTCCTTGCGTACAGACGTCAGCCTCATAGCCAGCTTATGTGCAAGACTGATCGGCATCGGCATCAGTTCCGGTGTTTCATTGCAGGCGAATCCGAACATGATGCCCTGGTCTCCTGCGCCGCCCGGATCAACTCCCATGGCGATATCCGCTGACTGTTCGTCAATTGCTGTCAATACCGCGCATGTTTTCCCGTCAAATCCATAATCACTATTGTTATATCCGATATCACAGATTACTTCTCTTACGATCTTTGGGATATCCACATAGCATGATGTAGTGATTTCGCCCATAACCATAGCATAACCGGTGGTTGTGGTGGTTTCTGCGGCAACACGTCCATACTTGTCCTCTTTTAAGATGGCGTCCAGGATCGCGTCTGAAATCTGGTCGCACATTTTGTCCGGATGCCCTTCGGTCACGGACTCCGATGTAAATAATTTCTTCATTTGAATCTCCTTTGCATTTCTTTTGATCTTCCCGTTGATCACGGCTCAGTGATTTGATCTTTTACAGAAAATAAATAAGCCTCTTCATCGATAGGAGAGGCAAGATTTTTTGTATGATCCTCCTCATCTTTCAGAATCTGATTCTGTAGGATTTAGCACCTTGTCGCTTGCACGAATTGCATTCGACAGGTTGCCGGGCTTCGCAGGGCCTATTCCCTCAGCCGCTCTTGATAAGGCATATTTAGTTTCCCATGGTGTATTATGCAATGATTTCTTAGAGTTGTCAATCCTTGATTTTTAAGGTATACTTTTTTGTATGACAAGCGAAAAAATTAAGGATTTCAAGATTATAAAAGGCGGGCTGGATTCGGTTTTGCATTCATCATATCGCTTTGTTTCAGCCTTTGTAACAGATACTCGCCTGATGGGCGTTGAGGTGTTATATATTCACTGGCATAAACAAGACAGCGACGATACGGAAGATATGCATCAATTTTTTTATTTTGATGCAGAAGAATATGGCCTTGATAACTATATGACCCATATCGGTAACGATACAGCGGAGTTGAACCGTATTGAAGATCTGCTGATCGGCGGTCTCGGCGGGCAGAAAGTCGAGCTCACGGAGGAGGAAGCTGTATTTCTTGTGCAGGAGTATACAAAAGCCAGCGAGGCTTTGGGTGTGCCTCCCATTGAAAACGCCAAGGAATATGCTTTTTTACTGACCCCGGATATTCAGTTGTCCGACAGCGGCAGGCGCATTCTTTTTTCCAAGGAGTGTGCCATCATTACCAATAATAATGAAGCGATCAACTACTTTCTGATGAGAATTTTTGCCCGGGACTATTTACCCGCAGCTTTTCTTTGCTTTACGCCGGGTATGGACGGTGCAGCGGACGGTGGCGCTCTGAAAGCTCCATTCAAGCTGGACTTGTATCCGGATCTGCCCCTTGCGACATTATGTAAAAATTCGATTGAGTGGATCAACGGCAGCTATATGTGTGATTCCTTGGTCGAAGCCGACGATAAATATTTTGTGATCGTATCGGAACTTTCTTGTGAAAACTGCCTGATCACTGAATTTAAACGGCATAAAATGTTTTCTGTGAGTCCTTTTGAAGCAGCGATGATGCTGAGCCGGGTGGAATTTGTCACCTGCTATGACATGAGGACCTCCCCCGATGAAACCGCGGAAGCTCTACCACAACTTGCGCTGTCCGGTTTTATGACTCCATATGAAAAAGGCCGGCTCTATATGGTCTATAATAAAAATAACGAGCATGTGAAATCAGCTGTTTACAGACTTCACGATGACGTGTTCGGCTGCTATTTCATTTCCGATTACGGTCAGCTGCTGCTGAGTTCCTACGTGCTGGATCATATCAAAGCCATGGAAAAAGACTTATCCATCAGCGCGTTAGGCAGTCGCGTCATGCTATCCGGCAGATTTGAATTTAAAGAGCCCGTCCTATATGAATTCATACAGGACGAGATCGATGACTTCCTGGACTTTATTGACTTTTACCAGGAATAAACCCTCATACGCTGTTCTTCCAATTAGTGATTTGTTTTTTAAATTGAATGGAGGTGCAATATGTTCAGAGAAATGAGAAGGAAAGATAAAGGTGTCACTCCGGAAGAAACTTTGTCCATTCTGTCTTCCCAGACACATGGAATTCTTGCTGTAGACGGCGATAATGACTACCCTTATGCGGTGCCTTTAAGTTACGTTTACAACGGTGGCAAAATATACTTCCATTGTTCGAATTCAGAAGGCCATAAACTCGCCGCAATTTCCAGAAATCCCAAAGTATCCTTTTGCGTAGTAGAAAAGGATGATGTCAAACCTTCAGACTTCAACACGAAGTTTGCCAGTGCCATTGCCTTCGGCAAGGCCAGGATCCTGGCAGAAGGAGACGAGTTTGACAATGCGACCATGCTGATTTTGGAAAAATACTCTCCGGACTATATCGAGAGCGGGAAAGAATATATCGAAGAATGCCGTGGTAAGTTCCTTGTGGTTGCAATCGATATTGAGCATCTTACTGGTAAAGCCGCGAAATAGTCAAACCAATCAGTCAAAAAGTTCCGCCGCTTCCTTCATGATTTGCATGATCGGCAATTTCTGCGGGCAGTGCTCTTCGCATGCGCCGCACTCAATACAGGTGGATGCTCTGCGCTTTTCGCCCACCCACATCCGATAGTCTTTCTTTATTTTTTCATTTCCTCCGTATAGGTTCCATTGATTAAGGAAATCGATTATCAAAGGAATATTGAGCTTCACAGTGCATGGCATACAGTACCCACAGGCGGTACAAGAATATTTTATGAGACGGTTGTATTCATTGGCAACTTGCTCGATTATAGTCTTTTCTGTTTCAGTAAGGCTGTTTGCCTCGCAACTGTCTGCAATTCTTACATTTTCAATAAGCTGCTCCATATTGTGCATTCCGGACAGGACCGTCAGAACTTCAGGAAAATCACAGATCCAGCGGAAAGCCCACTCCGCCGGAGTTCGTTTAATTGGAGCCTGCTCCCATAAAGCGGCTACCGAAGGCGGCAAAATATCTGTAAGTTTCCCTCCCTTGAGCGGCTCCATGATGATAACCTGTATCCCCTTGGATGCAGCATATTTCAAGCCTTCCACCCCTGCCTGGTGCTTTACATCCATATAATTCAGCTGTATCTGGCAGAAATCCCATGGATATGCATCGATTACCTCTTTGAAAAGGTCAAGGTTGTCATGGAAGGAAAAGCCTATCTGCCTGATCCTGCCTTTGTCGCGCTGCCTTTCAAGAAACGGCAGCATATCAAGCTTCTGGGCAGTTTTCCATGAGTAAGCATTTACATTATGAAGCAGGTAAAAATCGATCACATCCACATCCAGACGTCTGAACTGGTTTTCAAACAATGCTTTTACGTCGTCCTTTTCCTTTGCTAAAATAATCGGCATTTTATCCGCTAAAATCACTTTTTCACGGTACCCGTTCTTAAGCGCTTTGCCAACAGCGGCTTCGCTGCAGCTGCGATGATATAAATAGGCTGTATCAATATAATTGATCCCAAGATCGATCGCCTTTCTAATCATTTTGACGGAAGATGCTTCATCCAGATTACCATCGGCCATAACCGGCATTCTCATCGTCCCAAAGCCAAGCAGGGAGATTTCTTGTCCTGTTTTTCTGAATGTCCTGTATTTCATTTCATGCCCTCGCTTTCTTTCCCGTGCGTTATCCTGCTTTTTCTATGCCTGAAGCTGATTAATAATATTGTTGGCAAAAATTTCAGCCCGCTCTTCGATGCCATTTAAGTTGCCAATACTGAGAGGGTTGTTTGCCGTTTCAAGCAATGCGAACCTCTCCGGTAAAACGAAGCTTTTATTCATGTTAATGCCACTTATCAGCTGCTCGGCTAGAATATCTCCTCCGCTATAGCCCGAAACTATTATTGCAAAAAGTTTCTTAGCGCTGAAATCATGCGTTCTGAAAGGAGCCGTCAGCCTATTGATAAAAGCTGCGATATTCGCGCTGACCGCGTCATTATAGTTTGAGCAGATCATGATCAGGGCATCACAATCGATGACCGCCGGATAAACCTTTTCAACAATTATGCCTCCATAGAAGCAAGAGCTTTTCTCACCAAAGTGCAGGCATGTATTATATGGGCATCCTCTGCAATCAACCATCTGTCCGTTTTTCAGAGAAATCTCCTGGATTTGGATATCCGAGCCCGAAAGCCGTTTTTTCACCATGGCCCACAGCATCAGGCTGTTGGATGTCTCGCAATTTCCCGCATGGAGCATCAGCAGCTTTGGCTTCTCCTTTTTGATGTTTTCGAACCTGATCACCCTTTCGATCAGATCTTGCCCCTGCTGCATATATGCATCTATATTGTTGATGCCGCGAATATTCGCGATCACACTGAAATTAGCAAGAGATTTTGTCCCTTCTACTAATGGTTTACCAATAAAAGTGCATCCCGACATGTTTGCGCTGAAAACCAGATGCCTGGCAACATCTTTGGTAAACAACTCACTGTTGCCATCCACTATGACTGCGCCGACGCAACCGTCAAAACATTCCCTGTCCAGTCGGATCTTCTTTAGTATACTGTAATGCTCCAGATTGATACCCGATTCGCCCAGTGATACTGCAAAAATCAATCTTTTATTCTTAAAATCAGTTGCGAAAAACTCCTCGGAAGTGGTAACCAGTTCGTAATCATGTCCGGCCAGGCCGTTTCTCAGAATGGATTCAAGACGTTCCGTTTTACTCCTCTCTCTGCAAAGCGGTTCTATCAATACCAGCTCTTTCTCCATCGTTATCACCCCATTTCGGCTGTCTTTGCGCTCTAATTGCTCGTCGTAGAACTGAAGAATGTATAGCCTGGTGCATGACTATATTATTCGGCAAAGTTCATCATAAGATGCTTTAATTCTTTCGAATAAGAGATCAGGCAAAGGAACATCTTCAATTATAATCCCCTTGGGGCCCATTCTATTCTTAACACCCATGAACGCCCCTCGTTTTCCGGTTCCTAAATACACCGAGCTATAATGCCAGTCCCCGCTGATGGTAAGAAGCAGAGATATCGCGCCCGATGACAAAGCCGGTGCAATATAAGGTTTGTAACCGATTTCTCTGGCTCGGAGATTTGCTTCCGCCGCTAAAGCAGTCAGTTCTCTTGAAATCTCGTCGTCATATTTCACTATACTGTTAGCAATCACCAATCCGGTACCGTGTGGGCCGAAAGCCCTTCCGTCCGTGAGGAATTCGGCGAATTTTTTATCCTGTTTAGCAAAATAGGCGGCTCTGCTGTTCATAACACCAAGCCCATACCCCTGGATTTGTTCCGGAGCCAATCCCTTAAATAATGCTGCCTTGCATAAAGGTTCCACTGGATCCGATACGATGGCGAAAAGCCCTCTAAACCCTTTGCCAAGCGCCAGTTCCGCATATTTTTCGACAATAGGCCTGTTCCCGGCGAATTGTGCCATCCTCACGTCCGATACCTCTTCCCCCACCGGCGGCACACCGCGTGACGCACAGAAAACAAAAACATCGCAGTCGAAAAGGCGATCCTCCGGTATGACTTCAACGGGCGGGACTTTTCCGTATTCAAATGGGAAAGCGATCTGGTTGATTTCCTGTTCAAATCGCAGGGAGACTTTTTCATCCATATCCCATATGCCTATACTGGTGATTTTCTGCCCTCCCAGCAAGGCAAGCCCGATCAGGAGAGTGCTTCCCACATCCCCCATTGCCAGAATATGTACTCTTTGTTTCTCCTCTATTTGTATAGGGTTCCACTTGAATCGGCTATCCGCTCCTGCTAATTCTGTGATAGTGTGCATAAGGTCACCTCTTTTCCGCGAATGCTCCTTCTATCCAATGATGCTTCCCCTCAGTCTCTTCAGTTTTTCGATATCGTTCAGTACATAGACCGAAGGCGCCACATTCAGATCGTATTGCATGCATTCGCCGTTATCCGGCGATCTCGGAAATATAACTGCCTCGCTAAGCCTTTTCAATGTCAGTGTTTTTTCAAAGCTTTCCTGATATTCTTCTTCCAGCACTTTTAATATATCTGCCGCATTCTGAAGGCAGGTCAGCGAAAAATCGTAGATCGCTTCTCTCGGCGCCCCCTGCAGGAATCCGGGAGCCACATAAGGCAAAATCAGGTTGATGGAAGGAATGACGCTGGCATTCTCCACCGGATTTCTTTTTACGCTATCTCCGCCGATAAACGGATAAAGAGAAGATTCGACGAACCATGCCCTCATATTCGGTATAAAGTAAGGGCTGCCGACTCTTCTTTTCTGAATCGTCATCAGGTCCTTGCCTCGACCTGACAGAATGCCGACAATAATTTTTCTGACATAAATATTTTCAGCTTCCAGCATCGGATTCAGTTCTTTGATCCGATACCCTTTGTGCAGAATATCATCCACCAATATGACCCCCCGATCAAAAGATTTGATCGTTCTGACCTGGTTGATCAAAGGTGAATAATACGGGTATGGACCAATCACAGAAGTTTTGATCTCAGGATCAAAAATCTTGTCTGTATGCAAAGTCTTGGTAACCGTATTCGGAACGGCTTTGCCCCGAAGGATCTTTCCGAAAGGCACGCACATATAAGGTCCCAGTTCTCTCACCGCTTTCTGCTCGCAGGTGACCTGGTTTTCCGCGGTGATCATCTTCACAAGCTTATGGTGCATGACCCCGGCATTATATGAAATCACCAGATTGCCGGGATAAAGTTGTGTCAAGGATCTCTGCAGATTTTTATAGGCTTTTTCCAGTGCATCCAGCACCCTTTGGTTACTGTTGAGCGGATCTTTTATAGTTGTTTCCATATTCTGAAGAAGGGCCAGCGGGAATTTCATGTCCACCGAGTAGATGTCGGTCCCATCCTTTGAAGGAATCTTGAAAAAGCCCTGCTGCTCCAGTACCTCGATGACTTTTTTCTGAATGTCTCCGCTCTGCCTCTTATGGAAAACCGCATAAGTGAATTCGTCACGAAGGCAGGTCGATAGCGCCTCCGCCAGGATCAGTTGAGGCAGATCACGGAGTTCCGATGTTTCCGAAACATAAATCCCTCCGATGACCGCGATTTTTCCGGAAGCGTTTTCGCGGATATAGGTAGCCGTACCAAGATCCTTGAATTCTGCATATAGATCCTTGGTGTCAATTTTATTATAAGCGCATAAGGCGACAATGGTGTTCCCTTTGTGGCCGTCTCTGATCAGAACAATATTGGTGGAGATCCGGTTCATGTAATCCCTGAATTTGTTGGACGCAGGATCGCGATGAAGGACCGTATCCTCGATTTCCTTCAGCAAAGTCTTATTTGCGCCGGTATCTTCCTCAATCGAAATATCTTTTGTCTGCATGATGATCTTATATTGAGGTTCGCGAAGATAAAGGCTGTTATCATAAATATAATTCTGCGCGATCGGATCGATCAGATTTGAAATGTCACGGTTCATGTCAATATTTTCTCTGATCCTGGTGGAGCTGATATCTTCCAGATACAGCGGGAGTTTCAGTTCCAGCACTTTCCCTTTAATATTCTTATAGGCTTCGTTCAGTCGTCCCTCCGGACAAGTCCCTTCCGCAACGCTTTCCCGCTTGAAAACTACATGGTTGAAAGTGTGGATCGAATTTTCAGTTAGTTCCGCCTTGTATGAGGAGGCATTCACAATCACATCGCTGCCCACAACAACATACAGTTCTTTGTAGTCCAGCAGTTCCCTAAGCCGCTTCAGATCTCTTTCATTGGATAGATTGACCGGTATACTGTCTGGAAAAACGAAGACGTTCCCCTCATTTGCAACGGACATGGTTATGATTTTCCGTCTGATCATTCTAGGTTGCGTTTTTTTCGACCATGAAAACTCATCCAGCGCAAGGTAAACTTCAAACCCGTGTTTCCTGATCTCCTCGACAATACCTTTATGGCTCAGCGAGAACGGATCAAAGGTGCCCGGGAAAAAGGCCGCTTTTTTCATAGTCTCAATGGCGAACGCACCGTGCTTGAAGTTATAGTCCTTAATAAATCTATATATATTGTTCAGGGAGGCTGAATTGTTGAAAAATGCCAGTTCTGTTTCCTGCTGATCCGCCAGCAGCGTCAGCATTTTCTTGTAAATCAGCTTAAATATCCTGCATTTTTCTTCCAGAGGAAGTTCTTTATCGCCAAAAATGTGCTGGCCGATCACTTCAAAGGATTCCTGCCATACAACCTGATGATAGTTTCCCAGCCCCCTCAGCAGAATCCCCAGCAGCCGCTCCAGCCGGTCCTGATAAGCCTGGTCTTTTTCAATAAATCGCGTCTTATAATCCGCGTATTTTCTTACCACCACGCCCACAGTATCGAGCGCAACAGAACTGATCCTGTCATTTGTGCTTTCAGTCTGTTTTTCCAGCTCGCTGATGAATTCATTCAGTTCGTTGGGATGCAGGAACAGACTGAGCTCCCCTAGATATTCGGGAATATATTTTGAGAATTGATACTCGCCGATTTCCAGCCCCCTGGTGAGTTCGATAACCACTTCATTCCGCTGATCAAGCGGAAGAAGTTTTATCACGGATAATAGCGCTCTGCCGGCGCTATGCCGGACGGTAACCCTTTCGCTGACCTTCAGCAGATTGGAAAGATGCGTGGTGATATGCAGCAGCTCTTCTTCCATGCCCTGCTCAAGCCTGTCCAGCAGGAGCTCGATGTTTACGGCTTTAATGACCCAGGCCGTGTCAGTCTTCAGGTTTTCAAGGAAGATGTCTGATATACCGTTTTCCCTGGTATACAGGGTTTTCCTGTATAGTTCGGCCTCCGGTGTTCGATCGCAGGAGGCTTCCAGAATTTTGTATTTCAGATAAACCGCACTGATTCCGTTAAGGCTTTTGCAATTTCTAATAATTTTCTCCGCATACCTGACAAGATGCGGATCATTGTCTGCTTCGACAGCATATTTAGCGGCGCGCAGTGCCGAAATCTTGATTTCGGTAACCTTTCGGGCAGATACCTTTGCGGCGAATTCCATAATCTTCTTTTTATCTTCTAAACTGCAGATTTCGAAAGGAATAAATAATATGGAATCAAGCAGCACAAATGCCGATCCGTCATTGATTTCAGCTTCGTCATAGTATCTCAGCAGAATATTGATATATTTAATTAATTCTCCATTTCTGCTTTGCTTCAGAATAGAGTTGATTACACTTCTGAGAGCGTACCCGATCCATCTCCTGTGCTGATCGGTTATCTTGTAATCCGGGAATATGATCTCTTTCAGATACAGATCCCAAAGCTCAAGGCCCGTAATATCATCACTTCTGATCCACGCGCCTGCCGGTAGTTCTTTTCGGTATTCTTCATCGTAGCCCGCGATCATGGCGCCCATAACATACGCTGCCTGTCTTCTGATGTCTCCCTCGCGATGCATGAGCAGTTCATAAAGAAAATGAAGAACCATAAGCTTCTGCTTCTGGGTCATATAGGTCGAATATTCCTCAAAGATGCTGACATAAGCCCGTATGTTTTTCCACTGCTTCTCACTTCTTGCCGCTTCCACAAGATTGCCGAACAAGGTCTCGTTGTTGAACTTACTCATCAGGTTGATGTTATGCTCAATAGCCAGATGTTTTAATGTGTCTATTACTTCTTCAGGATTCAATAAGGCCGGATCCTTCAATGCCGGCCGTTCCGGCTTTTCTGAGTCAAGCTCTGTGTTGACCCCCAAAGATTCCATATATTCCTCAAAATCCTTGAGCTTCGAATATACTTTGATATACCTTTCTCTTTTTGCATCATCTACATTATCCAGTTTGTCAAGAATGACCTGAAAAGCATCTTTTAATGTATAGAAGAATGTAAATTCATTCCCCTGGGCGTCTCTGATGCTTTTGACCCTGAAATCTGCGTAAATCAAAATGAGCGACTCCACGGAGAGATTCTCCAGTTCGAGGTCCCAAGTGGAATGATTGGCCGCTATATGTGCAATGATCGGCATGCCGAAGCTTCTCATGCACTGGTCTGTATAATAATAATGCAGGTATGGCGTCCTGTCTGCTTCTTCCGGTTTGCAGCCGTATTTCCCGAGGTCATGGGATATAGCCGCGCCTGAAACAAGAGACAGGTCCACAGGAGCATTTGCGGAAGCCAGTTGCGTCGCCACATGCATCGCGATGTAATGGACACCGGCAATATGGCTGAGAGTGTTAAAAGGTGTTATCTCGGTGCCGATCAGCATGAATTCATGTATATAGTAGTTTTTCAGCATAGCCTTGAGCTTCCGATATTCTGCTTCGCCACCCAACCCCGATATTTCCTCATCCTTGAGCACTCTGAGATCTTTTTCGATGTCGAAAGATTTGTCTCCCTTTCGCAGCTTATATATCGTCCTTATTATATGAAGAAGCATAAGGCCGCCGACTTCATAATCTCCTTTTAATTCAACGGGTTCCGAAGACGCTCTATGCGGGAAAAGCAATCCTATGATGTGATAGTATATGTTTTCAAGCCAGCCGTCTTCAGGTTCCGGGCTGACCATGTTCAAGGTTTTTCTTGAAATCTGCAAAACATTGGCGCAACTGAAAGAGTCTGCCACCAGAAGCTCGGCAAGATTGCTCTTCCAATCATCCATTGACAGCAAAGCGATCATAGACTTTTTAGTCATTTTAATCCTTTTTAAAAATGTTTTTTCAGTCATTCTTTCAAGAAAAATTTTATAGCTTTCATTCAGCGCTTTCTTCTGCAAAAAAATACCTCCGTTTGTTTCACTGGAATACTGCCCGTTATATGCGTTAATTATGCAATTTTTTCATCATGGTTTCAAGTTGATATTGATATATGTTATAATACCCTATATTTGGAAGAAATCTTCTCGTATTTATCTTATGATGCATAATTAATATATTGCAGCATGACGGAAAGGAGTATTTACATGAAAAACTTAATCAAGAAGTCCAATGAATATGTGAAAACCATGGATTGCTGGGATATCGGCGTGATCAAGGTATGCGCCATGTCTTTCGGTATGCTGGCCGGACTTGCGGTATCGAAAGAAAATAAAAGCAAGGCTGCGGTGGCAGCCGGAGCGCTATGCGCACTGACCTGCGCTAGTGTTATGTCTGACTATGTCAAATTCATGGCCGGTGATAATAATGAGTCCTCATCGGAGAATGATCTGAGAGAAGAATTTTTTGACGACGATAACATCGGTCTGCTATGAGTACACAAAAAAATGCCGTTGACCAACTGAATCATTTTCTGGAGGAAGCCCTTTATTATTACGATCTTCCGGGTCTTTCTGCCGGTATCAGAGGCGGGGATGGATTCGATTATACCGGCGCCTTTGGTTATTCGAATTATCCTGAAAAGCTGCCCCTATCCGGCAGCCACTATTTCCACATGGGGTCGGTCACAAAGCTTTTTACAGGCATTTCGGTTCTCAAGCTGGTTTCAGAGGGCAAATTAGGGCTGGACGACAAGCTTGTGTCCTTCTTGCCCTGGTTTTCTGTTTCAACTAACAGAGCTACCGGAAATACTTATAAAGAAATTACCATTCTGCATCTGCTGAGCCATACTTCGGGTCTTGACGATGTGAAGGATTATAGGTGGGACAGCCCTGAAACCGACGAAGGTGCGTTAAAGAGATATTGCATGTCTCCGGAAGTCACGGATAGTGGCCTGCTCTGGAAGCCCGGCGAAGGCGGTTTTCGATACAGCAATATGGCTTACGAACTTCTGGGCGTTCTGGTGGCGGAGGTCAGCGGGATCAATTTTGAGGAATATGTCAGGCAAAACTTCCTGGTTCCCCTTCAGATGGATCATTCCACATTGCTGACTTTTGAGCGCAGCCCGGACAGGAGCCTGAGCCTTTCGTCTCTCGCAGCAGCAGGGGTTGCGATGCCTCATTCAAAGGATCCGGATAAACATATCGTCCTTGAAAAATATTTCCCGTATAACCGGGCCCACGGCCCGAGTTCCACATTGACCACAAATCTGGAGGACATCAAAAAATGGGGGTCGGCGTGGATCGGCAGGTCGCCTGTCATCAGAGAAGCGCTGGGATCCTATGATCCTTGGGAGCCCCTGGCAATAGTACCCAATAACGGCGAGCAGATCGGTCTTTCCTGGTTCATCAGGAAACAAAACGGATACACTCTGTATGGGCATGAGGGCACCGACGATGGTTTCAGAGCCAGCTTTTGGGTCTGCCCCGCGCTTGAGCTTTCTATAACCGTCTGTTCAAATCTAACGGGAGCCCCGGTGAAAAAAATCAACAAGCAAATTTTCGATATGTTAACAGGAATATAACAAAAGAGGCTGCAATATGCGGCCTCTTCGAT
The DNA here is from genome assembly GCA_964486295.1 of uncultured Oscillospiraceae bacterium. GTDB lineage: Bacteria > Bacillota > Clostridia > Peptostreptococcales > Anaerovoracaceae > CALBZG01. Next base: position 145,770 of record CAZAMF010000003.1, on the reverse strand, counting down.
TATTTGCTATTTGAAAGATCATTTGATCACTATGTTAGTCTTCTATCAGTTCAATAAATTTCTTTGCGTTCATGGCATCTGCATATTCCGAATCCATCTCCCTGATGGCTGCCGGGAATTCATATTTTGCCAGTCTCTCTACAAAAGGATCCGGATCGAAACTTTCCGGTCCGTGAACACCCTTCATATCCCAAATCCCTTTTGCCGCAAGCTCCATCATGATGACCGGAGCAACTGCCGTCTGGGCGACAACCGAGTTGGTTGTGAACTTCTTGATGCATTCCTGACAATCAGCCACCTGATAGAGATATACCGACCTTCTCATGCCGTCCTTGGTTCCTGTTATCCAGGCGCCGGCGCAGCCTCTTCCCTCCATCTTCATTGTGGATTCGACCGGGGAAGGCACCACTTTTACCAGAAAATCCCTTGGCGTGATTTCTTTGTCCCCTATTTTGATTTTTCGGGTCTTATCATCCATTCCAACTCTTCTAAGGTTTAGGAGCAGTTGTCTGAAATCACGCGGCACGCCGTACTTAAAAGTGACTCTGTTGCAGTCGATGACTCTTGGGACCAGCATGACCTCTTCATGTTCGATATTGACCACTTCAACCGGGCCGATGCCTCCCGGGAAGTTGAATATTTCAGGTTCGGAAAAGTTTTCGGTGCAGAACCAGCCTTTTCCTTTCTCCCAGATCACCGGAGCGTTGAGGCATTCCTCAATGGTTGTCCATACGGAAAATCCGAAATCACTATCACTTCCGGAATAATTGTCCCCATCCCTTACATTGATCTCGTCGATGGTATCAAACAGATGCTTGTCTGCAAATCTGGCAAATACATCTGCCATGCCGGGTTCGACACCGGACCCCACGATAGCCATGCATCCGGCTTTTTCCCATTCCTCTTGTCTGGCAAACTGATAATCCCCCAGTTTCACATATGGTTTTTCAAAAGGTTTTTCAGTATCCGGTTCGGACAGCGTCATGGCGCAATCCAGATAACCCACCTTGTTTTCCAGGCAGGTGTCGAAGATCGTGACATTGAAAACAGGCTCAACCGCATTCATTACCCAGGTTATCCCATGTTTTTGGATCACTTCCGTAATGCTTTTCGGATCTTTTGCGTCAATTTTTTCCGGTATGAATTTGCCGCCTCCGCAAATATGGTTTGCAACTTCCTGGGCTCTCTCATAGTTATAGTCTGAAATAACTACTTTTTCCGCCCAGTCTCCTTGCTCTTTCGCCCTTTTTATGATCATGGCTGCAGAAGTGCCAACACCACCAGCTCCGATAATCAGTAACTTCATAATCATTCCTCCACTCTTTTAAAGTCGATCTGAATACTACTTCATCTTCTGGCTTTGTTAAATTGTTCTCATATGTTGATTCTACTTCTGACAGAATAATTTGGCAATTATAACGTTGTTCCCAAATTTTAACTATTTTGCTTATCTACCAGAATCAGCTCTGCAGACAATCCTTTTAATGTACTTCTGAGGCTTAACGTATCTGTAACAGCAGTTTTACCGAATTCGATGCCGGGCAACGTACTCCAATTGTTGATGATCGAGCGTCGTTTTGATGCAAGCCCTTCTGTCTTAAGGCTCTCCTCATAAGCGGTGATGGCCGATTCTCTGTTCATTTTATAACGGCTGACTTTGTATTCTCCATTAAGCCCGCTGCATCGGATCAGGACTTCCTGTTCTTCTTCGTAAGCCTTGATGGCTTCAAATGCATTTTCCTTTGCGGTGGCAGTCAATAATGTCTTTTTCAGGTCTTTATTGATATTATATACCAATATACTGATGGAGTTGATTTCGTTTGGGTTCTTGGCTGCCGTTGAAACGATATAGTTTTCTCCTGCTGCCAAAATCCGTTCTTTCAGGGACTTAAGCAGATTGTACGGACGCGCGGCGGGTTTCATGACATCCGATTCCAGGAAATCTTCCGGAAATCCCTTCGGTACCGAGTTCTCTCCCAGGGCTTCGACAATATCGATATCCACTATGACCGGCTTTGCCCTCTTGCCGGCCAGGTAATTGTTGTAGACTCCTTTGACCTGCCTGCGAATGGCTGCTTCGATTTCTGACGGAGCCGATCTTTCATACTTGGCTACAATTTCCCTGCTTGCAACTTTGCCGGTATATTTCCTTCTGTATTCCAAAGGATGCACGCCAAACCAAGTCTCAAAGTGCTTGATATAATATCGCACAGCAGAAAAACCGGTTTCATCTGCAATGGCGCCGATCTTCTTATTCGTCCCCAGCAACAGTTTCTCTGATTGTTCAACCCGTATAAAGCTCAGAAGCTCCTGAAACGATAGCCCGGTCGCTTCCTTGATGACATGAGAAAGATAATAAATAGAAAGATGTTCCCGGTCCGCAATTTCATTGAGGGTTAGTTTTCTCGCATAGTTGTCATACATATAATCCGTAATGCGGCTCAGCCTTCCCGCCAGGATCTTGTTCCCCTTATTCTTGGATCCGTTTACAAATTTGCCGTCTTCCATGAGATAATACTGAAAGTCGGAAAAAAGGCAAGTGAGCAGATTGTGGGCAGATTCAATGACCTTTGCTTCATAACCGTAACCCTTTTGCAATACTTCCATCATGATCTTCGCAAGGATATTGCGCAGGACCTCCAGACTTTCGTCGGAATCATCTTCCATATCGGTTACGAAAAAACTGTTTTTCAGGCTTTCATAATAGTTGGAGAAGTAAGATGTGTCCAGCTGCAGCATCATGACCATGTTTTTTTCGCCGGTGCTTTCGAAACTGTGTATTTCACGCGGATTCAAAATAAATATGTCACCCTGTTTCAGTATGTAGGTATAATACCCGTTTTTCATGCTGATCGTTCCGCCCAGCATGTAAACCACTTCCAGGTCATTGTGGAAATGGATCGGATAATCCAGAATATTGGTCACAAGAACATTTACAGGGAGTTCTTCCCTGTATACACTTTTCTCCTTCAGCATTGTTTTTCTCCTTATTCCATACAATAATGCTCAAAGTATCTATATAGAAGGCCCCTTTGGCTGTCTTATCCAATGCCCGGGTTTTCCTACATTTCTGAATTTTATGTAAACCGCCTATTTATGCCCGAAGGGAATTTTCAACACCCCTAAAAGCCTTCAAATTAGGGGTTGGCGGCATTTATCCACATGGTGTTTGAGATTGTATACAATTTTATCCAAAGGTGCCTGTGGAAAAAATTTTTTTGTTCAAGTGCTTAATTTTAAACGTTTTTCGGTGTTTTGTTATTAACTTCCAAAGGGGTTATCCACAGGCTTACCTCAGTTAAATGTAACCATTCCGGATGGATATCTCTACCACAAAGAAAACGATTTATTATAGCAAACTTGTACTATATTGGTTATTATATAACATTCTAAACTTTTGTGCTATAATTATTTTGAATTATTTAGGCACTGCTAACTTGATGACGGGAGTATTAAGATGACCACGAAAAAGCTATTTCAGGAAGACGTAACCTTGAAAAAAACACAGGCCGAAGTGATCCTATCTGATTGCGAAAGCGGTATCATCGTTCTGGATCAAACGATATTTTTTCCGGAAGGAGGAGGCCAATCCTGTGATATCGGAACAATAAATGACTTGATTGTTACTGAAGTTCAGGAGAAGGATGGCAACGTGGTCCATAAAGTAGCTGTGGATAACTCCGCCGTTCTTCCCCAAGCCGGGGAGACAGTAACCCTAACCATCGATTGGGAGCGCCGTTTCGATAATATGCAGCGACATTGCGGTGAACATATACTTTCCGGCGTTTTTTACAGGGAATGCGGAGCAGTAAATCGGGGTTTCCATATGGGGGAGCACTATATGACGATCGATATGAACCTGGAGGATGAGCCTTCCGGAATGAACCCAAAACCCGATAAAATTGACTGGTCAATCGCTATGGAGGTAGAAAAACTGGCGAATCAGATCATCTGGGCTGATGAGCCGGTTACGATTCGTCGGTACGAAAACAGGAGGGAAGCAGCCGGGCTTCCGCTTAGAAAAGCTCTTGCTGTTGACGAAGAAATTTCAATTGTATGTGTTGGTGATATCAATGATCCGGCAGATTGCGTGGCCTGCTGCGGCACTCATCCAAAAACATCAGGCCAGGTGGGACTGATCAAGATCCTGAAGGTGGAAAACTACAAAGGGATGTTTCGCATCTACTTTGAAGCAGGTGCACGCGCTCTGTCCCTTTTCGACAGAAGCCATGAAGTGCTCACAAGCATCGGTAACCGATATTCTGCAGGCATAGACGACCTCCCCGAAAAAATAGCAGCCGCTGAAGCTAAAAATAAAAAAATACGAGATTCGCTTTATATACTGAAACAATCCGTTATCAAGGCAAGAATTGCCGACATCGAATCCGACCTCGGGGCTGCGAACCAAAACGACGAAATCATTTCAAAGGAATACGATGATCTTCCCATCGACGATCTGCTGAATATCGGGAGGCCCTTGACAGAACAAATCAAAAAACTGCTGATGATCGCCGCGCCAGAGGAAAAAACAGTGTTGCTATTTTCAGACGGGATAACCGTTGATTGCGGCAAGCTGGTCAAAGAAAATGCATCGATTTATAACGGTAAGGGCGGAGGCAATAAACAAAACGCCAGAGCGATCTTTCCCAACAAGGAGTACATGGAGACTTTCATGGACCTTGTGGAAAAGCATCTGCGCCGGCGCTAACCTTTAACAGCCCCGGCCACTACACCTTTGATAATATATTTCTGGCAAGTCAGATAGAATATGATGATCGGAATGATCGCCAGTACCAGCATAGCCATCATGTGGCCCATATCAACTGCGCCATACCCGCCTCTCAGGTACTGGATAGCAATCGGAATGGTTTTGTACTCCGTGCCAATAACCAGATAAGGCAGCAGGTAATCGTTCCATATCCACATGGTGTTCAGGATGGCTACAGTGATGGCGATCGGCTTCAGGATCGGCAAGACCACCAGGAAAAATGTCTGGATCGGGCTGCATCCATCGATCATCGCCGCTTCCTCGATATCGATGGGTATGCTTTTGACAAAGCCGGAAAAGAGGAACACGGAAAGTCCGGCGCCGAAGCCGAGATAGATGAGTATGATACCCACCGGATTATCCAGATGCAATATATTGGCCATCTTCGACATTGTAAACATGACCATTTGAAACGGTACAATCATTGAAAAAACAAAAGAATAATATAATAACTTGCTGACTTTGGTTTTCATCCTTGTGATAAACCATGCGGTCATAGCTGTGAAAAGAACGATGGCCGCCACAGAAAACACGGTGATAAATAAAGAGTAGCCGAACGCTTTGAAAAATTCGATTTTCTGGACGCCTTCGATATAATTATCAAAGCCCACAGAGGTTCCCTTGGCAGGAAGATTGAAAGGCTCGCTGCTGATATACAGCTTGCTCTTGAACGAATTATAAAATACGATAGCCACCGGAGCCAGATACGCTGTGGAAACCGCCAGCATGATATAAAACATCTTTGAAGTCTTCATCAGTTCTCCACCTCTCTTCCCCTGGTGATCCGGAGCTGTACAAAAGCGATCACCGCAACCAGAATAAAGAAAATAACCGCTTTGGCCTGACCGACACCTTCCCAACCTACCCGTCCGTAAAATGTATCGTAAATATCCAGCGCAAGCATTGTCGTCTTATTGGAAGGGGCGCCAGCCGTGAGTGCCAGATTCTGGTCGAACAGCTTAAATGAATTGGTCAGCGTGAGAAATATACATATGGTAAAAGCCGGCATTACCATCGGTATGGTTACATGCCTTAGGATATCGACCTTCGAAGCGCCATCCACCTTTGCGGCTTCGATCAACTCTAACGGAATATTCTGTATGGCCGCTATATAGATGATCATCATGTATCCGGTCAGCTGCCAGGTCATCAGCAGAACAAGCCCCCAGAATCCATACTTGGCATCCGCATAGATCGTCAACTGGAAGTAATACAAGATACTATTCAGTATCATTTGCCAGATGTATCCGAGAACGATACCCCCAATTAGATTCGGCATGAAAAGTACTGTTCTGAAGCCATTAGTGCCCCGCAGTGTCTTCGTCAGGATCGACGCAAAAGTGAACCCAAGAAGATTGATGGTTATGACAGATACTACGGTGAATTTCGCAGTAAAAATCAAAGCATTTTTAAAATCTTCATTGGAAAATGCTTTGTAATAATTCGTAAGGCCTACAAAATGCGCATCCACCACCGTTCTGAACTCCGTAAAAGAAAGCACGATGCCCGCTAGAAAAGGAATGGCGAATGCAATGGCAAAAGCGAGGGCCGTCGGTATTACAAATATCGGGAAGTATTTTTTTAAAGCCCGCTGCATAAATATCCCCTCCTGATGACCAGGGGCGCCTGTCCGGCGCCCCTTTATTCAGCTCATTCAGCTATTTCTGATGTGCAGCAGCATATTCGCTTGCCCAGGAAGTTTTGACTACGTTCACCACATAGTTCCAGTCCTGACTGCCCTGCGCATACTCCAGAAGCGCATTGCCGAAGTCATTCTTGAACTGTTCAGAAGGGAAGGCTGCAAAAGTCCAAGGGACCGATTTGACCCCTTCTTTATCGATCCATGCCAGCACATTCTTGGCCAAAGGATCCGTTGGCTTCTCGTTCTCGCCGAATGTGGTGAATGGTGCTATAAAGCCGAGTTCACCTGTAACATAGGCTTTTCCGGTATCACTGCCAAACAGCCATTCAAGGAAGTTCAGAGCGGCGGCCTGCTGTTCTTCAGTCGCTTTTGAGTTGATGGCAAAATAGTTTTCCGTGCCCACACAAAGGCCCTGTGTTTCTTCACCCGCTACACCTGTATAAATCGGCAGGAACATCACATTCTCTTCGGTCACGGTGTTGCCAGGCACGCCGGATATCTGCCCCCATCCCCAGTTGCCGTTCTGGACCATCGCGCATTTGCCCAGCGCAAACTCCGCCATGGAATCGTCAACAGTCTTAGCTGCTATGAGAGTCTTGGCAGTGCAGGAATTGTTGATATAGAGATCGAAAATATTTTTGAAATTCTGATTATAGGTGAAATTGATGGTGGAGGCGGCTAAACCTGCCAGCACGGTATTGTCATAGCCCTGCATGTCTTTAAACTCATAATAGAGAGGAATATTGGCAAGGTGTGTCTGCCATCTCCACTGGTTTCCGCTGGCCATGGAGGTGGATGCAAAAACTCCCTCTATGCCCAAAGCTGCTTTTCGGAGTGTCATATCTTCAACAACTGCTTTCAATTTGGCGAAATTATTGATTTCATCCATGCTTTTCGCGACAGAGCCATCTAAAGCAAAGTACTGATCCATAATCGCTTTATTATAGATAATCCCGTACCCTTCCACCGCATAAGGAATGCCATATACGCCATCTCCTTCGGTGATTGCCATGCTCTTATCGGAAAGCATATTATAGAATTCCGTGCCGGAAAGATCCATGCAGTAATCCTTCCAGGATTGATATCCCACCGGACCGTTCAGCTGGAATATCACCGGCGCATCGGACTTGGCTATTTCCGATTTGAGCGTCTGCTCATACGTGCCGGAAGCTGCAGTTACAACTTTCAGTGTATTGCCTGTTTCTGCCGCATAATCTTCTGCGATAGATGCGTAAACAGATTCTACTTCAGGTTTGAAATTCAGGAAATATACTTCTACGCCCTCCTTTTGTCCTCCTCCGCCGCATCCGGCAAAAGAGAATACCAGTAAAAGTGTCAAAACAACTGCTAAAAACTTTTTCATGTCTCTTCTCCTCCATTTTAAGATAACTAAAAAGAAATAAGTGATTATAAAGTATATAAGCAATAATTTGATCTGTTACTTAACTGCCGGCTATAGCCTGCCATAAATTTCCGTAAACCTGACTATTTCTTTTGCCAGATCATCCGTGAGTGCTCCGGGTCTGATTCTCCATTTCCAATTACCCGTTGTTGTGGAAGGGGTGTTTATTCTGGCAGATGCCCCGAGCCCAAGCCAGTCCTGAACAGGCACGATGCAAAGGTCCGAAACGCTGGCCATAGCCAGACGTATAAAAGCCCTGGAGATGTCGTCCTCCTCTTCAATTCCCATATATTCTCTGGCAAAAGCTACATCCTCTTTCGGAGCCGAAACTTCCCAGCCTTTGATCGTTGTATTATCATGCGTGCCCGTATATACTACACTGTTCTTTTCATAGTTGTGGGGCAGATAATCGCTTTTTTCTCTGGAATCAAAAGCAAACTGAAGGATTTTCATCCCCGGAAAGCCGCTGACCGCAAGGAGGTGTCTCACATCATCCGTAAGAAACCCAAGGTCCTCGGCGATGATCCGGAGTTCCGGGAACTCCTTCCGGATCATATCAATAAAGCAATCACCCGGTCCGGATTTCCATATCCCTCTTTTTGCGGTGGTATGCGTTGCCGGGATCGAATAGTATCCGGACAGCCCTCTGAAATGGTCGAACCTGATCACATCATAGAGTTGGGCGGCATTCCTGAATCGTTTGATCCACCACTGAAATCCGGTTATCACATGAAAATCCCAATCGTAAAGCGGATTCCCCCAAAGCTGGCCTTTCTTTGAGAACGCATCCGGCGGGCAGCCGGCCACGTCGCACACACGCATACTTTCATCCGTTTGGAACAGCTGAGGGCTCATCCATAGTTCTGCAGAATCGGCAGACACATAGATCGGCATGTCACCTATTATTTTTATACCCTTTTTGTTGGCATATATTTTCAGATCATTCCACTGCGATGCAAATAAATATTGCAACTTCTCCCAAAAAATAATATCTGGTCCGAGTTGATCACGCACTTTCACCAGTCTTTTCGGATCCGCCATACGCAAAGATTTCGGCCATTTCCAAAGCGGCTCCATTTTTCTGTCGGCCTTGACTGCCATAAAAAGCGAATAGTCCTCCAGCCACCCGGCATGTTCGGCTTTGAATTTTACGAAACTCTCATCTTCCTCATCCATTCTCTCAGCGGCCCGTTTCAGAATACCCAATCTTGTATCATAGAGGTTTTGATAGTCGATAGTTCCCGGCATGTCATCCGGGGCTGCGATATTCAGATCATCCTCCGTGAGCAGTCCATTACGTTTCAGAATCTCAAGATCGATAAAGTAAGGATTGCATGCGAAAGCTGAAAAGCTCTGATAAGGGCTGTCGCCAAATCCCGTCTGGCTCAAGGGCAGGATCTGCCAGTACTTCTGGCCCGCTTTTTCTAAAAAATCTACAAAATGAAATGCCTCTTCACCAAGTGTTCCGATCCCGTATCGGGAAGGCAGGCTGAATACAGGCATCAAAATCCCGCTACCTCTCATATCCGTCTCCTGTCATTCTATTTGACATTATTTTACTACCGTTATCTGAAAATTACAATAAAGTAAAGGTTGGCGGAAACAGCCGGTTAAAGTTTATCTTGACTGTTTCTGAAAATTCCTACTATAATTGTTTCAGGAGGGCAGAAAAATGGCAAATATATCATTCAAGAATGTAGTGAAAGAATTTCCCGGAGGGGTGATAGCCGTTCACGACTTTACTCTGGATATAGCCGATAAGGGCTTTGTCGTCCTGGTTGGTCCCTCCGGCTGCGGTAAATCAACCACCCTCAGAATGCTGGCCGGCCTGGAGGAAATCAGTTCGGGTGAGATTCTGATCAACGGCAAGGTCGTCAATGAGGTCCCGCCGAAAGATCGGGATATCGCAATGGTCTTTCAGAATTACGCCCTTTATCCTCATATGACCGTGTATAAAAACATGGCATTTGCGCTTGAACTGAAAAAAGAACCGAAGGAAGAAATCGACAGGAAGGTCAGGGAAGCGGCCAAAATTCTGGATATCGAACATCTTCTCGACAGAAAGCCAAAGGCGCTTTCCGGCGGGCAGCGGCAACGTGTCGCACTGGGCCGCGCAATGGTCAGAAACCCGTCCGTATTTCTTCTGGATGAGCCTCTGTCGAACCTGGATGCCAAATTGCGTTCCTCAATGCGTACAGAAATCGCAAAGCTTCACAAAAGGCTTGACTCCACATTCATTTATGTAACGCATGATCAGACGGAGGCCATGACCATGGGCGATACCATCGTCGTCATGAAAGACGGCTTTATTCAGCAAGTGGACGCGCCTCAGTATTTGTATGACCATCCTCGCAATATGTTTGTCGCAGGTTTCATCGGGACTCCACAGATGAATTTTATCGACACCATCCTGCGAAAAGATGAGAAAGGCCTTTATATTGAAGTCGGTGAAGCGAGATTTCGCATAGATCCAGAGAGGCTGGAAAACAAGGATCTGAACAATTATACCGGTAAGACGGTTGTGTTGGGGGTCAGGCCGGAGGATGTCAACGAATCGGATGGCGAAAGCGCACCCGCAATCGATGCCGTAGTGGAAGTCAGAGAACTGATGGGAGCAGAAGTCTACCTCTATTTAAACTTTAAGGATTATAAAATCACAGCCCGGGTCCCGAATTCAACGCAGGCCCAGATGGATCAAACCATCAGGATCACCTTTGACACCTCAAAAATACATTTATTCGACAAGGAAACACAGGATACACTTCTGTAACGGAGGATTTTCATGTTCTATATAGGATGCCATCTGCCCAGTTCCAAAGGCTATGAAAACATGGCAAAGGATGCCATTTCCATCGGCGCCAACACCTTTCAGTTTTTCACCAGAAATCCCAGGGGAGGGAAAGCGAAAGCCATTGACCAGGCTGACATTTCGAGCTTTTTATCGATCTGGAATGATAATCAATACGGAAAGATCGTCGCCCATTCTCCCTACACGCTGAATCCGTGTTCAGCGGATACAAAGATCCGGGATTTTGCCTACATGATTATGGCGGACGACCTGGCGAGGATGGAATATACACCGGGCAATTATTATAACTTCCATCCCGGCAGTCACGTAGGCCAGGGTATGGAGGCCGGAATCCAAAAAATTGCTGAAATCATGAACGATATCATGATGTCCGGGCAAAACACCGTGGTTCTTCTTGAAACCATGGCCGGTAAAGGCACTGAGGTAGGGGGCCGTTTTGAAGAACTGCGTGAGATTATAGACAGGGTAACCCTCTCCGATAAGGTTGGAGTCTGCATGGATACCTGCCATGTCAGCGATGCAGGATATGATATTATCCATGATCTGGACGGGGTTTTTATGGAATTCGACCGAATCATCGGACTGGACCGGCTGAAAGCTTTTCATATCAATGACAGCGTCAACCCTTCCGGAGCGCGTAAGGACCGACACGCACGAATCGGCGAGGGGTTGATCGGTTTTGATGCCATCGTCAGATTCATCAATCATCCTGTTGTGAAAGGGCGTCCCTGCATCCTTGAAACACCTAACGATGAACTTGACGGATATGCACAGGAAATTTCAAAGCTGAAAGCAGCCTTCATGGTATGAGCGGTTCCATTTGAGACAGTTTGATCGGGCCGGTTTTTTTAACCGGCTTTTTTATAATACAGCTCACCAAACGCTGCCCCTCCAAGAATCAGCAGTGCGCCGGCCAGCTGGACCGGAGTCAGCCGTTCACCCAGGAACAAGGCCGAAAAGAATAACGCTGATGCCGGATCGATGTAACTTAACAGCGCTACTGTCTGGCCGGGCAGCTTCTGGATCGCCGAAAAATAAATCAGATAACAAAGCCCGGTATGCACAATACCGAGCGTGATCAGCGAAATGAGCCCAACTCCTCCCGGCAGTGTCCATGGCCCTTTATGAACAAACAAGGTGTAAACAAGCACCATAGGGATCGCTGTCATCAGCTGCACTAATGCGGCTTCCAAACCGGAAACCCCCTTGACAAATTTGTTGATGATCGTTACCGTCGCGTACAATACGGCCGCTGCCAATCCGTAAATCAGGCCCAAACTCGGATTGGGTCCTGCCATATCTCCCGTTCCATTCAGAAGGAACATGCCCAGCATAGCAGCCGTGATGGCCGCTGATCTGAACCAGGTCAGTCTTTCTTTCAGCAGAAACACAGATGCCGCCATGACAAGAATCGGCGCGCAATAATAAGCCAGCGTCGCTGCGCTGATGGTTGTCAAAACATATGCTTTGAAAAGAAATATACCGTTGACACCCATTGCGATCCCCGATATCGACAGCACGGGCAGATATTTCTTTAATGCGGCCATATCGGGCTTTTGACGGTGTAAAATATAAATAGCGAGAATAAAAAGGCTCCCCAGAATGTATCTCACCAGAATGATTTCCTGGCTCGGAAGCGAAATCTCACGCACAAAAATGCCCATGCTGCCCCAAAGCAACAGGCCCGCGATCAGCTTCCCGTATGTTTTCCTCATGATCTCTTTTCCCCTTATCCCTTTAGTTGCCCTGCTATTTCATGTCGATCTCAGCAGTCTCTCCCGGCTTCATAGGCGCATCTTCCGGTAGAAGAAGCTTGATTTTAAAGCTTTCTTTGTTTTTATTCGCTGCGGTTTGCATGTCTTTAGGCGTATACTGGCTCTTGACGTCAATATATTTCACAATGCCGGTAACCTTTTTATTGTGGTAGGTGATATCGATTTCACTGTCATAGTCGATGGAGCTTAATTTTGTTTCCGGAACATAGAAAACCAGATATTTTTCACCTTTGCCGGCGATATCAGCCAGATTGTATCCGGGAGCTACTGTATCTCCCACAACGTAATTGACACTGATGACCGTTCCATCCACAATCGCTTTGATCGTATACTTTTCAAGGTTTTCTTTCATCTGCCTCAATCTGCTCTCATTTTGCCTGAGGTCAAGTTCGGCCGTTTTAGAAGCTGTACCGCTTGAAGCGTTCTGAATCTGGACGGCAGCTGCTGCAAGCGTTTCTCTGGCATTCTCCGCTTTTAGTTTTGCCGTGTCGAGACTGTCTTTTGATATCGCCCCTTCCTGATAAAGCGTCATGGCGTTTTCATAATCCTTCTGCGCCTTATTATAGCCGGCCAGAGCGCTTTTATACGTTGCCTGCGCCAACGCCAGATTTCTTTCCGCCTGTGTGCTCCCATCGGCCCCCAGCTGAGACTCTGAAAGTGCGATCTTTTGTTTTTCAATCATGATTTCCAGCTGTTCAATTTCATACCGCTGTCCGGCACTGTCAAGTACGGCGATGATATCTCCCTTTTTGACCTCCTGCCCCAGGGAGACAGGCATCTCCAGGATTTTCCCGGATATTTCGGTTTTGTGGGGATAATCGGTAGCCTCAACCTCCCCGATCAGCGTGTCTTGGTTGATGCCCAGGAAGTAGTAGATAGCAGCCGCCAGGCCAATTAGCAGGACGATCAGCGGCAGCATTTTTTTCTTGAAGTGGCTCGTGTGTTCTGCGGTATCCATGGCTTCTTCCCTCCCTGCCCGGCTAAACTCTACGATATTTTTTCAGCAAAAGCGTATTCCCCACCATACAAAGTGCAGAAAATGCAATGAGGACTGCTATATCCAATGCGATTGCGTTCATCCCTTCACCCTTGATCATCACTTTATTCAGGGCATCCGCCACATAGTAAAGCGGCATGACTTTCCCCACAGCGCTCCATCCCGGAGAAAGGTCGAAAAGTCCCGAGAAAAATATTTGAGGCACGATGATGATGGGGATGAATTGGATCATCTGAAACTCGCTGGCTGCCGCTGAAGAAATCAGCGTGCCCAGTGTGAGGGCTGCTAAAGCAGAAAGCAGCGTGATCAGTAAAACAAGCCACAGAGATCCGACCATGGCCACATCCAGCACATAGACTACAAAAAATGTGATCAGCGCTGATTGTATAATCGTCAGGCCGCCAAATCCCACAGCATATCCCACAACGATTTCCCATCGTTTGATCGGCGTTGATAACAGCTTTTCCAACGTTCCCGAATTCCTTTCGCCAAGAAACGAAATTCCGGATATCAGGAACACGAAAAAGAAAACGATGATTCCGATCAGGGTCGACCCGAAGTGGTCGAATACAGAAAGATCCGGTGAGCCGTAAATGTAATCGACATCAGAGATCGTGTCGGCCCGCCGCTGCTCAGCTTTTTCTTTTCCTGCCATTTCCAGGATCGCCAGTACAGAGGCCGCTTTTGAAGAGTTCGTGCCGTCTATTTTAATATACTGTTTACCGCTCACAATATTCACAGTAGCAATGACATCCCCGTCTTCAATTGCCCGCATCTCTTCCTCGGGGGTCAGCCTTACAGTATCGACATTGTTTTCGTATAGCTTATCAACATAACTTTGAGGCGCGTTCACGATCCCTACATGAAAATCCGTCGTTGTTGAATCCAAAATCACATACAGCAAAGAAATCAGAAGCATCGGAGCCAGCAGCACCAGTGCCAGCGTCCTCCTGTCCCTGCGGATTTGGTGAAAGATACGGAACGCCATCGCTTTAACCCTCATCCGTCCCACCTCCGTAGTAAATGAACGCCTCCTCGATATCTTTTGCGCCAATCTTCGTCTGCAGTTCATAAGGCGTGCCTTCAGCAATGACCCGCCCGTTTCTCATCATAGCCAGCCGGCTGCATTTAACGGCTTCATCCATAACATGCGTAGTGATAATAATTGTAACTCCGGTTGCTGCCATCTGATTGAGTTTGCCCCAGATGTCCTTGCGAAGCAGCGGATCGATTCCCACTGTCGGCTCATCCAGGATCAGGACCGGGGGCTGATGGATCAGCGCCATGGCTAAGGATAGCCGGCGTTTCATTCCTCCCGAATAAATCGAGACCGGCTCGTGCAGATACTCCCGCAGATTGATCAAAGAAATCACCTCGTCGATCCGCTCTTTGATCAAAGATTTTTTCATTCCGTATAGGGTTGCAAAAAACTCCAGATTTTCATAAGCCGACATTGCTGTATAGAGGGCGTCGGATTGCGCCATATAACCGATACGGCTCATCATGGCCAGCTGCGGCATTTTTTCACCCAGCACAAAAGCTTCGCCGGTGGTCGCTTCCAGGATTCCCGACATGACTTTTACCGTTGTTGTCTTCCCACAGCCGGAAGGCCCCAGAAGGCCGTATATACAACCGCGCGGAACCTGCAGATTCACATCCTTCAAGACCTGCTTGTCGTCGAAAAATTTATTCACTTGGTTCAGAACGATGCAGTATGCCTCATCTGCCATGGTTGTCCTTCTCCTCCGCAGCGCCACCTCACATAGTATTAATTTACAGGCGCATGTCGATTCAGTCAATAATACTATACATCAACAGCGGTAAATAAAGAAGCAGCTTTCCGCGTGAAAGCGAAAAGCTGCCAAAAATATTTCTTGTTCGTTCTATGCCTCTGCCATCGGCTTCAGGTCAGGCGAAACCACCAACTCACAGCCGGTTGCGGCTTTGATCTCATCCAGAGTGAAGTCCGGGTGAAGTTCTTTCAGTAATAGCCCATCCGGGGTCACTTCCATGACGCCCATTTCAGTAATGATCATATCAACCACTTTGATCGCTGTATAAGGAAGCGTGCACTCTTCAAGAATTTTGTGTACTCCCTTGTTGGTATGCTGCATGGCAATAATGACCTTCTTGGCTCCGGAAACCAGATCCATGGCGCCTCCCATGCCGGGTACCATCTTGCCCGGGACGATCCAGTTGGCCAGATTGCCGTGGCGGTCTACCTCAAGGGATCCAAGCACGGTGGCATCTACATGTCCGCCTCTGATGATCCCGAAAGAGGTGGCGCTGTCAAAGAAGCATGCGCCCGGTTTTACCGTCACATACTGAGCTCCTGCATTAACAAGGTCTACATCCTCTTTCCCCTTTGCAGGAGCAGGACCGATCCCTAAAAATCCGTTCTCGGACTGGAGCACGATGTCAACACCGTGAGGAATGAAATTTGCCACCATGGTCGGCAGGCCAATGCCAAGATTCACTACATCGCCGTCCTTCAGTTCTTTGGCTACCCGGGACGCGATTCTTTCTTTTATATCTGCCATGCTTTTTCTCCTCCTACAATTGCATCGATAAATATTCCCGATGTCATGACATTGTTCGGGTCTATTTCGCCTATCTCAACGACTTCACAAGTTCCTACGATAACATGCTCCGCTGCAGTAGCCATCAGCGGGTTAAAGTTCCTTGTGGCTTCGTTATATGTTGTGTTCCCGAATTTGTCGGTAACCGACCCCCTTAACAAGGCATACTCCGCTTTCAATGGCATTTCAAGCAAATAATCTTTACCCTCTACATTGATCACCTGCTTACCCTCCGCCACGATAGTTCCGACTCCTGTAGGTGTCAGAAATCCGCCGAGACCCGCGCCTGCAGCTCTGATCCTCTCTGCGAGAGTCCCCTGCGGTACCAGGATGCATTCAAGCTTGTCTTCCGGCACATCGGTATTCATCCGTCTTGCGACTTCCGGATTCAACCCTACGTGAGATGCGATCAGGGTTTTGATCTGTCCGTTAGTCAGAAGCTTTCCAACTCCTCTTCCGGGCACCCCTGCATCATTGCAGATGATGGTAAGATTCTTTACGCCTTTTTCAACAAGAGCATCGATGAGGATCTCAGGCGTTCCTGTCGCCATGAAGCCTCCGACCATGATGGAAGCGCCATCTTTGATCTCCGCCACTGCCTCCTGCGCAGTTTTGATTTTGTTAATCATGTATCTGTTCCCTTTCGCAATATACTAAATGAGCAACTCTAAAATCCCTATAATGGTTTTTTATTCACCATGCCTCTTTTAACGATTTCCGTCAAAACAAATGAGGCGACATCTTCCGCATAGGAATGCGGTCCGAATCCCGCATCATATCCGAGTTCCTGAGCGAGTTCATGTGAGATTCTTGGTCCACCGCAGACAAGGATGATTTTATCCCTCAGGCCTTCAGCCTCCAGCAATTCCACCATGTTGGTCAGGTTAGCGATATGGATGTCCTTCTGGGTTACAGTCTGGGAAACCAGGATCGCGTCGGCATTCACCTCAATAGCTTTTGCAATCAGCATCTCGTTTGGAACCTGGGAGCCCATATTGATGGCTTCGATTCCCTTGTAGCGTTCGAGTCCGTAATGCCCATGGAAGCCCTTCATATTCATGATAGCGTCGATACCCACCGTATGTGCGTCGCTTCCGGTGGAAGCTCCCACGATCACCACCGTACGGCCGATATTTTCATCTATATATCTGGCGCATTCTTCTCTTTCCATAACTTCGGTTTCGACCTTGGTTACTTTGATCTGTGTAAAGTCAACTGTGTGCTGACATTTTCCGTAAACTATGAAGAATGTGAATCCGCCGCCCATATCCTTTGAATATACGACAGCAGGCTCGTCGAAGCCCATTTTTCTGACAAGCAGCTTTGCCGCTTCCGATGCTTCCTCACCAAATGGAGCAGGAAGCGTAAATGCCAGCTCGGTCATGCCATCGTTCATTGTATCCCCGTAAGGCTTGACTTTGGTCAGATCGACCTGTGCTGTTGCTGTGCTCACAGCGTTTGTGTTTGAACTGCCGGCTAACATTATTTTGCACCTCCCATCATCATCGGAATAAACGGATTGAAGTAATCCTGATCCTTCATAAATACGCCCGCAAGACCTTTCCCTCCGTCTCTCGGTCTCTTCACGCCGCCGAATTTGCCTTTTTCAATCGTTGAGAAGAGTCCTTCTTTTTCGATATCATGAAGCAACGCATCAGCATCCCTCAGTACAGCCTGAGCTCTCTTCTGGATGATTCCGTCCTTTTTAAACTCGGTTTCCTCACCTAATGCTCTGGCATTGTTGAATATGTAAGATGCGTTTTCGATGGCCAGGTATCTGTCATGCATATGCGGAGTATGGATTGCTTCCGTCAGCATTCCTAAAAGCTGGAGTGACTGTCCGGACCAGACCGATACCATATTGAACAACGCATCCTGAATCACTCCTTTAAAAATATTTCCGGTCATGAATTTGGTAGGCGGCATATATTTCAGTGCTGCATTCGGGAAGATTTCTCTGGCCATGATGGCCTGTGCCAATTCATAAAGGAAACCGTTCTCCATATCCGGATCCATTTCGAAAGCATGCCCGAGGCCCATGAACTCTTCTTTGATATTTGCCAGAACCGCAAACTGCTCGTTCATAAACTGGGACGCCAGCACCGTATGGGCTTCTTCGAAAGCATCCGCGGTGGTCAGATAGTTGTCCTCGCCGGAGTTGAAGATGATCCCGCAGTAGCCGATGATCACTCTGGAGAAGAACTGGTCGATCAGGGTTCTCTGCATATTGATGTCGCGGAAAAGAATTCCGTAAAGCGCGTCGTTCAACATGACGTCAAGACGCTCCAATGCGCCCATAGCAGCAATTTCCGGCATACAAAGACCGGAGGAATAGTTGCAGAGCCTGATATAACGTCCAACCTCTTCGCCAACTTCGTCAAGAGCCTTCCTCATGATTCTGAAGTTTTCCTGAGTGGCATAGGTGCCGCCGAATCCCTCAGTGGTCGGTCCGAAAGGAACATAATCCAGAAGGCTCTGAGCTGTCGTTCTGATTACTGCGATGATATCCGCACCCTGCCGTGCCGCGGCTTTGGCCTGGATCACATCTTCGTAAATATTACCCGTGGCGACGATAACATAGAGATATGGGCGTTTGCCTTCTCCGATGGTCGCCAGATACTGTTCGCGTGTTTCTGTCTGTTTTCTGATGGTTTTCAACGATTCCAGAACAACCGGCATAATCTTTTCTTCAATTTCTTTTTTTCCGGCGATTGGAAGTTTTATAATGTCCAGTTCTCCCTGAGACATTTTTTCAGCGATCTCCTGCGGGGAAAGGCCCGTCTGAATCATCGCGTTCCCGATCCAGAATGC
The DNA here is from genome assembly GCA_964486295.1 of uncultured Oscillospiraceae bacterium. Classification (GTDB taxonomy): domain Bacteria; phylum Bacillota; class Clostridia; order Peptostreptococcales; family Anaerovoracaceae; genus CALBZG01. Next base: position 126,987 of record CAZAMF010000003.1, on the reverse strand, counting down.
TGTCCCTTTTGATAAAACACCGGCATTATTCAACTGATCCACCACAACATTCGGTAAAGGTGTATCTACATCGTCCACTCCGTCAACACCCAGCAGCCTCAAAACAGTTCTTTCGGTTGAAACGGTGGAGTGCTTGTCGATGAAATCCTGCATGCTGCTGGCAATTCGTGCAGCGCATGACCGGGCGTCATCGATCATCGCCGGGTCGAGATTAAGTTTACTATTCATACTTGACTCCTTATAAGTATTCTTTTGCTTTATCAATTATTTCACTATATACCCCAAGCATACCCGCTATATTCAGCGCATCCTTTGGGACATCGCTTTTGCCGCTTACATGGATCAGGCGGTAGTCCATATACTTTCCCACCAGTTCGATCCGCTCCCTGCGGCTCGCATATTGGATCTCTCTTTTGAGTTTTCCGAAATCGGCCCCCGAAAGTCCGGCTACCTGCATATTCACCACACCCGGCACATCTGTGACATTATCGAAATGGGTGGTGATCAGGCTGATGTAAGGTTTCTTCATGAGGTACTCAACCAGGCTCTTGCAAAGCGCCGTTCCTTCTTTCGGATTGGTTCCGCTGGCGATTTCATCGATCAGCAGCAGAGAACGGTCCTCGCTGTTGTCCAGTATTTCCTTCAGTTCTTCCATTTCGCTTCCGAAACTGGATAGTCCGCGTTCCACGGACTGACTGTCCCCGATGAGCATCTGGATAAAGTTTGATAAACCGACTTTTGTATTTTCCGCCGGTACAAAGAAACCGTATTGCGCCAGAATGGCGATGAGCCCAACCAGTTTCAATGAAACCGTCTTTCCTCCCATGTTCGCGCCGGTAATGCAGGTGACGCCCTGCTTCAGAGATAAACTGACCGGGCAATAATCCCGCTCTTTGCGTCTGAGAACATCTTCCACCTGAAGCTGTCTTCCGTTTTCAAATTCCAGTTTATGCTCCTCAATGATTTCCGGCATGGAAAGATCATGCATGACACCATGGACGGCTTTCGCGTAGGTCATATCCAGCTTCCCGACTTTCCTGCAGTTATCCAGCAGGATCTTCTCGTAAAAAGCTACCTTGGCTGATAGCTCGATCCGCACGGCCATCTCTTCATCATCGATATCCGCATCAAGAAGATTCATCCTGTGGATCAGGTTGCCGGTTTCCTCGCTGTCCTTCAGCGCAAAAGTGACCGACATGTAATCTTCGTCGATTTTCACCAGTTCGCCGACTGCTTCCATTTCCTTGATTTTCGGGCTCTCGGACTTCGAAACAGTCAGATCGAATTTTGGCGTCAGGATGATCCCTTTTTCTTCTTTCAGTTTTGAACTCTCGGCTTTTCTCAGCGAACGGACCCTGAGTTCGATTTCCCGCTTTTCTTTTCTGAGGAAACCCAGCCTTTCCGAAAACTCGTCATAGATATAAAAAGTGTTGATTCTGTCTCCTCTCGGATCCAGAATATTGAGCAATTCTTCCGTGTCCGCCAGCAGAAATTCTTTCGGATATGTTTTACGGATCTCCTCTGATGCATTTTCTACCGCCATAGTCAAGGCTCTCATCGCCAGCAGTAGTGACTTCAGTTCAAACAGCTCTACCACCGTCAAAGCGTTTTTCTTAGCTCTTTCAATGGTGAAAGTGCAGTCCTTCATCAGCATCAAGGCTCTTTCGATCTTATCGCAGAAATCCTTTGATGATCTGTAAATTCCCGCCAAAGAGGATACCCGCAGCAATTCCTGCCTCAGCAGTTTCTCTTCGCCATGCCTGAACGGAGCCAGGCCTTTCAACTCTTTTTTCCCGTAAGGGGTAATGATGTTCAGGCAGGAAATCACATAGTCCATTCCCACCTGGTTTCTGGTCTTCACGTTTGCAAGTCTTTTCGCCATAGCTTGATCCCCTACATTCTGACATCTACTACCGGTATTCCGTTTAAAGCTCCTTCCATTGCGCTTCTAAGCTCTTCATGGCCGAATGCGTAGCCAAGAGGCGCGATGGGGTTAACGGTGACTGCAGCCACTGTTATATTGTCCAGAACATATGCTGTAAAACCCCTTTTTCTCAATTGCTGCCAATTCATGCTGTCAATGAATATTTTTGTCGGATCCTTCAGGACCACTTTGATTCTTTTCAGTTTTTCCGGATTGATGTCGGCGATCACGCTGTTGGTCAACGCTCCCGGAATATAGATATATTCCGTTTCATCATTGATTTCATCGTCAAGAAATCTTGAAGCTGCGAGGCCGGTTTTCAGGTCAAGGACCCGAGCCGACAATTCGCCGCATTCAGCGCCGCCTTTTTCCAGTATGATTATTTTGTCAGGTGTTCCGGACTCCAGAAGCATCCGGGCCTCCCCCTGCTCCAGCACCGGCAGCTGATATAGACCCACCACATGCGCCGTCTCCTCCACCACCTTTTTCAGGCTTCTGGAAAGTACCGCCCCGGTGGCCAGCACGATGGCGTCCGAGGTATCCGGCGCCGCAATGGATTTCCGGTCGATAGCGCCGTCGATCAGCACCATATCCGCTCCATAGGCAAACATCTCCTCGCAGAGCTTTTTATGATCCGCCGTATTGACCGGTCCTGCGATCTGAACATACCCCGAATCGACTACGCGGCAAAGCATCAGTTGTCCGATAGACGTATGATAATTGGTCATCCTGAGGATTTCCAATCCTGCCTCTGCCAGATCATAAAGCTGCGTAGGAACAGAAACCAGGGTCCCCGAATATAGGTAGACCCTTGGTTTCTCTGTCCCTGTAACAAGATCCGTTGATTCGCCGTCCCGGCCGGTGGATGTCACCCCGATCAGCAGTCCTTCATCCATCGCTTCTTCGATAAAGAAATTCAGGGCGGTGGTTTTACCGGAGTTTTTGGCCATCCCTACTATCGAGACGGTTTTATATTTAGTTGCCAATTCTTTTAGCAAGCCCATAGCATCCTCTTATCTATGCTTGTTCCTTTCATGTCTCTGGAGATTCATCGGCTCCAATGACAGATGCTCACCCTGTTCCAAACCAGCGACACCTTCATAATGGTATTCTTTTTTGCCGGTGTGGTAATCGCATGTGCAATCAAGCTGCTGTACGTGGTTTGGCTCGGTATAAGTGGTGATGACGCCTTCGTAATTTCTCAGGATCACCTTGTCCGGGCTCTGTGAAATTACATACTGAGGCATAACCGGAGTCTTGCCGCCGCCGCCCGGGGCATCTACTACGAAAGTAGGTACACAGAATCCGGAAGTATGTCCACGGAGACCTTCAATGATTTCAATACCGGCTGCAACCTTAGTCCTGAAATGCTCGATTCCCAGTGACAGGTCGCACTGATAAATGTAGTAAGGTCTGACTCTGTTTTTCACCAGCTCGTGGACTAGGTCCCTCATGATGTGCGGGCAATCATTGATTCCCCTTAAAAGTACACTCTGGTTTCCGAGTGGGATACCTGCATCCGCCAGCTTTCTTAAAGCTTCTGATGCTTCCGGAGTCATTTCTTTCGGATGGTTGAAGTGCGTATTCAGCCAAATCGGATGATACTTTTTCAGCATATCACAGAGCTTGTCCGTTATACGCTGCGGCATAACCACCGGCGTTCTGCTTCCAAGTCTGACGATCTCCACATGCGGAATTTTTCTTAATTCGCTGATGATGTATTCGAGCTTTTCATCGCTGACCAGCAGGCAGTCTCCTCCGGACAGCAGAACGTCTCTGACCTGTGGAGTCCTTTTGATGTACGCGATGCATGCGTCGATATCTTCTCTGGAACGGGCGCCGTCGGTCTCTCCGGCAAGTCTTCTTCTGGTGCAGTGGCGGCAGTACATGGAACACTGGTCCGTAATCAGGAAAAGCACCCTGTCCGGATATCTATGGGTAAGCCCCGGAGCCGGAGAGTCCTCATCTTCATGAAGAGGATCCAGCATATCAGCCTCGGAACGGTGTGTTTCGGCTATGGTAGGAACGGCCTGCATTCTTACCGGGCATCTCGGATCGTCCGGATCCATCAGGGATGCATAGTAAGGAGTGATCCCGACTCTGAAGCCGGCCATTACTTTCTGGATGTCTTCCTTTTCCTGAGGGGTAAGATTAACAACCTGAGCGATTTCCTCTACGGTGGTCAGTCTGTTTTTAACCTGCCAGTGCCAGTCGTTCCATTCTTCATCTGTTACATCCTTCCAAAGAGGGATGTCTTTCCAGTTTCTAATTGTCATTTTTAACTCTCTCCTTTTCGGTCTTCCGAATATATAGGTTCACTTAAACCAGATTGATGCTATGCATACATTTCCTGGAATAATTTTCTTAAAGGCTCACACTCGCGAAGAACCTGGAGGGTGATCTCTGCGTGGCCCTTTGTGTATCCGTTTCCCACTATCATGTTGATGTCTTTACCTACGCCTTCAGCTCCCAGGGCTGCCTTAGTGAAGCTGGTTGCCATGGAGAAGAAGTATACGGTGCCAAGATCTTTGCAGCACAGAATGGAAGCCATTTCAGTGTTTTCAATATTTACGCAGTTGATAACCAGATCAGCCAGCTCTCCGTTGGTAAGCGCGGAAACCTTCTCGTAAATCGCTACTGCGTCGGTGGCATCCGCCGCAAAATATTCGTCTGCCAGGTTCAGATTTCTAGCTCTTTCGGTTGACTTTTCGCTACCGCCGATGCAGATGACTTTTCCTGTTACGCCGGCTCTTTTCTTTGCTTCATATAAGCAGAGGAGTCCGGATTTGCCGCCGCCGCCGATAATAACTACGGTATCGCCAGGCTTTACAAGCTTTGCAGTCTGTGCTGGAGCGCCAGCAACGTCAAGTGCGGAAAGTGCAAGTCCTTCAGGCATATCTTCAGGAAGCTTGGCATAGATGCCGCTCTGGAACAGGATTGCCTGTCCTTTGATGTCGACCTGGTCGATGGCCGGACGGACTTCGTAGATTTCTTCTATTACCAATGGAGTAAGGGACAGGGAAACCAGTGTGGCGATCTTGTCACCGACCTTCAGGTCTCCGACATATGCTGGGCCGATTTCTTTAACGGTTCCGATCAGCATTCCGCCGGATCCGGTTACAGGATTCTTGTGTTTTCCGGCTTTAGCAACAATGCCTTTCATGATCTTCTTGATTTCTTCAATATCTCCGTTGGCCTGCTTTTCAATCTGAGTGAAAGAAGCGGAGTCGATGTTCAAGGTCTGTACGTCGATCAGGACTTCATTATCGTAGATCTCCATGGTGTTATCGATCACATCTGCAGGCTGCGGAAGAACGCCTTTCGGTGAAATAACTCTGTGTGTTCCGTATGGGCTACCTTTTTTCATAATATTATCCTCCTTAGATTTGTTTTGATTTTTATTTTTATTTTGATTTTTATTTGGCTTCTGATCTTGATTTCTTGACTTTAAAAACGATGTTTTAAATATTGATTCGATTATGCTTTCAGTAATCGGTACGCTGGTGATCAGCTTTGCCTTTATCTATTATATAAGCAAAGTCTGTGCCAACTCTAAAATGTTGATTTTTCAACCTTTTTATGAAGAGCGGCAGGCCAATTCGAACATTTTTGTGTTCACCCTCCTCAAAAGTGAACAGATATCGGTTCACTTTTGAGGAGGCTCACTTTGATGACACAAAAAAGCCCTCATCTGAAACGGTATGTTTGTTCAGACAAGGGCTGATTTTATATATTTCACTATAAAGATTTCAGATAATCCAGTTCCGCTTTGGTCAGTTTGCGATAATGGCCTTCCAGCAGTCTGCCCAGCCTGACCTCTCCGATCGCAACACGCTGCAGATCGACTACGCGGTTCCCTACAGCAGCGAACATTTTTCTCACCTGCCGGTTTTTCCCTTCATGGATGGTGATCTCTACGAGGCACGATCTTTCAGCTTGTTTCAAGATGTTGACCACAGCCGGCTTCGTAATGTATCCGCCGATATCGACACCCCTTCGCAGTTTGCTCAGGCGTTCTTTTGATAGTGTGCCGCTGATCAGCGCCAAATAAGTTTTAGGAACTTCATGCTTCGGATGGCTCAGCCTGTATGCCAGGTCTCCGTCATTGGTGATGATCAATAAGCCGGATGTGTTATAGTCCAGCCTTCCGACAGGAAAGACCCTGGCGGTCACATCTGTGAGGAGATCCGTTACCACCGGCCTGTTTTTTTCATCGTCTGTAGAAGTAATATATCCGATGGGTTTATTCAGAGCATAATAAACCGGCTTCCCCGGTGCTTCCACCAGGGTTCCGTTCACTTCAACCCGGTCGCCCTCTAAAACATCGTAGCCCATTTCTTTCACCGGCTTGCCGTTGACTTTGACATTTCCGTTTTCAATTAGTTCATCCGCCTTGCGTCTGCTGGTTATTCCGGCATGTGCCAGATATCTGTTCAATCTCATTTTCTCCACTCCTTGCTGCTTGGATTATACCATTCGAAATCAATAATAGCAACGAATAGCTGGGTGAATGCACTTGGCGCGGGTTTCTGCGGCGATTTCCCTGATCCGCTGCTTGCTTTTTATGAACGCATGGTGTATCATCAAATCAAGTGAACCGTTTTTAACTCACCAAAGAACAGGAGTGAAATCTATGAAGGGGTCCTATGGTACCAAGCGCGTAATGGAACCCGGCAGCGTACTGCCGACGATTGCTTGGAAAGTGGATAATAGCAGGGAAATCTATCCGGATGAAATGCGGATCGGCATCCGCAGGATCCATCTGGAGGGTACCAGTTTCAAGCAGATATCGATGGAATCCAACAATAACGACGAGGCCATCAAAGAGAAAATAATAGACATCGTCATAAAACGTGGAAAATTGCACAATCCTGTCACCGATACGGGCGGGCTTCTTTATGGTGTCGTGGAAGAAATCGGGAGCGAATATAATAACAAAAGAGGGCTCAAGGTGGGTGATGAAGTCCTTTGCAATACATCCCTGACCACCGTACCCCTGTATATCAGCAGGATCAATACTGTAAACCGAGCGTTCGGCCAGGTGGAAGCCGAGGGCTACGCTATTGCTTTCAACGAAATCCCGGTCATTAAGAAACCTCAGGATGTGCCGGTGGATCTAATCCTTTTCACATTCAACGAATCCGGAACACTTTTCAGCGTTAGTAAAGAAGCGGTCAATAAGCAGAATTTCCTCGTGGTGGGCAACAACCTCATGATGAACCTTCTTTACGGGCATACGGTACGCAGAGTCGTGGGAGAAGACGCCAATATCATCTGTCTCCTGGACAAAAAAACCGAACTGGTTCTGAGCGGCAAGAAAGTGGACGAACTCCTGTCCAAGGTGTTCAACGAAATCCATTTCGTCAATATCCTCAAGCCGCTGGAGTGCCTGGACCGCCTGAATATCGATTCCCTTTTTGACATTTCCATCAACTGCGCGGATATACCGGGGGCAGAAACCATCAATATACTGGCCACAAAATCGGGCGGGTCGGTATTTTTTGCAAACCTGATCAATAATTACAATATCGCTCTCTATATCACCGAATCCATTTCCAGACATCTCAACATCCGTTGTGCGGACGGTTATCTGGAAGCGTATGACGAGTTCGACATTCTGATGACGAAGGAACTGGTGCCGTATCTTGCCGACGCCCGGACCCGAAAGGCCTCGGTTAACGATGACCCCGCCTATCCTTTGAGTAAGCAGGAACATATTAAAGAAGGCTCCGGCTTCCGGCTTGCCCAAGCGGAAGGTTTCGTCTGTGAATCCCGGGCTATGGTTTCTGTGATGGATGAAGCCCTCAACGTGGCAAAATACGATTGCCATGTGCTGATCACGGGAGAAACCGGTGTCGGTAAGGAAAAGCTGGCAAACGTGATCCAGAAGAACAGCAGCAGAAAGCTGCAGCCTTATATCAAAGTCAACTGCGCCTCCATTGCTCCGAATCTGATGGAATCGGAGTTTTTCGGATATGAGAAAGGCGCCTTTACCGGTGCCAATCAAAACGGCAAGAAAGGATATTTCGAGCTGGCGGATAACGGTATTATTTTTCTGGATGAGATCGGAGAGCTGCCTGCCGAAATGCAGGCGAAACTGCTCCGCGCCATACAGGATGGTGAGTTTTACCGCGTGGGGGGCACCAGCCCTGTCATGACCAATGTCCGCATCATATCAGCGACAAACCGCAATCTGGAAGAGCTGGTGGATCAGAAGCTATTCCGCCGCGACCTTTATTACCGGCTCAACGTATTCCCCATCAGAGTGCCTTCGCTTGAAGAACGGCCAAGCGACATCCCAGCCCTCATCAATTATTTTATTAAACTGTACAGCGAAAAATTCGGCATAGCCCGGGATATCAATGAAGACGCCGTGGACTATCTCCGGAATTACAGCTGGCCGGGAAACATCAGGGAACTTGAAAACCTCATGCAGCGTCTGATGATTTCCGCCAAGGGCGAAAATATCACGCTGCTGGACGTGATGCATGAATTCCATCGAAGCATTTTCGAAAACGCGGGTCTTCCGACGGAAGTTCACACAGCGGATGTTTCACTGGACGATGCGGTGGAAAATTTTGAAAGGAACATCCTGAAGCATGCCAAGGAGACCTATAGATCCTCGCGCAAAGCAGCAGCCGCTTTGGGTATCAGCCAGACTCAGTATGTCAGGAAAGTGAACAAATATAATTTATAGGAACCGTATAGCGAGTTCGGCTTTTACCGGTTCATAGAGAAATCGGCCGGCCGGAGGCAACAAAGAAAATAATAGACAGGATCAGCATGATTATAGGCTGATGGATCAGGTAGACTGCCAGCGCATGGCGCCCAACCATCAAAACCGGCCTTGTCAGGCGAGGATTTTCTATACGGCTGAAATGGCTTTTTTTCGTTTTATACAGAAACGGCCCAAGAACGTTGCCAAGCAGGAAGAACCCGGCTCCGGGCAGCAGAGGGAAATAGTCTGCAGAGAAAAACGCCCCTCTGAGCTGCACGATCAGGCCCAACCATCCCCATCCTGCCACTGCATTGTGATCACCGGTATAATAATAGATCCCTACTGCAATAAAAATAAATGCAATGGCAAGGATCCCCCTGTGGTCAAGGAATTTTTGGAGCAGACAGTACAACAGGATCGACACCGAAAGCATATGCAATATCCCGAAAGTGATGAGAAATTCATGCCCTTTTCCGTTAACGACATCTATGAGCCCGGTGGCAATCGTCAGTGCCGCTGCCAAAGCGGCCAGCTTTAACCCTCTTTTCAGATTGGACCGGCTGAAAGAGCAGCTGATCCCGCAAATCAGCACAAAGCAAAGCACCACAGGAATACGGACTGCCGTACGGATATCCCAATCGAAATACATCATGACAAAAGGAGCCCTGAAATTGAAAACATATTTAAGATCATAAATCGTATGGTCCAGCATCATGGCAAAAACACAGATCCCCCTGATCAGGTCCAGTTCCCAGATCCGTGCACCCGCTTTATTTCCGTAAATACACTTGTTCATATGACTCCTCGTTTCGGGCGGGAATGTGATACAAATATGCCTTTGGTTTTTTATCAAGACCGAGAAGCATTTTCAGGATCTCCTGATAAAGGATCAATTGCCCCTCGTAATGTTCCAGCAGATCCTCTGCGAAAAAGTTCGTCTTATAATCACAGATATACCATTCTCCGTCTTTTTTATAGACCAGATCCATGACCCCATTGATATACCCGTCTGCTCCGGCTTCGATTTCCAATTTGTCAGCCAGATCAGACATGATACTATCCTCTTTGTTCAGATAGACAGAAAACGGAATTTCCGTGCAGATCTCTTCGCTTCGCCTCAATTCATGAATGATATCGTTGGGAACACCGTCAAAGCCCTTCATATGATCTTGCGGGAAACCGCCGTCATATACCTTATCGGCGATCCGCAACAGCCAGGTCTTGAATCTCTCTCTATTGTCAGCCGCAACCATATTCAGCAGAAGAATATGATCGATTATCACCGAGCGTTCTTCCCAGCTGATGGTTTCATGCACCCTGTTGACCAGAGTTTCCATCAGCCGATGCACCAGGGTTCCGATTTCCGTGCCGTCCTTGCGCCATTTTATTATTGCTTCTTCCGTCTCCCCATCCAATTCGGAAGAGATGTACTCCATATCGGACGTCAGCGGAGCGTTCCCTTTAACCACGGCTCTGCTTGGATTGATGGTGATGCAGGATGGCGCGTCATGGATCAAGGGGATCGAGAACCCGCTTGGCTCAATATAAATATCAGCGATTTGCTCTTCAGTCTCACATCGGGCCGGGTCCATGATCTCAAGATGTTCTGTCAGCAGCATATCCCATCTTCCATCGATTTGATCCCCGGCAACCAGTCCAAGGAATGCTTCCTCAGGCTTTGTTTCGTTCTTAAAGAGCCTTGGGACGATGAGAACATTTTCCGCTCTGGTCGCCGCAACGTACTTTAGCCTTGTCTGTTCCTCGTCCAGCTTGATTTTCTCAAGTTCCTTCAATGCATCAAACTGATCCGTTTCAATCATTTTCCCCATGGAAACGCCTCCGCGGCTGCTGTCGGGAATATTAAAAAAGCAAACCTTCATGTTCTCATAGTCGTAACTCTTGCTGATTCGGCTGCTCCTGTCCGCCGGGTTATCCGCATCCGCCAGGATCACCACCTTGGCCTCCAGCCCCTTCGTTTTATGAACATTCATCAGCCGGACGCCTCCGGGTGTACCGGATAGCGCCATTTCATATTCGTAGTCCCCTGAAAGTAGCTCCTCCCGTATAAAGGTCAGCAGACTTTCCGGGTCCGTGACAACGCCTTCAGCTGTTGCCTGGCGCACCAGTTCCAGCCCATAATAAATCGTATCGGGCTCCTCTCCCATATGGAAGGCGGAAAGCATCCTGGTCAGCTTCAGCTCGTCCATGATGCAGAGATAGATCGCAGCCGGAGAAAACCTTTCTGTTACGGCTCTCAATCGCTGAATCAGATCCTTTGCCTGTTGCAGTGTATCACCGGGTCTTCCGCAAATATTGTCATACAGTTCCTTCTCCATGAAAGAAAAAGGTTCCGACATGAGGCAAGTCGCCTCGATGTATCTGTCTTCCGGATGGATCATCATATCCAGCACCCGGTCAAGCATCCGCAGCACCCGGCTATTCACGAGGTTTGAGCTTCCGGCAACATGGTAGGGTATGCCAGCCTCCCTGAACGCTTTGATATACCCATCCAGTTTCGCTTTAGTCCCCGTTATCACCATGATGTCTTCATAGCCTATTTCCGTGGCTGTTAATACGTTTTGTCCGGGATCATAGCTGCTTACTTTTCTTCCCAGCAAAAATCGGATCATCGAAATCACACGTTCCTGCTCGTTGCCTGGGATCGCCTCATTCCCGCCACGCCCGCTTTTCCTGGCGATGACCGGGTACTCATAAACCCCATCGATGACTTCAGCGGCGATGCTGTCAAATAGCCTCTGTTTTTTAGCCGGCTCAATCAGCGGGAAGCCCTGACCGAAAAACTGCTCTTCAGAGAACTTCCGGTCGAACCAGGTCCGCAGCGCTTCACTTGATCGGAAATTACAGGAAAGCCTGAGGGTGGCGCACTGATCGTCGCTGCCGAAGTGGTTCTCTACATTTCTGAAATTATCTACATCACCGCCCCGGAACCTATAAATTGCCTGCTTTTCATCGCCGACTATAAACAGCGCTCCGGGCATGCCTTTCGTCAAATATTGGAATAGCTGGGTTTGGAGCGGATTCGTATCCTGGAATTCATCGATTAAGTAGTGCCGATATTTCGCTTTGATATAAGAGAGCATCTCTCCGCCGCTCTTTTCATCGCGCCTCAGCATTCCCACCAGAGCGTGCAGGCTCTGATTATAAGTAATGAATCCCCTTTCCTTTGCCAGCTCAAGAACAATCGGCCGGATCATCTCACCGAATTCCAGCGCTTTGTAGTACCTGTTTCTTTCAAATTGTTTGATTAAATGGGCTGCATCTTCGGACTCTAAAATAGACTTCGCCCGCTCCAGCTCTGCTGTCGGCTTCGGCACTTTGCTCCTGCTGTAGGCCCACGCTCTAAACATGGATTCAAGATATTGAAGGGCCTTCACAGGGTGTCTTCGGTCCGGCATTCTGGTTGCCTTCAGATACGCGGCAAAGCACCCCTTCGTCGTCAGTTCTTCGGCTGTTTTCCGGCTGTTTCCGGCCACGAATATTCTTTCATATTCGTTTTTGAGAAATTCAGCAGTATCCAGTGCATCCTTCAGACATTGCCGCTCCGCGGCTAACGCGGCAAATGATTCGGGGTTTTTACCCTTGTCGATGGCAAAAATATCCTCCTGGACGATAGGTTCGATCAGGCTGATCATCTGGCTATCCCGGAGATCATGGTCCCTCAGCTCCTTGTATTTACCGTATACTGTTGCAGGTTCCCGGGTTTTGACCAATCTTTCAAAAACCTCGGCCGCCAGTTCATGGCGTTGGCTCTTCTTTTCTAATGGAGTGATATCCACGGAAATATCCGCTTCCGAAGGATGCTCCAGTAAAAGTTTCCTGCAGAAGCTGTCAATGGTGCCGAAAAATGCCGTATCGATTTCTGACAGGGCTTTGATCAGCAGTTCCTTGCTCCCGTTGTCCGGCGCGTCTTTTATGGCGTCTTCCAGCGCTTTTGTTATGCGTGCATAAAACATCTTCGCCGCTTCCTTTGTGAAGGTGATCGCAACGACAGATGACAGTTCTCTCCCATCGAGCACCAGTGCCATGACTCTATTTACGAGGCTCGAAGTTTTTCCGGAGCCCGCGCCGGCTGCCAGAAAGATATTTTTATCCAGATATTCCTTCTGAACCAGTTTTTCTCTTGCTTCCGCATCGCTCATGACAGTACAATTCATAGGATCATTCCTCTTTTCACCAGCGCTTCATAATATCTGGATCCGGCAGACATTTCACAAATCGTTTTTGCAGTACAATATAGACAGGCATCCGAATCATCCGATTTCCATCCATCGGCTTTTTCAATAGATCCGATTCTTGCTTCAAAACGGTTGATCAGGCTTTTCGATATTTCTTCGTTGAACGCGCAGGAAACAGTGCGCTGCGCTTTCGGGTATAAGTAAGCACAGCCGCGCACTTGTCCCGGATAAGCGGATCGGTTCAGCAGTTCGCAATAGATCAATGCCTGAACACAGGTTTCGATGTCCCCTTCGATCTGTTTGACATTGGTTCCTGTTTTTGCATCCAGCACATAGATCTCTTCCCGGTTTCCTATTTGTCTTTTTTCAACCAGGTCGGCTTTTCCATGGACATACAGCCTCCCCGGTATGAAAGGTTCGTCTGCGATTGAGATTTCCGTCGCCGCAGTCTCTCCTCGAGGCATGGTTTCCTTCAGATTCACGTACTTCTTGCAGATATCTTTTATGTTTTCTATTTCATAGGTTTTATCGATGTCGGATGGGATCAGGTTTTGCCATTCCTCGATTTTGCGTTCGGCGATGCCCAGAATCAGTTCGATTTTCTCATCTATAGAATGCAAAAGGCTGACTTTCCGGCTATATAAGGCAATGATCTCATGACAAAGCGACCCGGTTTCTTTAGGGTCCAGCCAGACAGTCCGGTCTTTCGGTTCTTCAGGCATTCTTATCCCGAGGATTTTCTCAATGAAAAATGCGTATGGGCATGTCATAAGCATTTCCGCCGAGGTCGATGAGACATGGATCTCCGGCAATTCTCCGATCTTTTCAGTAGCCGCCGGGTCAGCCGTCATGGTTTCCATCCGGCTGCCGCCTTTATATTCTTTCATATAATTTTCTTCGAGGGTCCAAGGCAGAAGATTTTCGTCAAAAAAACCTGTATTTCCCGTGTCGGCAAAATCGTCTTCGATGGCCGAGAAGACAGCAGGTTTTGATTGGGCTTTCAATGCGGCCGTATCAAAATAGGAATAGCTGATGGTTATATTTTTTCCCTGCTTTTTCAGGAGCTCAATGAGCCATCTGAAGTTTTCGGCCTTCTTTTCCGTTTTTTCTATGGATGTGAATAAATCGGAGTCTTTACTTTCCGCCCGGATTTCAAGGATATCGCCGTCAAGCAGGATCGCATTTTCTTTTTCAGAGCCCGCCAATGCTTCCAAGCCCGCGATGTAAACGTTTTTGCGGTTTGCGGCAGGTAAAGACGAAAGATCTGAGAGATACAGCTTCCCTTCACTGCTGTTCGCTCGGTCGATTTTGGTCTTTGAAAGCGCCTTTCGAAGATCCGGAAGGATCCCGGGCAGCTCCTGTTCCGTAAACCCGGCTTCAAGGGCGCTTCGAATCAGTGATTGAAACTCCGGCCCTCCCGATATGGCAGAAACTGCCGCCGAAGCGCTTTCCTTATAAGACCGGCTGTGTACGATGCTGATACCGGCCGATAGCGTGCAGGTTAACTGCTCATATTCACGCATCAAATGAGCGAAGGATTCCGTTTGAGGCGAAGCAATCACGAAAGAATCCAGGGGCTCTCCGCTTTTGATGATCCTGTCAAGGATGGTTCTGAGTTCGTTGGATGAACCATAGGAAGAGAATCGCTCTCTGCGGCCTTCCTCGTAAGGAGCTTTCGGCGCCGCGAAGAAAAATTCATCCCGGGAAACAGACTGAATCCGGCTTTCTTCAAAAGCCAGATCCACAAACCTGCGCTCCATAGGACTGATCGGATGTTCCAGGACCAGAAAAGCGTTCCCCGCCAGAAGAGGCTTCTTGCCACGCAGCATTTCGGAAATCAGATGTCTGAAAAGCAAAGGAGCGTCTATCAGGCCTTTCTGCATCAGTGTCTCTAGGTACGGCTTCGCCAGTTCCTCTATGATCGCCTCGTTTTTTGCGCTGATAACAGGCTTGGAAAGCAACCGACTGATTCCATCGGCTTCGGATTCGGCCACATCCGTCAGCTGCATTCTGAGTCTCTTTAGTGCCCCATAACACATTGCGGCGTCCTGATAGGCTGCCGATTTAAAATAGCCCGTGCCGAGTTTACGATTCTCTTTCAAAAGTCGCAGCATGATAAAAATCCCCGACTGCTCGGAGATCCTTTTACCCGACATCGAAATGCCATATGACAGCAGCACCTCCTCACAGAGCGCAGCAGGTGTTGTGATGTGCCTGTTTAACTGGGCCTGTCCTGATTTTGCCAGGGATTTGATCAGCTCACTGCTGTTTATTCCCTTGACGATAAAATAATTCTTATCCATGCTACCTGACCGGCGCTTCCCATCGTTTGACGACCTTTGAATAGTAATCATTTTCCAGGATCATCTGAGCAAAAGTAAACTTATTGTTGACGATATTATTAATCTCACCTATATATTCTGCAGATAGCCCTGAGTTTTCACCGGTTTTAGCGTTATATCTCCCTTTTTCCGTGATCCAGCTTTTGTCCCTGAATAAAACCAGCGACGGTGCGGTGCTGAAAATATCACTTCCTGACAGCATACGGGAATCATACTCCAGTCCGAACAGGTTACTTACCGTTGGAATAATATCCAATGTGCTGCAGTATTTATCTACAGTTTCAGGCTTCATCCCCGGGGTCCATATGATCAAAGCACTCTTGTATTTTTCGAATTCCGGTTCCACTTCGTGCCCCAGGAATTCGCTGATTTCAGCATCGGTCAATCCATACGGATAATGATCTCCGGAAATTACAAATACTGTGTTTTCAAGCTGTCCCGCCGCATCCAGCCGTTCAGTCAGCAGTTTCATCGCCTGGTCAAACTCCATGTTGCATGCGATGTAGGCTTTGCATGCTTCACTCATCTGAAGGTCTGCAACATCCTGGCGATGCTTTCTGCACATCATATTGCCATTCCAGTTATAGTTCAAATGGCCGCTTACCGTCATATAGTAGACATGCCAAGGTTCCTGCCCGATATATTCCGGAGTGGTCAGATCGATCATCTCTACATCGGATTCAGGCCACTGCTCCTTCACTTTGAGGCCCGTGCCCAATCCCTTATATACGTATCCTAGATTCGGGTGGCTTTCAGTCCTGCCGTAGTACTCCGCGTAGTGATTATGATAGGCAACGGTCTTGCTTCCCAGTTTGCTGAACTGATTGCCCATGGTGAAAGGGAGCCAATTCGCAGAAGACAACTTCATGCTCCATACTCCCGCTTTCGGTATGAGGCCGGTGCATTGCACATACTCTCCGTCGGATGTGGAGACTCCCCATAATGGATTATAGAAATTCGTGAATTTATAACCCTCATTGGCCATCATATATAAAGTCGGCGTGTATTTTTCACTGAGTGCCAGACTGGAAAAGCCTTCGGCACATACAAAAACAAGGTTTTTCCCTTTAAATATGCCCGTCTTTTCATTTTGATAGGTGCCGGATTGCTTGGAGAAATACTCATGCATCATTTTAACGGTTTCGCTGCTCTCTGATATTTCCAGTGATTCAAAATCAATATCCATCGCGTTCAGGTCATACTTCTTCCCCGCAGCCGGCTGTTTCCCGTCCGGATCCACTTCGGCAGCCGCCACATCAATGCTGGGCTGAAATCCGAAAATCAGCCGCTCACAGTCTATGATCATAGCCGGGCCCACGCCAAAATTCGAGACTGAAAGATCGATGGAGTTCGTTTTCGTCAGTGCATCCAGCGGCGAATTCGGCATCCGATTTTCCCCTGACGGCCATGTGACACATAAAGTAGATACCGCCAGTGCCAAAATCCCCACCGCGGCGATCGTACGTTTTATTTCCCGGGATTCCCCGATAAATGATAATTTTTTTCTGAATATCAGGTAAAGCGCCGGTACACAGAGTAGCAGTAGAATCGGTAGCAGGTTTCCCGCGATTTCATTCACAATGTCCCGCCAGAACTGGGCGATCGATGCCGCCCTAAGCATGGAGTAAACCGAGTAATAGGTGCCGAAGCAGCTGTTGTAAACGATCTGAGAAGCCGATAAGAAAGCGCCGAAAAACAGGGTCGCCGCAACAAAGGCTTTCCTGAACTTTTCAGGAAGCAGCGATGCAATAAAATAGAGTAGCGCCGCTCCCATCAGCGAAATCGGCACAACTAAAAAAAGGCCTGTTCCGACGAATGGTCTCACAACCGCAACTCTGAATACAACTTCCGTAAATAATATGGCGAAAAAATAAACGCCGAAATTGCTTGTAAAAATTCTATGTGCCAGGCTATACGCCTGTTCCTTACTATACTTCATATCCTGTTAATCCACTTCTCCATCCGGGCTCATATCTATTCGGATCTGCCTGTAGTCAGATGCGAACTCACTGTTCTCTTCATTCACAGCGCCTTCGATATCATCCATTTCAGGCAGTTCCTTAATGCTGGAAAATCCAAAATGTTTCAGAAATTCATCCGTAGTGCCATATAAAACCGGGCGGCCGATACCTGTAGCTCTTCCGACTTCTTTAACCAGGCCCTTGCTGATCAGTCCTTCCATGACCCTCTCACATTTGACTCCTCTGACAGACTCGATTTCCGCCTTCGTAACCGGTTGTTTATATGCGATGATCGCCAGTACTTCCAGGGCTGATTGCGACAATTTGCGTTTTTTGACAGGCGTGCACAACCGCTCAACAAAATCAGCGCTGCCGGCATCCGTGACAAACTGGAACGCTTTGTCTATTTCTCTGATCCGGATGCCCCGGGATTCCTGCTCATATTCCGACTGCAGTTCTTTGAAACAATCATAAATTTCATGCCAGTCTTCATTGAATACTTCCGCCGCGACTTTAGCCTGAAGCGGTTCTCCCCAGGTGAACATCATGGCTTCCAAGGCCGCTTTTATTGTTTTCCTAGTCATCAATCCTTCTCCTGTCCGTCCAGCTTAGTGATGCTGATCTCGCCGAAATTTTCATTCTGTAACGCATCAACCGAGCGGTCTCTGATCATTTCCAATATCGAAGCAAATGTGATCACAGCATCATACCGGTCCTTTTTTGCCAGAAGTTCCATGAACGGAAGCGAGGTTGCCCCTCTGGCAGTAAAGAGCCTGTCAATATAATGGATCCGCTGTTCAATGCTGGCCCGGTCCCGCTGCAGTCTCCGGTAATTTTGCCGGATCTCCGCAAGACGCTGCTTCCTGAGCATAAACATGTTGAACGCGGTTATAAACTGATCCAGATCCATCTTCAGATACTCCTCAGGCTCTTCGGTATATTTGCTGATATCTTCCTTCGGCTTTTCGAATATCCGGCTGCAATGGTCCTCTTTGATACTCAACATCTCGGACGCCGCCTTATATTTTTTATATTCCAGCAGTTTGCTGATCAGCTCTTGCCGTGGGTCTTCCTCAAAAAACGCCTTGGGATCCGCTGAGACCCTTGGAAGCAGCATTTTGGATTTTATTTCAATTAAAGTAGCTGCAAGTACCATGAATTCCGTCGCGATGGTAACATCCAGCTCTTCCATTTTGCCGATATAGTCGAGATATTGTTTCGTGATCTCAGAAACTTCAATATCGTAAATGCTCATTTCCGCATTTTCGATGAGGTAGACCAGAAGATCAAACGGGCCCTCGAATATTTTCATTTTAACTTTATAGCTCATCGGCACTCCCTTTTCAATAAGAGAATTATAATACAAAACCGTTCCGATTACAACTGTTGCACGTTTTACCGCACCTCAGGCTCCCTATAGATAAACAGAAAAGGCCTCCTGTGCGGAGGCCCTTTGATGGCTTATTTTAAAGCAGAATGTCTATCTTTTCCGACGAGCGCCGCCTTCGGCTACATTCATTCTTGTAATAGCCTTGACAATCGCCATCTTGGCTATAAGAACATCGTTTTCCGGTGCCACTTCCTTGTGTTCCTTCAACCAGCTTTCCGCATCCAGCTTCAGCGCCTTCGCGCGTTCCACGTCAATGGCTTCAGGCCATTCAGCCGAATCCGTAAATATGATGATGCTGTCCTTGACGTCGATGTAGCCTCCGGAAATCGCGGCAATTTTAAAGTCTTCCGAACCGATTTCCTTGATCCACAGTTCACCCACGCCAAGAAGTTTGCAGGCCCACATGTGGTTTGCCATGAAGCCTTCATCTCCTTCGAGGGTCCTGCAGATCACCAGTTCTACCTCGCCTTTATAAAACAGCTTCGAAGGTGTTATCACCTCAAGTTTTACAGCTTTAGCCATTGCTCTTGTTATACCTTTCTACTACTTCATCGATACCCCCTGCAAACAGGAACATCGCCTCAGGAATATCATCATACTTGCCTTCCAGGATTTCTTTGAAACCACGCACCGTCTCCTTGAGCGGCAGATATTTGCCCGCTGTTCCGGTGAAAGCTTCGGCAACGCTGAACGGCTGGCTCAGGAATCTCTGTATTTTTCGTGCCCGATTTACCAGAACTTTGTCCTGATCGGAAAGTTCGTCGATACCAAGGATCGCGATGATATCTTGCAGCTCCTTATATCTCTGGAGCACTTCCTGAACATTTCTTGCCGTATTGTAATGCTCTTCACCCAAAATCAGCGGATCCATGATTCTGGAAGTGGAATCCAGCGGGTCTACTGCCGGGTAAATGCCCATTTCTGTGATGGCACGGTTGAGTACGGTTGTCGCATCCAGATGCGCAAATGTTGTTGCCGGTGCCGGGTCGGTCAGGTCGTCCGCCGGCACGTAGATCGCCTGTACAGAAGTGATGGAGCCCTTCTTAGTGGATGTGATCCTCTCCTGCAGCGCGCCCATTTCTGTTGCCAGCGTAGGCTGATAACCTACAGCGGATGGCATACGACCCAGTAGCGCCGATACTTCGGAACCTGCCTGTGTAAATCTGAATATGTTGTCAATGAAAAGAAGTACGTCCTGTCCTTCTTCATCACGGAAGTATTCCGCCATGGTCAGTCCAGTCAGGGCTACTCTCATACGGGCTCCCGGCGGCTCGTTCATCTGCCCGAATACCATTGCCGTCTTTTCGATTACGCCCGACTCGATCATTTCATAATATAAGTCGTTCCCTTCACGGGTACGTTCACCTACTCCGGCGAATACGGAAATACCGCCATGCTCTTTTGCGATATTGTTGATCAATTCCTGGATCAGTACGGTCTTGCCTACTCCGGCTCCTCCGAACAGGCCAACCTTACCTCCCCTGGTATACGGGGCGATCAGGTCTATAACCTTAATGCCTGTTTCGAAAACCTGAGCGGATGTTTCCTGCTCTTCGAAAGATGGCGCCGGCCTGTGTATAAAATGCTTTGTCGCTGTCTCAACCGGGCCCTTTTCATCGATGGTTTCGCCTATTACATTGAACAGTCTGCCCAGGACCTCTCTTCCTACCGGTACCGCAATAGGGGTCCCGGTATCGAAACCTTCCAAGCCTCTTCTCAGTCCGTCGGTGGATGAAAGCGCAACGCAGCGGACTACGTCATCTCCGATATGCTGCGCCACTTCAGCTACAACTGTTTTTTCACCAAACGGGATCTGTATTGCGTTCAGCAGCTCCGGCATCTGTGCCGGATCAAACTTCAAGTCAACAACAGGCCCGATGATCTGGTGTATATATCCTTTGTTCAAACTCTGTCACCTCCTATTTCTGTGCTTCCGAGCCAGAAACCACCTCAATGATTTCCTTAGTGATGGCGTCCTGTCTTGCTCTGTTGTAGAACAAGGAAAGATCTTTCAGCATATCACGCGCATTCTCGGTTGCGTTTTCCATTGCCATTCTTCTCGCCGCATGCTCGCAAGTCGCAGATTCTACAATCGCTCCATAAACGGTTATTTCAACAAACTTAGGAACCAGGTAGTTGAAAACATCTTCTACGGATGGCTCGTATTCCACTTGTTTTTCTTGCTTCATAACATCAGGGCTCCGCTCGATGGCGAAAGGCAGAAGCTTAACGACTTTTACCTTTTGTTCCATATTGTTTACAAACGATGTGTAAACCATCACCACCTCATCGATTTCCTCTCGGTTGTACATTTCGATGACAGGTTTGCTGATCGCCCTTGTCTCAAGGAAAGAGATCGTTTCCGGAGGCGCCAGATAATCGCTCAGGATCTGGTATCCTCTCTTCAGGAAAAATTCTTTTCCCCTTCCTCCTATCGCCACGACCACCGCGTCGCTTGGGCTTTCCAGGATCTCCTGCTGGGCTGCTCTGATCACATTTGAGTTAAAGCTGCCGCACAGACCTTTCGAGCTCGTGATGATGATGTAGCAGGTCTTTTTGATTTCCCTGCTTCCTTCCAGATATTTATCAGGAACTTCCGCGGTATTATTAAAAATCTCTGCGATAGAATCGGTTACAAAGTGGAAGTACTCAGTAGTTCTTTCAAAGGTGGCTTTGGCTCTTCTCAGCTTTGCTGCTGACACAAGTTTCATGGCGCTGGTTATGTGCTCGATGCTTGTTACAGACTTGATACGCCTCTTTATGTCGCGCAAGTTGCTTGCTCCGGCCATTTATCCTGCCTCCTCCCTTATCTAAAGAGATTTCTCTCTTATCTTTTTGAACTCCAAAATAGCATTTTTCAATTTATCTTCCGTTGCCGGCTCCAGCTTTTTCGTAGCCTTGATATCTTTTGCAATATCGGCATGCTGTGTATCAACAAACTCGTAGAACTCTTTTTCGAAATCCTTGAGTTCTTCGATAGGAATATCCGCAAGATAGTGATTGATCGCTGCATAAATAATCATGATCTGATGCTCTACCGAAAGCGGGCTGTATTGTCCCTGCTTCAATATTTCCATCAGGATACGGCCGTGTTCCAGTCTTTCTCTGGTGGCTTTATCCACATCGGATCCAAACTGCGAGAAGGAAGCCAGTTCTCTGTATTGGGCAAGCTCAAGCTTGATCTTACCGGCAACCTGCTTCATCGCCTTGATCTGCGCGTCTCCTCCTACACGGGATACGGAAATACCTGCGTTTACCGCCGGTCTCTGTCCTGAGAAGAACAGTTCCGATTCCAGGAAGATCTGCCCGTCCGTAATGGAAATAACGTTTGTAGGAATATAAGCCGCTACGTCTCCAGCCTGAGTCTCAATGATCGGAAGCGCTGTGAGGGATCCCCCGCCCAGAGCATCTGAAAGTTTTGCAGCTCTTTCGAGAAGTCTTGAATGCAGATAGAAAACGTCTCCCGGATAAGCCTCACGGCCCGGAGGTCTTCTTAAGAGCAGTGACATCGCTCTGTATGCAACCGCATGCTTGGACAAGTCGTCATAAATGATGAGAACGTGCTGGCCTTTATACATGAAGTATTCGCCCATGGCGCATCCCGCATAAGGTGCGATATATTGCAGCGGAGCTACATCTGATGCCGTGGCGGATACAACGATTGTATAATCCATGGCGCCCTTTAACTCCAACGTCTGCACAAGTTGTGCAACGGTGGACTTCTTCTGTCCGATGGCAACGTATATACAAATAACGTTTTCTTCCTTCTGATTGATAATTGTATCGATGGCAATTGCAGTCTTGCCTGTCTGTCTGTCTCCGATGATCAGTTCACGCTGTCCTCTACCGATCGGGATCATAGAGTCGATGGCCTTGAGTCCTGTCTGTAAAGGTTCACTTACGTGTTTTCTCTGCAGAACGCCCGGTGCCGGAGATTCGACCGGTCTTTTTTCCGTTGTTTTAATTGGTCCTTTTCCATCGATAGGCTGACCGAGTGCGTTGACTACACGGCCGATCATTTCTTCTCCGACCGGTACTTCAACAACTCTGCCTGTCGGCTTCACGATGTCGCCTTCTCCGATTTCCTTATCGGAACCCATGATTACGACACCTACATTGTCTTCTTCCAGGTTCAGAGCCATGCCAAATACTTCTCCCGGGAATTCGAGGAGCTCACCGGACATGCAGTTCTCCAAACCATATACTCTGGCAATGCCGTCACCAACCTGTATTACTGTACCGAAGTTTGAAACTTCAAGTTGATTTTTATATCCCTTGATTTGTTCCTTTATCACGGCGCTGATTTCCTCAGGTCGTAAATTCATAACGTTGCCTCCCTTCTAAAATATAGTATTACCTAAGTTGTCAAGGCGACTTCTCAGCGACGCATCAATAAGCTTTCCGTCAATAAAAATCCTTACCCCGCCGATTAGACCGGGATCCGTTTCGTTTTTGAGTCTGACATTCTTTCTTAATAATTTCGCCGTTTCTGCCTCGAACTTCTTAAGCTGTTCTTCCTTAAGCGGGTTAACTGATATGATTTTCCCGATAGCAAATCCTTCGGATTCATCGATCAGTTTCTCGTAAACAGCAAATATCTTTGCTATATGCCTTGTTCTGCCCTTATCAACTAACACATACAGCAGGTTAAGAAGTTCGTCGCAGACTTTGCCGCCAAAGACCTTCTCAAGTACATTTTTCTTGTCCTGAGCCGGAATGACCGGTGTATTGACGAACGCCATAAAATCCGGTTCGCCCTTCATGATGGAAAGAACCTCTTTCGCCTCATCTCTGACAAGCTGTACTTTGTCAACTTCTTTGGCCGCCATGAATAAGGCTTTGCCATATATGATATCTACCGTTAATTCTGCCATGCCGACTTACCTGCCTGTTCAATAATATTATTGATAAATTCATCCTGTCCTTCTATGGCAATTTGCTTTTCTAAAACCTTCTCCGCAACCATAATCGAAAGCGCTGCGACCTGAGTCTTTAATTCAGCGATGGCCTTGGCCTGCTCGCGTTCGATTTCACGCTCTGCCTGAACGATCAAATTGCCCGCTTTTTCGCTGGCTTCGTCCAAAATATCCTTTGCCTGTTTTTCTGCTTTGATCTTGGCGCTTTTGATAATTTCACGGCCTTCGCTTTCAACATCAGCAATACGCTTATTGTATGCCGTCAGCTTCTCGTCCGCTCTGCGGTTGGTTGCCTCTGCACTGTCAAATGCTCCTTTGATTGCCTGCTTTCTGTTTTCCAGCATGTCGAGGAAAGGGCGATAAAGGAACTTCGCCAGCACAGCTACAAGGACCAAGAAGTTTACAATAGCAAATAATATTTCTTTTAAATCAATGCCCAGTGCTTCAACCATAAATAAACCCTCCTTGTCTTTGAGGGATTTCCCCAAACAAAATCATTGTTGCTACATCTTTCCTACTAGAATTAAAGCGATAAGCAGGCCATAAATTGTGAGTGATTCCATGATGGCGAGCGCAACGATCATGTTTGTACGAAGCAAGTTGGCCATCTCCGGCTGACGTGCCATACCTTCCAAAGCTTTTGAAGCTGCTATTCCCTGTCCGATGCCAGGGCCGATTGCTGAAAGGCCTATAGCCAGTGCTGCTGCTAATCCTGTTAAAGTCGTCATTTGTTAATAATCTCCTTTCGTTTCTGCTGATGTATTACAGCTTTCTTTTTTGTTCCGGGGTTATTTGATTACCATACATAATTCCGTAGTTTTTTCAATCCCCCGGGCTTTATATATATCCCCCTTTGGGAACATGTCCCGCGGCGGGAATAAATACCTTTTTTGAAATTTTTATGCGTGATGCTCCAGCGGTTCCCCGTCGACCGGCTCAGTTGCTTCACTGATATAGATCGCGGAAAGCAGCGAGAATACCAGGGCCTGGATCAGACAGAACAAGACGCTCAATCCCAGCATGAGGATCGGAAGTCCCAAAGGCATCAGTTCAAAAAACTTCTCTGTAAGGGTTTCTTCACCGTGGATGTTTCCATAAAGTCGGAGGGACAACGAAACCGGGTGAATGAACACTTCGAGGAACATGATCGGGAACAGGAATGCAAACGGTTTAAAAAGGTGTTTGTAATACTTGAGTCCGTGGTTGCCCCAGATGCCGCCATATTCTATGGCGACGAAAACCACCAGCGCCATCCCGATCGGGAAATTGATCGAGCTCGTCGGAGCGGCAAATCCGGGGATTTTTCCGGCAAACGGCAGCAAACCTATATAGTTGGAAATCAGTATGTAGATGAACAGGGACGCAATCAAAGGGAAGAACTTTTTCGCCGCATGCTCCCCCATTACGCCGACAAAGAAGTTGTGCAGATTTTCTACGCAGACTTCCGTAAAATTCTGCAGCCCTGTCGGTATCATCTGCATGTGTTTACCTGCCGCGATCACCACTATACTTATGATAATCGTGAGCACGGTGCTTGTAATCATCTGGCTGGATATTCCCATTGCATTTAACGCTTCCATCATTTCTAATATCTCCCTCTGCTAAATAATAATGGTCTTATTAATTAATCATTTATTGAATTAATTGGTTGAAATCGGCTTGAATCTTTTTTCTTCCCGCGCTAACCCGCCGAACCGGATGACTTCCTGAAAGACGTTCCCCTGCCTGCAAGACTGAGAGCCAAAGCGGTGGCGATGGCGAAGACCACGAAGTCAAACGGGATGATGTTCCTTACAAAGTAGACCACCAGCAATGTCACCACGTTGACGAGATAACTGGCAAAGATCCTGCCATAGGTCTGCCGGTTGGTCAGTTTGTCCGGATCCTTCGGATGCAGCAGGCTTTTCCATATAAAATGGTATTTGCATACCCCTACAATCCCTCCGTAAACGATGCCGGCCAGAGCTGCCCATACGTATTCCAAAGCCTGTTCCTTCCCGCAGCGTTCATCCGAACGCTACTCCTCCACCATAAAACACTTAACGACTATTTTAAAACCCTGCAGCCTTCGTGTAAAGCATGCAGGGTTGAAAAGTCCAAAATATCTAATGTTTTCAGAATTCAATGTAAATTTTCTGTACTATCTTGCTTTTTATAAAAAAGTTTTTCGTCATTCTTGCTATGCCAAAATTTGACTGCTAAACTGACTTCAAAATATCCAAGATCCGGCGGCATGCCGTGCCGTCTCCATAAGGATTGACTGCCTTGGCCATGGAATCATACAGGCTTCTGTTTTCAAGCAAATCCTTAGTCATGCGGTAGATCGCATCTTCCGAAACGCCGGCCAGTTTAACGGTTCCGGCTTCCACCGCCTCCGGTCTTTCGGTTTCCTTTCGTACTACCAGCACCGGTTTCCCCAGAGAAGGCGCTTCTTCCTGCATACCCCCCGAATCCGTGATGATCAGATACGATTTTGCCATCAGATTGACAAAAGGCTGATAGGTCAACGGTTGGATCAGGTGGACATTCGGTGTATTTTTCAATACAGATTTGGCAATAGTCTGAACTTTTGGATTCAGATGCACCGGGTATACAACCTCGACATCCTCATACTCGTCTGCAATCCTACGGATCGCGCCGAAAATCTGCTCCATATTCTCGCCCAGATTCTCCCTGCGATGGCAGGTCACGCAAATGACCCTTTTCCTGTCGAAATCGAGGGCCTTCAGTGTTTCATCGTTGAATTCATAAGGTTTTCCGGCCACCTCCAGCAAGGCGTCGATGACGGTATTGCCCGTCACGAAAATGCTCTCATCGGAGATGTTTTCCTTTAGGAGATTTTGTCTGTTTCTCGGGGTCGGCGCAAATTGATAATCCGCCAGATGACCCACCATGACCCTGTTCATTTCTTCCGGATACGGTGAGTACTTATCGTATGTCCTCAAGCCGGCTTCCACATGTCCGACTTTGATTTTTTTGTAAAAAGCCGCCAGTGCTGTGGCAAACGTCGTCGTAGTATCGCCATGAACCAGAACGATATCCGGTTTCTCTTTTTCAAGTACTTCCTCCAGACCCAGAATGACATTACAGGTGATCATACTGATGGTCTGATTCGGCTTCATTATATTCAGGTCATAATCCGGAACCAGCTCAAAAAGCTCCAGGACCTGATCCAGCATTTCCCTGTGCTGTGCGGTCACGCACAGTATGGATTCGATGCCGGGCTCATTATTCAAGAGTTTGACCAACGGCGCCATTTTGATGGCTTCGGGCCTCGTTCCGAATACTGTTAATATCTTCATTGCAGCTTCTCCTCCCCGGCTGATTTTACGGAGCTTTCTTTTTCCTTCTGTTTTTCAAGCTTTCTGACGTTGATCCCCTTCAGGTCAGGCAACAGCAAGGATGCATCCGTGAGGAATATATAAACCAGCATGGCAGCCACAGCCGTCAATCCGGCCGTTTCCACAAAGAGGTCCCGGCTGAACAGTACCGCCGCAACGCCCATAATGGCTGAAATGCCGTATAGCATCATCACAGAACGGCTTTGTCCCATTCCGATGGCCATGATCCGGTGATGTAAATGTCCTTTGTCAGCCTCCATGATCGGCTTGTGATTGATCAGGCGCCTGAGTATGGCAAAAGCAGTATCGAAAATAGGCAGTCCCAGAACCAGGACCGGTATCATGACCGCTACGATGGTTGCCCCTTTAGCCGGCTGCACCACTGCCATGGAAGCCAGCATAAACCCGAGGAACATCGAACCCCCGTCCCCCATGAATATTTTGGCCGGATGGAAATTGAACGGCAGAAAGCCAAGCGCCGCTCCAGCAATAGCCAGCATGCCCAGGGTGCCCAGATAGTATCCGTGTATATATTCAGTATAGGCGATGCACAGCGACGCGATGGCCGATACCCCCGCTGCCAGACCGTCCAGGCCGTCGATCAGATTGATCGTATTGGTGATCCCGACGATCCAGATAATCGTAAAGATCCATGATAATGCTCCTTCAAAAAAAACATGTTCCTGCCCGAAAAGCCCGCCGAAGTGATTGGTCATAAACATGATGCGCACATTAAACGCGCAAACCACCGCCGCGCATAAGATTTGACCCAGCAGCTTGACCCTTGCCGGCATTCCTCTGAGATCATCAACAACGCCCAGCACATAGATCATGGCGCCGCCGATTATGATCCCCTGTATACGGGGATCTCCGGACAAGAAAACAGCCAGGGCTGCTGTGGCACCTGCAAAGATAGCAAGACCGCCAAACCTTGGCATGGGTTTACTGTGCATCCTTCGTCCGTCCTTGGGTATGTCCAGCGCTCCTATTTTATAAGCGATTTTTATAGCAACCGGAGACATTGCCAGCGCAACAGCCCCTGCTGCCAGAAAGACAGCCCAAAATGTAAAAGGTCCCGGATAATCCATTTTTATTTCTAATCTCCCAACAATACTATTTTAAGTCCTGCTTCCGCCAGCATATCTACGGAAAGCTGGTCCGGATACCCTTCCTTGACCACGATTCTCCTGATGCCTGCGTTTATGATCATCTTTGCGCATATAATGCACGGCTGATGTGTGATATAGATGGTAGCCCCTTCAATGGTCTGGCCGGAAGTCGCCGCCTGAATGATGGCGTTCTGTTCAGCATGCAGCGCCATGCAAAGTTCATGTCGTTCCCCGGAAGGGACGCCGAGTTTCTGCCGCAGGCATTCACCCCGCTCATCGCAGTGCATGATCCCTCTCGGTGCTCCGTTATAACCTGTCGCTACAATATGCTTGTCCTGGACGATTACAGCGCCTACCTGTCTTCTCAGGCAGGTGGATCTGGTGGAAACCAGTTCGGCCATTTTCATGAAATATGAATCCCAATCAGGTCTTGTCATTGTATTTACGCCTCCACTTAATATTCTATTGAATAACACCGTACATTTCTTAACCGAAGTATTATATCACATCATAATAGACTCTAGCAAGGTATAGCCCCTGAGGCGGCGCAGTATGCCCCGCACGTCCCCTATCAAGGCTATCCAAAACATAGGGGATCTTTTCCGGGTCTCTCTTCCCCAGACCCGCTTCCACCAGCGTGCCCGTAATGATCCGCACCATATTATAAAGGAATCCGTCTCCGGTCACCTCGATCTGAAGCAGATCCCCATCTCTTGCGATATCGATCCTTTTGATGGTCCTGATGGTGGTCGCCCGCTCCTCGCTGCCCGCTGCCTGAAAACAACGGAAGTCGTGTGTTCCGACCATATGGGCCGCTGCTTTTCTCATGGCGTCGTCATTGAGCGGCTGCCGTACCTGATAACAGTAGTTTCGGCTGAAAATGCTGAGTTCTTCCTGATTCAGGATTTTATACCGGTAGGTTTTCCCCTTCGCATCATAGCGGGCGTGGAAGTCGGGCGGCATTTCCGTGACCTCTTTGATCCGCACATCGCCGACAGTCAGAGAATTCCTGCCGCCCACCAGCAGATTATTGGCGGCGAGCATGATCCTGTCAACCGGAATGCCGAAATAGGCCTTGAAGGAGGCCTGCTGGCCCAGCGCATGGACGCCTGCATCCGTACGGCTGGTTCCGTTCAGAGAAATCTCAGTATTACACACCATACCCAGCACTTTTTCGAGTTCACCCTGTACGGTCCTCCTGCCGGGCTGTTTCTGCCAGCCATGGAAATCTGTTCCGTCATATTCGATTTTCAAAAGAATATTCTTCATTGTTTCCTCTTTTTTCGGCATTCTTGACGCCTTTTGTGTGGCGGCTGCCATCGCGCCTTTTTCATTCTACAATAAAATCGATCCGATATCAAAAAGCAGGCAGGCATAAGCCGCCCCAACGATATAAGGCCCCAGCGGAGCGGAATCGATCAATTTCAGCTTGCCCAAAAGGACGCTGTAGCCAAAACCGATCAGACTGGCGAAGCTGGTCAGTATCAATACAGCCATGGTTCCCTGAATGCCCATGATGAGACCGATGGCCGTGAGAAGCTTGACATCACCCATGCCCAGGACATCCTTTTTGTAAATCAGCTTTGCTGCGGCGCCGATCATCAGAAACAGTCCGCCGCCGAGCAGCGCGCCGAAAAGCGGATCGAAGAAATTCTCTTTGTACGGGGCGTATGCCACTGCCGTCAAAGCGAGCACCACCACCAGCTGATCCGGAATGATTCCGTATTTCCCGTCTGCAAATCCGATCAGGAGCAAAATCCAAAGAGTGATCAAGCCGGCGATCACAAGCGCCAGCACCGACCATGGTCCATAACCAAGCCGCCAGTATTTTTCCACAAGCCATATGCCCGATGCAATCAGCAGCATTGAAAAAAGGAGTTTCCATGGATATCCGTTGAGCCGCATAACCTTGGTATCCAACAATTCGGCTTTCGGCGTTTCTCCGTAATCCGTCAGCCATTTTGCGGGGAGCCGGTTGAAAATATAAACTGCGCCATTCCCGGCGAGCCAGCCGAGTACAACGGCAACAGCGAAACTGATTATTCTCAGGGTATTGTCGTCCATCATTTTTCACTTCCTTGAATTCATCAATAAGGATCGGCAGCCTGTTCCAAAAAAACCGCCCTGATCCTTGAGGGAAGGGCGGTAACAAAGCGGTCTCTATTTCCAGGAACTCTTGAGGTCAACAATCAGGTTGAACACTTTCTCTGTTTCCGTGGTAAGCTTTTCATCCGCAATATAGTATCCGTGACGGAAGAACTGAAATCTTTCGCCCGGTTTTGCCTCACTGATTTTCGGCTCTGCATACGCTGTGGTGACTTTCATGGAATCCGGATTCATGATCTGGTTCCCGTCCGGGCCGTTGATCATCAGATATCCGTATTCCCTTACTGTGATCGGGACTGCCGTGCCGGCTTCCACCCAATGGATGGTGCCCTTCACTTTACGGCCTTCAAAGCCGCTGCCGCTTCGGGTGGCCGGGTCGTATTCGCAAAGAAGCTCTTTGATGCTGCCGTCCGGATTTTTCACGACTTCCTTGCAGGTAATGTAGTAGGCTCCCTTCAGCCGGACTTCATTGCCCGGGAACAGTCTGAAATACTTCTTCTCCGGGAATTCCTGAAAATCTTCCCCGTCGATCCATAATTCGCGGGAGAACGGCGCCATCCGGCTTCCCATCTCCGGCACTTCCTTATTGTTTTCGATTTCCATCTGCTCCACAAGATCCTGCGGATAGTTGGTGATCAGGACTTTGATCGGATCAAAAACCACATTCCGGTTTTCCACTTTGGCCTTGAGATCTTCTCTCACACAATGCTCCAGAAGACCAGCATCCACCGTGCTGTTTGCCTTGGACACCCCGATTCTGTCGCAGAAATCCCGGATCGCTTCCGGAGTATATCCTCTCCTTCTAAGCCCTGCGATGGTCGGCATCCTGGGATCATCCCAGCCCTCCACGTCGCGGTTATCCACCAGCGCTTTAAGATATCTCTTGCTCATGATGGTATTGGTCAGATTCAGCCTGGCGAATTCGATCTGCTGAGGTGGCGCCGGCCACCAGCCCAGTTCATTCAGGACCCAATCATAAAGCGGCCTGTGATCCTCGAACTCCAGAGTGCAGATGGAATGCGTGATCCCTTCGATGGCATCCTCGATGGGATGGGCATAGTCGTACATCGGATAAATGCACCATTTGTCGCCTGTGTTGTGATGGGTGGCGTGGGCAATCCTGTAAATGACAGGATCCCTCATGTTGATATTCGGAGAAGCCATATCGATTTTGGCACGAAGAACCAGTTCTCCGTCGGCATATTTGCCTGCCTTCATTTCCTCGAAAAGCCTCAGATTTTCTTCTACGCTCCGGTTCCTGAATGGGCTTTCCTTCCCCGGTTCCGTCAGGGTGCCACGGTATGCTTTCATTTCTTCCGCGGAAAGCTCACAGACGTACGCTTTGCCTTTCTTGATCAGCTCCACCGCGCCTTCATACATTTTGCCGAAATAATCCGACGCCCACAGTCTCTCCGCCCATTGGAAGCCCAGCCATCTGACATCGGCTTCGATGGAATCGATATATTCCACATCCTCCTTGACAGGATTCGTATCGTCATAGCGAAGATTGCATTTCCCCCCGTATTTGAGAGCGGTGGTGAAATTGAGACAAATGGATTTTGCATGTCCTATGTGCAGATATCCGTTGGGCTCCGGCGGGAATCGGGTATAAACCTTTTTTCCGTACTTGCCGGTCTCGTTGTCCCTGTCAATAATGTTGTGAATAAAATTGGAAGAAACAATATTTTCTTCCTCTTCTTTTGCAGCCCTTTTGTCTACATCTGCCATGGTTTTTCCTCCTGAATGGATTTGTTTGATCAGATCATTTTTTTAGGATCGGCGATTTCATCGAACTCTTCCCCGGTGAGTAGCCCAAGTTCCATGACGGCCTCCCGGAGAGAAATGTTTTCAGAAAATGCTTTTTTTGCGACTTTTGCCGCATTGTCATAACCGACGCGAGGATTGAGGGCCGTCACCAGCATCAGAGAGGCTTTCAAATTGGCCTCGATCCTAGACTCCACCGGTTTGATCCCCACCGCGCAATTTCTGTTGAACGAACGGATACCATCAGCAAGCAGTCTGACCGACTGCAAAAAATTATAGATCGCCACCGGCATGTAAACGTTCAGTTGAAAATTACCCTGGGACGCAGCCAGTCCAACTGCTACGTCATTGGCCATCACCTGGCAGCAAACCATCGTAAGCGCCTCGCACTGGGTGGGGTTGACCTTTCCCGGCATGATGGAGCTTCCGGGCTCGTTGGCCGGGATCGAAATCTCACCGATGCCGCATCTCGGTCCGCTGGCAAGCCATCTGATATCATTGGCTATTTTCATTAAATCGCAGGCAAGCGCCTTCAGCGCGCCATGGCAATTCACCAGGGCGTCTTTGCTGGTCAGTGCGTGAAACTTGTTATCCGAGGAACCAAATGCCGTTCCGGTCATTATCGAAATCTTTTCCGCCGCCAGATCGCCAAACCCTTCCGGGGCATTGATGCCGGTTCCCACTGCGGTTCCGCCGACGGCCAGTTCACGCAAAGGCCCAAGGCCGGTTCGGATCATCTCCGAGGACTTTTCCAGCATAGCGGTCCAGGCGCTGATCTCCTGGCCTAGTGTCAGCGGAGTTGCGTCCTGCAGATGGGTCCGACCGATTTTAACTATTTCACGATACCTCTCAGACAGGTTTTCAAACGTGTCCCGAAGACTTCCGATCTGAGGTATCAGCGTGTTTT
Source organism: uncultured Oscillospiraceae bacterium (assembly GCA_964486295.1). GTDB lineage: Bacteria > Bacillota > Clostridia > Peptostreptococcales > Anaerovoracaceae > CALBZG01. The sequence goes on along the minus strand of CAZAMF010000003.1, from coordinate 94,313 downwards.
CTATAGAGAGCACCGCTGCAATATGCATGGCAGTCGGGAATGTATCATTGGAACTCTGCGCTTTATTGACATGATCATTCGGATGCACGTCCTTGCCTCCGAGTTTCGCATTCGCGATATGCGCGACGACTTCGTTCATATTCATGTTTGACTGAGTGCCGCTGCCTGTCTGCCAAACCGCCAGCGGAAACTGGTCATCCCATTTACCGGCAAGCACTTCGTCGCAGGCTGCCGAAATGGCTTCCGACATACCGGCTTCCATATTCCGAAGCTCAGCGTTCGCCTGGGCTGCGGCCTTTTTCAGGATGGCCAGGGCATAGATCAGCTCCATCGGCATCTTCTCGGTGCCGATCTCAAAATTTTCCAGACTCCTCTGTGTTTGCGCGCCCCACATCTTATCTTCCGGAACAGGGATTTCTCCCATGGAATCCCTTTCGATGCGTTTTTTCATCCCTAAGCCTCCAATGATTTCAGCCAGGCATCTCCAACAGCCTTCGCTATAACCGCCGCCACTTTTTTATCCAGCGCGCTAGGCAGGATTTTGTCCTTTCTCAGCTCTTCATCCGGTATATAGGATGCCAGTGCATACGCTGCCGCTACTTTCATTTCCATGGTGATCCTGGATGCGCGCACGTCAAGCGCTCCCCGGAAAAGACCCGGGAATACCAGCACGTTGTTGATCTGATTCGGATAGTCCGAACGTCCTGTACCCACTACCAGCGCTCCGGCAGCAAAAGCCTTGTCCGGATGGATCTCGGGTTCCGGATTCGCCATGGCAAATATGATGGGATCCTTGGCCATGGAGCGGACCATTTCCTCTGTAAGGGATCCCGGTGCCGAAACGCCGATGAATACATCTCTTCCCTCCACAGCCGCAGCCAGCTGGCCGGTCAGATTTTTTTCGTTTGTGATATCAATCAATTCTCTTTTTGAAGAACACATTTCGGTTCTGCCGTCATGCAGGATTCCGGTCCGGTCGCAGACCACGATATCCTCCACGCCGATGGCAAGGAGCATTTTCGTGATGGCCACTCCGGCCGCGCCCGCTCCGTTGATGGCCACTTTGACCTCTGCCGGTGTTTTCCCGGCGATTTTCAGTGCATTGATGAGGGCAGCCGCGCACACGATGGCGGTTCCGTGCTGGTCATCGTGGAATACAGGGATATCCAGCATGTCCTGCAGTCTCGACTCGATGTCGAAACAACGCGGTGCTGCAATATCTTCCAGGTTGATACCGCCGAAAAACGGCGCAATATTCTTGATGATCATCAGGATCTCTTCCTCATCCTGGGTGTCCAGACAGATCGGCACCCCATCGATATCTGCAAAGCCCTTGAACAGGATAGCTTTGCCTTCCATTACCGGAATGGCGGCTTTGGCCCCGATATTGCCAAGGCCCAACACAGCGGAACCGTCGCTGACGATGGCCACTGTATTTTGCTTCGATGTATATTTATAGACATTTTCCGGGTCCCGTTTGATTTCCAGGCAAGGCTGGGCAACGCCCGGTGTGTAGGCAATGCTCAGGTCATCCTTGGTCTCAAGAGGAACCTTGCTGGTCATAGCCCACTTTCCCTTATTCTCTTCATGCATTTTCAGTGATTCTTTATAATAATCCATTCATTTGCTCCTTTATTTGTTCATATTTTTTAAGTATATACAAATAGGCTTTGATTTTCAAGGGCAAGGCCCCGTCTCGGCAAAAAAACAGCGCGCAATCACTGCACGCTGCTTGTAAAAACATTCTTTTATTGATCCAAGACTATCTTTCAACGATCAGAGCTGTTCCCTGACCGCCGCCGATGCACAGAGTAGCGAGACCGTACTTGGAATCTCTCTTGATCATCTCATGGATCAGAGTGATAAGGATTCTGCAGCCGGATGCTCCGATCGGATGTCCGATAGCGATGGCTCCGCCATTGACGTTGAGTTTTTCAGGATCAAATCCCAGTTCTTTGCCAACTGCCAGAGACTGTGCGGCAAACGCTTCATTCGCTTCAATCAGGTCAAGATCTTTAACTTCAATACCGGCTTTAGCCAGCGCTTTCTGTGATGACGGAACCGGGCCGATTCCCATGATCTGAGGATCCACACCTGCGGAAGCATAGCTCTTGATAGTGCAGAGCGGCTTGATTCCAAGTTCGTCAGCCTTTTCCTTGGACATAACAATAACGGCCGCGCCGGAGTCATTGATCCCGGATGCGTTGGCAGCAGTTACAGTACCGTCTTTTTTGAAAGCGGCTTTCAGTTTGCCGACGCTTTCTGTTGTTGTTCCGAATTTAGGGAATTCATCCGTGTCAAATGCGATCGGATCGCCTTTTTTCTGAGGGATCATAACCGGTACGATTTCGTCCTTGAATCTGCCGGATTTGACCGCTGCTTCAGCTTTATTCTGGGAAGCTACAGAAAATGCATCCTGCATTTCACGGGTAAGTCCCCATTTGTCTGCGATGTTTTCAGCAGTGATGCCCATATGGACCTTGCTGAATGCATCAGTAAGACCGTCGTAAACCATCATGTCAACCAGTTTGGTGTCTCCCATTCTTGCGCCCCAGCGAGCTGTAGGTGCTACATAAGGAGCCATGGACATGTTCTCTGCTCCACCGGCAACTACGATATCCGCGTCGCCTGCTTTGATGACCTGGGCTGCCAGCGAAACCGATCTTAAGCCGGAACCGCAAACCTTGTTCAGCGTCATTGCCGGTACTTCGATCGGGATCCCGGCTTCTATTGAAATCTGTCTAGCTATATTCTGTCCAAGTCCCCCCTGAAGAACGCTTCCCATGATGACCTCATCAACCTGTTCAGGTTTGATGCCGGCTCTGTTCAACGCTTCTTTTACTGCGATTGCTCCCAATGTCGAAGCCGGAACATCCTTTAATGATCCGCCAAAATTGCCTACTGCAGTTCTTGCTGCTCCGACGATAACTACCTCTCTCATATTAAATCCTCCTTAACATTATATAACCTTTTAGCTCTTTTACCCCTACACTCTAAAATCACAGGCAACATTATACTTCATATGTTACTATTTTGCAATTAAGAAGTTTGCGACAGTTCATTGTATACGATTTTCTCCAACGATTACAGTTCCTGCTATTTACTGATTGTTTCCAGCGGGAATTTCTCAGCCAGCATTCTTAACCCTTCCATTTTATATTCCCGCATCAGCGAGTATGCCTTTTCCCCGTCTCTCTGGCGTACCGCATCGAAAATCTCGGTATGCTTGTCCATAGAGTATTGGCACCATCCGGGGACCGTCAGATAAATGATCTCCAGCGGATTGGTAGCATGGAAAAGAGGCACCAGCGTATGGTAAAGCTTGTTGTTCTTCCCCAACCGGTAAAGATTCAACTTGAAATCCCTCGCCTTGGAAACAAAGGCGACATATTCCTGGGCCAGCGCCAGTTCCTGAAGCTCCCGCAGCTCCTGTTCGGCTTTCATTATTTCTTCATCGGTAATGCTCTCAGCCGTCTTTTTGATGGCCAGACCTTCCAGCTCATTAGAAATTTCGAGATTTTCAAACGTGTCCCGGTTGCTGATCTGTTTTACCCGGTATCCGACGTGGGGCTCCATGTCAACCAGGTTTTCCGACTCCAGTCTGTTCAGGGCCTCTCTGACCGGAATATCGCTGACGCCGATCTGCTCGGCTATTTTTCTGATAACGATTCGTTCTCCGGGCTTATACTCCATTTTGAAGATGGCTTTTTTTATTGCATTGTAGGCCGCTTCGCTCTTCGTAATGATCTTCTGCACTTCCATCTGTAAACTTGCCTCCCAGTAACGTATAACTTGTCTGTCCTGCCAAATTGTCAGTTATTTACGTTTCGTATAATCATCCTTACACACAACAATATAGGTTTCTATAAGCTTGACAGGCTTATAGGAAAGCTTGGCTTTTCTGAGATTCGGGATGCCCATGTCTTCTTCCCGGTTGATGAATTTGTAATTGGCGCCCACCGACTTGCAGAACTCGTTGTTGATGGCCTGATACAGTCCCCGGTATTCGATGTTAGCTTTCTCCACATGCTCCACGATGGTGTTTTTATTCAGTCTTCCTCCGATGGCAATGGCCTCGATCTTGCCGCCGATCCTGATGGCCCCCGCCATATAGCCTACCGACTCGATGTTCCTGAAAACGTCTTCCATCGCCCTGGCTTCCATTTCCAGAAGCACTCTTTCGTTATCCGGCACATCTTTTCTGGCGTTGAACTCTCTGATAAAACCCATGGCCTCCTCCGTCATGTCGGATGTCAGAGGCACATATTCATATTCGTAATTATTTTTAAAGTAATTCAGATGATTCTTCTTGCTGTGGTAGTTCCGTCCGGAAAGATTGATCAGATCCTGAAGCAGATAAAGATACTCATAATTCGGCCGGTCATCGATGTATTTCATTTCTCCGGGACAGGAATGTCTTACATAGTCCAGCATATGCATCGGGATCAGGCGTATGCTGAAGGGCTGACCCTGGGATTCAAAGATCTCTTTCGCCTGGTGCAGCGTGGCATGAAGCTTTTCAGGGTCATAAACCCCCGTTCTGGTCAGCGGCGGAAACAAAAACGGAAGGATGATTCCGTCTTCCAGCTCCAGATGGCTGATGCCGGATAAGCACAGATAATCTCCGATGATCTGCCAGCTGAAATGATTGATATCCCTCCACATATACAGGGAGGTAAAGGAAAGCCCGGCGGTCCTGTAATCAAAGCCGTTGAGATATTCTTCCAGTATCGGTCTGTTTTCTATGGTGATGCGGTTCTCCAGCATGTACATATTTACTTCACCAGTTTCGATATCTCTTTGAAGCCATGGGCTTCCGCTCCGCCCAGCATTTCAAAGAGCACGGCTTCGTAGGTCGTGCCGATACAACCGGCTTCCACCATCCTGCGGCCGGCATATTTCTTGTCATTATTGCTTCGGGATCCGATGGCGTCCTCTACGATAAAAACATTGTATTCTTCTCCCACCAGGTCCAGTGCCGTCTGCTCAACGCAGACATGAGCCTCGATGCCGCATATGATCACGTCCTGTTTGCCCAGTTCGTTGAAGACTTCCGCGAAAAACGGCTCATCCATCACACTGAATGTGGTTTTTACGATAGGCTGGGCGTCGCCGATTGCTTCCGCGATAACCGGAACAGTGGGTCCGAGGCCTTTCGGATATTGCTCGGTTACCAGTACCGGTACGCCTAATATATTGGCGCCTTTGATCAGTTTTGCTGCTGTGGCGCAGATTTCATCCCCATTTTTGATAGCCGGCAGCAGTCTCTCTTGAAAATCTATCACAATGAGAACTGCATTGTCTCTTCTTGCTTTCGCATTTTTCATATCCTGTCCCCCTGTCTTTATTTATACTTCTATACTTTGATTTTATTCTTCAATCTTCCAGCGCTGTATTTCTTCGATCAGCCCGTGATTGGTCAGATCGTAATGCAGCGGCGTAATGGTGATGAAGCCTTCCTGCATGGCCATCACATCAATATTTCCGGGCAGCCCTTCATACACGACGGGATCTCCCCCGTACCTGTATCGGATCTTTCCATCTTCGCACTGCTGCGGGACGAACCAGTTATCGTACTCCCTGAGCCCGAGTCTGGTGTATTTTACACCTTTGATCAGGTTGCGCGGCAGATCCGGGACATTGATGTTGATCACTGTCCGGCTGTCCAGTCTGCCGTAGCATTTTTTCAAGGCCTTGATCGCCATTTCTCCGGCCACCGAAAAGTCGTTTACCATATGACTGTTCACTGAAACTGCAACGCTGGGTTTCCCGCAGATGCAACCCTCAATAGCTGCTGATACAGTACCTGAATACAGCGTATCCGTTCCCAGATTGCCGCCGTGATTGATGCCTGAAAACACCATATCGATATCCACTCCGTGCTTGCTCAGAAAAGCGATCCCCAATTTAACGCTGTCTGCCGGTGTGCCTGAAATAGAAAGCGCCAGTTTGGCCCCTTCAAACGGCACCTCATTGATATCCAGAAGCTGCGACATCGTAATGCCGTGGCCGGAAGCAGATCTCTGAGAGTCCGGCGCACATACATAAATGTTGGCTTCAGGACACAGTGATTTCACCAGCACCTGTATCCCCGGCGCGAATATTCCGTCATCATTTGAAACCAGTAAGTTCATTTCCCCTCCAATAATCCTAATAATCCTTTTAGTGCATTCCTTTTGAATTTTGCGGCACTTACGATTGAAACGCCAAATTATATTATACCATGTTCCTGATTATTTTAAAACATTTCAATGCAGGATTCCCTGCCACAAATGGAGGATCCATGGCCGTCGCGCATCAGTCTCCCAGCACTTTTCCGATGGCGTCCCTGATGACCAGCGTGGCCCGGGAATCATACTGCGTATCCGACTTATTGATCAGTATTATATTTTTACCGTGGAAATAATTGATCAGCCCGGCAGCCGGATAAACCACCAGCGAAGTGCCGCCAACGATGAGCGTATCCGCCTTTCTGATGGCGTCAACGGCCCCGTTGATGCATTCTTCGTCCAGGGGCTCTTCATACAGGACAACATCCGGTTTCACGATCCCTCCGCATTTACTGCAGTAAGGCACAGGGGTCTGCCTGCCTTTCCTGTCGACACAATTGGATGGATCCAGGATATACGCCAGGTCATAGAACGTCCCGCAGGAAGTGCAATTATTTCTCAATACCGAACCATGCAGTTCGAATACATTCCTGCTGCCGGCAGCCTGATGCAGTCCGTCTATATTCTGTGTGATGACGGCTTTTAATTTGCCCTCTTCCTCCAACCGGGCAAGGGCCAGGTGCGCTTTGTTCGGTTTTGCCTCCGGATAGATCATATTCTTCTTATAATAATCGTAGAATGTTTCTGTTTGAGACATAAAGAAACTGTGGGAAATCATGGTTTCAGGACTGTGTCCGTATTGTTTCTGTGCATTATATAGCCCGGTTTCGGACCGGAAATCCGGAATATTGCTTTCCGTTGAAACTCCGGCTCCGCCAAAAAATACAACATAGGAGCTGTTGTCCACTATTTTTTTCACTCTCTCATCCATCGCTTTTCCTTTCCAGCCGGCCCGGCAGGCTCCTCACACAATCTTTTCAGTCAGCAGATATCTTGCTGCTCTTGCTTCTTCGCCCAACATGCTGCTCACCGGTTTTACAATCAGCTTTACAGTGTCCTGCGGCAGACTCCTAACTTTGTCGGCCATGGCGATGACCCGCGTTCCCGCGCTTAGCAGCTCCAGAGTCTTGATCTCCCGGAGTCTCGTGATCTCTTCAGCCAGCGCTATATTCAGTGTCTCCCTTGTATATACCCTCAGCGGATCCAGTTCAAAAACCTTGGCTGCGGCATCTGCATCCTTTACATCCGCGGCTCTGAATTCCCCGGACCGGAAGGTGTAATACTTTCCGTCATAAAGGCCGAATGCTTTTTTCGCATCCAGATAACCCAGCTCCATGATCCGCTCCGTATTATCCTTATCGAATACCAATATGCTCCCCAAGTTCCAGTGGCTGGAGATCCAGGTCAGATTTTTGAAATTTTTACTCCTGATTTTCTGGATCGGATTTCCCGTATTCAAATCCACCGCGATGACCCGATCCGCTCCGCGCTGGACCGCCATGCCCACGGGGACCGTATCCATATAACCTCCGTCGATGAAGGTGCTTCCGTCGATCTCATATGCCTGAGCGGCAGGAAAACAAGCCGCGCTGGCCATGATAAAGTCATGCAGTCTTCCTTCAGGAATGTCTTCTTTGAATAGCCAATGCCCCTTGATTGCCTGTTTTTCCTTTAGGGATGGCACTTCCGTGATCACCAGCCCGTATTCCATCTCAGACGCCCTGACCTTCGCCTCGTCGATATAGAAGCGCAGAAGCCGGTTAAGCCCCGTGGCAGGCGCTCCTTTGTGCTTCCACATTTCTCTCAGGTAGGCCAGGCCTTCCTCTGCGCTCAACCCGGCGATTTCGATTTCACGGGCGAACTTGAGCTTCGGCAGACCGGAAGTATCTATATCAAAGATCATATCAGTCTCCAGTTCGCGCCAAAGCCGCTCAGCAAGCTCAAAAAGATCCTGCGCCACCATGGCGGCATTTATGGAGCCCACGGAGGTTCCTGTGACAATATCAAATTTGATGTCCCGCTCAAGGCAGGCCTTCCATACGCCTATTTCATAGGCCCCTCTTGAGCCGCCCCCGCCCAGGACGAAAGCTGTTTTTTGTTCCATTTTATACTCCTTGCGCCAAGCCGGCAGAGCATGGTGGCGCTTCATCTTTTTCTGCTGTATCTGCATCTATTATACACCCGAAATGCTTATATCTGAATGCCAAATCGAAATAACGGCACATCGGAAACACACCCTGGCAAGAGCCATCAAATTTTATAAAATCTGACGGGAGCTGCAATAAAATCGAGCAAATAATTTTGCCCAAAAAAGAGCAAATCATGTATAATGGAACCATGAAAAAGAAACGTCTGACAAGAGAACAATGCCTGGCTTTGCTGCACGAACACAGTACGCCCGACCACGTCATCCGCCACTGCATGGAAGTGAGCGAAGTGGCTGTTTCGGTAGGAAAGTCTCTGAAATCCAGGGAACTCAAGCTTGATATCGGCCTGATCCGGTCTTCCGGGCTTCTTCATGACATCGCGCGTGTCTACGACGAGCACTGGAACGTGGGTGCCGATATTCTACTGGAGCTGGGCTATGAGGAGGAGGCCGGCATCATACGCCAACATATGACCTATTCCCTGACCACTCAGTTAACTGACATCCGTGAGCTGGACCTGGTATGCCTGGGCGACCGCACGGTGCTTGAGGACCAGTATGTGGGACTGGAGCGTCGCATGGAATATGTCTTTGAGAAAGTCAGGAACAATCCGATGGCTATCGAAATCATAACAGCTAAAAAGGCTCAAACCGAAAAGCTGATCGTCGATATCGAAACCCATATCGGAATGACTATGGACGACCTCATGAACAACCGGTATTCCAAGACATTCTGGATGGGTCCTAATCGGATATAGTTTTAGGGATATTGTGTAAAGGATATTTTGTAGGGGTTTGGATTTAGGGGTTAAGATTTATGGAGCTGCAGAAAATAATCGATGAACGTCATAGTGTTAGAAAATACAAGGATACCGACATCCCGGAGGAACACATCCGCGAGATCATCAAAGCTGCCGGCATGGCGCCATCCGAAAGGAACAGCCAGAACTGGCATTTCATTGCCATCAAAAATCGTTCCCTGATTGAGAAGGTCATACTGGCCATAGCGGCTAAAAACGAGAATATTTCAGTACAAATGGATGAAATCGACTCAGAGAAGGCCCTTCGCCACAGAAAAGTCTTCAAAAACTTCACCATGTTCTGCGTGAATGCCAACGTGCTGACCCTGGTTCTTACTTCTCCGTTCATCCATACTTATTATAGCGAATATAGCCGGATCGAAAACGGGTCCGACCTGCTTCACGAACTGACAGACCTCAGAAATCCAAGCCTGCAAAGCCTCGGCGCCGCGTTGCAAAACTTCAGCCTTAAAGCCGTTGAACTCGGATACGGCACCTGCTGGCTCACCAGCGGCAATATCGCCTCGAATGAGATCATGAAACTTTTGAAAGATGAGGTGGGCTTCGAAAAGGAAGGCTTCTTCCTGGCGGCGCTCATGTCCATGGGGGTTCCTGAAGACACCCCGAAGGGCCCTGCCAAGAAACCTCTTGAAGAGATCTACACATTTATTGAGTAGCCGTCTGCCTTAACAGCTCATCCAGAATCGCTTTCAGATCCCCCACCACCTTATAATCCGATACCTGAAAAACCTCAGCCTGTTCATCGTTATTAACCGATATGATGACTCCGGCATCTTTCATTCCGCAAACATGATGCGCCGCTCCCGAAATCCCGAATCCGATATATACCTTCGGCCTGATGGTTTTCCCGCTGGTTCCCACCATGGAATTCTCATCCGCAGCCCATCCTTCATCCAGCACCGGCCTGGTGCAGCCTGCCGCTCCGGCCAGTCTGGAAGCCAGAAGCTCCAGCTTTTCCCAGACTTCCCTGACTCCGATCCCATAACCACCGCAGACAACCACCTCCGCAGCTTCCAGCGGCTGGCCTGTCGTCTCCTTTTCAACCGCACGAATGGCTTTGATCGGGGATGCAAATCTTTCCAGGGCGCTGACGTCCAGCATCGAAACGATGCATTCTCTCGGTTGCTGAACTTCCGCGCTGAACATACCGGGCTTCGCCGTTGCGATTTGAGTTTGTCTGTCCGGGATCAATATCTCTCCGATGACCTTGCCTCCAAAAGCCGGCACCAGCATAACAAACTGCCCGTCCTCCCGAATGGTGAAATCAACGCAGTGCGCTGCCACGCCCGTGTGCAGCCGGACGCCAAGCGTAGGCGCCAGTTCCTCACCGGCCGAACTCGCCGCGATCAGTATTACATCCGGATCGCAGGCTTTGACGGCCTCCGTCATGGCCATGGCGAAGTAGTCCACATTGAAAAGTTCAAGTTTCGGAGATTCCAGCCCGAAAATAAAGTCTGCACCGGAACTCGACAATTCGGAAACGGCATTTTCGATCCGGCTGCCTGCTACAGCAAATCCGATTTTCACATCCTCCCCGGCAAAGACACTCCTGGCCTTGGAAAGAAGCTCATACGATGCCTTTTGAGGAACGCCGTGGTGCAATTCGCTGAAAATCAATATATTATTGTAATGTTTCACATTGCTCATCGATGTCATCCTTTGAGGCAGTCCACGCCTGCTTTTCTGACAATATCCAATATCTGCCCTGCGATTTCATCAGGTTCTCCGGTTAATCCCCTGGCCTGCCTGCTCATATCCGGGCTGATCAGAGCTCCCGGCTTTGTCGGCGAACCTGTCGGCCCGATTTTATTTTCTTCCGTATCCAGGTCATTTTTTGTAAACACTTCGATTTTCTTGCTTCTCGCTTTCACGATCCCAATGGCGCTGACCAGCCTCGGCTTGTTGCTTCCTCTGGCGATACTCAGCACAGCGGGGAGCCCGACTTCGTATTCCAGGAATCCCTCGGACGTTTTCTTTTTCAGGATCACGGAATCCAGGCGGGTTTCGGAAGCTCCAAGCGCAAAGATCTCCGTTACATTACTGACATGAGGCAGTCCCATCCATTCCCCCAGCTGCGGGATCACCTGGGATGTCGCTCCGTCGGCGCTGTCGTTCCCCCCTAAAATCAGATCCGGACAGAAGCCTGTTGATTCTTTGATTTTGTCAATGGCTTTGGCCAGCGTGTAGGAGGTTGCGTAGGTATCGGCTCCTCCGAACGCCGCGTCGCTGACGATGTAGGCCTTGTCCGCCCCCATGGCCAGACACTCGGTTATTTTATCGGAGCTGAACAGAGGCGACATGCTGAGCACAACAATCTCGCCTCCGTGTTTCTCTCTTAAATTCAAAGCCGCTTCCAACGCGTTCCGGTCCGCCGGATTGATGATCGTCGGGATCCCTTCCCTCACCAGCCGTTTCGTGATCGGGTCTATGGTGAGCAGATTATATTTTTCGGGATCCGGAACAGGCTTGACGCATACGATAATGTTCATTTACGCTCTCCAGTGCCGGATGGACTAACTATACGATTTGATGGTGTCGCCGGCGATGATGATCTTCTGGATCTCGCTGGTTCCGCCGGATGAGATCGATGCCAGCGCGTCTCTTAAAAATCTGCCCGCGTCGTATTCGGCCATCACGCCGTAGCCTCCCATGAGTTCAATGGTTCTTTTCGCCGCTCTGGATGCCGCTTCCACCGCAAATAATTTTGCCATACCGAAATCCACCGTAGTAGGGATCCCTTTGTCCTTTTTAGCGGCGGCTATATACAAAAGTGCTCTGGCTGCTTCATAATCCAGCCTGTTTTCCGCAATGTGGAACTGGATCGCCTGCAGTTTCGAAATCGGTTTGCCGTAAAGGATCCTGTCGTTGGCAAATTTGACACTTTCCTCTACACAGCCCCGCAGAATGCCCACGCAGATGGCGGTCATGCTGGCTCTGCCTACCTCGCCGATTTCCTTCATGGCGATGGCGTTGCCCTGTCCGACGGTTCCCAGGATATTCCCTTCCGGAACTTTGGCGTTATCCATCACCAGGTCTCCTGTAACAGAGCCCCGGAGGCCCATTTTATGTTCTTTCCTGCCCGGAGCAAATCCCGGCGTTCCCTTTTCCAGAATGATGGCGGAGAAGGTGGCGCGGCCTTTATCGTCTTCTCCGGTCTTCGCCGTCAATACCGTCACATCGGCGATATGGGAGTTGGTGATGAAGCATTTTCTTCCCTTCACATTCCACATTCCTTCTTCCAAAACAGCAGAGGTCTTCTGTCCGGCCACATCTGAGCCGCCCCCCGGCTCGGTGACAGCCAACCCGCATATAGTTTTTCCGGCGCACATGCCCGGAAGATATTTCATTTTCTGTTCTTCCGTACCAAAATCCAATATGGCTGCCATGCCCAGCTGATGCGTGAATACAAACATGGCAAGACCGCCGGAATGACGCGCGATCTCCTCCAGCGCCATGACTCTTTCCACATGGCCCAGGCCGACGCCCCCATATTGTTCAGGAACAAAGATCCCTAAGATCCCCACTTCCCCCATGGCCGGAAACAGTTCTGTCGGGCAATAATCTTCCTCATCCCATTTCGCTGCGTTCGGAGCCACTTCTTCCTTCACGAAGGCTCTGAAAGCTTCCTGCAATAGTTTTTGTTCTTCCGTAAAGCTGATATCCATTGCGATTCTCCCTTCTTATCCATACCGGTTTATATTTTATGTGTCCATGCCTTGGGCTTTTTTGCTCTACCCAAAGCACACTATCTCCCAAAATTTAGTTTAATCTCGTGCCTGTTTCAGGTCAACAGAATTTTACCGCTTAATATTTTACTGCACAACAAACAATTACGTAGTATAATGTGTGTCGAGCATTCATTTTTGCGTTAGTGAGCATGTGGAGGAATTATAATGAAAAATACTCAAAAGATCGTTGTAACAGGTTTAATGATGGGTTTGATCGTGGTTTGCACCATGTTCATCAAGGTGCCGATCCCTATGACTACAGGCTATGTGCATCTTGGTGATGCCATGATATATCTGGCGGTTCTATTACTGGGATGGAAATACGGAACCGTGGCGGCAGCTGTCGGCTCTACATTGGGAGATCTGCTGGCGGGCTTTGCCATGTGGGCACCTTGGACCTTTGTGATTAAAGGGATGATGGCCATGATCACCGGCCTGATCCTTCTGGAATTGACTAAAAAAACCAAGCTCAGCCCAGTTGCAAGGAACCTCATCGCCATGATCCCGGCGGGCCTGTTTATGGTGGTTGGTTATTTCGTGGCAGAAGCGGTCATGTACGGAAGCTGGGTTTCCCCATGGATCGGAGTTCCTTGGAACATCGGCCAGTTCGCTGCCGGAATCGTCATTGCGGTGACTATCCAGAAGGCTCTTGGAAAAACAAATATCTTCGAGCAGTAAATCCGGCCGGATCAAGACGATTCGGCAGGATCGGAAATCCTGTAACAATAATCCTCAAGATCCTTATCGATCCCGTACTCAATGGAGAGTGCGGGATATTTATTTTGAAAGTAATCTTTATTTACCTTGCGGTTGCCGATCATATTCGAAAAAGACTTTTCATTGCTCAGCATCCGGATCCGGGTCCTGTCGGGACATTTCTGCAGGTGTTCAATCAGTTGGGCCTCCAACTCTTCTTTTGCGATTTCCCCCTCCACCAGCTGCCGGAAGGCCGGGTGGAAGCTGTTCCCCGCGACGCTCCCATGGCTGCCGTCGCTGGCATCACCTGCGCTGCTTTTGATGAGTTCCGTGCTTTTCAGCCCCACTCTGATGATATTGATGCCGGCTTTCTGTATCACTTTATACATTTCTTTCGTAATCCGCACCGCCTCCTCTGTGCTAAGCGGTTGATACCGGCCTTCCCTGTACAGTTCATAAAGCCCTGTACCCTCGATTACCACCGTCGGGTAAAGCCTGGCGATGGAGGGACCGATCCTGACCAGTTCCCCTGCGGAAAAAAGATCCTTTTCGAAGCTGTCCCCCGGAAGCCCGATCATCAGCTGGATCCCAAGCTCAAATCCATATTCTTTGATTCTACGCGAACTTTCATAAACGACGCCGGCGTCGTGTCCCCGTTCAGACAGTTTCAAGACCTCCTCATCAAACGACTGCACACCCAGTTCGATCACGTCCACGCCGTACTGTTTCAGCAATTCCAATATCTCATCGTTGATATAGTCCGGCCTGGTGGAAATATGGATCTTGTCGATAAGTCCCCGATCCTTATATTTTTTAGCCACACTCAAATAATCCCTTTGGAGTTCCAGAGGGATCCCGGTAAAACTTCCGCCGAAAAAAGCCACCTCGATGGTTTTGAGGCCGCGCCCCTTTAGGGTTGGCAGAAAGGTTTCGATGATTGTCTCCACATCTTCGACATGGACCAGCGGCTGCCGCGCCGTGATTTTGTTCTGATTGCAGAATACACAGGCATGTGGACATCCGAGATGCGGAATAAAAATTGGTATGATTGCATGCTCTTTCATTGATTCACCCTTTCGGCTTCATTCAAAAATGATGGAACCGATGTCCTCCAGTTCATAGCAGGGGAAATCGTGGATCCGGATCCTACGCTCTTCGATAAACCGCCTAATGGCAAGGTGATCGGGATGGGCCGATAAATTGCCGTTGAACACCAGCGTCTCTCCCATTTTCCCCGAAGCTCCCCCAAGAAACCCATAGGGGAAGCCCGGAAGCTTCACATAGCCTGGTCGGATCAACAGTGCCTGCAGACCGTTCGCCGAAGCTGCTGCGGCAATTCCTTCATCGGATGTGATCAGCGAATGGTCATCCACCACCACTGTATTGCACTTCGTATAGCCCTGTTTCACATGGATGATGTTCAGCCCGTTTTCTTCTGCGATTTTCAGCAGCGCAGGGGAAGTGTATTTCGTATTATGTAAAAAATGCCGCCCGATCTGGACCGCATTATACCGGATATTTTCAGGATATTGATAACCGAGGTCCTCTCCCGCCCATACAGTCCGGCCGCAGATCCGGCACAGATAGATGTCGGGATGGGTTTCTACGCCCGTATATACTCTGTCGGTTTTATGGATCTCCATGATTTCGAAACCCTGCTCCGCCAGATAGTTTTTCAGCATCGGATTCGCCGACTCAGACAGATAGACGAAACTCATCGGTCATCGCCCCCTGCCTGGCGTGTTCTGGGCACGAAGGATCGGCCTGATGGCAGGCATCGCCCTGACCACGATGATCCCGATCAGAATGCCGGTAATCATCCCGGCGAAGATCAGCACCGGCAAATAATACAGGAGCTGCAGCGTCTCCACCACCGCAGCCGCCACAGCAAGCTGACCCAGGTTGTGAAAGACCCCGCCGGCCATACTGACCCCCACCGTGCTGAACTTTCCGGTTTTTTTCAGCAGCGCCATGCAGACAAGGCTGAGCAGGGCTCCCGCCAGGCTGTACATCGCTACAGCAGGACTGCTGAAAAGAGACGACACGATGATAATTCGCACAATGCTGATGATGACCGCATAACTAGTGCCGAGGGTGTAAAGCGCGAAAACGATTACCACATTGGCAAGACCGAGTTTGATGCCCGGCACTCCGAAATTGAACGGTATGATGGCTTCCACATAGGAGAAAATAGCAGCCAGCGATGTAAGAACGCCGCAGAGCGCAATCTTGTTAGTTGACAACCGCATCTACTTCTTGCTCCTTTCCGCCCTTGATGGTCACCACGACTTTATTCGGCAAACAAATGATAGCTTCTCCGCCTTTGGATACCGGTCTGTGGCGCACGCAATACTGGTCCGGACAATCGGCGTAAATCATGGTCGCCTCTCCGTCTTTGATCTCAAGAGTATTGTTCCCGATCCCCTCGATCTCGACTTCCTTGTTTTCTGCAAGTTTGTATAAGCCCTTCAGTTCGCCGGCGACTTTGATTTCCACAGTGGCGCCCGCGCCCCCGCCGAATACCGGAATCGCTGCTACACAAAGAGCGCCGGCAATCAGGAAGCTTACGCCCAGTATGATGTCGGCTCTTGTCATTCCGAAAATTTCTTTGATGCTTTTTTTCGTCTTTCCGGATTGTTCTCTGTTTGTTTCCGTGCTTTTGTTCATTTAAGTTCCGTTCTCCAAGAAAATCTTCGCTCCATTATAACATACTTCCTGTTATTAGGCCGAAATAATATGATATAATCGTTGCAAGATCAGGACGTTTTGAAAGAAGGAGGCGCGAAATGGAAAAATTCGATGTAACCTCAAGACTGGAAATGGAGCCTCACCCTCAGGGTGGATATTACAAACGAACCTATGTCAGCGATATCTCAATGCCGGACGGAAGCCGCAAAATCGCTTCATCCATGTATTATCTTCTCGGCGAAGAGGATGTGTCCCTCTTCCACACTATCGATACGGACGAAGTCTGGAATTTCATGTACGGCTACCCCCTGGATATTTATATCATCACGCCGGAACGTCATCTGAAAATCATCACACTGGGCACTAACCTCAGCGTCGGCGAGACGCCTCAGATGGTTCTCCGCGCCGGAACATTATTTGGAGCCGTATTCCACGGAGGAGGCAAACCCGGAAGCCGATTTTTATCCTATACATCCGAATTTTTTACGTTGGTCTCTTGTTTTGCGGTGCCTGAATTTTTGCCCGGCTGCTGCAAGGTCTACACGAAAGACGAAATCCTGCGTGAATACCCCGACCTGCCCGGTTTAGAGGCTTTTTTCTAACTTTTCCAGTTCATCTTTGTCAAAGTGATACCTGCTAGTGCAGAAACTGCACGTCAGCTCTGCCTTTCCGTCCTCTTCAATGATCTTCCGCAGCTCGCTTTTGCCAATGGTGATCAGCGCCTGTTCGATTCTGTCTCTGGAGCAGTCACATTGCCATTCTATATCGCGATACCCCAGAATATGAAGCTTGTACTCTTCGTCCATCCCACCGAATATTCTTTCAGCCAGATCTGCCAGCATGCCCTCTTCGGTTTTCCCGTGGGAACGGGATGCGACTTCTTCAATGACCGTCGTGAGCGGCGGGAGATTGGAGATCATCTTCTCAAGGGCATCCACCGCCGGCGTGAGTTCTCCGCCAGGCAGCATCTGAATGATCATGCCACCGGCTGCCTTCACCGAATAATCCACATCTACCATGACGCCCAGCGCCACCGAAGTGTTCCGCTGCTCCGAAATATAGAAATAGGCGGTGAGGTCTTCCGCTATTTCCCCGTTGACCAGCGCGATTTTTCCGCTATAAGGTTCCTTGAGCCCCATATCCCTGATCACGGTAAGCTCTCCAACTCCTATAGCGCCGCCCACATCCAGTTTTCCGGCCGGGCTCAATGGGAGTTCCACATCGGGGTTGGCGATATAGCCCTTCACCTTTCCGGCTCCCGATGCCGTGGCGAGGACCTGCTCCGCAGGACCGTCCCCTTTAAAAATCAGGGTCAGCTTGTCGTTGCTGCCTTTCATCATCACACCCATCAGACCGGCAGCGGTCAGGACTCTTCCCAGCGCGGCTGTGGCCACCGGGGTGGTATGATGTATTTTTCTTGCTTCCTCCACCATGGAGGTCGTTATGGTTAGATATACTCTGAAAGCGCCGGATTTATCGACGCCGGTTAAAACTTTACTCATTTTATTTGGATCACAGGCCTTTTCCTATTCGGCCTGTCATCTTTCCTTTCTCTATATTATTAGTTGATCTTCTTCATTGAAGAATGTCCGGTATCCAAGCTGAAGCATCAGAATCACCGAACACGACACCGCCCCGAGTATCCCGAACATGATGGCGATCTGATAGGTCACTGCTGTGGTGGGCGCTGTCCCAGACAGGATTTGTCCGGTCATCATACCCGGCAGTATAACAATACCCATGCCCAGCATGGAATTGATGGTAGGCATAATTGCCGAATCAAAGGTGCGGTTGATGATCGACCGAGTGGCCTCACAGGGTTCCGCTCCCAGGATGAGCGCTTCTTCTACCTGGATTCTTTGGATCGTCATACCTTCCGCCAGTGATTTTACCGCCAGCGATATGCCCGTCATGGAATTTCCGATAAGCATACCGGCAATCGGGATGAAATAGCGGGGATCATACCACGGGCTGATCCGAACGACGACAAACAGGAAATACAGCAGGCACAGGATCGTGCTTACTGCCAGCGAAAACGCAATGACCGCCTTCAGTCTGCCAGACAGCTTCCCCTTGAATTTATTGAACACTGTAAATATCGCGAAGCATTCCATCAGGATTATGATTGCCACTGTCACCAGCGGATTGGGATTCGAGAACACGATGGCCAGTATGTACCCTGTCAGGATCAGTTGGACCGTCATTCTTAAGGAGGAAATCAGGATTTCTTTTTCCCTCTGGATGCCTCTTCTGCGGACAATGGCAAGCACGATCAGAGCAAAGATGCAGGAGAGTAATACCTGCGGGATGTCCAGTTCAATAATCCCGTCCATTTCGATGCCTCCTGCCAATGATTTTTCCATCCAGCATTTCAATCAGCTCATCCGCATATTTCTCCGCGACAGTCCTCGCGTGAGTCACGATGATAACTGATTTTGACTCCCGTTTTGCCCTTTCCGAAACCATCCTGAAAATCAGATCTTCTGCGTCGCTGTCCAGTGCGGAGGACGGCTCATCTAAAAGATAAACCTCCGGAGCCAGCAGCAGGATTCGCCCCAAGGCAAGCCTCTGCTTTTCGCCTCCTGAAAGCCGGTCGGCCGGCGTGTCGAGAGTCTTGTTCAGCCCAACTTCATCAAGAATTGCGGAAAGCTCCCGCTCATCGGGTGGTTTCATCCTTTGGAATTCGAATCCTATCAGAAGATTATCCCTGACCGTACCTTCAAAGATCACAGGGTCCTGGGAGAGCATCATGACCTCTCTTCTGAGTTCCACCGAATTGATTTCCCGGGTGTCGGTTCCGTTATAAAGGATCCGGCCGCCGGTGGGCGAAATCATTTTGTTCAGCATCCGCAGAAGCGTTGTCTTCCCGCTTCCGCTGGGTCCCAGCAGCGCCGTTATCCCACGCCCGATTTGAAGGTTTTGGATTTCTACAATATTTTTATATTGAACATTCTGTAGCTCGAACATTTACGGTTCCCTTCTGAATCAAGACATGCAGGGTATGAAGACATGCCAATGTACAGTATACCCACAGTTTCGGGGCTTTAAAAAAACGGCCAGCAGATTCATCAAAAAATCTTGTGGCCGTTTGATGCGTCAGTATATTCTTTCGTGGGACCTTGACCTACAGATCATAATACATGTCGTACTCCACAGGATGCGGCATTCTGTTAGTTCTTGCGGCCTCCGCACGCTTGTTGCCGATCCACAGATCGATGAGCTTTTTCGGGAACACGCCGCTGTCGGTCAGGAATGCGTGATCCTTCTCCAGTGCGTCCAGTGCTTCGTCCAGGCTCTTCGGCAGGAATTTAACCTTGGCTTTTTCCTCGTCCGATAAATCATACATGTTGACATCATAAGGGCCGAATCCTTCTTTGACCGGGTCGATCCTGTTCAGGACGCCGTCGATACCCGCCATCAGAATGGCTGAATACGCATAATACGGATTGCATGTGGCATCCACACTTCTCAGCTCAAATCTCTTCTTATCCGGAGATTTTGCATAACCCGGCACTCTGATGACCGCACTTCTATTTGCTGTTGCAAAACCCACCATGACCGGTGCTTCATATCCCGGCACCAGTCTCTTATAGGAATTGGTGCTGGCGTCTGTCAGGGCGCAGAGTGCGGCACTGTGCTTCAGTATTCCGCCCATAAACCACAAGGCTGTCTCTGAAAGCTGGGAATAGCCCTTCTCATCAAAAAATACCGGTTTGCCTTCCTTGAACAGATGCATGTGGACATGCATGCCGCTGCCGGCTTCTCCAAAAATAGGTTTCGGCATGAATGTTGCTGTTTTCCCGTCCTTGATAGCCTGGTTCTTGATGACATATTTGCTGATCATGGTCTTGTCGGCCATTTCTCTCATGGTTCCGAATTCAACTTCGATCTCCAGTTGGCCGGGCCCTCCGACTTCGTGATGATGGTACTTCACTTTAACGCCCTTGTCTTCCAGCTGCAGGCACATCCTGCCTCTCAGATCGCTTAAAACATCCATCGGCGGCGCCATGTGATAACCACCCTTATGAGCCATCTTATATCCGAGGTTGAAGGTCTCGTCTCCAACATTCCAATCTGCCTGATCGGCATCGACATTGAACTTCATGCCATTTGGAGCTACAGAATAGTCAACATGATCGAAAACATAGAATTCGAATTCAGGGCCGACTCTCATTTCATCGGCGATTCCGGTTTTCTTCAGGTATTCCTCAGCATGGACCGCAACGTTTCTCGGGTCCTGATCGAAACGCTTGTTGTCCGGATAATCTATCACGTACACATCGCCCAGCATGGCAACAGTTGGAATTTCAGCGAATGAATCCACATAGGAGGTCGTTACATCCGGGATAAATACCATATCGCTCCTCTCCAAAGGCGCAAATCCATAATTCGAACCGTCAAATCCAAGTCCGCTTGTAACCGTATCCTCCGTAAATCTTCCTTCCGGTACCGTCAGGTGTCTCCACCTTCCGTTGATGTCTACCATCATGAAGTCAATGAACTTGATATCATTTTTCTTGCAGAACTCTTTTACTTCTTTAACCGTTGTAAACACTGCCTAAGCTCCTTCCTTCTCAATACCAGTTATCCTACAATTTTGTTATTTTGTTTTTAATTATGTTATTAAGCCGTTAAATTGTATACATTCAAAAATAACAGAATGATTATATCACAACCACTCATCACTGCAAACAAAAAGGACAGGAAGGCATTACATTTTTTGCTTGTCCTGTCCCGATATGATTTTATTGTGAGAACACTTCAAAATCATGGCTTTCAAGATCGATGGTGAGCATTTTCCCTGCCAGCGGCTCCCCTTTTTGAAGGAGCAGCTTGATGCATTCGGAAACCTGTATGCCGGCAACCACAGCCGGTGTAAAGGACGGATTACCCATCTCCACCTCACTTCCCCTGTTTTCAGTGGAGCGCTCCCCGCCGCTGCCGCTTCCTGAATAGAGTTTTCTAAGAAAAAAATCGCCGGGCATCACGATGGCCACCTGGCCATACCATCCTGCTATGGCGCCGTGCACCAGTGGAATGTTCTCCTGGCTGCAAGCCTCTTCCAAGATAAGCCTACTTCCGATGTTATCCAGCGCATCTATCACGATGTCATGGCCGGCGATGATGCGCCTTGCATTTTCTTCGGTCAGAAATTCCGATATCGCGTGAATCTCGATCTCCGAATTCACCTCTGCCATGCGCTTTGCCGCCACTTCCGACTTCCCTTTCCCCAGCAGTGGTTCGGTGGCCAGAAGCTGGCGATTCAAGTTGCTTTCATCGAAGACATCTCCGTCCACCACGGTGATGGAGCCGATCCCCAACCTCCCCAGCATCTCGATCACATACCCGCCCAGACCGCCGCAGCCAACGACGCAGATCCTGAAGTTATTCACGGCAATACACTCCTCGGTGCTCAATGTGCAGACATTTCTGCTGTATCTCTTTTCAAATTTCATCATTCTATTCCCGGTTGTTCCGGCTCCTATTCTTCTCCATATCCGCCCAGTTCCCTCAGGATGTCGTGAAATTCGCTGCTTTCAAATACCTTCAGGAAGGCTTTCACCATAGGCGTATCCAGATATTTTTTACCGATCGCGAAATCATATTCCTCATTGGCGATGAATATGAAATCCAGATCCATGACTTTCGCGGCTGAATACGCGCCGAGGCCCACATCCGCCGTCCCGGCCTGCACGGCTGCCGCGACAGCCATATGGGTGGTCATCTCCCGGTCGTAGCCGATGATCTTGTCGGTGTCCACGCCGGATTTCTTGAACAGGTAATCGGCCAGCAGCCTCGTGCCTGATCCCCGCTGCCTGTTCACGAACGTCAATCCCCGGGCGGCGATATCATCAAAGCAACGGACGCCTTTCGGATTTCCCTTTGGCAGGATCAAGCCCTGTTCACGGGGTACGCCCTTGATCAGCACAAAGTCATCCCCCAGGTATTTATCGATATACAACTGGTTATATTCGCCGGTTTCCTCATCCAATAGATGGATCGGCGCCATATGGGCTTCTCCGCGTTTCAAAGCAAGTATACCGCCCATACTCCCCACGTGTGCGGATGATAAATGGACATTCCCAGGTTCTTTTTCCATCAGATTAGCCACAAAATCCATAATCATATCCTGGCTTCCGATGGAGACAAGGGTGTTTTCGATTTCCGAAACATCCTTGGTGAGTTCCACCTGAGCCAACTCTCCGGCTTCGATGCCTTCACTGTTCTTCGGGATTACCAGCAGGCCGTCCGCCTCCACCAGCGCCATCGTCATCCCCGCGCCACGGTTCATCGGTGTGGCGATGAGTTTCCCATCCACAGACCCCAGCTTGACGCGGATATATTCTCTGTACTTCAGAGATGACACGACACGCCTTGACAGAACTGCCTCGGCATAACGATGGGAGGCTTCCCTGGCGTGTTGCAGCTTTCTGATGACCGCTCCCACAATTTCTTCAAACACAAGAAAAGCGGATCCCGGATAGCCGGGGACCCCGATGACTGGTTTGCCGTTGATCACGCCGAGGATTGTAGGTTTTCCGGGCTTAATGGCTATTCCGTGCAGCACCAGTTCCCCCAGATCGCTTATCAGCGATCTGGTGTAATCCTTGCTGCCGGCGGAAGAGCCGCCATTGATTACAACAATATGGTTTTTTTCCGTTAAATCGAGTACCGCTTTTTTTAAAAGTTCAAATTCATCAGGAACAGGGCTGATCCGTTCGGCTATGCAGCCGAGTTCTTCCGCCACTGCCTTGAATGTCCAGGAATTCCCGTCAAAGATCTTTCCTTTTTCCAGATGTTCATAGGAGTCTGTGATCTCGGTGCCGGTAGGCATGATGCCGATCCGGACCTTTTCATACACTTCCACCTCGCCGACACCCGCCAGCAGGACCGCGCCGATATCCATGGGTCTGATCCGATGGTTTTCCGGAAGCACCATCTCGCCGGCTACGATATCCTCTCCCACCGGTCTGACGTGCTGCCATGGCGAAGCTGCGCTTTTTATGACCGCGAGCTCGGAGCCCTCCCCATCCGGCAGGACCAGATCCTCGATCATAATGACCGCGTCATAGGGCTCTAATATCGGATGGCCGGTGTTGATGTACTCATAATCCGGACCCCGTTTCAGTGTGACCGGATCCGCTTCGGATGCCCCGTATGTTGCAGAGGCTACCACCAT
The DNA here is from genome assembly GCA_964486295.1 of uncultured Oscillospiraceae bacterium. Classification (GTDB taxonomy): domain Bacteria; phylum Bacillota; class Clostridia; order Peptostreptococcales; family Anaerovoracaceae; genus CALBZG01. Next base: position 70,944 of record CAZAMF010000003.1, on the reverse strand, counting down.
GATCCCGTCCATGGCCGCTGCATTATAGTTCGGAGCGGACACTTTGGCGAACACCGGCCCGGCCAACACTCTGCCCAAGCCGTCCCCGGTCCTGATTTTCTCTGTAGCCACGATATCCATGCAGCTTTCCAGCCGCTTCAGATAGATGTCGAGTGCTTCTTCGATGTCGGTATTTTCAAGATATATGTTTCTCTCCACTTGGAAGTCCTTTCTACATCATCTGCTTAATCAGCACGACGTCCACTTCCGTTCCAGCCTTCAGGCCTTCCGCACTGGATGGGATTATCAGATATCCGTCTCCATCCCGGAGCTGTGAAACTGCTCCGGATTTAGCATGTACCGGCTCCGCCAGGAAGGAACCCTGCTTGTCCCTTGCAAGCTTTACCATGATGATGGTTTCACGGCCTTCACCGGCCGGAACATTTTCCGTAAGCGTCGCGCGAACCACGATCGGCTGGCCTTCCCTGCCGAAAAAGTGCTTTTTGACGAACCATTCCACGATAACGTTATAGACCATGATGGCTGCCACAGGGTGCCCCGGCAGACCTGCTACCAATGTTTTGCGGTTGCAGCACTGGCAATGCGTATCTTCGACTACCCCGAGGATGGTAGGCTTGCCCGGTTTCAGTGCCAGCCCATGGGTGATGACGCCTGGCTTGCCCATAGAATCGATGACCCTGGCGGTGTAATCCTTTGCACCTTGGGAGCTTCCTCCGGAAATGATGACCAGATCGCTGATTCCCATGGCGGCATGGAGGGTCTGAATCAGTTCTTCTTCCCTGTCCCGGATCAGAAATACCCCGCCTACTTTGCAGCCGGTCTGCTCAACCATGGCGGACAGCGCAAAGGAATTCACATCTCTCACCTGCCCCGGGCCCGGGTGTTCAATGATGCTGACGATCTCATCCCCGGTTGAAATGATGGACACCAGCGGCTGGTCGAAAACCTTTACAAACGCCTGCCCGATAGCGGCCAGCACCGCGATGTCCGCCGGTTTGATCCGGTGTCCTTTATTATATATTACCACGTCTTTTGAAAAATCCTCGCCGATGGACATGACGCCTTGCTTCGGGGCAGCTCCACGATTGATGGAAACGGTTTTTTCATCCAGAAGGTCGGTGTATTCGACCATGACCACTGCATCGGCCCCCGCAGGCATCATGCCTCCGGTGGGAATGTATGCCGCTTCCCCGTTCTTCAGTTCAAACTCCGCAGGTTTTCCCATTTCCACGGTTCCAACCAGGTTCAAAAAAACCGGAGAGGAATCGCTTACTCCGAATGTATCCTTCGCCCGGACTGCGTAACCGTCTACCACCGCTCTTGCAAATGCGGGAGAATCCTCCTTCGGAGCAATATCCTCCGCCAGATACCTGCCCACCGCTTTATTTACCGGTATTTCCAAAGCACGCCATTCCGTTGCTTCAAAATGGCTGTCCAGTTTCGATTTCGCTTCATTGATCGTATCGACTTTTAATAGTTTCATAATTCACCTTCTGTTCCGATTACTGCTCCGTAAGCCTTTATTCACTGACAAATTCGCACGGCCCAATTATATCATATGCCTGCAAATTAGGGAACAGACAGGTCGGTAAAAGCGGCTTAGAGGTCTTCAAGTCGTTATAGTCCGGCGAACAAAAGTCTGTTATTTTTTTAACTATATTGGTTTACAATACAAAATGACGGTGCTACAATGTTTCTTGGGCCCGTAAGTAAGTCACAATAAACCAAGGAGTAGAAAAATGTCAAATAACCAGCACCCGGGGAACACTTCATTGAGCGGAAACGGCACAAGGAATGTTCCTTTTTTAGTTGTCGCACTAATTTTCTTTATTCTGATCGGTTTCGCATTCTGTGCTTCCGTAAACCAAGGCGTTGCGGAGAGCATTGCCGAACTCACCAGTGGCGCGGGGCAAGCTTCGTCTGCAGAAGCCCGGACGATTTTCGAGATCCTCCAGTACAACCGGTCGATCCACGTTCTGGCAATGCTGCTGTTGGGTTTCGGATTCCTCATGTGTTGTGTCAGAGGGCACGGTTTCAGCTCCATAACCGCTACGCTTCTCGTTGTCAGCGCGTCGATCCCGGTGTATATGCTGCTAAAGAGTTTTGAAGGTGAAGGTTCGGCCATCAGCATTGAAACCTTCCTTTTCGCAGAATTCTGCGCAGCCAGCCTGCTCATTACCGTAGGGGCTCCTTTGGGGAGACTCAAAATGGATCAGTACCTCGTCTTGGGCGTTCTATTTGTGCCGGTCTATTTTCTGAATGAATGGCTTGTTTTGGAAAGCGGCACTTTCGCAGGGTTTCTTGATACGGGCGGGAGCGTTTTGATCCATGCATTCGGAGCATACTTCGGCCTGGGAGTCGTGGCAGGGACATCCAGCAAATTTATGGATTCCCGGGCTTGTGAATGCGATGCGACAAGCAATCAATATTGCCTGATCGGGAGCCTGATCCTATGGGTGTTTTGGCCTTCCTTTACAAGTGCTATCGTTGCACCGAACCAGGTCGTTCTGACTGCAATCAATACCGTCTTCGCTCTCTGCGGGGCAACCATCGCCACTTACATATTTACCAAACTGATCCGTGGATATATCGATATCGAGGACATTGCAAACGCGGCGCTTGCGGGCGGCGTTGCAATCGGGTCCACCTGCAACGTGGCAAGCCCCGGCTTCTCGATGCTGGTAGGCATCGCTGCCGGGATCCTGAGTACCTGCGGGTTCAGTATCATCGCGCCAAAAGTGGAAAAACTGATCCGTGGTACGGATACTTGCGGCGTGCATAATCTTCACGGCATGCCAGGCTTGCTTGGCGGGCTTTCGGCAATCCTGATCACAGGCAACGCCGGTGTCCAGCTGCTGGGCATGGTGACTACCGTAGTGATCGCCTTCGTCGGCGGTAAGGTCGTTGGCTTCATCGTTGGTCTTCTGAAGTTCAAAACAGAAACGTATAGTGACACCGAGGAATTTGCTGAATAGGAAAGTAAACGCTCTAAATTTTAAGCATTCATCAAGAAAGCCCCATGGCAACTCTGAAGTTGTTAAGGGGCTTTCTCTTTTTTAGTTGCCGCTTTCGCTTCCGGTAACCGTTGCCCCATCAGGCGGGACAGGGCGTGTCTGCCCATCCGGCAATCCTTGTGTTCCCGGACCTCCATGGCCGCCCCCTCCTCCTGGCATCATGCCGTTACCGACATTGCCGCTGGTGGTCACGATGGAATCCAACGTCAGCGCTGCCACTTCCGCGCCATCCGCTTTCAACGTGTAGGTTGCTCCTTTTTCAAGCAGCGGCGAACTGATCACCACATATTCGTAGCTTTTCAGCGGTGAGAAGGAAAGGACTGTGTTGCCGTTCTCATCTTCCAGCCGGACCGTCGTATTCGCATCTTTCGCATCAAAGGCCGCAGCGATGGTGTATTGGGAGGTTCCGTCTGAAGGCGCCTGAGCCATTCCGGACGATCCTGCCGCCAGGAGTGTCCCTCCGGTCACTTCAAACACGCCGCTGTAATCCAGCGCACCGTCTCCGTCGCTGGTTGGGCCGGTGACCGTTACGGTTCCATCACTCATATAGGCCGAACCGTTTACATCAATGCCGTCTCCATCCGCGTTGACGGTCATGGTGCCGCCGGAAATGATCAGCTTCCTTCCGGAATTCGCATCGAACTGGTCTTGCATGCGTGGATCCATTCCGTTCGCGTTTCCTCCGCCTGCAACTGCGGTGGCAGAAGTGTTCGCGTCGGTACTTGATGCAGTGTCCGCTTCGGATTCAGTTGAGGCCGTGTCTGTTATTGCTGTCTCATTATTCCCGCCGGCCACGTTCACGCCATCGTCGCTGGAATTGATTTCAACTGTACCGTCAAGCACCACGATCAGCGCGCTTTCGATGCCCTCATAGGATTTTGTGATGGAAGTTGCTCCTCCACCGATTCCCAGAGCTGAATCCGCATGGATCCCGTCGTCTCCCGCACTGATATTCAGCGTTCCGCCTTTCACCAGGACATTGCTATTTGAGTGAAGGCCGTCATCGGTGCTGTTGATGTCGAAAGTGCCTCCGGTGATCACCAGATCCCCAGTGGCTTTCAGCGCCTTTGAACTATCACTTGCCACTGTGCTACCGCTTGTTTCTATATTAAAATCCCCTGCTGAAACCAGGAGTGCGGATTCTGCCTGGATCCCGTCATTCACTGTCGTCAGATTGAAATTGCCGCCCGCGATGGCGATATATGCCTTTTCAGAATCCTGGTCATTGGTTGCTTTGATTCCATCTCCGCCGGCATCCACAGTGATCTCGCCTCCGCCGATTTGAACGGAATCCTTGCCTACGATCCCGTCATCCACCGCTGTGACCGTGATGGACGCTTCTGTGATCTGCAGATCGTCATCGCATTTGATGCCGTCGCTATAACTTCCTTTGACGATCAGAGTTCCAGTACCATTGATCCGGAGGTCGTCATTTGAGAAGATGGCGGCGGAAGGCTCGTCTTCTGTCATATACTCATAAGTATAGCTCTTCCCATCCACAACGGTGCTGTTGGTTCCCTCCGGCAATGACAGGATGACGTTTTTACCGCAATTCTTTACATAGATCGGCGCGCCGTCGCTGCATGAGATCGAAGCGTTGTTCAGAACCAGAATCACATTTTCTTCCTGCGCACTGTCCACAACAATGCAGCCATCATCAAGGGTTCCTGAAATCACATAGGTGCCCGGTGAGGTAATGGTCAGATCCGATCCGCTGACTTTCGCTCCCGTCCCCTGAAAATCCATGCTGGAACCGTTCAGCTGCACCGTTTGATAATCTGAAGCTGTATAATCGAAATATGTTTTGATGGTTCCAGCGCTCTCCAGCGCAGCAGTCTGAAATTCTTCCGAAAGAAGCGTTGCTCCTTCTGATGTCAGCGCTTTTTCCAGGGCGCCAGTCACCGCGCTACCCTCCTGCTCCTCCGTTTGTTCACCGCATGCCGTCAGCGCGATGCTGCCGGTCACCAGAAATGCCGCCAGCAAAGCAGCCATGATCCTTTTTCGCGATTTTTCCGGGTTTTTCACATGGTTTTCCATAATCTCCTTCATTTGCTCCTTTCCGACGGCCTATTCCTCAGGCCTCATACCCAGTGTGATCGAGAGGTTCCCATTGCAGCAGCGAAGCTCATCCAGAAACTCCTTCTCGTTGACTTTTTCATCCAGCACGACCTGATAGCTCACCTCAAACAGGGAGCCCAGATCGGTGGTCCGTACTTTCTTTAAAATATATTTCTTTGTATATTGTTTCATGACTGTTTCGAATGCCGATTCATAATTCAGATTTTCCGGCACCGTTATTTTCAACGTCTTTGCCGTTTTCGTCCCGCCATAGTGCAGGGTCTCCATCAGAATAAGGACGACGGATAAAATCGCTACAAAGATCGCACCGCCGGTGATCATGCCGACCCCGCAGGCTACTCCGGCGCCGGTGGCGAAGAAGATGTATCCGATATCCTTCGGATCCGCCGGAGCGCTTCTGAACCGGATGATAGACAATACGCCCGCCAACGAAAACGCCCGTGCGATATTGCTGCCGACAAACAGGATGACAACCGCCAGGATGACCGGCAGCATCACCAGCGTGACGGCAAAACTCCGGCGGGTCATGGCGCTTTTATTAGTGATGAGAAAACACAGGCTGATGGCAAATCCCATGGCCAAGGCAGATAGAACGGCTATAATGAGCTCCGGATTTGTTACGGTGCCCGCATCTGCAGCTGTCAGCGCCTCCATTATTGTATCCAGCATTGCTTCAGCCCGCCCTTTCCCAGATTGTATTTGTATACCGCGCTGGTAACCGGGACCTCTGATTGTGCCAGATGCTGCTCGTATTCCCTGCCATACTTCGAAAAGCTGACTCTCCGGATTTCTTCCCTTGACAGCAGGGAAGCTAGCCAAAGAGGCATGGCTGTGGCGGTTTTGATCTCCATGAGCCAGTACCCCCGGGGCACGACCAGGCGGCCGTAATTTCCGTCCTCCAGCCGAAGGTCATTCCTCCGGCTTCTGATGTTTGTGTCAAAAGAAATCCTGAGATCAGGATTCCCCTTCTCGAAATAGGCCAGCCGGTCGTATGCGATCATGACTTTCGGCAAGAGTTCGTACCGGTTGACCATGTGCGAAAGCTCCTTCAGCACCTGCCCATAACTGCCTTCCAGCCCTCTTCCCTCCATAAACTGGTAGGCCTGCTGCAGTCCGATCACAGCCCGGCGCTTGTTCACCAGGCCATTCACCTTTTTCTTGATCTCCAGGAACGCTTTCCCCTCCACGTCCGGAATCCCATAGGCCCTGAGCCTCAGCTTTTCCTTGTAAGCCGGATGAGCCAGCGACGTCCTGATCAGGTAATCGTCCGCCGTGTCATAATAAATATTACTGATGGAATAGGTTTGCCCGGTACGGTTGTGCTTGTCCGGTGCCATATACTTCTCAATTTCGAGAAGCACGATGAATAATTGCTGGTCGGTCAGAAAATACTTTTTTTCGTATCGGTTGAAAACTTCGATGGGCATTTTGCGCGCCTCCTTTATCTATGCCTTTCCCCTCATGTCCCCTTTTGTTTGCTTGGTAACTATAGTTTACACCGGCTTTGTGAGCGTAAAAAAGCGGTTATGTGAATGATAAACAGGGTTCTTGTGAATCCGGCGCGACGGAATCGACACGAAATTAACAATTTCCGGCAATAAAAAAATCATTCGCGGGGGAGGGCAGGAGGCCCCTTCACAAATGATTCTGAATGAATGACGAATTATTCTATAATAACCGTGATAATTGAAAAGATATTAAATCAGCAGTTCTCCGGCAACAAAGCGCCGGGTCAGTTCCTCCCTCGGGCACGTCAATACCTGCTCGCAAAGGCCTTCTTCGATCAACTGCCCTTTGTTCAAAAAGATGATCCGGTCGCAGACTCTTCTGGCCTGGGCAAGATTATGGGTCACAAAAAGAATGGTGGTGCCGGCCTCGCGGTTGATCTTCAATAGCATGCGCTCGATTTCCGCCGTGGTGGCCGGGTCGATATTGGCCGTCGGCTCGTCCAGAAGAAGAAGCTTCGGCTGGAAACTCAACGCCCGGGCTAGTGAAACTTTTTGGATCTCCCCTCCTGAAAGCTTCCAGCTTTTGCGTTTTCTCAAATCCTTAAGACCCAACTCGCTGCATAGTTCGGACACTCTTTTCTCGGTTTCCGTTTCGCTGTATCCCCGGAATTTCATCGGGTAGGCAATATTCTTTTCGACGCTTGACGTGATGAGATACGGTTTTTGGAATACCAACGTCACATCTCTGTAAACATCGTCCAGATCCAGCCGGTCTGCACCATAGAATACGCGCCCGTCTGTTGGCTTGTCCAGCCCCGCGATCATATTCAAAAGCGTGCTTTTACCGGAGCCGTTCGGTCCCACCACTGCGGTTCTTGAACCATCGGCAACGAAGCCCTCTGCGATATCCAGGACTTTTTTCCCGTCATATTCTCTTGTCAGGCCGCTGAAAAATAATTCCATTACTTTGATTCTCTTTCCTGGAAGTTATATAGGATCGTCGTGATCAGAAACGCGATGGTCAGCAGGATCAGTCCCACCGCAATAGCCCGGCTGTAGTCCCCCATGGTCTTCAATTCCGTGATGTAGGTGGTCATCACCCGGGTTTTTCCCTTGATGTTCCCGCCGACTATCATGACCGCTCCCACTTCGGAAATAGCGCGGCCGAATCCGGATACCAGTGACGTGGTCAGCCCTACCCGCATTTCGTAAATCATCAGGACCAGCACTGATGGCCCTCTGGCCCCCAGCGTTAGTGCCAGGTTCCGCACCGTACGGGCTTTTTCCTTCACCAGATTGTAGGTCAATCCCATGATGATGGGTGTCACCAGGCAAACCTGCGCGATGATCATGGCTGTAGGCGTGTAGTTGAGCTGAAGGTAACCGAACGGGCCCCTCCGCATCAGGATCAGAAAAACAAAAAGACCCGCGATCACCGGCGGCAGACTCATAAATGTATAAATGATCCGGATGATGATCCCTTTTCCGCGAAATTGATTGGTGCCTAGAAGCACACCCAGCGGAAGCCCGATCACCGTTGAAATCAGCACAGAAATCCCTGACACAAAAAGAGAGAGCCCTACGATGCCATAAAGCTCCGGATCCCCGGAAAATATTAAACTGAGAGCCTGCGCGCCGCCTTGTGCGATCTCACCCATCGAATGTTTACCTTATGTTACTAAATGTTGTTTATAAACTCATGTTTCAATGCAAGTATATCCTAAAAAGGCGGGGATGCTCCCCGCCTTTTAAAGTTTTCGTTCAAGTCTGTTTATTGAGCATTCGGAGTGAACAGCGGAGCTCCATACTCTTCAACACCGAAAGTGCCGATGAGCGCCTGAGTTTCCGGTGAAACGATCCATTCCTGGAAAGCCTTTGCGCCTTCCGCGTTGATCAGATCATTCTTTTCAGGATTCACGCAGATGCAGGAGTATTGATTGTTGAGGATCCCGCTTGGGTCCTTCTCGCAGACGATTTGCAGATCGGTGCTGGCTTCGTTGGCATACCAGGTCGCTCTGTCGGAAAGTGTGTAAGCCAGCTTTTCATTGGCCATCTGGATTACGTCACCCATGCCGGCTCCAGCTTGAACATACCAGTCCCCCTGAGGAACGATGCCTGCTTTATCCCAGATTGAAAGTTCCTTTTTGTGGGTACCGGACTGATCCGATCTTGAAATAAATACGGACTTTGTATCGTTGATGGCTTTGAATGCAGCAACTGCGTCGGCCGGAGCGGCTGTTTTGATCCCCGCAGGATCGTCAGCGCTGCCGATGATCACAAAATCGTTATACATGACCTGTACTCTGCCGGCTGTATCCGCATTGCCTGCATCGACAAATTTGATTTCATCAGCCGGTGAATGAACCAGCAGCACATCGGCTTCGCCGGCTTCTCCCATGGCCATGGCTTCCCCGGAGCCGACGGAAATAACGTCAACTTCCCAACCGGTTTTAAAAGTGAAGTCACTGAGGATATAGTCCAGAAGGCCGCTGTCCTTTGTGGATGTAGTGGTGGCCAGAATGATCTTGCCCTGGATTTCTGCAGCTGTCGGTGCAGCCGGTGCCTCTTCCTTCGGGGCACATGCTGCCATTGAGAGGATCATTGCCAGGATCAAAAATAACGCAAATAATTTCTTTGTTTTCATTTCTACTTCTTCTCCTTTCCAAACACGGGAGGCTGCCGGATTCCTCCGGAAACCCATCGGCTAAAAGGCCCACACAACACTCAGGGCCAGATAACTCAGAAAATGTGTAGTCAAATATTCAGTTTTTATTCAACCTCGTATATATTACCAAATTATTGAATATAAAGCAATTCCCAATCTGCACATCTTACTTCATCATACCTTCGCTGAACATCAGCTTTTCGATGAATTTAAGATCCTCCTTCTCCGCAACGCCTTCGACTCCGCATTGTTCGGAAAACAGCATGGTGTTGGCTTCGGAATCCTCATTGTATTTCGGCCACAAAGTCCCGCTAGGCCTCTCAAATCCGATGTTCGGATCCCCATTGAGTATAAAGTTCGCCAGGGCAAGGTGCATCTCCCGGGACACTGTATCACCGTCACGATCCAGTTTTTTCGCGTTTCCGAAAAACAGCGGAAGCTCCGAAGCATGGGTGGCTCCCAATCCAGTCCCGCGCAACTCAGGGGTCACATAATCATAATGGTAGCAATAAACGTCCTGTCCCATTTCCGAAAGTTTGTCGGCATATTGCTTCATGCCGGCCCGGAAGCAGGCCATGGTGACCAGTTCACGATCTCTTGCCGCAGCACTTTCCTCTACAGGAAATCTCCTCAGGATCTTTTCGACGTTCTCAGCGCCAAACATCAGGCGGGCGCTGGTTCTGTAGTCCTCTTCCGTGATATCCTCATCGATGAACAGGGAACCTTCATCGGTATTATAGCCCGCGAACAGTCTGACAGGCGCGATTCTGCTCTCCTCCACAGCCGCCAGCGGATCCTTCGGGATCACCGTCCCATCGAATACCGGCCAGAAGCTGTAGGTGGCCGGCCGGATGAAGTTCAGGCTGAAAGCGGCTCTGTCTGCCAATGTTTCCGCATCTATTTTCCGTAGGATATCCAGGCCTTCCGAAGAATCCTCCGCGCTAAACAATGCCGCATAGCGCCGCGACATCTCCACGGACATCTCCAGATCGCCCCGGTTGTACGGGGAGGTGACGGGGCTGCCCAGGATGCACCCGCTTTCTAGAACTGCCTGAGAGAACAGGCCCTCCGCCAGAGGGCTGATCATCAACGCCGAAACAGCAAAGGCCCCCGCCGAATTGCCTCCGATGGTCACCCGGTCCGGATCTCCTCCAAAAGCGACGATGTTGTCCCTGACCCATTTCAGCGATTGGATCTGGTCCAGGGTCCCGAAGTTGCCGGTAGTGCCGTAAATATCCATGAACTCATCCAGCGCCAGAAATCCCAGGGCGTTCAGCCTGTAATTCACCGTCACCACAATGATCCCCTTCTTTGCGAACTCCGTTCCATCATAGGCGGCCTTGCTGCCAGCGCCTTTGGAATATGCGCCGCCATGAAAGAACACATAGACCGGGTGGCCGGCATCACCTTTCACATCTGTGTTATCAATGCCAGGCGCCCAGATGTTGAGATACAGGCAATCCTCGCTTTCGCCATTCGAACCCTCCACGGCACCTTTCTGGGGAGCTGCCGACGAAAACTCCAGGCATTTCAGTACGCCCTCCCAAGTTTCTGCCGGCACCGGCGGCGCAAAACGCAACTCGCCTGTCGGCGGCTTAGCATAAGGAATCCCCTTAAAAACAAAAACATCGCCGTTGACTGTTCCTTGCACAGTTCCCAGCGGTGTTTCCACTTCAATAGTTTCAGATCCGGAAGTCTCCGGACTCGATATTTTTTCTCCCAGATTCCCGACAGTCCCGCAGCCCGAAAGAGCGAAGGCCAAACTGATAACCAGCATCAGCAAGATCACGGATAGACGGTTCATTTTACAGAGACCTGCCCATTTCTTCGGCTTTTTCGAGATTCCCGGTGTTCAGGATATCTCCCGGCTTGCTCACTTCGGTCACCGTCAGCAACTTATTGAACTTCCACTCCATAAAGCGTGCACTACAGCCCATCGTATCGATGGCAGCGTTGAATTCCCGAACGATATCGGTTTCACCGCAGACCAGAAAAACCATTTCTTTGATCTTCAGCGGCCGTTTGCAAGCCGGTGAAAGATACGCGTACAATTTATCCAGCGGAGCTTTCAGCTGCGCCGGGATCCCGTAGAAATAGATGGGCGATGCGAAGACGATCACGTCGGCGGCCTCCAGAAGCGGCTCAAGCTTTCTGAATCCGTCGTCGTGGGTACAGGCGTGTCCGGTGGACCAGCAGGTGTCGCAGGCATCGCAGCCGAAGATGGTTTCGAGGCCGGCTTCAAATTTGATCACGCCATGCCCGGCTTCTTCAGCACCTTTGATAAACGCATTCGCCATCAGTTCGGTATTGCCGCCCTTTCTCGGGCTTCCTGTAATCACTAAAACATTCTTGCTCATATCTATCTCCTTAATATATAAATATAAAACCCTGTTTTATCCCAGCACGTCATACTCCACAGGCATATAGAACAGTCTCTCGATTTCTTCAAAAGAGAGATCCCCGTGTCCCATGATCCACATGATCTTGGCGAGAATCGTCTCCAGATTCATATCCCGTGATTCCAGATACGGCATCCGGTCCCTCAGGCTTTTTCCGACCTCATAGATCGAGATGTGGCTGCCTTCATGGATCACCTGGGTGGTTATGATCAGGATCTTCTTCCCCCTCGGATAGGCATTGATGCAGTCTGCCACCGTATCCACCAGCCTGTCCGGTAGTCCGCCCACGCCGAAGCTTTCGACGATCACGCAGTCGTATAACTTGAAAATCTCTTCAATGATGTCGTCGGTGGTGCATGGGGTCAGCTTCAGCAAAAATACCCTTTCGTTCATGGCGGTGTAGAACTCCACCGGTTTCTCATAAACCGGCTCGTTGATGTACCTTATGATCTTACCGAATTGTATGGTGGCCAGAAACGGGAAGTTGATGCTAGAGAATGCCTGGTAGCTGACCGACATGGTCTTTTTGCCCCGTGTGCCGGTGATCACCTTGCCGTTAAAAACGATCTGCACACCGTGGGAATCCTCATCCAGCGCGTAAAGGATGCTGTCCGTCAGGTTGACCTTTGCGTCGGTGGAATCAAACGTGATGGGCTTCTGCGAGCCCGTAAGCACGATGGGCTTTTGGGAATTCTGTATCATATAGGACAAGGCCGCCGCCGTATAGGCCAGGGTATCCGTACCGTGGCAGACTACGAAGCCGTCGTATTTGTCATAATTGTCCCGGATAGTCTCCACCAGTTTGATCCAGATGCTGCAGGTCATGTTGGTACTGTCGATATTGGAAATCTCTTCGGTCTCAAGCTCGCACAAACTGGACATATCGGGCAGGTAAGACAAAAGCTCCTCTCCATCCAGCGCGGGGATCAGACCCAGCGCGCTCTGAGCGGAAGCAATGGTGCCGCCGGTGGTCATCATCAGAATCTTTTTCATAATCCTTCTCCCTTAGCCCAGAATCCTGTATCCCAGCTTCAGTTTGCCTGCAATGGCGTTGAGATAAGTCAGGGTCAGCCAGTACGGAATGTCATTGGACACCATGAACCCGTCGATGTTGATCACCACCACGTTGCCCTTCACCATCATCAGCGTCGGGTTCTTCTCCGCCACTTTTTCCAGCGCCTTCGGTATCAGCGTGTTTCCCGGAGAATTACCGGCTTTTTCATAGGTAAATGTCAGCCTGTGGCCGTTGGCGTCAAAATCCAGGGATTTGACGGTGATCATCATATTGATCTTCACCTTGACAACGATTTTTGCGATTAGCTCCAGATATATTCTGCCGCCGTCGAATTTGACTGTATAGTCGTCCAATTTGTCTCCGGCCCTCTCTTTCACGAACTCCCAAAGGCCTTTGTTGATCAGATCTTCCGTGATATGGATCTCGCCGCTTCCGATGTTGCGTGGATCAAGTCCCTCAAGAATGCCATATATCTCATCCTTGTTCACCGCTATCAGTTTCAGAATCTCTTTGGCTATTATGCTGTCCACAGCTGCCACCTCCTTTTCGTCATTTTCATATTGTAACATTTATACACGCTGAATTCCACATGAAAACAGCGGTTGGCTTTCTCCGGGGTTCTTTTTTCTTGTGGTGATGGCATCATAAAAGCTGCTGTGATATAATGTGTTGCAGCCGCCGGGATCGCTCACGAGCACGGTTACGGCGGCCAAGACAATTAAAAAGGACTTTCGATAGAAATGAAAAAAATCGTATTCTTTATCATCGTATCCGCTGTGATCTTCAGCACCATGGAAGTGGCTCTGAAAATCGCGGCCGGCGGCCTGGACCCGTTCCAGCTGACCTTCATCCGGTTTGTTATCGGCGGACTATTTTTGCTTCCTTTCGCTATCATTCGCATCAAAAAGAATCATACTGTGATCAGCGGCAAAGACTATCTGTACATGCTGCTTCTGGGCGTGGTCTGCATTCCTTTATCCATGGTGCTGTTCCAGATGGGCGTGGAGAGATCCCATGCGGCTACAGCGGCAGTGATCTTCTGCATTAATCCGGTCTTCACTGTTGTTTTCGCGCATTTCCTGACGGAAGAAAAATTTACAATCAATAAAGTTGCCGCCCTGATCGTAGGCATCGTCGGCATTGTCTTCATGGTGACGCCTTGGGATATGGCTCCCGGCAACAGCCTGCAGGGAGCGGGACTTACCACTTTATCAGCTCTGCTTTTCGGCCTTTACAGCGCTCTTGGACGAAAGACTGTGCAACGTTTGGGGGGACTTCCGCAGACCAGCATCGGCTTTCTTCTGGGATCGGTTGCCATGTTCTTTATCATGATCGTTCTTGACAAGCCGATCCTTTCCGGAATCGGCAACCACAACATCCTATTGATCCTGTATGCGGGCATCATCGTGACGGGCTTCGGATATCTATTCTATTTCATGGCCATGGAGCATTCCGATGCGGCCACCGCTTCCATCGTGTTCTTTATCAAACCGGGGCTGGCTCCGCTGATTGCTTTCCTGATCCTTGGAGAAACCCTTACCACCAGCGCCATGATCGGCATTGCCCTGGTGTTTGTCAGTTCCTATATCAACCTCAAAGGGCAACGCGGAGCACAACTCCAGAAGTGCGCCAAATAACCGGCAAGAGAAAACACCGGACGCTTTCGCGTACCGGTGTTGTCTGTTCCTCTGTTAACCGCTGATCCTCAGCACTATCTGACTTCGATGGTTTTTGCTTCTTTTTCCGGTGTAGGCTCTTTCTTCGGCAGTTCCAGCTTCAGTACTCCGTCTTTGTATTCGGCCTTGATGTCATCTGTTTTGATGGCGCCGGCATCGAATGTCCTCCTATAGGAGCCGTAATATCTTTCCTGCCTGATATACTTGCCTTTTTCTTCGGATTTTTCCTCAGTCTTGTGTTCCGCGCTGATGGTCAGGTTGTCGCCGTCCAGACTGATCTTGATCTCTTCCTTTGCGAATCCCGGAAGTTCGGCCTCCAAGATGTACTTGTCGGGCTCTTCCTTTAGGTCCGTCTTAAAAGGTGCAAGCAGATCGCCCTTCGGCCACTTTTTGAACATGTCCTTCATGAATGAGCTGTAGCTTGGAAACAAGCTATCCTCAAATATTGAAGGAACATCGAAAAAATTCTTTTCAAATTTCTTTATTTCGTTCATCCTTCCACCTCCAACTTATATTGAATATAGACGACTATATAATTTGTTATACTTTTTTATACACAAATATAAGCGTATATAAACACAAAAACGGCCCGCAAAAAAGATGCCGCATCGATTGTTACTGCCCGCGATATTTGTTACAATTGAGCCAGAGTTAGCTGGGAAAGAGGTGTTTCACAATGAAACTTGACGATTTTGAAAAGGTGTTTGAAAACAGAAAACCGGTCCCGCTGGGGACCTATCGATATTATGCCGTCATGGTGCCGCTGGTGAAAAAAGGGGACGAGATGTTTCTCCTGTTTGAGGTGCGCGCGGAAGGGCTGAAGAGGCAGCCTCACGAAGTGTGCTTTCCGGGAGGCCGGCGGGAGGAAGACGAAACCATGAAGGAGTGTGCCATCCGCGAAACCTGCGAGGAACTCCAAATCACGCCGGAGCAGATCCGCTGCATCGGCCAGTTGGACTACCTGCATACCTACAGCAACTTCACCCTGTATCCGTTCCTGGGCGTCATGGATTATGAAACAGCCATGAGCCTGCAGGTCAGCCAGGATGAGGTGAAGGAGGTTTTTATGGTGCCGCTGAAATTTTTTATGGAAAACAAACCGGTCACTTACCAGTTCGATGTCCTGCCTCAGGTCTCCGATGATTTCCCTTACGAGATGATCAATGCAGAAGGAGGCTACAACTGGAGAAAAGGCAGGAGTACCGTACTGATCTATCGATATGACTGCTATGCCATCTGGGGCATGACGGCCATGATCGTGTACCACCTCATCAATGTCATGAGAGAGGAGCTTGGCGAGTCAGACTGAAGCCCATGCCGGATAGCATCGCTTTGTCCTGCTCGATATTGTTCCCGGAAGTCGTGAGAAGATCCCCCGTAATGGTGGCGTTTGCGCCGGAGCGGAATGCTTTTCTGCCGGAATCCTCCATCAAGCTTCTACCTGCAGCCAGCCGGATCCATGCTTGGGGGTTAAGGAAACGGAACATAGCGATGGTCCTGAGGATCTCATCCTCGGTCAGCTGCTCCATATCCTCATAAGGAGTCCCCGGGATCGGCATCAGCGCGTTGATTGGAATGGATCGGATACCCAGTTCCGACAGGCTTACAGCCATATCCAGACGATCCTCGAAAGTCTCGCCCATTCCGATGATCCCACCGGAACAGACATTGAAACCAGCCCTTTGCGCCCGTCTGATGCAGTCGATCTTTTCTTCGTAGGTATGGGTCGTGCAGATATTCGGAAAATTCCTCTTTGATGTCTCAATATTTTCATGATAGTTGCTGACGCCGCTTTCCTTCAGCGCCAGGAACGCCTCCTCCGTCAGGAGACCGTGGGAAGCGCAAAGTCCGATGCCGCATTCCCTGCTCATAGCCTGATAAGCCCGGCAGGCATTCTCCAGGTCCCGGCCTGCAAGGGTCTTTCCCGCTGTGACGATGGAATAGCGATGAACGCCCTTCGCCTCATGCATTCTACAGTCCTTTAGAATCACATCTTGATTAAGAAAACCGTATTCTTCCACTCCCGTGCAATTGTGGCTGCTCTGGGCACAGAATTTGCAATCCTCGCTGCACCTTCCACTTCTCCCGTTGATGATGGAGCAAAGATCCACGTCATTGCCGCAGAGCGCAGTGCGGATCTCGTCCGCTGCACTGCAAAGCGCTTCCAGATCGGTCGTGGCAAAGAAACTCAAGTCATCGTCCCGTGTAAGCCTTCTCCCATTGATGATCTCCAGGGCCAGCTTTAGGGTCTCTGTTTTTTCCGCACTTCTTATTTCAGTCCTGTTGCCTTCTGTCTTAATGTCCTCTGTCTCTCTAGTTTCCATACAGGTATCCCGCCTTCAACACGCGCTTTTTCACCGTGCTGCCTACGGCTGTCGCCAGAACAATCTTGGCCAGGTCTCCCGGGATATATGGGATCACGCCTGCAAACAGTGCCGCCTGGAAGCTCAGGTTGGCCTGGTATGCCAGCCATGCAGTACCCATGGCATAGGTCACGAGGGTCCCGAGGACCATACCAACTGCATACATATGAAGCTTGCCAGGGAATTTATCCACGAAATATCCGGCAATCAGTGCCATGAAGATGAATCCAATCAGGTATCCGCCAGTCGGTCCCAGCAGTTTGCCCGGGCCCCCTGTGAAGTTGGAGAATACCGGTACGCCTACAAAGCCAATGAACAGATAGACCAGGTAGGAGATGGTGCCCTTCTTGCAGCCAAGCAGGATCACTGTCAAGTAAATAGCCAGGTTGGTGAAGGAGATCGGCACTGGTGAAATCGGGATCACAATAGAAAGCGGCCCCAGAATGCAGGTAACTGCAGTCATGAGACCGATCAGTGTAAGATTCGTTGTTTTTTGGTTTCTCATAGCAAATTCCTTTCCGATGCATAATCAAATCTGATGATAATAATAGGATTATATTGCACACCGGAAGGATTGTCAACCCGATATTGTTATTTGGTTGACAATGTAGCAGGTTCCTTTATTGGTTCCTTTTCGGGCTCCTTGTAGAAATCATAATAGCCCGCGTATTTGTAGTTGTATTTATACTTCTTATAGCCGTATCCCCGGCTGTTTTCCACGTCGTTCATGATGACACCCAGCACCTTGGCGCCGGCAAATTCCAGGCTGGATAGAGCTTTGGCGAACTCCGGATGCAGAGTCACATCCTGGCGGGCCACCATCACCACGCCGTCAGCGATCTTTGTGAGACTCAGCGTATCCGCCACCAGGTTCACAGGCGGCGTATCCAGCAGGATATAGTCGAACTTGCTGTCCAGAAAATCGATCATGTCCGCCATCACCGCGCTGCCCAGAAGCTCTCCCGGGTTCGGCGGGATCGTACCGGAACAGATCACCATCAGAGACGAATGCTCAGTTGCCTGTATGGCATCCGCGAGACCGCACATGCCGCCCAGCACGTCGGACAGGCCCGGTATGGCCTTCATCCTGAAGATCTTATGGACGAAGGGTTTGCGCATGTCGCAGTCGATGAGCAGCACCCGGGCATTGGCCTGGGCCAGCGTGATCGCCAGATTGGTGACGCTGGTGCTCTTCCCTTCCTTCGGCACGGAGCTGGTCACGATGATCTTCTTGCAGCCGGATTTCGGCAGCGCGAACATCAGATTGGTACGGATCGTCTTATATGCCTCGGCCACCGCGAAGTCCGTAGAATGATCCAGAAAATCATGCACCCTCCGCGCTCTGTTCTTCACCTTTTTATTGGCACCTTTTGTTCTCATATCCCTTTATTCCCCTGTTTCTCGAATCTCGGTACAGACCCGAGAACCGGTATATTGTAACGCTTCATGATATCCTCTTCGCTCTTCACCCTCTTATCCAGCATTTCCAGTAGGAACGCCAGCATGATGCCGGCCATCAGCCCGATGGCCAGTCCGATAGCGGTGTTCTTCAGCACATTCGGAGAGCTAGGTTCTAGAGGAAGTACGGCGGGATCCACCACCCTGACCGCATCCGCATCCTTGATCTCGATGATCTTCTGCGGGGCCATCTGCGCGATGGTGTTGGCAAGAACCAGAGAATGATCCGGGTCCTCCGTGGTCACTTCCACCATGAAGATCTCGGTGTCGTTCACGGCGTTGATCTCAATCATTCCCGAAAGGTCCTTCCGGGAATAGCCGAGTCCGCTGGCATAGGCCACCGACGTCATGAAGCTGTTGGTTTTCAATATCTCGATATAGGTATTCACGACCTCCTGGGCGTAATTCAATTCGCTCAGGGAAGCCAGCACATCCACGTTGTCGCTGTTCGGGGCCACATACATGGATACCGACGCGGTATATTTTTTATCGATCACATAGCTGGTCAACACGAATGCCCCGGCTGTGAAAATCACAACGCAAAGCACGATGAGCCAGGCTCTTTTGACCAGAATCGAAAAGATTTCCGATAAGGAATATTCGATCTCCATCTCGTTATCAGGCTGCATAAAAAAGTGCTCCTTTACATTTTTCCTGTCATACGGTCCGTTTCCTATTATACCCTATACGGCCCACCCCGCACAAGATAGCAGAAGGTCATTCCGGCAGGCCTTTCTCAAAATGCCATGCGTCCCGGCACATCTCCACGATGCCCCGCTTCGCTTTCCAGCCCAGCTCCAGCTGCGCTTTCCCCGCATCGGCATAGCATTCCGCAATATCCCCGGGTCTTCTGGCCGCCATTTCGTAAAGCACCAGGATGCCGTTTGCTTGTTCAAAAGCTCTCAGCAGCTCCAGCACGCTGGTCCCACGGCCGGTGCCGAGATTGTAGACGTGGATGCCCGCTGTCAGTTTTTCAAGAGCCGCCACATGGCCCTCGGCCAGATCCATCACATGGATGTAGTCCCGTACCCCAGTGCCATCCGTTGTGGGATAATCGTTTCCGAAGATCCTCAATTTTTGCAGCTTGCCTTTCGCAACCTGGGTGATATACGGCATCAGATTGTTGGGGACGCCGTTGGGCGATTCGCCGATCAGGCCGCTTTCATGGGCGCCCACCGGATTGAAATACCGCAGCAGGGAAACGGAAAAATCCGGGTTCGCTTTCGCGGCGTCCATAAGGATCTGCTCGCTAATGGCTTTTGTCCTTCCGTAAGGGTTGGAGGCCGGCAGCAGCGACATGCCCTCCACGAACGGCACTTGATTCTCCCCGTACACTGTAGCCGAGGAGCTGAAGACGAACTTTGTAACACCATATTTCAGGCAAGCTTCAGCCAGGACCATGGTGCTCAAAAGGTTGTTGTGATAATAGTCCAGCGGCTTTTCGACAGATTCCCCCACCGCCTTGAAGCCAGCAAAATGAATGACGGCATCCAGGTTGTGATAGTCGAAGATCTTGTGGACAGCTTCCTGGTCCGTTACGTCGATTTTATAGAAATCGACTTTGCGGCCGGTAATCTCCCTGATCCTGTCCAGGGTTTCCGCCTTGCTGTTGCTGAGATTATCAGCAACGATCACCAGATGGCCTGCTTCCAGCAGAGCCACTACAGTATGGGATCCTATATATCCGGCGCCGCCGGTAACGAGTATGTTCATCCTGCAAGAACCTCCTTCACCAAGCTAATCGATCTTCTTCCCGCAGTTCGGGCAGAAGTTGTAATGCGAGTCCACCTGGGCTCCGCAATCAGGGCAGGTCTTATAGGGAAGATAACGGTCGATCCTTCGAAGGTCCTCCGGCCTGATTTCGGGATTCCCACCCCTTTCAAACTGCATGCCGATGTCTGGGTCCAGCTCGTACACACTGCCGCAGCAGCCTGTATGGACATAATACCTGATATCCCACTTGAATGTCGGGATGAAGAAAACGTGGAAGTAGGAATAGGATTTCACGAGTTCTATTTTTGTTTCTGCATCACAAGAAGGGCAAGTGATCCTGCCCCCGGTTTCGATTTTTTCTTCCTTCGCCTGTATTCCAAACACTCCGATAAAAAACATCTGGTCCCTTTCGTCATACAAATTAATATTAACATATTATCGATTGAACCTTCAAGCCAAACTGTTGTGGAGATGCAGGACGTTCTCTCCTGACATTCAACTCAAAGCTTTTATAATAGCTAATATAGCCAAAACAACAAAGAGCGCAATCAGACAGCCGTTATTGGGCTTTACCCGATGATGAGCGTCCTCGTCGTGCTCCTCGGCTCCATCTTCGCCTGATGCGGCTACAT
Organism: uncultured Oscillospiraceae bacterium; assembly: GCA_964486295.1. Taxonomy (GTDB): domain Bacteria; phylum Bacillota; class Clostridia; order Peptostreptococcales; family Anaerovoracaceae; genus CALBZG01. Next base: position 50,482 of record CAZAMF010000003.1, on the reverse strand, counting down.
AATGCGCGTAACCCTCATCGCCCTCTCCAAAATATCCGTAGTCATCATTTTCTCCCATCGCTGCTCCTTGTAAAAATTCAATCCATATAAAACTGCCTCACAAATTCCCGCCAGCCTTCGTAGATCATGACCATGGCCATTGTATCCAGCTCGCAGTATTTCAGAAGCGCCTTCCGGATCTCCGAACGCTCGTAGTCCGACATCTCTTCAAACTGCATTCTGGCATAAGCGGTCAATGCCGCTCCCCCGTTCTTGATATCTTCATTTTCACTGAGGAGCTCGCACTCTTTGTCCGTCAGGTCCAGAAACATTTTGGGAAGCAGCTTGTAGGGGTCCAGCACCCTGCCATCCTCATACTCGATCCATTTCCAGTCCTTGTAGTTATGGCTGACAACGCCCGCGCTGGCTCCGTAAATCGGCTGCGAGTACTTCTCCTGAAGGAACTTTGAACTGTTAAGGATGGCCGGCAGAACGTACTTTATGGAATTTGACCCCTTGGTAGCCGGGTCGTAGTAATACCGTTTCACAAGCTCGCACATATCGATCATTCTGCGGGGGCCTTCCCACTTTTCCGTGCTGCTTTTATCAGATTTTGTGATCGACCGGATGAAGGCGCACAGTTCTTCCCGGTCGGGGATTTCCGCAGCATCGTCCAGCATCTGTCTGTAGATCATATTCAAATAGGTGTTCTCATGAGCGGCGTACCGGAAGACGCTGCCCTGATCCTTTTCCAGTTCCTCTTTCAGCCTCCTGACGAACTCATAGTTCGGAAAAACGCCCGGTTCTGTATTCAGATACTGGCCTTGATGTTCGATCCGTCCGTCCTCATGGACGACATGATGGGAAAACTGGAATGCCACGCCTTCGTAGGGGTGTCTCCCCTTGTTGAATGGGATCGCCGCCATGGATGTCTCGAAGTCAATGAAATGCAGCGGGTAAACCCAGGTGTTCATCTCCCGTGCCAGATTCTCTTCATCAATCCAGGGGTTATTGTCATGGCTGAGGCTTTTTTCGATTTGGAGCCACTGGCGCTCACTTGCTGAGATCCCCGGTCTTCCGTCGCATTTCGGCAGGATATCCTCCTGGCACAGGTCCTTCATTCTGACCCGCCCATCCTGAAGAAAGCTGCCCTTCTTTCTGCAGTTCCAGATCTCCAGCACCGTGGGCTCCACGAAATCCTCTTCAGCCCATCCCAGGCTTTCTTTCCAGCACTCATGGAATCCGCTTTTCAAGCCGCTCTTTTGTTCTTCTTCCGTTGTCTTATACTCGCAGCCGCCACAGGCAGCGGAGGGGCCGCAATTGATTTTTTCGTCCCGGGCGTAGCGGTCCGCCAGGAAATCCACATACCCGGCAAATGACATGGTTTCATCGCCGAAAACAAACTCTTCCCCGAATATCAGGCTGCAACAGTCATCCGCACAGACTCTGGCCAGGATCGGAGGGACAAGGTCCTCCTCCGTCAGGCTTGAAGATACAGCAACTTTCTTGCGTCCCCCTTCATCCTTGATAATACGAAACTTCTGGTTCAACCCATCCGTAGGGCACTTGGCGCTTTTATCCGCCATCATCAGGTACGCAGAAACATTGAACCCCGGATAGGCTGAACGGATCACATGTTTCTGGAAGGCTACATCATAAAGATATTCGCTCCAGCTGCCCGATATCGAGCCGTTTCGCGTCAGGAAGCTGTCACCGTTCGGATCAAAGGACTTTGCCTTCACCTCGATCAGCTCCATATGATTTCCCTGCTTGACAAGGATATCCGCTCGAACGAACAGGTTTTTAAAGAGGATCGCCGCCTCAAAGATGGTCACGTTCTCCCGCTTCAAAAGTTCGCCCGTCTCCTTTAGCGCCTCTTCCGGGTCCTTGGTCTCAACCAGTATCCCATCAGGATAATAGCACCTGGCTAGTGCGCCCACCTGAAAGCCGCCCTCAGCCAATGAAGCGAGGAACTCGTCCTCCAGCCTCTGGTTGGCGTATTCGGGCTTGCCTTCATAATATAGCTTGGCCGGACACTGCAGGGCCAACTGGAATCTTGATTTTGTTAGGTATCTTGGATTCATCGTTTTTCACCACAAACCTGGAATCAGACGATAACGGACCTCCACGGTGTATTCTTTATACCCCGGAAGTTTTTGAATGAGCGTTCGGTCTTCCAGCGCGGTCCGGATAATAAATAGAATCGCAGTAATGGCAGCCGGAATCATAGCCCAAGCAGAGCCAAGGAATATGGGTGTCGCCAAATAATAAGTGATCATTCCCAGATAGCCCGGATGCCGGACAAATCTATATGGACCCGTCGTGCAGACCTTATGTCCACGATCAAATTGGATTCTCACTGCGGTCGAAAAAAAGCGGTTGGCAACCATCGCCCAGACCGTCAACGCAAACCCGAGAATAAAAAGCAAGATTGCTCCGATATGCGTGAGCGAGCCCCATTCAGAAGTCCAGTGCCATCGGAAATCGAGCCCGGCTGTAATATATATGCTAAAACCGCTCAAAGCCAGGAGCTTGGCTATGGTCTTGTCCCATTTCTCAACATTTTCTTTCCTGCTGCCTCGTTCCGCCAGGAGCTCAAGCGGTGCAACAAGCGGAGCTGCTAGAGTGACCAGCCAACATAAAGCAATATAGATCCATGCAAAGGTCCAATGGATCGTACCTGCGCCTACGAACAAGAACAGTCCGGTCAATGTGTCGACAAGTATAAGCTGTCCGATCCTTCTTAAAACATTGTGCCTGAACTCAGGTGTGCTGTTTGAAAGCTTTTTCAAATTTCCCATTTTCCTGCCCCCATGGCACTCCTATTCATAGACTCCTGCTCTTGCTCTTGCCCTCGCTTTTGCCGCATACCTGGAATACATAGTATGTTTCATGGTCTTCATACCATAACGCCCCATTTTTGTTCTTCATGCAAAGTCTCTGCACCTTGGCTTCATCCCTGTGCTCCAGCGCACCATTCGGGTCGTCTTTATAGAGAATGTATTTGTTCTTTGTTATTCTGATATAGCCAATCAGCAGCAGTTCCTCATACTTGAATGCTTCCATGGCTTCGTCATGAAAATTGTTGCTGATTAGGATGCTCTTGTTCCGTACATACCTCTTGCAATATTTGATGATGTTTTCCGCATATAGCGAGATCAGCAAATCGAAACTCATGTCTTTGAGTTCCAAATTTCCTGATGCATAGTCACATGGCAAAAATCTGTAGTACGGCGACGTTTTATAGGTCATATTGTCTGTAATCAGTTCCCGAACTGCCTGATCGTCAGCGAAAAAGTCCTTCGCTTCCTTGCTTTTATCAACATAGACTACATTCGGAAACACGAAAGAAGGTGTGACATGCATGGAGCAGCCGGGATAAAGGACGTTCCGGCTATGATATTCCTTACTGATAAGCTCAAACAAGCCTTTCCTATCAAATCCGATGTCACTATACAAATTCGCATACACTGTCTTTTGATTCATCGATTTCAGCTCCCGGTATTGTCATCAGCAAGTGTCGAAAGCTCCCTTGAACGTGTTTTGCGTCGAGGGAGCTTCTTTTGGTTTTCTATCAGCTGATATGGCACAGGTAAATCGTCTCATATCCCTTGGCGGTTGGATGGACATCGAAACTTCCTTTGGAAAGGTCAAAATTCGTCAAAGCCCCGGTTCCCGTATAATGGCTGAAAGCATCATATACATCCGCCACCTTATACCCAAATGCTGCGCTTTGCGCATTGATGACGGCATTCATCTCCTGGATCGGCTTGTCCGCGATGCCGTAGTAGGCATCCCCTTCAAGAATCGGGTTGTAGACCGTCATCACCGTTACTTCCGCCTCCGGAGCCAGTGTTTTCAAGGTCCGGATGATTTCCGGCCAATCTTCGTTGAACTGATGAACGCCTGCCTCCAGTTCAGGAGACAATCCGGCCAGAGTGATTTTCAGCTTGTCCCTGTTTTCTTTGTTGACCAGCTTCATGGCAAGATCATTGTTGAAGGTGGCCGACTTGGAATCCAGTCCGAAGGTCGTTTCGATTGCGGTCAGCACAGGTCGCAGAAGATTGTTTCCGCCAATGCTGACGGTGATGACCTCAGCTCCGCTCACCGCATCAATGGTTGCCTGGTCCGTCGTCAGATCTGAGAGCAGCTGGCTGCTGTTCTTGCCCGGCTTGCCCAGATTCAATGCATTAAGCTGCGCATCACCCGCTTCGCTTAGAAGCTTGTCCGTAAACAGATCCACATACCCAAGACCTTCCGCGACTTTCGATCCGTAAGCAATGGAATCTCCCAGCGCCACATAATCTAAGGATGTGTCGGCTTCCGGCAGGCCCCCACTTTTGATCCTTAGCGCCTTGTCTAAAGCGACCAGGGCTTCGGCACGCTTGATATTGTTTTGCGCCTGAAAACTTCCATCCGGATAGCCTGTCATGATCCCGGCAGAATAAACCGCTCCCACAGCGCCTTTGCTCCAACTCGCAGCTGCCAGGTCTTTGAATGCAGACGTTGCTGCTTCGTTACTTACCAAATTCATAATCTTCATCAGTATGGAAGCGGTTTCCTCCCGACTGATGAGACTTCCCGGCCTTATGGTGCCGTCGGGGTATCCCGCGATATATCCGGCTGCTGCCGCTCTCCCGATGGTATCCGCATACCACGCGTCTGTAGCCACATCTTCGAACACGATATCATTTGCTATGTTATATCCAAACAGGCTGTTTACAAGCGACATGAACTCCGCTCTGGTAATGCTGTTTTCCGGCCTGAACGTGCCGTCTTCATAGCCTTTCACAGCCCCCTGATCGATCCACTTCTGAACGATTTCTCTGGCCCAATGTCCGTTCATGTCGGACACATCCGCTGCATATGCGTTTGCCGGCACGAAGGCGCCGAGGGTACAGATCGTTATTACTACTACTAAACTTTTTAAAACCCGGCTAGTCATTTTCCTCATGATGAAACTCCTTAAAATTATGATAATATCCCGCCCCATTTGACAGCTCCGAAACTTCGGAGCCTACGTACAGCTGATTCAGCTGTATGGCGGCTTTTGCGGTCTGTATTCTTCCGGGATGTTCATGGCAGCCACGATAAAAGCAGCAATGACCCCAATGATCGCTAAGACGATTAAAGCCGTTTTTAGTTTTGTTCGCTCTTTACTCATTGGAATCCCTTCTTCTAATCCAAATTGTTCATATTTTCTATTTTACCTTCTGTCTCCGCCGCTGTCCACAGCCAACGCCGATAAAAATCTTCTCCCAAAACGCAGCAAGGCGCTCTACAAATGATCTTGCAGAGCGCCTTGCTGTAAGCGATTATAAAGTTGTATATCAGTCAAGATTATACGAATTCGGCAATTCATATAATCTTATTTCCATCCGTATCGGTTAAAACATATTCTTGTCTTTCACTAGCTAAAGCGGTAACAACGTCCTGCTATATTCGTTGTTGATCACCTGTGCCAGACTTGTATAGATGGCGGAAATTCCGCAAATGATTCCTACCCAGCCTGCCGCGATCTTAATTATGCTGATTCCTGTAAAATCCCCAATAGATAATAGTAGAAACAGAGCCGTCAAAGACAGGAAGATGAACTGTAGTGACCGGTTATGCTTGAGTGTCGCTACAAACATCAACAAGGTAAAAATACCCCAAAACAGAAGATAGAATCCCATGCTTTTTTCATCTGCTGATGCAATCCCCTGAAATGGGTTGATCCAGATCATGATCAAGGACCACCAGAAGAAGCCATAAGAAGTGAAGGCTGTTGCGCCAAATACGTTATTTTTCCTAAATTCCAAGATTCCGGCTATGATTTGCGCAGCCCCGCCCAGAGCAAAGCCCAATGCTACAATTACAATTGATAGCGGTATTATGTTCGCATTATGCAAGTTAAGAAGTACTGTAGTCATGCCAAATCCCAACAACCCTAAAGGTGATGGATTCGCGATAGTAGATTGATTTTGTTCCTGTGCCATTTCCCCTCCATTAATCTTTCCCAAACATTTAAAAATTCACAACGGTGGAACTATATCATAAAATAGCAGACGGTTCAACCCTTTTGAAGCGGATTTATCAGAAATTTTAAATATTTTATTGTATATTTTTTCAGAATTTGTATACAATATATTCTTGCGACCGAAACGGCGCTAAAATATCGCCTGCCACCCATAAATTTGTTAAAGATTGGGTATAATATATAACAGAAATATAAAAGGAGGATGAATATGGACAGAGCGAAAAAAGCATGGATCAATGGATTGTTTTTTGTAGTTACTCTCGCGATCAATGCCCTGGGCGCTATGGGTCTGGTCAATGGGCTTTCGCAAAAACAGATTTCCGACATGTATTTGACCTTAATAACACCGAGCCCTTCCACCTTCAGCATCTGGAGCCTAATCTACTCGCTGCTGCTGATTTCTGTGATCGCTATGATCGTAAAGAAGGATGACGCCTATTATCAAAATGCTATCGATCAGATTACCGCCCTTTTCAGGATTTCCTGCGCCCTGAACATGGCATGGATTATTACTTTCTCATTTGTGCAGATTGAACTTTCGGTGCTCTTTATTTTTGGATTTGTAATTACTTTATCGTTGATTTGCCGGAAGCTCCTCAAGATCCAGGGCGGAAAGCGTTGGCTTCTGCCTCTGACTTTCGGGATCTATGCGGGCTGGTTGTTTATAGCGACCGTGGTCAACATTGCGGCAGCGCTAGTGAAGATGAAATGGTACGGTTTTGGGCTCTCTGCTGATATCTGGGCAATGATCATCCTGATCATCGCAGTTCTCCTGATCACTTTAGTCCTCTTAAGGATCCGCAACGCTGCATTCCCGCTCCCAGTGGCATGGGCTTATTTAGGGATCTATCAGTTTTTAGCCGCGCCTGAAGGGTTCAAAGGCGAATTCGGTCTTTTGCAGACCACAGCGCTTGCGGGGATGGCTGTTCTGATCGGTATCGCTGCAATTCAGCTTTATCGCAATCATTTTTCACTGCTACCGAAAACGGTCAAATAAAGACCCGGAATCCGACTCACAAAAGCGGCCCCAAAATCACTGGGGCCGCTTATTTCAATGTATCAGTGTATGATGTTTGATCAGTAATTGATTATATATTGAATTTAACTTCTTTTATTGATTTCATCCTCCAGAAATGCTTTTGAAATGAGCATCGCGGCTATGATCTTCTGAAGGCGCGCGCTATGAAAGGTGCCTTCTTCACATTTCAGTTTTGCTTTTTCGCATTTGCTGATGATTGAAGATATTGGCTTTTGTGCCTCTGCCAGTTCGTCTTTTGTATATTTATCCGAGATATCTTCCGCTTTAAATAGTGCCTGACAAATATAAAGCGCTTTTATTCTGTTCCTAAGCAGCGTATGTTGAGAGGTGCGCTGTGTGAATTTCGAGATCATTTTTTCGCATTTAACGATGATGTCAGAGATGATCCGCAGAGCTTCTTCCAACTCCGCTTCTGTATATTCGTTCCAATTCATATCGTAAACTTTCATCTGAAATCTCAGCTTTACCTTTACCCTAAAGATTTTTAGTACAGACGGCCTGTAAACTCTGCATCAATGCTTTAATTACGGCTTCAAGCTATACCTGTTATGTGTTTTTCACCGTGAAGGCATTTAGATTACACGAATTACTTCACAATTAGAACAGTGCTCCTACTGTAAGCCGCTACTTTCTGCGCAACGCTGCCGATAGTAAATCCGGCTGCTGCTGTCTTGCCGAGGTGTCCCAGGACAACTATATCCATGTTATTTTTTTCTGCATATTTGATAATCTCTTCAGCGGGATTTCCGTTGACCATTTCATGGCTATAACAAATACCTTTTTCATTCGCTATTTCCGTGCATTTGTCAATTACCGTCTGATATGCTGTCGCCCAATAGTCCCTGGTCATACATGCCCATGGATCAGATTCGTCACAATCGCCCCGATAAGCATTGTCGATCACCGAAATGCCCGCAAGTGAAGTTTTGTACAGTTGAGCAAGCTCTATCGCTTGACGCATAACCCTCTCAGCATAGTCTGAATTATCCAGTGCTACTAATATTTTTTTATCCATTGTTTTCCCCTCCTTATTTCATCCACCGTTCATTCTCGGAAAAGCCTTCATTGCGTCGCCTTCTTGAAGGACATAATCAATCAGAACCCTCTTATTATTGATAGAAACAAAACCAAAATTACGTATTCCCCTATAATCTATTCCTTGAGATTTTAAAGCCTCATCGCAGGTCGTGCCCTCGGGGACATTTATAATGCGCTCATTTTCCCCGTCCCAATATTTGGTGAGCCAGGCTTTTAAGGTAATTTTTATCTCCATATGCCACCTCTATATTAACCCGTTTTCTATTCTCTTTTTCAGCTCTAGAATTTTCTTTTCAATCAGTTTGGCGGTCTTTACGAACTCTTCTTTGCCTTTACCGGTGGGGTCATCCAACCCCCAGTCCTCACGATGTTTGCTGGGAACATAGGGGCACTCGACATTGCATCCCATTGTAATCACGATATCCACCGGAGGAATCTCAGCAATCAGCTTGGGCCGCTGGTCTTTTTCCATATCGATCCCATAAAACTCTTTCATAACGCTGACTGCGTCTTGGTTGATCAGTGGTTTTGTTTCGGTTCCTGCAGAATAGCTTTCAAACACATCGGATGCAAGATGTTTGCCTAAGGCTTCCGCTATCTGGCTTCGACAGGAATTATGAACGCAGATGAACGCGACTTTGGTTTTCTCTGTCATAATATTCTCCTATTTTTTAGAGTGTTTTGAAAATCCATTCATATCATAGTACTTCCGTTTGAAATAGAGGGCGGAATTAACCAGCAATATCATGACTGGCACCTCTACCAGCGGTCCGATTACCGCCGTAAAGGCGACATCCGAACTGATGCCGAATACCGCTACTGCAACCGCAATGGCCAGTTCAAAATTATTGCTGGCGGCCGTAAAGGACAAGGTAACCGTCTGGTCATATTTGAATCCCTGCCGATGGGCAATATAAAAGCTGGCAAAAAACATGATAGCAAAATAGATCAGCATTGGAATCGCTATACGAACCACATCAAGAGGATTTTGAACAATCTGCTCCCCTTTCGTAATGAACATGATAATGATTGTATAAAGCAGTGCTATCAATGCCAGTGGCGAAATCTTAGGAATGAATACTTTTTCATACCATTCTTTATTTTTCATTCGGATCAGGCCAAATCTCGTAAGGAAACCTGCCGCAAATGGGATGCCTAAATAGATCAGAACGCTTTTCGCAACTTCCCCCATGGAGATGTCAATGACCTGCCCGCCCCATGAAAGCCCCAACCATTGAGGAAGCAATGTTGCGAAGAAATAGATATATACGGTATAGAGCAGTATCTGGAATATGGAGTTCATCGCCACAAGGGCGGCCGCATATTCACTATCTCCTTTTGCCAGGGAATTCCAAACAACAACCATAGCTATGCATCTCGCCATCCCAATGATGATTAAGCCGATTGCAAAATCCGGCCTATCTCCCAGGAACAGGATCGCCAACACGAACATAAGAACCGGGCCAACGATCCAGTTCTGTAAAAGCGAAAAGCCGAAAACCTTCTTATTTTCAAAAACTTTCCCGATTTCTTCATATTTTACCTTTGCCAGTGGCGGATACATCATAATGATGAGCCCGATCGCTATGGGCCAGGATATGGTCCCTGTACTGAAGGAGCTTAATGAATCGGCCAGATTCGGGAACGTGTACCCGCCAATCACTCCGATAGCCATGGCAATAAAGATCCAAAGTGTTAAAAACCTATCTAAAAATGATAATTTCGCTCTATTTTCCTTTTCCATTACTCCACCTATTTGTATGTCATTTTTGATTAAATTAAACTTATAACGGATGATCGCTTAAATTTTTTACTTTACTAATAATGTACTCCATGACAAAGTTTTTATCGCTTCTTATGGTCTGGCAATTATATTCACTTTCCTTATACGCTTTACATCGTGCGTAATCGTTTAGATAGACTCGCCCTTCTGCAAATTTCTGTTTCAGATAAGCGACCAGCAACTCATTGTCATTTGAGAAAGCTTCATTGAACGTATAATGGATCCATTGTGCATCCTTTGATGATGATACCAGGCCTATGTTCTTGAGGATGCTTAAATGTCTTGACACATTGGACTGAGTCATATTTAAAACGACTTCCAGCTCACATACGCATAAGCTGTATTTCATTAGAACGTTCAAAATTCTAAGCCTATTCTCATCGGACAGAACTTTGAATATTTCGGTCATGTCTCTCCCCCTTTATATTAGTATATTCGATTACGCTCATATAATATCATTTAGGTTTTCTCAAATCAAACGCTTTGTCATTAGAACATTAAAAAAGCCAGGTTTGACAAAGCGTCTACCCTGGCTTTTACCTATCTAACCTTCTGCAATATTTTCACAACATCTTCCGTCTTAAGTGCTTTGCCATAGGCGACCACCTTGCCGTCCACAACAAGGGCTGGCGTGCTCATTACCCCATATGCCGCAATCTTTGAAAAATCAGTAACATGCTCAATTGTCGAATCCATGCCAAGCTGGTTCAGCGCTTCTTTTGTCGCGGCTTCTAGCTGATTGCATTTCGCGCAGCCGCTGCCCAATACTTTTACGGAAGCGCCTTCCTCCTTTTTCCCCTCCGCTTCGGATCCAGCCGGAGCTTCAGTATTACAATTTCCTCCACAGCAACAGCAAGAGGTTGCTTCAATTTCCTTATCCTTTTTACCAAACAAACCCATGATTGAAATCTCCTTTATTTAATAATCTATTTAATTAGGTACCATCAGCAGCAATTGCCCCCGCAAGAGCAGCTTTTGGCATTTTTATTATTTTTGCCTTCGAAAAAGGTCTTCAGGTTTTCCGGGAGAATGTATTCACCGCATGTGCATCCACCTGCGCCCTTTACGAAAATAATCTCCAAAATTGAATGTGCGATCATTTCTTTTGGCGGGACATCGTAAGTCTCACCATCATATTCAAATACCCTGCAGTCCACTTCCGTCCCGCTGATATCACCGCAGCATCCGCAATTACTCTCGGCTACGGATCGGCAAATATCATATCCATTTACTCGGATCGTTGGAGATGCAAGAAATTGATACTTTCTTGCAAGCTCCTCTGTGGCGATCTCAATTTTTTTATATTCGACCTCGTAACCGGCAAGCTTTAAAGCAGGTGTCAGCGCCATCATTACTTCATCCAGAACAGTGTGTGTTCCAATGCAGCGATCACATGTCTTTAGGTCAAGGTACAAGTATTCTATCAGTATTCTTTTCTCTGACGATAAATTACTAACACAGGAGCATGTTGTTTCGGATTTGTCTTGTTTCATGTTTGGCGGAGTCCAGCCGGTATCATCGCCAACATATGTGATTGCTCCAACGGGGCAACGGTTGCCACAGCTATGGCAATGGTCTACGCATTCCTCTGGATAGATGACCACAGGGATTGGCGTCTTGTCTGGGTCAAACACGCCATGAGGACATTTCTCGACGCAAAGGCCACATTCTATACATTCCGTATAGTCTACAACGGGATACCACTTTTGTGTCATGCTTATTCACCTCTTTCTTGAATATACTAACTTCATTTACTATATGGCTTTAAACAAATAAGTAGCCAAGAGCGTTAAACGTATAACCTATTATGATGATCCCAATTGTTACAACACCGAAGAAAACTGCCAGAAGCTTTGTTTTTACGACCCTTTTCAACATGATCATTGACGGAAGGGAGAGCGCTGTAACACCCATCATGAAAGACAATACTGTACCAAGACCGACGCCTTTGTAGACCAGCGCTTCCGCAATCGGGAGCGTCCCAAATATATCCGCATACATCGGTACGCCTACCAGTGTCGCTATTATAACGGAATACCATTTGTCCTGCCCAAGGATGGCGGAAATCACTTCTTCAGGTATCCAGTTATGAATCAGAGCGCCTATACCGACTCCAATCAGAATATAAATCCAAACTTTTTTAACGATATCCTTGACTTGTGTTTTCGAGAATTCGATTCTATCTTTTCTGGTCAATTCTTCCTGTTCGATTTCCATTATACTGTTGCTGTATACAAAAGGCTCAACATAGCTTTCCAGTTTTGCCTTGCTGATGACGCTCCCACCGATAACCGCCAGGATGAGGCCTACTACTACATACGCAACTGCGATCTTCAAATTGAAAATGCTGGCTAATAATAGCATGGATGCCAAATCAACAAGCGGAGAGGATATCAGAAACGAAAACGTGACGCCGATTGGCAGCCCGGCGTTTGTGAATCCGATAAACAGCGGAATCGATGAGCACGAACAAAACGGCGTTATTGTTCCCAGCAAGGCTGCCAGAGTGTTCGCAGACAAGCCTTTGTATCTACCCAATATTTTCTTTGTCCTCTCAGGCGGAAAAAAGCTCTGTATATAGGAAATGGTAAAGATGAGAACCGACAATAGTATAAATATCTTCACGACATCATATATAAAGAAGTGGATGCTTCCGCCGAGTCTGTCTGTCATGTCCAAGCCGAACACATCCTCGACCAGCTTCTGTACCAGGTTATAAAGCCATTCCATCTTCAAGATCTGCCTGTTTAAAAAATCAAATATAACCATAAAATTTAACCCCTTTTTCGGCTAGTTTTCTTTATTACAGCACTGGCATAAGTATATGTCCTTATCGCCAAGTCCGTTTCGGTCAGCGATTAGCCTTGGATGAGAATCAATGTCTCCTATTATATCCTTTAGTATGCTTAACAAGAGTTCATTCTCTTTCTTCAACGAATAATATATATATTTCTCTTTTCTTTCATCGTTCACTAAATTCATATCCCTCAGTTTCGACAGGTTCTGTGATATTCTGGGTTGCGGCACGTTTAGTATACCGCTTAATTCACAAACACAGAGCTCCTCCTGATAGAGCAGGATCAGCATTCTCAATCTTGTTTCATCTGACAATACTTTAAATATATTCGTTAATTGATTCACCTTGATTCCTCCTATAAAAAAGCGAGCACGCATTTATATATATGAATATGTTAATATGTTTTATATTACACCCCGCTATATTATATTGTCAATCCGGTTTTTAAGGATGTATACTGCCGGAGAAAAATGAGTAATATAATCAACAAAATATGGTCGTAGGGTGCCTTCGGCAAATTTCAGTCTTGCTTTTCAGCAAGCATTTTTATACGCTCCAGAGCTGCGGGGATCCTGGTTCGAAATGTTTCTTCTTGGTCTTGTGGAACGTCCGTTTTAATGATCAATGTAGTGATTCCATTATCTTCGGCTAGGGTGTAACTCTCGGCCCCGCCGGTCCACTCGTTTTCGCGTTCCTGTCGCCCAATTTCCTTTGTGTCTGCACTGTGCCTGAATGATACAAACTTATTGGGATCAAGCTTTTCTATCAGGCTTGTCACACCGTAGCCACTTGAAGACGATATAAACTGGACTTCATTCCCCTCTTTCATGACCCCCGTCATATAGGTGCCTTCATCTATAACACTCGCCCAGTCACGGAAGGTCACGTCATCCCAAAGAGTTGTCCAGACTCTCTCTTTAGAGGATTCTATTTCAATTGAGAATTGCATTTCTATCATATTGTCCTCCAGAAAATGAAAGCTACTGCATACATGCAAAAAAAATTTAATACCCTGTGTGCGTATTCAGGTTTTTTAAAATGGGTAGTATCAGCAAGTTCAATATTGGCCCTTGGGAAGGATGGCCCTGATTGGGTGCCGAACCACTGTCTTCATTTTTTCCGACGCAACTTTTCTGGGATCATTCAGGTATATTTCATGATGCCTGCGGATCGTTCCGTCAGGACCTGTTTCTGAAATAGCGTTGATGTATCCGTTGGCTGCTGCAAAGTCATCGATAGCCTTAACCGTTACCGCTTCCGTATCGAAAGGGCCAAAATGCATCATCTGTACACAGAGCCCTTCTGTATACTCCGCCAGCCTTGCCTTGGAATTATCAAGCTGCGGCTTTTTCTTCTTCAATGTATCAACAGCCCATTGGAATACCTCCTCGGTGACAAACTCAGGCTGCCTGATCATCGCAGTCCAGATCAATTGATTCTTTTGACTCTTGTCAAAGGGCTGGTCAGCCGTTGTCCACCATAAACCCTCCAAAGGAGGAACAACATATTCAAAGAAATCCGCTGGAGCATTCCCGCCTTTCCCGCTCATTTTAATAGTGTAGGATAATCCATAAAGCGATTCGATTGCTTTTGTATATTCTCCCGATTCATCATTGGGGTCTCCTTGACCATCGATCATGATAAACTTCATCTTTGGCACATCAATGATCATAGGAACTGCCTTGGGTTGATATAGGTCCTTGTATTCCTTTTTGAAATCCACTTGATCCGGCATCTCCTTACCTCCTTATATTCAACAGTGTAAACCGTGCTCTAATAGTTACTAATGGCATTATACCCAACCTCCCGGGCCTATAATATCAACTTCACTTCGATAAGGGATGATTTACTTGCACCATTCTGATGTCCAATGTATTATAAAAATTAAACAACACATATTTGCTATGGGGCTTTCATCGAACGAAAGGGATTTATTATATGGGGCTTTCAGTTTATCAATTGCTGTGGGTTATACTTCCTGCTGTCTTCGCCGGCTTTATACAAAGTGTTACCGGCTTTGGTTCAGGTATTGTACTCATGTTGTTCTTTCCGGTCGTCTTTTCGGTAATACAGTCGGCTGCTATGAGTCAATGCATCAGTCTATTTACATGTATCCTGCTTTTATATCGCTATCGCAAATCTGTGAATATGAAATTAATGCGGCTGCCGCTTGTCATCTATTTCCCGATTTACTTTGCAGCCCTAACAGCAGCAGCCTATATCCGCGCTGATTTTTTGAAACCTATTTTGGGAATATCTTTATTGATTATGGCTATTTATTTCATTTTTTTCTCGGGGAAGTTTACCATTCGAGCCGGGGTGTTTTCTGCATTTATCTGCTCTGCTTTAGCCGCTATCGTAGATGCCTTCTTTGGAATGGGCGGTCCACCGATGGTGGTATATTTTTTGGCAACCACCAAGTCGAAAGAAGAATATCTAGGCACCCTGCAAGCCTATTTTGCAATTTCCGGAATTTATGGTGTGGCTGTTCGTATTCTGAAGGGACAGATCACCTATTCCATGATCCCGCTGATTGCGGGTGGCGTAATTGTATTGATGATTGGAATTTTTCTCGGCAGTAAAATAGTAGATCGCATCAATGCAGAGATGATGAAAAAGCTTGTATATGGTTTTATCGGAGTTGTTGGTGTTATCACATTGATAACAAGCTTTATTCGCATATAACAGGGTCCGCAAAATTTAAAATTCAATTACAGGTTTATCTGAACTCATGATGAACGTCAAAGGGACAATTTGAAAATGCTTCACTATGCCTTGAGCTAATGCGGCAAGCACGTCTTTGCATAATCCTTCTCCTAATTCCCTGGGGATTTCGGATACCAGGATCACATTTTCGCTTTCGGGTAATATAAGCCCAACTTTAGACTGGCGCCATACACAATGTCTTGTTAAGATTTGAGTTCCGTCAGCATAAGATATTTCACCTTCCGGCACGTCAAAAATGTTTTCGTCGTCAAGAGCTTGAAATGTATCTCCGGCACGTGAAAACCTCAATTCCAGTCCATAGTCCAGTTGATCCAAATCATACGCTCCGGCCGTAACTAAATACTTCAAGGAGATTGAATTATAGAAGTCTACTAAAGGATTGATCGAAATCGGTTCCCCGCCTTTACCCGCCCTTCGAACAAGCGCTTCGATGGAGCTTGGAAACTGTTTTCGGGAAACTCCAAGTTCCTTGAGATGGTCTACCCATGGTTTGATATTCGGGTGTGATTGAGGATTACCATACTCAGTCGCCGCCTTGCCTGCGCTGATCCAGGCCTCCCTTAATTCGGTCCGGATTTCAGGTTTCTCCAATTGATTGTCTAAATCCTTCAGAATAGCAACGACAATCCTCATGCCCGGGAAAAATTCAAATACTCTATTTTCAATAGTAAAATTCATTGTTCCATCCTCCAATAAAAAATAGTATTCCTGCTATTTCAAATTGTCCATTTTCTGCAAAATCATATTCTATTTATTATATACAGATATCGGCTGGCTCGATTTTTATCATACAACTCCAGTCCCTTCATATCTTCCTTGTATTTTCGCTCATATAGATCCAGGTTCCCTTCGTCTTCAAATGTCTTCTTATACTTTTTTAAAACTCTCAAAGAATTTTCATAGAATAACCGCTCGTTTTCGCTATAGTCGATGGTTTTGAAAGAAATATTGTTTTTGTTAAGAACATCAGCAAGTTTCGTGTTACGGCTTTGAAGGATGCTCTTATCGATGCAAACTTCATCAAATATATATTGTGAATAGAATAAATACATTCTATTATTCTCTATGCTGTTT
The DNA here is from genome assembly GCA_964486295.1 of uncultured Oscillospiraceae bacterium. Taxonomy (GTDB): domain Bacteria; phylum Bacillota; class Clostridia; order Peptostreptococcales; family Anaerovoracaceae; genus CALBZG01. Next base: position 34,026 of record CAZAMF010000003.1, on the reverse strand, counting down.
AATTGCTGAACCAGTTTGTCCAGATCGTTGCTAAAATAGAGGCTGTCAATGGACAGGGTGATTGTTGGTTTTAAACGATAATCGGAGATCCTGTCAATGTCACCGTTGATATAGGTAAATGCCTTACCGTTTCTCTCTAATATATCGCTATCCAGCTGATCAATCCCAATTCCCCGGCATCCATATTTTTTAACCAATAGATTTAAAATACTTCCAGGGCCGCACCCCAAATCCAAAATGGTATCCTCTGCCAATACCGGAATAGAACCTAAAACAAAATCCATCTGCTGTTTATCCATCATATTGAAAAGATATACTCTATAACCATATAGCTCTTCACAATAGTCTAAATAAGCGCTGCTTCTGGTCAATCGGCCAATTTTATTACTAAATTCATTATTCACCGTTGCTTTACTTGTTCCGGCATTTTTAGTCCAGCCTTTATCTGTCAATGGCAAGCGGTATCTGCTTCCATACTCTTTCTTTGCTTTCTGAGTATAACGGGAAATAAACTCTCTCTTTTTTTCGGTATATTCATCCCGGTTGTGCTCGTACTTTTTCCACAAAGACAGCTTCAGATCTTCATACTGCTTTACAAGAGTCGGATTTTCATTCAAGTAATCTCTGAAATACAGTTCATCATTATCCCCCGCGTATCTTAAATGCAGATGAACTACTCTTTCTGCGAATCCGTTTTCTGTATAGCCTTTATTGAATGAAATTCGATTCTCGCTCTCTGACATAAATCTGTATCCGCTGTTAATAATGATTTCTTTAATCTCACTCATGCTGCAATCCATAGGTAACTCCACAAGAATATCAATGATCGGTTTTGCCCATATCCCTTTAATTGCAGTGCTGCCGATATGACTGATCCGTATGATTTGTTTTCCGGTCAGCGCCTCTTGCAGCCCGTTTGCTTCTTCGCGATACCACGTGTCCCATATTTCTTGATGTTCTGTCAAATGGATGGGGAACAATTGCCATAATTCTTTTAAACTCATTTCAGATAGAGGTTTTTTCATACACGCCTCTTTACCTTTCTAGTGTTATCCTATTACTTTTTTCGGCTTTATCCGGATGTTAAGTAAATGGCGTATATCGTTTAAAACCGATTTATCCTTAATCTCGATCATCAGCCATCTCCCCATGGGCGAATAGGCTGATTTCCCATAGAGCTCTTTAACATATGTTGTAAAAGGGCCTGCTTCCATGCCAATTCTTACTTCATCCTCTTCCTTTGGTCCGACAACAACAAGGACAATAAAATATCCTTCCATAGGATACAGAGTGCAAAGGGCTTTCCCGCTTTTTTTGTATTTCACGTTCCATCCCGGTTGTAAGGAGTCTTTGCTGTAGTCCAATTGACGTTTAGGATCATATGTTTCCTCAATATATAAAACCAGTTCATCCCAATACTTCTTTGCTTCGCCTATATATGCTCTTATATCTTCCATTGAAGGAATCTGGTCTATCTTAAATAGCTGATTCCATCTCATAATTCCCCTCCCGTTGTTCAATCCGCTGGAGATCTAATAAACACTTAATTTGTAGAAGTTGATTCAGGACTATAGTCTTTTGCCTTTATGGTTGCTTAAAAATTTCTCAGCGTTTTTTGCCAACGATTTTCGGCGGCTGCCTAGTTGTCCTTCTGCAAAATCGATCATCGCGGTTTGACTCCCGGAGCGGTCAAAATAGTGCTCAAAGCAATCCAGCACCTGCCCACACACGATGCAATTGCACTCAGGCGATGGTTCGCCTTTATTCATATAAATAATTTTTGGCACTTCGAGTAATCTCCTGGTGATGTCACTTTCCAGTTCAGGCTTAGCCAGTACAATTTTCCACGCATTGCCAATAACATTGGCTGCCGTAATCATTTGCGAATCTTGAATCAATGCAAAATAGTCCTGATAGATCGACCCAAACTTATCTTCATAGTCGACCGCCGCGAGATTAGACAGTGTCAGGATCCCATCCCATTTGATGAAACTGTTTTTGTGATGGAGCCATTTGACAATTTCCTCAAAGTAGGGATAGATGCGTTCCGGCTTTTGCTCACTCACCAAGCGAATGATTTTTGTGCACGCATATTTAATACCGGATGTTTCTGTTAAAACAATCTCAAATAAGGAATTTAATATTGCTGTGTTTTCCATGGCGTCAGCGACTAATAGATTCAAATCCGGTTTTGCTTTTAGACGACTTATTAGTATTTCATTATCCAAAATAACCCCACCTTTTAGATTATTTGTTCAAGTTCTTACCATCAAATGCTGATGGCGCTCATGACAATGAGCGCAATATCATTATTGGTGTCGGACTCCAAAAATTCCACATCTTTAAAACTAAGGTTGTCCTTTGCCCATTTTGCCCACGGTCGCCATATTTCTTTCGGTTCTTCCAGTTCATAGCAAGCGGTTATTTCGACAATTCCGGTCTTTTCCCAAAGATGCCGCCACCAATTCTTGCTGTGAAAGCTGAACATTTCCCCCTCCCAATGCTCTTTAAGCGTGTCGGGATAGCCTTTATCGAATTCTCTCGTCAAACCCGGAATTACGATGCCAAATTGACCGCCGGTCTTTACCAGCTTTGAGAATGTGCAGGGAAAATACAATTCATCAGCTCCAAAATATTGGTAGCTGTCTATTGATATTGCCGCATCGAAGAATCCCTCGGCATAGGGCAGGGCATGGGCTTCCGCATGGATGGGGAACACCAGCTCGGCTACGCCCGCTTCTTCAAAGCGCTTGAGGTTCTCTGCCGCGCTGATCCACAAGTCATTGGCAAATACCGTTACACCAAATTCTTTCGCCAGGAAGATGGAAGTAATGCCCTTCCCGCAACCCATATCAAGCACCTTCATGCCCGGCTTCAAGTCAATGTGTTCGCACAATTCCTCAAGCAGCCAAAGCGGATTCGGCCCCATCCAGTTTTCGCTGATCCAGTTGTTATCGTATTTTTCTGTTCTCGGATATTTTTTCATGCCGGCTCCCTCTTTATTAATCCCAGATAGTAATGTCCTCGTCCAGACGGGCTATGCAATCCACTATACCTGTTTTGGCAAAGCTCTCACGTTAAGCAGCACGCTTAAAAAGGTGCTCCCCCGCAAAATATACATAGCCATGCCTTCGCTTCCGCAAAAGGCATAGTGATCTCGTTCATTGTCAAATCCATATGGTGAAATTAATCTTTATCCATAGCCTAATAATATATGCCCAATTCATGAGGAATTTCATTGTAAATAAATCCCTTGTAGTAATAGGCAATCGTCACACCCGGCATGTACGGGGTAAAAATTTCGTCTTCCAAATCTGCACGACAAAGTTGGGTTTCCTTGGTTGATTCAAACAGAAATGACTTTTTCGATGCGTTCCGCCAATTGTATAAGTCGTTCGCTCTCGCTTAACTCTTTATACGGACCGGCAGAAGATAAAAACAGATACTTCTCGCGTTTCAGCCGGCCTGTAATTTCTTCATATGAAACCCAAAGAGCTTCATATTGATTCAGATATTGTAAACCTTCAAGGGTCGCTATTAATGCGCCCAAAGCAGATATAATCCATTTTGTAATCGGCAGTTCTATATGAACAATGGCTGGAATTAAAATTGCCATAGTTAATTGAAAAAATTGCATCGTCTTATGTATTCTTTTATTTTTTCTGCTCCTCGCTTCGTACCAAGAAATTTGAGATTCCAATCGCACCCATGCCGAACTCTTCCATACATCCTCTAAAACCAGGTTCGTTTCCATAATGCCCCACCTCCCTTATTATGCAAATCTATTAAAAATATTTTCTGAATTAAATCCGCCTATAAAGGCGCCCTCAATCCGCTAAGAAACAATACCCATAAACTTGTCGTACTTTGAACCTTAAAACAACTCTCTGTCCCGCAGAAAATCTTCAATACAAAAAATGGCTTTTTCGGCTACGGGACTCAGAAGAATCAAATGGCCGCCTTCCTGAAAGTATCTAATCGTTTTATCATTGGAAGAAACGTGCATATTGATATAATCCACACTCTTTCTCCTTACTGTGTCATCATCTTCTGCCTGAATCATGAGAATAGGGCAAGTTATTTTCTCTAATTTGGGTTTGGTTTTGTGCAGTAGCAGCTGAAATTGAATCAATGCATAAATCGGCGTATTGTTTTTCGCTTGTATATATCTTCTTATGTTTTCGCGCTTCTTGTTTTTTATATCATCCGCGAGATTAAGCGTAACTTGTTTCATATTCCAATAATAAATTGGTGTATTAATAGTTACAATGCCCTTGATATTGTATTTACTCGCAAGATTAAAAGCAATCAGACCACCCATTGAAAACCCCATCAGTAAGATTTCATCCCCTTCTTTCTGCAAACTCAACAACTCATGTTCTGCAGAATCTATCCACTCATTGTAAGTGGTCTTTTTCATATCCTCTTTTGTCCCCGCATGTCCTTTTAACACCGGGCAAACCGCATCGTAGCCGAGAGAGTTTAAATATTGGGCCAGAGGCTTAACATCATCGACTCCACCACCAAATCCATGAATAATCAAAAATTTAGTCTTTTTACTACCCACTAACCCCATTAATTAATAGCACCCCTTTTAGTTTATCCCTTATTATCATATTATACCCCCTTTGGTTCAAATCAAGGCAAAGGATTTTCAATACACTCCATCGGCAATAAGCTGCTTGAAGGAGTCCACCACTATCTGCTTATCTTCTTTGTAGGTTACTCCAAACCATTTATCTTTCGTTTCAAGAAGTTTGACTTTCGCTTTACCGCTTTTGATAAGCCCATCAATGATAGTAGGCAAGATGTACTCAGACTTTATATCATCTGAAGACAAACCGTTAAGAAATTCCACAAACCCGACCTCTAGAATTGATAGAAATTTCGTTGTCCCTCCCCACATATTCATCGAAGCATACGAGTTTGCGTCAATAGGTTTTAAATTTCCATCTTGTTCGGGGACAGCAGCACCATGCCCTACTTTTGCAATGTCATGGGTTTCGAGAACATTCTTTAAATAGAAGTCTTCATCGATACTGCAAATACCTCTTGTCACTCCGCCATTTTCGCTCAAAGTGTTTTTCAAAATAAAACCCACCAGACAGAGGCCAAATGCATCTCTGCCTTCTAATGAACCGGTTAAATAATCATGTACCTTGATAAAAGCCGATTTTCCATAATAGTCATCTGCATTGATTACAACAAAAGGATCTTCGATGATATCTTTGCATGCAAGCAATGCTTGTCCGGTCCCCCATGGTTTCTTCCGGCCTTCCGGCGCAGTAAAACCTTCAGGTAAATCCTCAATTTCCTGGAAAGCATAAGATACATCGCAGATTTTGTCTATCCGGTTGCCGATGGCTTCCTTGAAGTCTTTCTCCAGGTCTTTTCTTATAATAAATATGATTTTATTAAATCCGGCGTCTAAGGCATCACGAATTGAGTAATCCATGATGATCTCTCCGCCAGGTCCTACAGGTTCGAGCTGTTTTATTCCACCGCCAAATCGTGAACCGATTCCGGCAGCCATTATGATCAATGCTGTTTTCATTATTTTTCCCTTCCTATCTCATAAATGATTGATCAGGTGCCCATCCGTACGTCGACTAGATGCGTCAGCCTGTCATTCATTAGGTTTATTGCATTATCGGCCTGAAGCTCACCGTCCACGTAAACCTGATGCACTCCTTTGTTGAGGCCCTTTGGATTGCTTACTTTTATCTCATACACTGTTTGCAGATATTTGTACCGGATCGTATACTCCGCCCATTTCTCTGGTATGCTCGGATCTGGGATCAATTTGTCGCCTTGCTTATTAAAGCCAAGAATACTTTCTAACCCAGCCTTGTACATCCACCCGGCCGCCCCGGTGTACCATGTCCAGCCTCCTCTTCCTATATGAGGTTGCTCTCCATAAACATCGGCAGCCATCACATATGGCTCGACCTTGTAAATCCAGGATTCCCTGTTGGTGCGTCCATGGTTGACAGGGTTGAGGATCCGGAAGCAATCCCATGCCTTGTTGCCGTCGCCCAACCTGGCGAATGCCGCCACAACCCATGCTGCTGCATGGGTATATTGTCCGCCGTTTTCTCGGACACCCGGGAGATATCCTTTTATATATCCTGGTTCCAAGTTGCCATCATTAAAAGGAGGAGTCAGGAGTTTTATTATTCCTTCCTCATCCATCACAAGATAGTTCTCAAGTGACTGCATGGCTTTTTCAACTCTTACCGGATCCCCTATTCCTGAAATCACTGACCAGGTTTGTGCCAGTGAATCGATTTTGCATTCACTGTTGGCTGCAGAGCCCAAAGGGGTGCCGTCATCAAAGAACGCCCTGATATACCAGTTCCCATCCCAGCCATTATTTTCAATAGCATTTGCTATTTTTCGGGTCAGCAGTGAATAGTCTTCTGCCCTGGCGCCATCGTTCATTTCGCGGCAGATCGGTATCATCTTTTCCAATGTCGAGCACAAAAACCAGCCAAGCCAAACACTTTCTCCCTTTCCTTCACAGCCTACATTGTTCATGCCATCATTCCAGTCCCCTCCACGGATGAGCGGTATTCCATGCTCACCAAACCGGAGGGCGTTATTTACAGATCGGATACAATGGTCATAGAGAGAATAATATTCTGAAGAGACCTTGGGCTGGCAGTATCTGTCTTCTTCATGCTCTTTTAACAGTTCCTCCTGCAGATAAGGGATTTCGCAGTTCAATATGTCAAAATCTCCTGATATCTTTATATATTCGGCAGTCACATAAGGGAGCCACAAGTAGTCATCAGAGCTGCGGGTTCTGGTCCCCTTGCCGGCCGGTTCGTGCCACCAATGCAGCACATCGCCCTCTTGGAATTGATGTCCGGCATGTTTTAGAATCTGTTCTCTGGCAAGGGAAGGCCAGGTTGCAGCCAGGGATAATGTATCCTGAAGCTGGTCCCTGTATCCATAGGCTCCACCTGCCTGATAAAACCCTGTCCGGGCCCACATCCTGCATGAAATGACTTGATATTGAAGCCATCCGTTCAGCATGATATTCATTGCCGGGTCCGGTGTGTCTACTTCTATTACCTGGAGTTTATCACGCCAAAAGAGATCAACCTCCGCTAAAGCCTCCCTTGCCTGCTGAACAGTTTTGAACTTGCCTGCAAGTTCAAGTGCATCCTCCTGATTGCCGGCCATACCCATAACAAAAACGATCTCTGCTGTTTCATTTGCAGCAAGGTTGATATTGATCTGCATTGCGCCGCAAGGATCGTATCCTGCGCCGGTCGTCCCTGACAAGTTCTTACCCTTCAATGAGTCAGGGAAATCCATTCTTCCGCCGCCAATGAACTCCTTTCTGTCGCCAGTGAGAGTACGATCCTCAAGCGAGACATCCATAAAACAAACTCTGTCGGCAAATTCTCTGTTGTAATGATTCTCTATCATTAATGCACCTTCCGCCGTTTGAGAACTTACCAGGTGCATGGCTGTCTCACTCATATTGACGCCTAAGATCGGTGTCATGTAATAAGTCACGCTTAAGCTTCTGCTCTCCCGGCTTTCGTTATGAAGCTGTATTATGCTGATTTTTACCGTACCTGAAACAGGAACAAACTGCACAAGCTCCTGTTCGATCCCGTGACTTTGATGTCGGAATTTTGAATATCCAAACCCATGCTCGATGGTATAAGGTTCTTCTTCTCTTATGGGCAGCGGTGTCATCGACCATACTTCACCTGACTCGTCCCGGATGTAGAAAACTTCTCCGGGTTCGTCACTGACCGGATCGTTTGACCATGGGGAGAGTTTGTTTTCTCTGCTGTTTTCACACCAGGTGTATCCACCTCCTGACTCGGAAACCATAAATCCGAAATCCGGATTGGCTATGACATTCACCCAAGGCGCCGGCGTCATCTGATTTTTTTCGAGTTTTATGATGTAACTTTTCCCTTCTCCTCCAAATCCGCCAAAGCCATTAAAGTACTGCAGTTCTTTGTGTTCATCAATTTCGTGCTTCGATCGCGTAGGTCTTTCACTGTTTGCACTGTTTGCACTGTTTGCCACTTTGACATGCTCCCGGGCTTCCCCATAGTTCATCGTGGCGGTATTGGACTGTTCTTCCATCGTGCCGCAGTTACCTTTGAAGATCATCCTGGCGTTGGCGTAGAACAGATTGATGTCCTGAGCCGTCATAGTGCTGGTTTTTAATATGAATACATCCTGATGACGATTCAACAAATCCTGAGTCTTCGTATTATAGACTATTTCAGTGATCAATGAATGCAGCGGGTTCATATAACTATTCTCTTCCCTGCTTAAAACAACCAGGTCGACCTTGAGATCCTTCAGACGCCAGTACTCATGGGCTTTTAACAATTCATACAGCAGCACCATCTCATCGGTCTTGTCCAGGATCAGGAGAACGATGGGCCTGTCTCCTGAAATGCCATATTGCCATAAAGATTGCTGCCCTTGTCGATTGTCTTTGATGTTCTGCTCATATTTCATCCTTTGGGGACTGATAAAAAGGATGTCGGATATCCGGTCCTGATACAGTTCCATTTCACGTGCCTTGATGTTCAGATACTTGGCTTCTACCTGGCTTCTTGTCAATGCAAGCCAAAACGAAGCGTCACAGGCTTCTGGCTGAACGTATTTTTCTACGAGTTCTATAATAGATTCTTTACTGTCCGCCGTTGCTGTAACGAAATAAATACGCGCTGTATTTCCAGGTTCCACACGAACCCTTGCCCTCATGCTGAATATAGGATCCAGAACGGATCCAACCGTGTTTGACAGGGGTCTCCCCCGCTCAATGACCTCCGGATTGCCGGTATGATTACCTCTTCCTATAAACTGCGCCCTGTCCGTTTCATATTCTATGTCTCCTGTCATTCCGCCATCTATTACCGGTATCCCGGCAATCCATAGCTTTCGGTCGGACTGGTGCCTTGTGCGCCGGTTTGCCAGCAGCACTTTGTACTCTGGATCATACTCCGTACTCACAAAAAGATTGCTGAAAGCCGGATGCGACAAATCAGAGTTGTGGGATGCCCCAACAAGCTCAAGATAGCTGGTAACTTGCAAGGTACAGGCGGACTTCCCATTATTTTTAAGTTTGATCCGCCTTACTTCCGCATTATCCCCAGATGCGACAACGACTTCTGTCAAGGTCTCAATGTCACCATCTGTTCTTTTGTATGAAGCCTTATCTGCGGTGAAAACCACCTCGTAGTTTTTCGGCATCACATTAAGCGGCGCATACGTGGCGGACCAGCTCTGATTCCCGTCAAGATTTTCAATAAAGAAGAATGTGCCGTAGCTGTCCATAATAGGATCTTCCCGCCATCTTGATATATCGGCTTCCCTGCTTCTGCTATAGCCGGTTCCCTTATCCGTCAGCATCACAAAGTACTTGCCATTGGATAAAATGTGGGATTTTGGCAATTCGAAATCCGGTTCTGTAAAACGCCTGTAGGAGCCTTTGTCACTGTAGACCGTTGCTTTTGAATTCTGTATCTTCTCCTTGCTTTCCTTTGTGAACACCACATTCAATGGCACTTTTTCCTGAAGCAGAAGCCTTGCGGCTTTTACATAAGGATCTTTCGCAAATCGATTCTGCATCGTATTTGCATTCAGATAATTATTGATGGCCATAAGACTCATCCCTTGATGATGCGCCATAAAGCTTTTGATAACGGCTTTTTTGATCTTCGGTTCAAGACGCTCCGGCGTATAATCCGCCGCTTCATAGAAGCCATAAGGACCTTCCATCCCTTCTGCCTTCATGAACTCAATGTTTTTGTATGCAGCCTCCGGGTTAACCATGAGGGCAAGGAAAGTCGCGTATGGTGCTATGACAGCATCCTCGGCCAAGCCTCTTTTCAGTCCAAGCCAAGGCACTCCTATGGCTTTATATTGATAATCAAGATTAATATCTAACGAATTATAAGCAGATTCTGATGTGCCCCATGGCATTTCTCTTTGCTTTCCGTATTTGATCTGGCTTTTAACAACAAAGGAATATGTTTCATCCAGAAGAGTATTTTTGTAGCTCCTCATCAACAAAAGCGGCATCAAATACTCAAACATCGTTCCGCTCCAGGAAACGAGTCCCTTGAAACGGTCTACCACCGTCAAGGACCTGCCCAGCATAAACCAGTGCTTTGGAGGTACCTCTCCCCTTGCAATGGCGATATAGCTTGTTTGTCTGGCCTCTGAAGCCAGTAGATCATAAAAGGAGTTGGTCGCCTTTTTTTCTTCAATATTGTAGCCTATGTAAAACAAATGTCTTCGGTCATTGTACAGGGCGGCGAACTTGGTGTTCACCGAAACGTCAGTTATCCTCTCTATCAATCGATCATATCGGTCAATAAAATCTCTTGAAAATCCTGATGATTTTTCTGCGCTTTCTTTTAGCTCGTTCAGCCAGGCCAATTCTGCTTCAAATGGGCCTCCTGCGGATCCTCTGATGTCTTCAGTCAACTGATCGCAATATAGCGATATGTCTCTGCTCAAATCGGGCAGTCCCTTCAGGCTGACATTCGTTCCCATCAGTTCAAGCAGCAAATTCGTTTTTGCTGCCGGCGCAATATTAAGAAGCTGCTCAGGGATGATCGAAGTCATTTCTACCCAAGGCATGAAGCTGATAACTTCTTGTTTTAGCGTCCTGGCCAACCGCTCGGTTTTAGTTTTCCATTCCTGTTTCATGCTGCCAGGCAGCATGGAATGCTCAATCAATTCATTCAACGCCTTGCTCCATTGCACCGGATCGATCTTTTCCTGTTTCTCCATGAAGTCAAACTTCGTCATATCAGTCGGCCACTGCTCTTCTCCGTCAAGACCGGCTCTGATGGTATCTTGAATGCCTCTCGCAAACGCACAATCGATCAATGGTTTTTCATAATACTCCTTCAGGCCCTGAACCAATGTGGTCAGATAGCAGATCAGATTTCCGCTGTCAACGGTGGAAACATATACAGGCTTCAGTGGTTCCAGTGTCCTGGTGTCATACCAGTTATATAAATGTCCATTCCACTTTTCCATTTTCTCTATGGAAGCCATCGTTTTTGAAAGTTGATCCGTCGTTTCGATAAGCCCGGTGTAACCCATATCTCGCCCGGTCAGGGAAGCCATCAATCCTAGTCCGATGTTCGTTGGAGATGTCTTGTAAGCGATCCCTCTGTAGGGTTCCTCCTGGAAATTGTCAGGTGCGAGGTAGTTGTTTTTCGAATTTGCAAATTCCTCAAAATAGCGCCATGTTTTTCTCGCTGTTTTTCTGAGTTCCAGCAAGTCCTTCTCTTCCAATTGCTCAGCTTGAACTTGATCGTCTTTGCTGATCAAGCATGCAATGATGGGCGAACTCAACCAGGCTAACAGTAAAACGATACTTGTGGTCAAACTCTCGGGCTTGAAAATATAGGACAGCGACGCAATGAAGATGCCTACAGCCGCGCTTAATCCCATTGTCGAGAGATAGCTTTTAAGGGAATTAGGCTGAACTCTGTCCGCATCGGCGGAGGTGACCCATTCCAGCATGTTTTTCTTTGTTACGAAGACACGAGTCAGCGTAACAACAATCGCATCCAATGCCATATATGCCTGGTAAGGTAGAAATGCGATTCCCAAAAGGAATTGAAAGATCGAAGCCTTTATCCCGAAAAACCCAGGAAGATGTCTTTTAATGCTATCGGGTTTTAGCCCTCCGCTAAAAATTTGCGTCAAAAGAGACAGCGCAAGGGGAAGCCCCATTGAAGCAATGCCTAATCCAACCCAAAATATACCGGAGCCCGGTAGGATGCTGTAGCCTAAGATCATCAGAGCCATAACGGCCGGTGTCAGCAGGCTCCTTCTGAGGTTATCCGCTATTTTCCATTTAGAAACATGGGACAGCGGATTCTTAATAAGGGTTTTGTTCCTGGTATGGATTTCGCTGCGCAGCCACGGAATAAGCTGCCAATCGCCTCTGACCCATCTGTGAAGCCTTGCCATAAAAGAGTTGTATTTTGACGGATAAGAATCCACCAGTTCCAGATCAGAAACCAGCGCAGCCCTCACAAAAGACCCTTCTAAAAGATCATGACTGAGTATTGCGTTTTCCGGCAACTTGCCTTTTAAGACAGTTTGAAAAACTTTAAGATCATAGATGCCCTTGCCTGTAAAAATCCCCTCGCCAAAAAGATCCTGATAGACATCCGATATGGCGCTGGCATAGGGATCAAGGCCCTCCTGGCCTGTATATATTCTTGAAAAGACCGATCGGTTTGAGCTGTCGCTGTCAAATGAGACTCTCGGCTGCATCAGACCATATCCTTCTGTAACGATTCCCTTTTCAATGTCAATTACGGGTTTATTAAGGGGATGAGCCATGGTTCCGATCATTTTCTTCGCCATTCCTAAAGGCAAAACCGTATCTGCATCCAGGGTGATGACGTACTTGATATTTGCATCCGGGAGCAATTCGTTTGAATAAAAGGAAAAGCTGGTATCTTCAGAGCCGAGAAGCAAATCATTGAACTCCATTAAAGCGCCTCTTTTTCGCTCCCAACCGGTCCAATTATTATCTTTTTCATTGTATTTTCTCTGTCTGTTATAAAAGTAAAAGATATCTTTTTTGCCATCTGCGTATTTATTATTCAAAGCTACGATTCTGTCAGAGGCTTCCTTAACTATTCCTTTATCATCTTTATTCTTCTCGAAATCCGAGTCCTTGAAAGCGCCGATCAGCGCAAAATATAAGTTCTTTTCTCTATTTCCGAGGTAATGGTTTTCCATATTCTCCATTAACTCGTCGACCCGTTTCTTGCTGGAAAGTAAAGCAGGAATCACGACCATGGCGCTCATGTTGTCCGGTATGCCGTCTTTTAGTTCCAGTCGCGGAAAAACAGCCGGTTTTTTTACTTTGCAAACAAGCCAGTTGGTGATCGAGATTACAATTTCAGAGGCCGGTATAATTACTGCGGCCGCTATTAAAATCGCGTAAAAGAGAGGATTTGCAGATATGTGGTTCATCCCATAGCCGATTGCCAAAAAGGTGATCAGTATGGTGAAGGTGATAATTGATAGCATATATAGAATTCCCTGGTGGTTTTCTGTCGATTTTTTGAACTTTACAAAGAACTTGATATTTTTCTTTTGCCTTCTTTCAAGATCCTCAAGACCGCTGCCGACTATATAATATCCGATATGTCGCTTGCGATCATCCTGATTTTCATCATCAGTAGTTTTATCGATATCCGGCACAGCATTTTTTGCAAGGACCAAGGCTTCCTTTGCGATGTAAAGTTCTGAAACACCATATTTTTTGGCAATCTTTTCGACCTCGCTCTTATAATAGTATCGTGAATTTATGTCCATAAGACTATAAGTCGCCACCGGATCCTGTTTGAGGATTTTCTCCAAATAACTGGCCGCATCAAACAAGTCGGACCAATTCATACTCGAAAGATATTTAAGGCTGACAATGCAGTTCCCCATGGAGACTGTAATGACTGCCTGTGCATTATGTTCCTTTTGAGCGATGATTTCTGTTGTCGTATCGAATTTATCAAGATTCTCGTCAAGGTAACGCAATACATCCGAGTACTTTCGTCCGGATCTTCGCAATCTATAAAACAGGTGCTCAATAAATGAGTGGTTGGCTGCACCGATAGCGACATTGATAGCCTTGCCATTATTTTTGAAGAGCCCTATGATTTTATCTGCGTCATCATTTTTTTCGGCCAGCCATTTTTCAACGGCTTCGTCTGCAAGATTCCATTGCTTTCTGGTTTCAATGATATCTTCACAGATCATCCTTACATTTTCAATCAGCGCAAGCCTAAGCATGGCAGGAATGACAGTGATCTCTCGCTCAAAAAGTATGTTGTGTGACTGATATGCCTCCAGATATTTCAGCAATGTGTCTTCCTCAATACGGCCATGAGTATGGGCGACCAGTTCCATTGCCAGGGCGAAGATTCTGGTAACTCCCTTATGAGGTCCTTTTTTTAAAACCGGTAGTTCATAATAGTTTTTCTTTGATAGGTCCTTACGCAGTCCGTTTACCTGTTCTTCTATCACATAATAATTATCGAGGAGCCATTCCGCTGCGGGCGGTAATGCATGCTTTCGAGTAATATCCCCGTTCAAATCTTCATATACCTGTCGAATAAAGCTGAAGTTGTCATTCATACGTGTCACTGGCCAGTTCAATATATTCTTCTTAGAAGACACTGCATGCTGAAGGGACATGCTCCTGGCATGCTCCTCAAGTTCTTCAACTGTTAGAGACGCATCCCGAATATTGATATTTCGGCTTTTTTGCAGCTTAAACAAAACACCCCATAATAGTAATAACGCGAGTATTACTACCCCTAAAATGTAAATGTAATTCATGTATTGTATGATCAATTGTTCTTCCTCTTTTCTAATTTCGAATAAAAAAAGTCACTCTTATAAAAAGTGACTTTTTGCTGTTTGTGCAAGGTGTTTTTTAATTATCTTAACTTAATATTCTTTTTATGGATTTATTATACCATTAAAACGCGGGAATGTCAAAGTTGCCTCATAGCAAAGAACATATCCAAAAAACCGATGCGCTTTGCACTAATCCCAGACAGTAACTCCATCATCCAGCCGGACTATGCAATCCACTTTACCCGTTTTGATTATGCTTTCACGCAAGGCGGCACGCATAAAAAGGTGCTCTCCCGCGACATAGACGTAGCTGACTGATTCATTAAAGCCGTTTTTCAAAACGCCGTCGATTTCATCGATCATGGAAGGATCGACGGTTTCCGGGTGGTCAAGCCATTGCCTGAAAGTAACCCCCAGCCAATTCCCGTGAGCATCAAAATACTCGTTCGCTTCCTCCAAGAGAACGGTGGTCTCATTGTTGGCCAGATTGAGACGATTGATCATATGGCATGGCCCGTTTTCATTAGAACCGATGCCTATATAATACAAACTGCCATCATGATAATTAAAGTAGTCTCCGCCTTTTAGAACAACGCGGTCTGTATTGCCGGCTAAATCAATATGATGAAATTCTTCTTTGTCTACCGCCCAATAATATATGCCGCTGTCATCTACGGAAACATTATAGGTCTCACCCTTCACAAGGGTCTTTTCTTTGTTTGAAGCGATATCATAAACTCCCAATTCCCGAGAATTTTTATAGTAGATATTGCCCTTGTAGTAATAGGCTACCGTCCTGTCCGGCACGAATATGGTGAAATTATCGCCGTCTAGATCCGCAAAGCAGACTTGAGAAACGTTATTCCCATCCCGCTTATCAAAATACAGGCCGCTCTCGGCGACATAGAGATTATAACACCCGCCCTCAACGAGTTTTGTTGCCTCCGTACCGTCCGTGCGAACTTTATAAATCGAATTGCCATCGAAGTGGTCGATGAAATAAATCCAGCCGTCAAGAACATTTATATTTTCAATAACACGATCGCTGACCTTGGTTTTGGATGAGCCATCGGGCTTCGCTTTATATAGCTTCCATCCATCACTCTCACTGCGGTAATAGATAGTTCCGTCATCGCCACCGCAAACAAGTCCGCCAGCGCCGATATTGCCGCCCTCAAAACCCAAACGCTCTACAGTTTCTGGAGCAACAGGAACATCAGGCATATCAGTCTTTATATCCGGTCCACAGCCTGTTAAGCTGCATAACATAATGATGAGGACTATCAACGTATTACAGATCTTGTTCATATTTTAGTCCATCCTTTTTAACTTTATCGGGTTGATTGAATATCGAATTATGGTAATATTAGTATTGTGTGTTAAATTAGCCTACCGACTTTGAAAGGAGACAATAATGATCAGGCAAGAAATATCGACAATACTATTAGAAATGCGATCTGCAAGTATTCAGGCCAGCTCGACACCAACAAAAGTCAACTATTATCAATTGATTCGCAAGTACGGTATGCCTTTACTTGGACAAAAATTCAATACGATCCACTCTTATGAACTCTGTCATTATCTGAAAACCAACTTCAACATGAAAATTGACAACATAACGCTAAATCAAATTCTAGCAGAAATATGTCCCGAACTCGATATGAAATTAAAGCCCTTAAATGAATTAGGTTATGTTGGTTGTCCGGGTGCTTTAATATCAGCATATTCCATTGAACTCCATTAAAATAAAAACAGAACTTTGTTGATTGCTTCAATTCTAAAATGCTGATTCAGTTTCAAGTATTGTATTTGCATTGTTCCTCACGTTTTTCATTAATAAGAACAGACAAATAAATGCCCAAATATTGAATGCCGGGAAAATAATTGTTTCAATACGGCTCATCTCAACCCCATTTAAAACTTGGTTCACTATCATTGCAGAAATACATGTGAGCATCGTAACCCCTTTAGTGATAATAACCGATGATAGCAAATATCCGAACGGCTTGCGTTTGATCAGTAAAATCCCAGAAAGAAAAGCGGTTGGAACGACAATGCCAAGATCCATGCCCTGTATAACTAGCGTCGTGTAATGTTCAAGCCCTATAGGCACTTCCCCCAGAAAAACAGATGGTGCAATCCTTCCGAGCCATAACAATCCTATTGCAAAGCCTATAAAAATCTGAAACCCTCCCAGGAATTTGACAGGTAGGCTTTCGCTGAACGAAAGGGGAATCGCCTTGATGTTAAACGACATGAAACATAATACAAATGCATATAGACTCATTGCCATCAGCATTACATAAAGCATAAAAAATGAATTATACATCCACAAAAATGTATAGGATGTGTAGGTATATAAAAAATACCCCAACGTTCCCGTTAGCATAAGCCGCCCCCTGAAAGACCCTTTGTTTGTAGAATAAAGTGAAATCCATAAAAGTGGAATTCCAAAAACCAGGGTCACTAAATCCGATGCCCTCCCTTGAGAAGCAACCGATACGGAATCATTTCTATATAGACCGATGCCATAGATATTTACAAATTCTCCATTGATGGATCTAAAATCATATTGCCCTGGGCCGCCTTTTAAGAGCAACCCCGCCAGGCATGCAAGCAAAGCCACGATGCTAATACATATAACAAGAATTTTAATTGCCTTATTGTTTTTTATCATGCCCCTAAGCTCCGAACTAATTTTGATTGATTGCCGATGCAAGCTTTTGAATATTCTCAGGCATTTTAGCCGGTTTGGATTTTCCTTCCTTCGATTGCGCTTTTTCCAAGGCCTGCGTGATCATTCTATGCGCAAAATTCATTCTGTCCGTTCTAAGTTCACCGCCAAAGCACTCACTTGCTATGGCCTTTTGAGTTAGTTCTGCAGGGAAGTTGTTTTTTATATGTTCCTCAAAATGTTCCGGCAACCCACAACAAATAAACAGTGCCAGCCTTTTCCCTGCAAGTTCCGGGATGTTTTTTGAGAAGTAGCCGCTTAGTTTTTTGGGTAGCTTGCCCATATAAATGGGCCCCCCTATTACGATATTGTCATAATGATCCAGTTGCGGGTTCCCTTCCGAAGCCACATTGAAGGTTTCAACATCTCCATTGATTTGGTTCTTCAATTCATTTACACACTCTTCGGTGAATCCGTAAACGCTGGTGTATATAATCAGTGTTTTCATTCTTTATCAGCCTCCTCTTCGTTTCCCTTTTCCATCAGTTCCAAATTATCCATTATTTTTTGCATTACTTGCCGGGCTACTTGCAGGTCTTCCTTTTTAATCCCCTCAAATAGTGCTTCAGTAAATATTGTTCCCTTAGGCTGCGTTTTTTTCCAAAAGTCCTGACTCTCATCAGTCATACTTATTCTGGTGACTCTTCTGTCCTTTTTATCCTTAAACAACGTGAGCAGATTCTTCTCCTGCAGTTTCAATGCAACCTGCTTAACATTCTGATGCGAACTGCCCATTTCTCTTGCGACTTCTTTCATTGTCGGAGGCTCTGTAAACAAGCTATCTATGATAACCGACAAAAACCATTGCTTTGATGTTACGCCAAATTGTCTGAGTTCCCTTTCCAAGAGCGTATCCATCCGATTCGCAATAATTAAAAGTGAGCCAAAAATGTATTGTTTATCGGGCATTTGTGTTGTTTGATCCATTCAATCGCTCCCCCTGCAAATTTATAGGTAATACGTTACTTAAATATATAATATATTACCTATTTAGTATTTGTCAACTCCCTGCCTCGAATAATTCCATAAAATATGATAAACTTACAAAGGCTGTTCTTTAGTTCTACGGGTCATTATCTGGCGAGGAGAATCGGTATGAAAGAGGATGAATTAAAAAAGTACGCTCACCTTATGACATCGAGGTTTCTGCAAGATCCCGGTGTTCAATTTCAGATTGAGGATTTGGAACGTGCCGAGCTGCTTTTTTCTCTGCAATGCGAAGGTCAAATTCATGCTTTTAATCAACAAAATGCGGTTCAAGTTCTCGATGGCGGTCAAGGATTATTAATTGGTTATTCAACAAAAGAATTTTCAGAAGAGTTATTACTTGAAGTATTCCAACAAGCTTCCATGAAACTCTTAGAAGAAGCCACTCCGGATGAACTCCTGGTGCTGCAGAATAAAGCTTTATTGGAAAATGAAATCATCCCGCAAAATTGGCATTTCAAATATTTTGATGGAGATGTGTTTCACTTATTAGTCGTAGCAATTGCGGATTCCGAGAAAGGAACAGGCTCATTTAGAAAATTATTAACGCCTGTTCTAAGAGATTGTGATAATAGAAAGATGCCTATCGTATTGGAGACGTTCAACCTCGTCAACATTCCAATTTATGAACATTTTGGATTCCAATTGATGGAATCCAAAAGCTCTGATCAGATTGGTTTGACTTGCTTTTGTATGATGAGACTCGTGCGATAAGCCAAAGCCTATCTTGGCATCAGCACCGGCTTTATGCACAGAATGGGTTTTTTCTGATTGCCAGAGAATACAAATATGGGTACTCGTCATGAAGATATCTCATATAGTCCACCCACTCCAGTACTAAAGCCTTATATGCCCTGATGGCATCAACCTCAAGATGTTTTATGTCGTTTTGCGATAAATTATCAAAGCTGCTCCTGGCTTCAAGTTCATCAGCGAGGTGGAAAACCGACCATAGCATGTCGGTAAAGGAATCGTGCTCCATCAAATTCGGGTTTTCAAGCATCCTTAACAGTAGTGATCTCCTTTCAGCCAGAACTGATTGCAATCTATTTAGCTTTTCCGAAGTCAGTGTCATCTTGAATTCATGATTTCGGATCAGGTTCTTCATTTCTTTAGTATCGCTTTTATTAAATTCCGTGGTCTTAATATTTTTGCATAAAACGGGATATGCCTCGTTTTCTCTTGATAGCTCCTCTATGATCGTGGTTCCGATTTCAGAGAAAAATGCGCTGATGATTACATTAAGCTTCTTCATTTTCTGTTGACTCTCCAGAATACTCAGAAGCTTGTTCAGGAAAAGAGTGACCAGAATAACCTGGATCGGCAAAAAACCGATATCCTGGAGCAGGTAGAACTTAGTGTCTACAGGATTATTAAAAACCAGGATCTGAATCCCGTAAACAATAATTGAAGATAATGCTAAAATAATTACAAAAAGCGTTGTCCTTTTAGTTTTGTTCATCAAGTTGCCTCCGATTAAATGTTTATCAGTCTCCTGAATCTTGTTTTAAAATCCGATTTATTTTATAGAAATCCAGGTAACTTATTCGAATACTTCTTCCTGTTCCAGCCTGGCAATATCGCCCTCCGAGTAGCCCAGAGATTGAAGGATCTGTTTTGTGTGATATCCCATCGGATAGCCGCCATGCTTATATTCAATTGGGCATTCCAATAGCTTGATGGCTGTGCCAAGCTGCTTAACTGTTTTCCCCGGCGCGAGTGGAAGCGGAACATCAACGACCATTTCCCTAGCTTTTACATGCTCGCTTTCCAATAAAGCTTCTTCTAATGACAAAATAGGCTCAACGCATACATCCTTATCACGAAATACATCCAGCCACTCAGATAATGTCCTGCTCATGAGGACATCTTTCACATCATTTTTCACAGCTTCGATATCCTCCGGCCATACAGTCCCCTCAATATACTGGGGTCTTTCGATACAGAGGCAGAAGTTCTTCCAGAACTGCGGCTCCAGCGCACCGACACTAAGGTACCGGCCATCCTTTGTTTGATAGAAATCATACAGACACCCACCGTTCAAACGTTGGCCTTCCCTTTTCGGCTGTTTGGAAGTTGCCAGGAATGCCGCTCCATCCATTGCGTTAAACGGAATGAGCCCGTCGTACATGGCCACATCGACAAACTGGCCTTTTCCTGTCCGATTTCTGTAGTTGACTGCGGCAAGGATTCCTACTACTGAGTGCAAGGAGCCTACTGCCACGTCAGCGATTTGCATGTTTGTGAGTACCGGGCCGGTCTCTTTTCGGCCGGCATATGACATGTTCCCGCTTAATGCCAAGTAATTGATGTCATGTCCCGCTCTCATCCGAAGGGGCCCATTTTGCCCGTATCCCGTGAGGGAACAGTAAATGAGCCTTGGATTTATTTCGCATAGCGTGTTGTATCCAAGGCCGAGTTTATCCATAACGCCAGGCCGAAACTGCTCTATGACAATGTCGTAATCCATGATCAGTTCTTTTACAATTTTGATTGCTTCAGGCTTTTTTAAATTTAAAAACATGGTCTTTTTATTCCTGCCAAGCCAGGCATGATTCGCCGAAATCTTGGTTCCTTCGATAAAAGGTGGATAATCCGCGACGATATCCGGTTTGCTTTTCGAACTGATCTTTAATACTTCCGCACCCATGTCGGCCAGCATCAGTGTAGCAAACGGTCCCGGTAACAAAGTTGTAAAATCCAATATTTTTAATCCATCCAGCGCACCCATGGTATTCTCCTCCCATTCGAACCGTAATCTACCAGGTTAAATTATATCCCCCAGCCGAAGCTGGTGCAATCCATTCTAAAATTTCGTGGCACTGACGCCTATAGAATTACATGCTCATATCTATCAGAATATTGACACACTGAGCAGGATGATGTAGTTTTAAAATAACTATTTTGAAGGGGAACGAATGAATAAGATGGAAGACGAACCCAGTGAATCAGGGAGAATGAAATAATGAGCACAAACGTTTTGTTATTAATCATACTTGTAGCGCTAAATGCCTTTTTTGCAGCATCAGAGATTGCCTTGATCTCATTGAATGATACCAAGATCAAAATCATGGCTGATAGCGGGGATAAAAAAGCAATCCAGTTGGTGAAACTGTTAGGAGAGCCAACCAAATTTCTCGCAACGATTCAAATCGGCATTACGCTAGCGGGCTTTCTTGCGAGCGCTTTTGCTGCAGAGAGCTTTGCCGATCCTCTTGTTGCGTTCCTCCAGTCTTTTCATCTTCCAATTGCGGAGAGGGTTTTAAAGGTATCAACTGTTATCGTGATTACCATCATATTGGCCTATGCTACTTTGGTTTTAGGAGAACTCGTGCCGAAGAGGGTGGCTATGCAAAGATCAGAAAGAATTGCTTTTACGGTAATAGGGCCGATAACAATTTTGTCAAAAATCACAAGTCCATTCGTCAAGTTCCTTACGATTTCCACCAATTTTTTTGTCAGGTTGTTTGGCGTTGATCCAAATGCAGAGCAAGAACATGTTACAGAAGAAGAAATCAGAATGATGGTTGATGTGGGGGAAGAACTTGGGACGATATATGAGCACGAAAAGTTCATGATCAATAATATTTTTGAATTCAATAATAAAACAGCCGAGGATATTATGACGCATAGAACGGAAATCGTCGGATTGCCGATTACTGCAAGTTTATCAGAGGTATTAAGGATAGTTGAAGAAGAGAGGTATACAAGGATTCCGGTATATGACCAGGTCATTGATGATATTGTGGGGATACTTCATGTCAAGGATCTGATCCATTTAATAGACAATAGCAAAGCAGTTAAAGATTTCAACTTAAGCGACATTATTAGAAAGCCTTTCTTTGTTTCGATCCATAAAAAGATAGATGAAGTCTTTATCGATCTGCAATCTACCAGAACACACTTTGCAATCGTTGTGGATGAATATGGCGGCACAGGAGGCATTCTGACATTAGAAGATTTGCTTGAGGAAATTGTAGGAAATATTCTTGATGAAGATGACGAAATCGAGCTTGAGATTAAGAAAATCGATGAAAATACTTATGAGGTCAATGGTCTGGTCGAACTGGACAAACTTGAGATCCCTCTTGATGTCGAACTCCCGATTGATGAATTTGATACGTTAAGCGGCTTCCTGATTGGCCTATTGGGCAGGATACCGGTAAAGGGCGATACTGTCGAAATCAATTACAAACACCTGCGCATGGAGATCGTTGAAGTCACAGAAAAGAGAATTGAAAAAGTAATCATTCATATTGAGAATCGGGCGGGCAATGAGCCTGGCACAAATGAGTCAAAGGAAAGGTAAAGATAATGGCGCCTACCAAATATAAGGCAATAGCCTATATTTCACCCTTTTACAGTAGTCAATATATCCCGGCAATTCATCCATTAAAAATTTTTCTTCATCTTTTATCCTGTATACCAGGAAAACAGGTATCGAAAGTGCCGGAATCAGTGCGTAGTACGAGCCTAAAGCCAAAGGATAAAAGAGATACATTATTAATACAGATAAATACATTGGATGTCTGACGAATGAATACAATCCTGAATCTATAACCTTTTGCCCTGCTTGAACTTGAATAGTTCTTGACGCATAGCTGTTTTCTCTCAGCACTTCAAAAAAAATTAGGTATCCACACAATATGATGATGAGTGAAACAATTACAAGCCAGAACGGAACCTTTGACCAGCCGAAGCGAAAATCAAGTCCAGAAGCAATAATCGTGGAAAAGTATAACGGTGTGGCGAGTTTCTGGTATTTCCTTTGTTTAGCCTGCCTTTCCTTAAAATTTATTCTTTTTCGCAATAATTCCGGGTCGTTATTATATAGATACACGAAAACAAAGGTCATTGGGGCAAAAATAACAAGCATAAATAGCCAGCCGTTTATATATTTTAATGTTCCTGCCGGAATGAATATCACTGCAGCCATGAAGAAAAGAACAATTACAAACCGAATTAACGTTTGATCAACAAGTCTTTATTCGACGCTGATTTTTCAAATTTATCCATTGAAACCATCCCCCCTAAATTAAATCTCAGTCTTCACGTTTGTCGCATCAACTGAGAACCTGTTTCAGTTCTGGCGACGATACGTGGCTGCGAAAGCGCTCGCTAAGTTTGACTATTTCAACCATCTGGATGACGGTCTGATCATCTAGGCCCAGTTGCCTGGCAATTTCATCGGTACTTAACTCCATCTGCAGTCCCAATAGAATTAAGTCGACCTTGAGGTAGTCTATCCCGAAATAGCCCTGATATTTATCTGTTATGCCTGGTAGGATGTCAGGATTGGGCGATCGCCTTAGAATTTCGGGAGGTATTCCAATGAATTCTGCCAATTGTAGTATCTGACTTCGATATATGTTTTTCAAAGGCATCATGTCGGCACAATCATCAATCCCGTATTTGACGAAAAGTCCAACCATCTGTTCAGTTTTGTGGGATGACCCTGCCACCATTAAGTTATTCTCTTCAGCAATCTTATATGTAGCCAGAAGTCTCGCGCGTTGTTTGGAGCTGACTTGTGCAATTAATTTTCTGGATGATACGTCAAGCTTACCTTTTAGCGAATCCACATAAAGCATTTGTGCTGATTGGTTTCTCCTCTGCAGAAACCTAGTAACAAATTCTTTTCACCTTTCTCGGCCTGATAGGGCTGATAGGAACAAATTCGATGTCCCCAATCCTCTTAAAATCGGACTGATGTTCATTTTCATCGTTTGAATGTCAAGATGTTTCGCAATCAATCGGCCATAATAATCCGCTTCAGGGTTTCCCAGTCTTTCAGGGAGCATTAAGCCGATTACCTTTTTCTTGCCAATCGCACGAGTGCAAAGCGCTGCTACAACACTGGAATCAAGCCCTCCGGAAATTGGTACAACAATTCCATTCCGATATGACAGAACAAATTTATCATTTATAAAGGTCTCGATTTGCCTGCACCATTCACATGCATCGATATGAAAAGCGTCCGGAGTCAAGTGCCTTTTGTTGTTCATGCCCACACCTCCTGTGCAAATTGGAAAATCAAACATAATGACCTTATATCTGGATATATATAATTCTTTAATACCATCAAACATGATGGATGAATCAGTATTTCAATCTGCTATATTTTCGAAAATAGTAAATCCCAGGGTGCTAATGATCGTCAGAACTATTGTCCAGATTGTGATACCAATACTCATCCAGAACAGAAGTTTTTTAGGAGGTGCCCCCAATGATATACCTATTGCTGCACCAAACAGCACACCTGTAATTAGAGGAGACAGTATTCCCAATCCAATTACTCCGTACTTTTCCCAGATTCTATAAATCTGCCCTTCATTCTTATGTGGCTTATCTTTCTTTTTTAGTAACCAATTGCGTAGTCCATCGCCAATTATAATAACTAATAATACTCCAATGAAGGCACCTAAACCTGCCGCTAAGCCGTTTTGTAAAGGATGGAGGTTTAACGCTGTCCCGGCTGGAATTGCTGCCCATAACTCCACGATCCCAAGGCCGGTAACAGTTATGAATTTAGCCATAAGATTCAATTTAAAAACCCTCCCTACACCATTTATTTACCTGCCGCCACGATATTCGTTTGAATAGTCAATGAAGACTATGTTTCCATATTATTATGTGAAAATAATTCCACGTCGTTAGAAATTCTGTATCCTGGTAACTACAAAAGGTGTGACGATTTGGATCAACATCAGTTAAAGGACTTCTATTATTTCATGCAAGCTTTCAAAATCCACAAAATCGACCTTTGTATTGTACGTGTCAATAAAAGCTTGCATCTCTGCATTCAATTGTTCCAGAGGCGTGTTTTTCGTTTTGTTATACAGAAGCTTCATCATCACTTTATGTTTGAAATTAAGCTTCTGGTAGTCAATGCCGCCTCTCAGGTGGAATGTTTTGCAGTTGCCAAATAAATCTTTTGGTATTTGATTTGAAATGGAGCGCCTGATGTTATCGACATTGGACTGGCCCCTGGGATCCGCAAGACCGACTGTCACAATGTTTTATCGCAGTTCTCTTTGAAATTTCATCGGCATATCTTTTTGTTGTCCCATACTGGCTTCCATATACAATTATTTTATCCATTTATTAATCCTTTCAATTCTCACTTTATGATTAACTGAAGGCAGGCAGGATACTAACGTTTAATAATTTGGTATTGGTACTCAACTTTTACATTGTTTTTGATTGCCAGCCATACCGGAGAGATCTGCTCAGCCAGCGAGATTACCTTTTGGATATCTTCCTCGTTGACATCATCTGATTCAATAGTGCTTGTAAAACTGATTTTTTCGAGAGTCAAAGGGTTCTCTTTCTTACTGTTCAACGATATCCATTACATCTCGCCTCATGCTTTGAGGAAATTCTTGTGTTGGCTGGCCGATACGGAAAAACATCTGGATAGTCTCTCCGTTCGGCGCATAAACACGGTGAATTTTGCCATATTGCTCTTTCATTTCCGGATACTCTTCCAGTACCTGACTTGGCGGCTGCATCACCAAACCTAAAGAATGCGCTGTCAAAACCAACTTGCTATAAAGCATCCCGCTTTTCACTTGCTCAGATCGGCTGTTGTCTTTAGCAATAATCATGGCATAGGCAGGCGTATTGTCAACCGCAGTCTTTGTGGATTTAACATACAAATCCGCCGAACTCTTTTCATTGTTCATCGACGGAAACAATGTAATCATCCCTTGAATCACATGTTTCATCATTCCCGTTGTTCCTTGCCCTTCGATGGAGAAACCGTATCGGTATCTGTTTTTTTCATACTCATTGGCTCGAAAAATATTGGCGGATTCTTCACTGATGCGATGAACGCCCGATTCGATTTCCGCGCCTTTCACCGCGAACTTCCCAAGCATTTCGATATTCTCCTGATCGTCAAAAAGCTTTATCTCCAAATCGGCATCCGTGCTGATCGCTGTCAATTTACTTTTCTGCTCTGATGTCAGCTGTGTTGGCTTGTATACCGCCCTGTTTGTGTCCGGCAGAAACATATAATCATATAAGGGGCTGATTTGGGGTTCGGGTTTTTTCAACGTGATTTTGGCAACCGGTTTTGTCTTTATGCTTTCTGCAAGATGCTGCTCGTCGTATTCCCCATCCGGGAAAAGAATTATGTCGGTTTTATATCCCAATTTTTCTCCGGCAACTCTTACGTACTCCAGAAAAGTGCCCTGTGTCACCATCGTTTGTCTTGCGTAAGGATCTACTTCGATAGTCAGACGTTCGCTGTCTGCAAATAAATAAAACACATTTTTGTCATCATCCAGTTTGATTTTCCAGGGCTGAATATTATGACCGTTTGCTGCTAATATGCCATGTGCTGCAAGCTTTATTCTTGGATCATCAAACTGATCCGCATAGGTCTTCTGCCATGGTTCTAAATATCGGGGCTCTGAAAAGATCCCGCTTGCCATGAATACAACTATGACGGCAGCCAATAAAAGGCCTGCCAGACTCAAAACTAAAATTTTTGCACCTTTCATTCGATTGCTATTTTTCATTTTTCCCCGCCTCTGATTTGTTTCTGAGGGATTCCACTAAAAAATCCACACCTTCCATTAATAATTCCTCTACATCTCTTTTGTGATAATGTGTAATATATTTCTCTTTTTTGGTTAATGTGTTGAATAAACCAATGACATAGGACCAAAGCAGAATGGCCGTATTTGTTGCATCCAATTCACTTCGGACCAGCCCTTCTCGAATACCCTCGGTCAATTCAGATTTTAAATAGCCGAATATTTTCTCGCCGAGCGCATAGCATTCTTCTCTGGACTCGTCCGGAATACCATTCACAAAATCCTTCTCGCCATTTTCATAACACATAATGGCTCTGAAGTAATCAGGATATTCCTTGTTGAAAGCATAAAGGGTACTCCCGAT
The DNA here is from genome assembly GCA_964486295.1 of uncultured Oscillospiraceae bacterium. GTDB lineage: Bacteria > Bacillota > Clostridia > Peptostreptococcales > Anaerovoracaceae > CALBZG01. Next base: position 7,010 of record CAZAMF010000003.1, on the reverse strand, counting down.
CGTTCTGATTCTGTCTAGTGCGTCCTTGCCTTCAACACGATTTAGCGATGCTTCGATCATTTCGATCAGGATCCTGTAGCCCCTCACCATGATTTCAAAATAGAGCTGTTCTTTGCTGTTAAAATAAATATATACTGTCCGTTTGCTGAATTCTGCTTCCTTTGCAATATCATCCATGGTAGCCAGTTCATAGCCTTTAGAAAAAATTATTTTTTCGGCGGAATCTATAATATCGCTTCTTCGAATATGCTTTTCTTTTTCCTTGCGTTCACTTACTCCCAATTGTTTCACCCCTCAATTATCTCAGTTGTATTTTTGTATACTTTAAGTTTACTATATTTCATTATATTGCATATTTGTTGTATGTCAAGCTTTTTAATATCCTAAATACAACAAAAAAGACTGAATCGGAATCCAATCCAAATCAGTCCTGTGTCATTTCCGTCACACACGTTAACATCTGCGGCTCTACATAAGATTCGCAAGGCGCCTTGCTCTGTTGGCCTTATTTCAATCGCTCAAAAATGCGATAACACAGGTAGGTCAAATATGGAGAAGGCACTTTCTTCTGTCCAAAATCCCAACCCTTTAATTTTTGGTATGCTGACTCGGGCGTGAAAAATCCATCCTTGTCCTGTTTCTCTCTTATATGTGTAATCATTTCAAGAAAACGCGGGTCATCCTGCACAAACTCGTATTTGCTGAGGACACCGGCCACGCTGAGTATATCATACCAGCAGGACGGAGCCTTCAATTTGCGGAAGTCCGTTCCCGCGTAGAACATATACGGATGTTGAGCAAGGCTGTTTTTCCATAGGCCGAGCAGTGCTTTGACGGAAGAAACCGCAGTACGGGAATCCCGATATTCCGGGATATACGACAGCAAATCTGCCATGATCAGCGTCGCGTATGGGCAGCAATCCTCCTTTTTCCCGGGCCCGCGAAACTTGCCGAGTTCAGGGGAAACGGCGCAAGGAAAACCGTTGTCCCTACTCAATGAGGTCAGGTGATCCACACCGGGTTTGATATATTCGCGATAATCCATACCCGCCTTTAATAGGGCGAGTAATAGTAGAGGTGCGTCGCACAGACACCAACTGAAAACATCCACGCCCGCACCGCCATAATGCTTCGGCACATTGGTCAGAGATTGATATATTCCGTGCTCGTCGTGATGCATAAGTATCTCATCAATGGCCGCTTTGATTTCCGGAACTTCTATATCAAATCCGAGGTCCAGAAGAAATAGCAGCTTGTGTATCGGTAAATCGGGATTCTTATGATTTGTCACCAGAGTGCCATGAAAGCTGGCAATATCCGACAGATAGCCTTTGATCCGCTGATCTTCCAACGCAGCGTTTCTGACCATAGCAAGATCACTCTTGGGTTCACGGCAGAGGTGGAGACGAATCGCATATTTAAGCCAATCATCGCTGCGTTCAAGCAGCTTGCGATATTCCATCTAAAGCCTGCCTCCTATTTTGTTTTGTTAAAAGAATTTTTTATCTGGATTTTTTGATGATCCTATCTGCAGCTAATTTCCCCGTCATGATGCAGGTAGGCACACCTGCCGGATTATATGCCCATTGGCCTGCCTGATAAATATTTGGAATCGGTGTAAATACTGATTTGCTTACAATTTGCATTCTGCTGACGACCGGGATCGGGGACTCAAAAGACCATCCCACAATTGCTCCGCCCGCGCTTCCGATTCTTCTTTCAATACTTAATGGCGTAAAGGAAAATTGCTTAATAACCTTATCTTTCAACCCCGGATATACGCTTTCTGACAGGATATCTATCATTCTATTTTCAAATTCATTTCTAAATTCATCGTGCCAGCCAGATTCTTTTAGCTTTTCAAATAGTTCGTATTCCAAGAGAATGCTCACCAGCAAACCAGTTTTACCTTCAGGAGCAAGATCAGGGTCCCTAAGAGCCGGGATCGATATTTCAAAAGAGTTGTATCTCAGAAAACGGTCCATCCACGAAAGAACATCCTTTTTGTCCAGGTTAGCCCAATTTCCCAGCAGCTCTTTCAGCTCACTTTTATGAATACTGCCCAAGCCTTTTCTTGATGGGGTGTAGAAGAAATGACCATGGGAAATATTCTTGAAATAGGATTCCGGTAAATCAACTTCCAGATAAAGAGAGAATACCGATTCGCCAGGCTTTCCTTTATTGATTGCTTCTTTGGTCTTTTCAAAATTGCCTTTTACTCCGGCTTCTAAGTTGCCAAGTCTGGTAATGTCATAAAAAGTTTTTAAGTCGGCCGCCCAAATAAGGTTTTTATAGTAATATTTATTATTGTTGTCATCGACAATACACTGCTGTCCGGCATGAACTTCTTGAACATGTGTGTTGGTCAGAAGTTCCCCGTTGAACGCTTGTATTTTTTCCACTAAAGCTTCGGAAAGCTTCCCGATCCCGCCCTTTGGATAGAGATAGCTCAGGTATAAGGTGAAGTAGCTAAGAGCAAAAAAGGTTGGCGTTTTTTTAAAGAAATGCTGTGAAATGATATCGATGAGGGCAGGGTTTTTAATCATTCCCTTTAGATAATCTTCACAAGGATCGTACAAACTATTGATCTTGCGGATGGCCAAAAGAAACTTGGGCAGCCATGGCAAAAGTGTTTTTAACACATACTCACTATCCCTTTTCATGTCTTTAAATAACGGATTTTCTATTCCGTATAGGACATCAAGCAGTTTCATGATTTTCAGCATAGCTGCGATGAACTTGTCGATATCTTCAGTGCTGTCAGGATAAAAACTTGCCAGCAAATTTCTATATTCTTTAATAGAGTGTAAATCTTCGATATGGATAATTCTATCTTCGATTCCAAGCGAAACCCTGCTCGGTATAAAATCAAGATGGATATCCAGGTCTTTAAGCATTGTACACACTACTCCTGCATTCAAAATTGCCCTGACACCAGCATCAAAAACTAAACCGTCACTTTCAAAGGAATTTACCAAGCCACCGAGCTCCTCATTTTTTTCCACAAGTAAAATTCTCCTGCCGCTGCGGGCAAGATAGACAGCCGATGTGAGTCCGGCAATTCCTCCTCCAACAATAATTGCATCGTATCTTATTTGTTCCATATTATCCTTCCAATTTCGCCATCTTCAGACTTGATTCCCATAGAATTCTTGAACTTTCAGTATCCAATGCCGGAGGGGCAGGTTCCTCAAGTGTGGTAAGATTATAAAATTTACCGCTGGTTTTTTCCACCTCTTTAGAAACCCCCAAATAATAAAGCGCTTCCGCTGCAATCGAAACGGATTTCAAAGCTTTGTCCAGTAGATTTTTCTTGAACCACTTATAAACCAGGCCGTTGTCCTGCCCTGTGGATGTTTTTACAGCTCCGGGGTGCATGGCATTCATGGTTACACCGGAACCTCGAAAATACTCATCAAACTGGATCATCGACAAGAGTTGAGCAAGTTTAGCTGAACCGTAGCTTTTTAACCCGCCATAGCGTCGTTTTGACCAGTCCAGGTCATCGAAACGCAGGCCCCAGGCAGCAAAACGGTGTCCTTCCGAGTTGACGAGAAGTATTCTGCATTTTCCCTGGGATAGTAGTTTATCTCTTAAAATGTAGTTTATTATAAAAGAGGAAAGATAATTCACCATAAAAACTTTCTCGATCCCGTCAGAATTGATTTCTCTTTTTGTGAGATAAATGCCTGCATTGTGGATCAGTATATCGATGGGTTTCCCTAATTCCAGAAGCATATGCGCAGCCTTATAGGTCTCGTCCATGCTGCTTAGGTCAGCCAGAATATAATCACAGCTAACATGATAGACATTTTCAATTTCATGCTTCAAGACCTCTGATTTTTCTTTATTTCTGTTGAGGCAAATCAGGTTTGCACCTTTAGAGGCAAACTTTCTGGCAGCCTCATAACCAATACCGGAAGTGGCGCCGGTGATGACAACCAACTTGCCCTTGCAGTCGTCCGCGCAAATTTGGGGGCTTTTGGAGTTGTTTCTTATCATCGCCATCACATTGGAAACACGGTATTCTTTAAAATACTTGCGTATTTTCTTGATATCCATAACGATCACCCGAACTTCTTCTTCATGAATTTCCTGTACCTTTTACCAAAGTGAGGAATGTTGTCGAAGATATCTCCCCACAGATCATAATAATCCCGCTGCTCGATGATTTTACCGTTCTCATTGATACTCAATCTTGAAAGCCCATATAATATCGAACTCGGGTATTTCTTATAGCTGATTGTCATTTCCCATTCAATAAATATGTCATTGCCCTGTTGAACAGCTTTTACCAATTTCATGTTTAGATCTTTTGAACGCTCTGTGAGTCTCTTGGTCATGTCCTTGAAGTCAGCTAACCCTCTGATTTCCTGAATGCAATCTCTGAAGTGAATATGCTCGTCGTAGTAAGGCAAGATGTGAGACCAATCCGGCTTCCCATCGGTATTATAGGTTTTTTCCCAAAGTTCTTTTACAAGCTCAAGGGTAAGCTTGCAGTCTTCCTGTAAATGAAATTCTCCCATATGTCATCTTCTCTTTCTACTTATCAGGATATAATTTGCATGATCAATCGCTTATGAAAAGGCTATGAGTCAGGAGGAATACTATCGCCAAAACACCAAGCATCAGCGAGCACCAGGTTAAAACAGATTTCTCTTTCCTGATCGCTATAATGCTTAATATAAAAGCAATCAGCTCTAGTGGGACGATGATGCCTACCGTAGCATCCCACGAATGTCCTGTATCAAAGTCAACTACCCCCACTGCCCTAAGCAGAAAAAATACCACCAGTAATGATATACATCCTATTGTTATGCCAACCGCCCATTTGCCAAGACGGTGTTCGGGTAACATTTTCATATGATCATCCCTCCCAACAACAATATAAAAAATAATGGTATATATAATAATACACTTTTTGGTATAATTTAAGCGACATAGGCGTCGCTTACAGGCAATGGATATAGGCATATGGTAGTCTCAGACAGGAGTTGGGTAAATGAAGGATAGAATCAAAGAAATTTTTTTAAACCTTGGTGCAGAAGTCTGTGGTGTTGCAAATATTGATAGGTTTATTAACACACTAAAAGGTTTTCATCCGGCTGATATCTATTCAGATTGCAAATCGGTTATTGTATTTGGAAAAGCACTTCCAAAAGGAACCGCTAAAGTGAGTCCCAGAATAATTTATCAGCATTTTAACAGTATCGGCCCTGTTGAATTGGATCGGATTGCTTATCTGGCTTCTATCGAAATTGAAAGGTCTTATAATGGATATGCTGTTCCTATCCCATCTGATGGCCCCTATGACTGCTGGGATACCGATCAGATGGAAGGTCGCGGGCTGATATCCATGAAACATTCAGCCGTTTTGGCTGGTTTGGGGGCTCTTGGGAAAAGCACTTTGCTCTTAAATAGCCGGTATGGAAATATGCTTAATATTGGGGCTGTACTAACTAATCTAAATCTGCCATCAGATGCACCAGCAGAGAGCATTTGTATAGAAGGGTGTAGTTTATGTATTGAAAATTGTCCGGTTCATGCGATCAATGACGATGGCGTAAATCAGAAGCTTTGCAGAAATAATACTTACGCCAGTAATGACAGGGGATTTGGTGTTGTAAATTGTAACAAATGTAGAACAGAATGCCCCATGGCTTTCGGGAAGTAAAATAGTTCCTCCCCATTAAGTCTCGGGAATCTAACCTCTGGCTGATTTCATATATTCTTGCAATTTATCAGCTAATTTCCCAACATGAATTCCGTCAACAAAGGAATGATGCGCCTGTATCGATACCGGCATATACATTCTACCTTCACATTTGTGGAATTTACCCCAGTCAAATATAGGTGTTGCATTGTCCTTTTTTCCTGAATTGGTATGAGATACATGCAAATAATCAATCCAAGGCATTGGGGAACATTGAAATACATCGTTCTGCAGAGGACCTGTGAAATACACTTCTTGCGCATTCGCGATTTTTTTCGCAGCCGGCTCATACTCTTCCAATGTATCCATAAAAGGCACAAAAACAACCTTGAATAATTCAGTGTCTTTATTCAGATAGGTAAACGACGTATCAATTTTTTCGTATGGCACAATTTGCCCATCCAAAAAGCGATATCTGAATTCTTCAATTTCATTTGCACATTTGCATATCGCATAAACCATTGAAATTGTGAATGAATATCGTTTACTCTTTTCCAATCATTCTCATCTATGATTTTATACACGCCGGCCATTTCAACACCTCGCACAATTGAGACTATAAATTTCTTATCACAGCATTTCTATTTCTATGCTGATTTCCATTCTATGCTTCAAACTTCAATTCTTCAACCATCATTGTTCTTAAGACTTTGCTTTAATACGATCAACTTATATACAGCAAAACGAAAAGGTGCTAATATTTTCTGAAAGAATTACAAACCGTTTGAAAGGATGTGAACCGACGTTGACTTATCAAATTAGAAAAATGCTGGATACTGACTGGCCTATAGTAAACCAGATCTATCAGGAAGGCATAGATACCAACCTGGCGACTTTTCAGTCGGAATGCCCGGCATGAGAGGAATGGGATTCTTCACATCTAAAGCATTGCCGACTGGTCATCACATCGGACGATGAAGTAGTTGGTTGGGCGGCTTTGACAGCGGTCTCCAGTCGGTGTGTCTATGCCGGAGTTGCAGAAGTCAGCATCTATATCGGTAAGGAGCAGAGAGGGCATGGAGCTGGTAAAACCCTTCTGTTTGAGCTGATCCGCTGTTCGGAGAAAAACGGATTTTGGACACTTCAATCAGCGATCCTGAGCGAGAACTTGGCAAGCATCAGGCTGCATGAGAGTTGCGGATTCCGGACTGTAGGCTACCGTGAAAAAATCGGGCGCGACCGCTTTGGGATATGGCGAAACACGGTACTGATGGAAAGGCGAAGTGAAGTTATTGATAATAGTTGAAAGACTAACTATTAAAAGTCAAGTTCCAAAATGATAAACTCTGGACTAATT
>CAZAMF010000002.1:0-284092 GCA_964486295.1 uncultured Oscillospiraceae bacterium | reverse complement strand
TAGGACCCGGTACTGGAGTTGTGATTTTCGGCAATGACTCTCTCAGCATTTTGTTACCTCCTAAATTTTGTTTTGTACCTTTTGGTGCAATGTGAAATAGTGTAGTGTAGTGTAGTGTAGTGTAACAGTATGGTTTAGTGTAACCAAGTATCACTTTTTATAATAGCAAGTATCATGCCAAAATTTTAACAAAACAAAAGAAGAAGCTAACGCTTCTTCTTTTTTACAGGTTCCTGAAAAATTACAATTATTTATATAATAGTTATTTAAAACATTTCACATAGTCTCAACTCTCCCGATTTTCTGGTAGACTTCAGATCGATGGAACGCTGGTTTCTCGATCCTTTGAATGGAAGAGTCAGATCCCGCTGCGAAAGGACAAACGGTCCGTCGATGAGATAGTCAGTAAGGTTCAGCAACTCAGAGATGCTTGGATTATCTTTCCCCATTTCCAGAAGCTGTTCATAAACAAAACCGGTATAAATAAACAGGTTCAGGTTTCTATTTTTGATTTCTCTGGCAAGTTCCAAAAATCCTTCAGGTTGACACATAGGGTCTCCTCCAGAAAAGGTAACGCCCTGCAAAATCGGATTTTTGTCTATCTCGTTCAGTATTTTATCAATGGAGCATTCATAGCCTCCGTTGAAATCATGAGTTTTCTCGTTGTGACATCCTACGCATTGATGCGGGCACCCCTGCGAAAACACGACAAATCTGATTCCCGGGCCATCTACTATAGACTCCCTGATAATACCTGCTATTCTGATTGTGCTATTCTTATTTTCCATATTGTTCAGTTCTTTGCCGTCTCTTCGAGTCTTTCCAATTTTCCTTCCAAAGAATGTCTTACTCTGTCTTTGACTTCATGTTGTTTTGCGTTATTGAACCGATCTACTGTCCCTACAAGATAGCCGGTTATGCGTCTGATCCGTTCGAAATTTTCGCCGCCGTCTTCTTCTTTTCTTCCGCAGCACGGACATTCGTTATCGATGATACCGGTAAATCCGCACACCGGATCCCGGTCAACCGGATGGTTGATAGACCCGTAACCCACACCGGCTTCCTTCATGGCACGAACGATCGCTTCGAAGGCATCAAGATTTTTACAAGGGTCGCCATCCAATTCCACATAGGTGATATGGCCCGCATTCGATAATGCATGATATGGTGCTTCGATTTTTATTTTATCAAATGCGTTAATATTGTAGTTTACCGGTATATGAAATGAATTTGTATAATATTCCTTGTCGGTAATTCCTTCAATAACGCCGTATCTTTTTCTGTCTATTCTCAGGAACCTGCCGGAGAGACCCTCTGCCGGTGTTGCCAGAAGTGTATAGTTAAAACCGGTTTTTTTGGCTTCTTCATCAAGTCTTTTTCTCATGTAGCCGACTATTTCCAGACCCAAAGTCTGAGCCGCTTTGGATTCTCCGTGATGCTGCCCGGTCAAAGCTTTTAAACATTCGGCCAGCCCGATAAATCCCATGGATAAAGTTCCGTGTTTCAGTACTTCAGCAACACTGTCTTCCGGTTTCAGTTTGTCTGAATCCAGCCATATGCCCTGCCCCATTAAGAAAGGATAGTTTTTAACTTTTTTATTAGCCTGAATTTTATAGCGCTCCATGAGCTGGTTAACACACAAATCGATCTTTCGATCCAGATCTTCGAAAAAGATGTCTATATTACCATTTGCCTTGATCGCGATCCGCGGAAGATTGATGGAAGTGAAGCTTAAATTTCCGCGTCCTCCCACTACCTGCCGTTCCGGATCATAAACATTGCCGATCACTCTGGTACGGCAACCCATATAAGCTACTTCCGTATCAGGATTACCCTCTTTGTACATCGTTTTATTGAAAGGGGCATCGATAAATGAAAAATTCGGGAATAATCTTTTTGCAGAAACTCTGCAAGCTAATTTGAACAAATCATAATTCGGATCACCCGGGTTATAGGAAACACCCTCTTTTACTTTAAATATACTGATGGGGAAGATTGCAGTTTCACCATTGCCCAGCCCGGCTTCGGTTGCCAGAAGTATGCTTTCTATGACCAGTCTGCCCTCCGGAGAAGTATCAGTTCCGAAATTGATACTAGAAAAAGGAATCTGAGCACCGGCACGGCTATGCATCGTGTTCAGATTATGAACAAAGGCTTCCATGGCTTGATAGGCAGCTCTTTTTATTTCAATATCCGCATATTTTTTTGCCCTGGACTGAAGTTTTGGAATATCCTTTTCGTCGACTATTTCTTTCAGGTATTCGTATTCCTGTTCTCTATAGCCATTATCGTCAGCCATTGCCGGAATCAATCCAGTTTCCTTTTCAATCTTTTTTCCCAGTTCATTAGCTTTTTCCAATCCATCCTCTATATCATAAAGGATATTCATCGTTTTACCCAGATTTTGACGATATAGTTTTTTGTATGTCTTTTTGATCCCCACAGCCATACCATAATCAAAATTCGGAACCGATTGTCCGCCATGCTGATCATTCTGGTTGGATTGAATCGCGATGCAGGCTAATGCTGCGTAGCTTTGAATATCATTCGGCTCTCTCAAAAATCCATGACCGGTTGAAAAGCCGCCTTTAAAGAGTTTTATCAGATCGATTTGGCAGCAGGTCGTTGTCAAAGTCAAAAAATCGAGATCGTGAATATGTATATCTCCTTCTTTATGGGCTTCGGCGTGCTTCGGGTTCAGCACGAACATTTCATAAAATTGTTTTGCCCCTTCGGAACCGTATTTTAGCATGGTCCCCATGGCGGTATCGCCATCGATATTGGCATTTTCTCTTTTTATATCGTTATCTTTTGCATCTTTAAAGGTGAGATCTTCGTAGATTTTCATCAGACGCGTATTCATTTCCCTTACTCTGCTTCTTTCAGCGCGGTACAGGATATATTCTTTCGCTGTTCGGGCATGGCCGTTCTCGATGAGTACTTTTTCAACGGCATCCTGAATTTCTTCAACAGTCGGGTTTACATTATTTTTGATTTCATAAAGATAGGACTCGACTTTTTCTGCCAACTTGTCTGCGGTTTCCTTATCCCTGCCGCCAAGTTGAGATGCCGCCGCATAAATCGCATCGGCTATTTTGCCAAGATCGAATTCAACCTCTCGTCCATCTCTTTTGATAATGCTTTGAATTTTTCCCATTTCTCTCTCCTTTTATATAAGACGCACTATATGTAGTATGCATCTCGGTCTCGCATAACAAATTATACGATTTGCTTCATAAAAGTCAATAGGATTTTCTGTGTTTCACTATGTATTTTTTAGCTGTATATAGTGTTTACATAATATAGATTTATGTATATTTTCTTTTGTATAAATCCAATCATTGCACATTGAATTTTCGAAAATAGATGTATATAATTGATGCATGAAAAAAAATATATCCCTTTTAATAATCTTAATACTTTTGACATCTTTGATAACAGGTTGTGATGCCTTTACAAACTCTAATAAAGTAGACATTGAACAATCTGTTTATGATGAATACGAAAGCATGATCGATGCTTTTATTGGTGTACAGGATATTTCTGTGATCTCAGACTATTTGATCCAATGGGCTCAGAATTATCAGATCGATGCTGAAAAAGATCATTATAACAATGTCATCATCACAATTCCTGCTACCGAAGGACAAGAAAATGTGGTTCCTACGTTAATTGAATGCGGAATCAGTATCAGCGATCTGGAAAATGACTTGAGACCTGTAGCCATCATGATGACTACAATTAGAAATCTTGAAGCTCATGGTCTGACTTATTTTGTATTTACTCCATATGAAGGCCGACTTTACACAGGAGCTGAGAATCTTAGCTCTTCACTCTTATCTGATGTGAATCTGATCAATCTGAATACTTATGCTCCGAATCAGATCGTATCATCCGGAGCAGAATCAGCTGTTTATACCATGTCATTGAATATGAAAATGGCGGATCCATCCTTCCCTATTGCCTATGAACTGCGGATCGACGGGCTTACCGGCGGATACTCCGACATAATCAAACAAAAAAACCCAAACGCCATAAAGACGCTGGGCAATTTTTTGGCCAGTTGCAAGAGCAGCGGTATGTTATTTGAGTTGGCTTCTTTCAACGGAGGACAGAATGTTGACATGTATCCGGTTTCCGCATCAGCGATCATGTTGATCAATCAAAACGATGAAAATTCGCTGAATAATCGATTCTTAAAGGCCCAAAAGACCTTCAATGACAATTACAGCGAAACCCAGCCCCAATATTCCTACACACTTACCCCGGTACCATTGCCGGAAAAAGTCATATCACAAGAAGATTCCGATCATATTGTAAGTTTTCTATATACCCTTTTCAATGGTATCTACTCAAAAACAGAAGCCGATGAAACAGAGGCTGTATCCAATATAGGCCAGGTCCGTACAGACGATAAGCAATTTGTTTCGTATCTGACGATGAGAAGCCTGGATCCTGCTGTTTTTCTTGCTATGCAATCAGATCTTTCGGTGATAAGCAACCTGAACGAATTGACATACCAAATGATATTGGGCAAACAGGGCTGGAGGCAATTACCCGGTAAAAGCCTCGCTTCCAGATTTTCTGAAGCTACAAGCGCAAATGTCACAGACACTTTTTATGAATCCCAATGCTCTATTTATCAAAATAGAAATAAAGATATTGAAATCATTTCCTACGGCGTTGACTTGATCGACTGTGAAAAACAGTGCAAAAATTTATTAAAATTTATAACTGTGCCTGAATCATCGGAACAAGGCCAGCAGCCTTAGATTTCGTCCAAATTCCATATTTTTTCGGCATATTCCAGAACCGCCCTGTCTGCAGAGAAAAGCCCTGATTTCGCTATATTTACCAGGCTCATTTGACTCCATTTGTTTTCATCTTCATATGCCTTCTGGACATCCTTTTGCACCCTTTTATAATCCTCAAAGTCTTTTAATACAAAATACTGATCCGGAGACCCGTTGTATCCGGTGGTTAACGATATAAATATATCGTTAAAATTAACACCATTGATCCCGCTTGAAAACAGCTCCACCACTCTGGCGAGACTTGGGTTTTCAATCAGGTAGGAGATCGGATTATAAGCTCCGTATCTGCGTAAATCTTCCACCTCATTTGCTTTCATCCCGAAAATGAAGATATTCTCTTCCCCGACCTGTTCTTTAATTTCGATGTTAGCGCCATCCAATGTGCCCAGGGTGACAGCTCCGTTGATCATCAATTTCATGTTTCCAGTTCCGGAAGCTTCTTTACCTGCCAACGAGATTTGTTCAGAAACATCCGCTGCAGGCAACAGTATTTCAGACAGGGATACCGAATAGTTCTCAAGGAAAACGATTTTTATTCTTTCTCTTACCAATGGATCTCGTTCAATCATTTCCGCCATATTGCAAGCCAGACTGATAATCTGTTTTGCGATATAATAACCGGATGCCGATTTACCCGCAAAAATAAATGTACGTGGTGATATATCCTCGTTCGGATTATCTTTCAGCCTCAGATATAGATCCAGTATATGAATGAGGTTCAGAAGTTGTCGTTTGTATTCATGGATTCTTTTCGCCTGGACATCAAAAATAGAATCCGGATTCACGACAACATCGTTTTTCTCTTTGATATATTCAGCAAGACGCAGTTTATTACCATATTTGATTCGTTTGAGATTATCAAGCACCAGATGATCATCCTGATATGCGAGAAGTTTTTCCAGCTCCATGGAGTCCTGTTTGAACTGCGTACCGATCAGATTGCTGATCAGTTCGCTCAACTGCGGGTTGGATTGACATAACCAGCGCCGATACGCAATGCCGTTGGTGACATTCAGAAATCTGCTCGGATAAAGCTTCACAAATCCCGGAAATAATTCTTTTTTTATGATGTCACTATGGAGGGCGGAAACGCCGTTTACTTTATGCGAAGCCATGACACATAAATTGGCCATATGCAGCTTACCGTCCCGGATAATCGCCATTCTTTCCCTGGTTTCAGGATCATCAGGCATCAGTTTTGCCAGTCTTCGCATGAATCTGCCGTTAATTCCGTGAATAATTTCCGATATTCTCGGCAGTATTCTGGCAAATAGATTTTCATTCCATGTTTCAAGAGCTTCAGACATGATGGTGTGGTTGGTGTAGGAAACAGTCCGGGTGACGATATCCCAGGCATATTCCCAATCCAGGTTATAATCATCCATGAATATCCTCATGAGTTCGGGAATAACCATGGTTGGATGGGTATCGTTGATATGTACAGCGATTTTGTCATGAAAATTGCTGATGGTTCCATACTTGGCAAAATGTTTTTTAACAATAGACTGCATGGACGCGGAAATAAAAAAGTACTGCTGTGTGATCCTCAATATCTTGCCTTGTTCATGAGCGTCTTCCGGATACAATATCTTTGATATAACATCTGCCAGATGCCTTTCTTCCATAGATTCAAGATATTTGCCCTGCGCAAACAATTCCATGTTAATCGCGACCGGAGATGTTGCTTCCCAAAGTCTCAGCGAATTTACGATATCGCTGTCGTATCCTGAGATAAACATATCATGAGGGATAGCCAGAATGGTACGGTCCCCAATTTGAACTTCTTCTATTTCATCCTTGTTTCTGATCAGCCAGCAATCTTCCATATCCAGCCAGAGATCCGGTTCTTCTGTTTGCTTATTTTCTAGTATTCTCTGTTTGAAAATGCCGTATTCATAGCAGATCGACATACCATGAGCTGCCATTCCCTGCCCAGTCAAAGCATCAAGATAACAGCTGGCCAGCCGGCCCAGGCCACCGTTGCCCAGGCCGGCATCAGGCTCAAGGCTGTAGAGCTCATCCAGATCAAATCCCAATTGGTTGACGGCTTCTCTCAATGAATCTTCAAACTGAAGATTGAAGGCATTGTTGTGCAGTGAAGTACCAGGTAAAAATTCCATGGACAGATAATAAAGCTGTTTTGCATTATGAGCCTCATCGCCGGTATGAATCTGGGCATACATATCAGACAGAATGCCCCTGATCACTCTGGATGTTGATTTAAAAATCTGCCGTCTGCTCACCTGTTCAGGTTCTATCCCGTAATCCCACTTGATCCGTTCAATGATTAATTTCTTCAACTCCAGTGAACTATAGTTTTTTTTCATTTTTCCTCCTCATCGGATCATGCTCTCCAAATCCCGGCAAAGGGCATGAAATCATTGTAATACCATTCTACAGAAGTTTAAGGGTATTATCAAGATTAACGGTTATATATTCGCCTTTCTGAAAAGCGAAATGCCCCGATTCATAGAGTTGATTATCGATGGTAAGAATGACTTTATCCGTATTATAATATCCTCCAAAAGTATTTGCTATGCTCTGAAGGATCATTCCCTCATATCCTGATCCGGCATTCATTTCTGTCAGGAACGACCGATTCAGATCGAGATAAACCATACCGTCCGAACTCAGAACCATGCTGTTGATCATTGTGTTGGCTGAAAAGACTTTACCAACGGTGACGCTTGTATTCTCAGGCAACTGTTTATATAGCCCGCATAATACATCCCCAGTGCTGTCATTTGTCATAAAATCAATATCGATATCCCGATAATAATATTTTTCATCATCTATATTCGGATAGTAAAATCTGACCGTCTGAGTAAAAGGAACATTTTCTTCAATTGAGCTCAATGCTGAAGAAACTTCATAATCAGCTCCGATATAGATAGTCTTTATTAAACCGATATCCTTAGTGTAATAATTAATTGTTTTTGTGTCGGTTCCTTCTGTAGTCACTTCCAAAGCTTTGTATGTCCCGAAAGGTGTTTCAATTTCTTTATCCAGGCTTGTAATTGTAGTTTGGGAGTCTCCGGCCGGCCAGGAATTTCCTACTTCGATGGGCTCCATCAGGACAATTTCTTCGGGGCCGTTTGCCTTTTCATCCATAAAATTTTGTCTGAAATAGGTTTCTCCTCTTGAAAATACTTTTGTGACCTTTCCATCCGATATGTTGAAAACTGTGACGATTTCCGTCCCGCCGTTATTCATTCTCTGCTGAACTTTGTCGTCTTGTGAATAGTCAACGGTAGCCTGATATGCGGCATATTCGTTTCCATATCCTTCATAAATATATTTCGTGTTGTCACGCACAGGAAAATAATCGGACACTGTTAACGGCTCCGCTCCGTCTCCGTTACCGTCGGGTTTTGGCGAGCAACCGACCAGAGTTGCTATACAGATAAGCAAAATTGTTATAGTAAAAATCTTTTTCATAAATCACACCACCTCTTAGTAAGTAACACGTGAATACAATTATTATTTGATTTATTCATATCCATATTAATGGTATAATAAACACAAACAAAGCTTATTAAGAAAGGGGTGCCACAACATGTTAAAAGAATTTAAAGAATTTGCATTGAAAGGAAATGTCGTAGATTTGGCAGTTGCTGTCGTTATCGGAGGCGCGTTCGGTAAAATAGTAAGTTCTTTGGTCAACGATATTATTATGCCGGTCTTGAGCTTGGTTATCGGAGGCATCAATTTCAACGATCTGAAATACGTGATTACCCCTGCAAGCGGTGATGTTGCGGAAGTCGCTTTCAGATACGGTGCTTTCATCCAATCGATTATTGACTTTGTGATCATCGCTTTCTCTATTTTCCTATTTGTTAAAGCAATATCATCGAGGAAAAAAGCAGCGGAAACAGCAGCTGCTCCTCCTGCACCAGCCGAGGAAGTAGTGCTTTTAACCGAAATCCGCGACCTTCTTAAAACCAAACCGGAGTAAACAAATAATTTATATTCATTCATAAGATTCAATGAAAAAACCGGGATGATGGATTTCATCCCGGTTTTTTGCACTGATATATTTTATTTTTTATCAACTAGTTTAAATCCGGCAGACTTCAGAGCTTCGTTTATTTCCAGTAAATGTTCATGATCTCTTGTTTCCATAGTGATCATGAGATGGCAGCCATTGATATCAGCATCTTCTCCCGCTGGATTATGGAGCACCCTTGTTACATTTGCACCCATATCCGCTATGATGGCGGATACTTCTTTGAGCTGGCCCGGTTTATCAAGAAGTTCAAGCGTAACATCGCTTAATCTGCCTGATGTCATCAATCCTCTGTGGATCACGCGGGAAAGGATGTTCACGTCGATGTTCCCCCCTGAAACGATTGCACAGACTTTTTTGTTTTGCAGCGGGAGTTTTTTGAACATAGCGGCAGCAACAGAAACAGCTCCTGCCCCTTCAGCTATTAATTTCTGCTGTTCGATCAAAGCCAGAATTGCTGCAGCTGTTTCATCGTCTGAAACATAAACCATTTCATCCACGTACCTGGAACATAATTCATAGGTAAGCTGGCCGGGCATTTTAACGGCAATTCCATCTGAAAAGGTTGAAACCTTTAATAGTTCACATCTCTCGCCTTTTTCAAGTGCCTGGCACATGCTGTCCGCTCCTTTTGCCTGAACTCCGTATACCTTGCATTTTGGATTCAGAGACTTGATAGCAAAACCGATACCGGAGATGAGACCGCCTCCACCAACAGGTACAATAACAGCTTCCATGTCCGGAATTTGCTTTAACAATTCAAGTGCGATGGTCCCCTGTCCGGCTATAACATCATAATCATCAAAAGGATGAACAAATACGGATCCGGTGTCTTTCTGATATTCCAGAGCGGCTTTGTAGGCATCATCATAGACTCCGTCGATCAGTCTGATTTCCGCGCCGTAACGCCGCGTCGCTTCAACTTTAGAAATCGGAGCAATGCTAGGCAGGAAAATGGTTGCTTTGATACCGTTCTTCGCCGCCGCAAGCGCAACTCCCTGGGCATGGTTGCCGGCTGAGCAGGCAATGACGCCCTTCTCCTTATCCGAATCGCCAAGAGTCGATATCTTATAATAAGCTCCACGCACTTTAAATGATCCGGTAGCCTGAAGATTTTCGGTCTTCAAATGCAAGTCACAGCCGGGTGCGATATTAATAGCAGGGACTACTTCCGTAATCCTGCTAACGCCTGTCAGTGCGTGGGCTGCCTGATATATCCTGTCTAATGTCAGCATGTATTGTTCCCCCTGATTTCTGATTTGTAAGTTAAGTTATATCATTCTTTATTATTTTAACAAGAACCTGATCTCGGTCAGCAGTTCGCTTTCCGGAACTTCAGTCGGCGAGTTGTAATAGAATTCATATACAACCCCTGTTGGTACGCACTCTCTTTTATTCAGCCAGGTTATGATCTCATCATAACAAGCCCCCATACAGTTGTAAGCGCCTTTATAAAAGCTGGATGCCGCTTTTCCTCCGGGAATATACCCGGCAACCATTGGCTCTTTTCCAGGTATTTCTCTTGACACCGGAAAGCCGATCTCTATTTCCAGGTTTTCCATGTCCATATTATAATAGGCAATAAAAGCCGGACCCAATGGCTGCTCACCTACTTCATTCAAATAAGCAAGGATCATATTATAAGCTTCGCCGATCTCTTTCGGCAGATTGGTTAAATTCGTGACTTTCCTGATCCAGAGCGCCGGATGTGGCTCCGTTTCAATAATCTGATGCATATACCCCATAAAAAACACCTCCGATTTTAATTACAGGTACCTTTTACATTGGTTCCTCGCCTCGCAAACCTGACAGAAGCGGGACTGCTTATCAGCCGTATACAATACTCGACTGAGTTCATCATGGTTTTCATTTTTTCGATGGTTGGAAATTGAATTGATGATACGATGTTTTTCGTCTATTGAAAACATGCAATGCTCCAGTATGGCTTCCGCCAGTTCAGCGCTGGCATCGGCATGATCCTGACCGAAATCATATTCCATCCATCTGCCCACATCATGCAATAAGCCGGCAGCATAAATCACATCTTTCGAAAGCCCGAAATGGTTTTCGAGCTTTATGATCCATGCTTCTCTGCATACATCCATTAAATGAGCCATATCATGATGGCAGAATATCCTGACGATTTCGTGTTTTTCATTATAACCCATATATTTGATAAAATCATCATCCTTTATGATTCTATCAATTCTTTTTGAAGACCATTTTACATCTTCTCTATGATCCAGCGCCATAATCAGATCTTCGACTGACCGGCCATCAATATGGAGCAGCGGATCTATTTCATGTAAAGGTATCAGTACAAAGCCCCTTTCTTTCATTCTGGGATGCGGTATGGTCAGTTCTTCCATATTGTAAACAGTATCTTTATAAAGAAGTATGTCGATATCTATATTTCTTGGGCCGAAACGTATCGTCTTTTCCCGCCCCATTCTTTTTTCGATCGTTTGCAGAAATTTAAGAAGTTCTGCCGGCTGAAGCGAAGTCTGGATTTCGATCACCATATTCAGAAAACGATCCTGAAAAATATAATCAACCGGCTCAGTTTCATAGAAAGAAGACCTGTTGACAATATTGACAGACTCTCCCAACATCAGCAAAGCCTGGTTTAAATTATTTTCTCTGTCTCCGACATTGCTGCCCAGGCTCAGAAATATTTTTTCGTTTGAGAATCCTTCGCCGGAGGCTTTGATATTTTCTCTTATTAAAGTAACTCCGAAATATTCAAAATCACCATACACCGGCGCTTCCGTTTTTTTTACTGTCACTTCAATTCTCTTAATTTTTTCACTGTATGACAGAACTTGACCGCATATTTGTTCCGCTAAAGCTTCTATCAGCTGAAATCTTTCTTCCTCAACAGCAGTACGGATCAGTTCATAGATTTCACTATAACTGACGGTCGTGTTTAAATCGTCCGACTGTCCGGCCTTTCTCAAATCGAGGAATAGGGTCGCATCCACAATAAAGTTTTGCCCATATATGGCTTCATCAGCTAATACCCCATGCCGGCCAAAAAAGACCAGATTCTTCATCGTGATTTTATCCGAACTGATATTACCCAAGGTGATCTTATCCAAAAGAATTTCCCCTTACCAATACATCCGCTACCCTGGCGGCCCGCAGATTTTCTTTCACATCATGCACTCTGACCATATCAACCCCTTGAACGATCCCCAATACAGTTGTGGCTAAGGTCCCCTCCATTCTTTCTTTGGGCGGCAGGTCAAGTATCAGCCCCAAAGTACTTTTTCTGGAAGCAGCAAGAAGGATAGGAAATCCAAGCGATTTAATTTCATTGAGGCGGCTCATCACTTCAACATTTTGTTCCGGCGTTTTGCCAAACCCGATTCCGGGATCCAATATCAGCATATTTTCAGGGATACCAGCATTCACTGCGATCCCGATGGATTTACGGAAAAATGAGATCAGTTCGCAAATGATATCATCCTGGTAATTCGTCCCATGCTGATTGTGCATAATAATGACCGGAACCCTGTATTTTGAGGCGATGCATGCCATTTCACCGTCCTTCTGCAGACCCCAGATATCGTTCAGTATATGCACTCCTGCCTCAATTCCCCGATACGCAACTTCAGACCTGACGGTATCCAGAGAAAGAATGGCATTTGTCTCATTTGAAAGTCTCTCAATAACAGGTATCACTCTTTCGAGTTCTTCTTCCAGCGATATTTTCTGATGTCCCGGCCTGGATGATTCACCTCCGATGTCAATGATATCCGCACCTTCCGCGATCATTTCCTTTGCGTGGGCAACCGCTTGATCCACAGAAAAGAAGTCCCCACCATCAGAAAATGAATCCGGAGTAACGTTCAGTATCCCCATAATATAGGTTCTTTCGCCCCAGGTAATACTGTGGTTTCCGAATTTCATTTTAGATTCTATTCTGTTTAGCCGTATCCCCTGACTATGCATATAATTCCTATCTTCCGTTATTGATCATGGAAAGCGCTTCTGCTCTTGCCTTGGCATCGGTTTCGAAAACGCCCCGTACAGCAGAAGTCAACGTTTTCGAGCCGGCTTTTTTGATCCCCCGCATGGTCATACACATATGCTCGGCTTCTATCACTACTATTACACCATATGGTTCAAGCTTTTTCATAATCGAATCAGCCACATCTCCGGTCAGCCTTTCCTGAAGCTGCGGTCTTTTAGAATAAACCTCCAGTACACGCGCCAGTTTACTTAATCCTGTTAATTTTCCGCTCTTCGGCAAATATCCGATATGAGCTTTCCCAAAGAACGGAACCATATGGTGTTCACACATGGAATAAAAAGGAATGTCCTTCACCAAAACCAGTTCTTCATATTTTTCCTGCTGAAAATGTATTTCCAGACATTTTTCCGGATCTGCCCCTAATCCCGAAAAAATTTCTTCGTACATATCTGCAATTCTTTCCGGAGTTCCAGAGAGCCCTTCCCGATCGGGATTCTCCCCGATTGCAATTAAAATGTCCCTCACTGCACTTTTGATTCTCTCTTTATCCATCCACGTACCCCCTTAAGCATTATTTCAGATCTTCATTTCCCGGATCAGGTTGACCATTTCAATTGCGGAAATGGCGGAATCATATCCTTTATTCCCTGCTTTTGTACCTGCCCTTTCGATAGCCTGCTCAATATTTTCTGTTGTCAGGACACCGAACATGACCGGTATGTCTGTTTTAAGCATTACATTGGCTATACCCTTGGAAACCTCGCTACAAACATAATCATAGTGAGATGTATTTCCGCGAATGACCGCTCCCAGACAAATCACCGCATCATACTTGCCGCTTGCGGCCATCTTTGAGGCGACCAGCGGAATCTCAAAAGCTCCGGGTACCCATGCGATTTCAATATCTTCATCATTCACGTTATGGCGGCTCAATCCGTCCAACGCACCCGACAACAATTTCGAAACAATGAATTCATTGAATCGTGCAGCCACAATACCGATCTTAACGTTTTCAGATACTAATTTTCCTTCATAAACTTTCATCCTATTATCTCCTTTTTTTATTAATAATTCAATATATGTCCCATTTTTTCCTGTTTTGTTTTGAGGTAGAAGGCATCATGTTCGGTTGCCTCCATCTGAATCGGTAGACGCTCAACGATTTCTAAACCAAAATCTGATAAGCCATACACTTTCTGCGGGTTATTCGTCAGCAGCCTCAATGTTTTGGCCCCTAAATCTCTAAGGATCTGAGCACCGATATAATATTCCCGAAGATCTTCCTCAAAGCCCAGCGCAATGTTAGCCTGCACCGTATCCATCCCTTGATCCTGTAGCTCATAGGCTCTGAGTTTATTAATCAGGCCTATACCGCGACCTTCCTGGCGCATGTAAAGAACAATTCCCCTTCCCTCTTTTTCGACCTGCTTCATGGCTGCAGCAAACTGTTCCCCGCAATCGCACCGGGAAGAGCCAAACACATCGCCTGTCAGGCATTCGGAGTGTACGCGGCATAGTATATCCTTCCCATCGCCAATATCGCCCTTAACCAGCGCGATATGATGCTCTCCGTTGAGCTTGTTAATATAGCCATAGGCGGTAAATTTCCCGTATTTGGTCGGCATTTTTGTTACTGCAACGCATTCTACCAGCTTGTCATGTTTCTTTCTGTATTCCTGAAGCGCTTTGATGGTGATAAATTTCAGATCGAAATCCTGCGCTAATTGAATCAGTTCGGGGGTTCGCATCATGGTGCCGTCTTCTCTCATGATTTCGCAGCACAGGCCGCATTCCTTGAGGCCGGCCATCCTCATCAGATCAACAGTTGCTTCGGTATGGCCGTTTCGTTCAAGAACGCCGTTCTTTTTGGCCAATAAAGGAAACATGTGTCCGGGCCTTCTGAAATCTTCAGGCCTTGCATCATCTTCAACGCATTTCAATGCGGTAACCGACCTTTCGGCAGCCGATATCCCTGTCGTTGTATCAATATGATCAATCGATACAGTAAATGCAGTTTCGTGATTATCGGTATTATAAGAAACCATTTGCGGAATTTGAAGTTTTTGGACCAATGATTCACCCATCGGCATGCAAATCAGGCCTTTTCCATAGGTCGCCATGAAATTTACATTCTCCGTAGTGGCAAATTGTGCGGCGCAAATAAAATCGCCTTCGTTTTCACGATCCTCATCATCCGTCACAAGAATTATTTTGCCGTTTCTCAGTTCTTCCAGAGCTTCGTCAATTGTGTTGAATTTAAACATTTCTTTCACCTCTATTTCTTAGAATCCATTTTTCATCAAGAATTCATATGTGATGCCATTTTCGTGTGTGTTTTTTTCATCTCGTATTTTCAAGAGCTTTTCAGTGTATTTACCAATGATGTCGTTTTCCAGATTGACCGTTGATCCGAGATTTTTTGATAATAACGTAGTGGATTTTCCCGTGTGGGGAATAACAGACACTGAAAAATCGTTATCGGATATTTTAGCAACTGTGAGACTGATGCCGTCAATTGCTACAGATCCTTTTTCAATGATATATCGCAAGATGTTTTCCGGAGCCGAGATGGTGATCCAAACCGCATTATCATCCTTTCTGATACCGGTTATTCGACCCGTTCCGTCAATATGCCCGGATACGATATGTCCTCCGAATCTTCCATCTGCTCTCATGGCACGCTCCAGATTAACTTTGCTTCCTGTTTGAAGCATCCCGAGATTGCTGCGGCTCAGAGTTTCGTTCATAACATCCGCCTTAAACTGATGGTTTGTCAAATCAGCCACAGTAAGACATACCCCGTTGACCGCCACGCTGTCTCCGAGTTTCAGGTCAGAGAAAATCAAGTCTCCTTTTATCGTCAGAACAGCTGATTTCGCTCCCTTTTGATTTGATATGATTTCTCCGGTTTCTTCAATAATCCCAGTAAACATTGGTCACCTCATTTCAAATAAAATTCAAGTAAAAAATCGTCACCCAGCATCGAGCAGGAACCTTTATACAGCCGGACTGCATCCTTGGGATCATCAATACCGGCACCCCCAACGGGAGTTTTAGCGTTGCTTCCGCCGAATATCTTCGGTGCGATATAAACATAAGCTTTGTTTACGATTCCGCTTTTTAGTGCCGCCGCGTGAAGGCCGGCTCCACCTTCCAGTAAAACACTGTCGATTTTATTTTCTCCCAGAAAATCCATCAGTTGAGTTAGATTGACACGTCCGTCTTTCTGGTCTGTATGGATAATGCGGACCCCTTTTTCTTTGAGACGGTTAGCTTTTTCAATATCCGGAGCAACGGTTGCGATATAAGTTTCAATCTCAGCTGCAGTTTTTACTATCTGCGAATTTTCAGGTATGCGTAAATTGCTGTCGCAGATGATTCTTATCGGATTCCTGCAATCTGGTAACCGGCAGGTCAATAAAGGATCATCCTGAAGTACCGTGCCTATTCCCACCATGATTGCCGAATAACGATGTCGCAATGCATGGGTATGCGCTCTTGCCGTTTCATCCGTGATCCATTTGGATTTTCCGGAGCTGGTTGCGATTTTACCATCGATAGTCATGGCGTATTTCATCGATAAAAATGGCTTACCACTTTGAATATAATGGAAAAAAACTTCATTGATGTCGATGCATTTTTCTTCCAGCACGCCGACCACAACGTTGATTCCGTGATCCTGAAGAATTTTAATTCCTTTGCCTGCAACTTTCTGATTCGGATCTACCGAGCCTATGACGACAGTTGATATGCCGTTTTCTATAATCGCATCTGTACAAGGCGGAGTTTTTCCGTAATGGCAGCATGGCTCCAATGTTACATAAAGGGTTGAACCCGATACGTTTTCTGATGAAGCTGCAATAGCATTCCTTTCAGCGTGAGGTCGGCCATATCTTTCATGATAGCCTTTTCCGATGATCTCGCCATCCTTGACGATGACCGCACCCACCATCGGATTCGGATTCACCCATCCACAGCCTTTTATTGCCTCGTCCAATGCGATCTGCATAAATGATTCATGAGACATTAACATGATCTCCTTCATGTGTTGAACCAATGTATTTAAGAATAAAAAATGCTCCGGAATAGTATCCAGAGCATCTTAAATGATAAAATAAAACAAAAAACCGTTCGAAACAGTCTCATCTTCTTCCATCCAGACTATACTGTCGGCTTCGGAGTTTCACCGAATCATACCTCGCGGCTCGTGGGCTGTACCACCGGTAGGGACTTTCACCCTGCCCTGAAGATTCTATTCATTTTTTTAATATTATCATCGAGCATTGTGGCTGTCAATAGCAACCGGCGTCAAACCCTTGTTAAATTCTTCTAGTTTCTTCTCTACGAGATAGTAGACACTGTTTTTCGTATATTTACCGCCCTTCTCCAAGTTGCCCGCCGGCAGATCTGTCAACAGTTCTATCCCTTCATCGACGTTATGAATAGCGTATATATGAAATTTCTGATCATTTATCGCTGCAACCACTTCGTCTTTCAACATAAGATTCGTGATGTTTTGTACCGGAATAATAACGCCCTGATCACCGGTCAATCCCTTTTGTTCACATAAATCGAAAAATCCTTCAATTTTCTGCGTCACATTACCTATAGGCTGAATGAAGCCATGCTGATCAACGGATCCTGTCACGGCGACGCCCTGCTTGAGCGGCACTCCGGAAATACTGGATATAATGCAATAAAGTTCTGTGCTGGAAGCGCTGTCACCTTCGACTCCCAGGTAATTTTGCTCGAAAGTGATCTGTGCTGTTAGACTCATCTGCTTTTTCCTGCCGAATTTTCCACCAAGAAATCCTATGAGCGTCAAAACACCTTTCGTATGGATGTTGCCACTCATCTCTGCTTCGCGCTCAATATCGATAATACCGTCGTGCCCCGCATAAGTTCTTGCAGTTATTCTGGATGGGATTCCAAAGATATGTCCATCAATTTCAATCACTGAAAGGCCGTTAATCTGGCCTGTTTTGCTTCCGGAGGTTTCTATTAAAATATTTTGCCGGGTCATTTCTTCTCGGATTTTTTCTTCGATTCGGTCCAGCCTATATTTTTTTTCTTTGATGGCCGCATCTATGTGTTCTGCTTTGACCGATTCGGAACCATTTCCTGCTGCAACAGCTGAAGCTTCATAAATAAGATCCGATATTTCACTGAATTTTGTTGTCAGTTTATTTTGATCTTCAGCTAACCTTGAGCCGTATTCAATGATTTTGCCAAGACCTGTTCGATCAACAGGTAAAAGTTTTTTCTGATTGCATAACCAGCTGGTGTACGATACATACATTTTAATATTTTCAGGCGTTCTCTGCATTTCATCGCTAAAATCCACCTTCACCTTAAATAATTTCTTGAAATCTTCATCGAATTCGTAGAGAAGTTCAAAAATATATGGAGATCCGATTAATATGATTTTAACATTGAGCGGTATAGACTCCGGTTTGAGTCCGACAGTTGGCACAAGCCTGTATTGCTCCCCGATATTTTCCATAATAGCCTGACCATATTTCAAGATATTTTTGAGGGTATTCCAGGAAAACGGTTCATTCAGTACATCATTGACCTCAAGAATCAAATATCCGCCATTTGCTTTATGGATCGCACCCGGCTTAATCATCGTAAGATTTGTGCTGATTACGAAAACCTGACTTTCATATTCGATTTTTCCGAATAAATTGTAATAATTTGGGGTCGGCTCAAAGATAACAGGAGAACCTATGGTTTTTTCATTGTTCACAAACAAATTTACTTTATAGGGAGCAAATAAAGCCGATTCTTTTCCTGCAATATTGAATGAAAACTCGTTTTCTTCCGGTTCGGGGTTTTGAAAAATTTCATGTTTTTCTTCAATATTCTTCAGAACCGCCACAAGATATTCGATGATTCGCGGATATTTAGCATACTTGTCTTTCAATTTTTCTATATATGTAGCCGCTGCTATGGCGGTTGTCTTCTGATCCAGGTCAATAATATCATTCCTGACCTGATTATCCAGCATCTGACTTTCGTGCAGGATATCATTCAGCCTTTTTCTGAGTTTTTTACCTTTTTCATCGATTTCCTTCTGTTCTTGCTGTTCAAGCTTTTCATATTCTTCTCTAGAAATCGGCTCGCCGTTTTTCAACGGGATCAGCATGAAATCCGGGATGATAAAATGAACATTGAAATTTGCCTCCGCCGCTTCCTGTTTAGAAATCTGTATCAGCTGATCCATTTTTTTCTGAGCCGACTGCACGATTTCGTCCTTTTGCTGAGCATATACAGTCCCTTCAAATGCTTTTGGAATTGCAATCTTGAGATTTTCTACAAGCTCATCCATATCGTTACGTAAGATTCGGCCTTCTCCTGCGGGCAGAGAGATGGCAATCGGTTTTTCCGGTTCTTCAAAATTGTTGATATAGCACCAGTCATAGGGTATAGGGCCGTTCAGTGCCATTTTCGATACGACAGCCTGGGTATAGGTGTTTTTCTCCGTGCCTTGTGCGCCGGAGACATAGATATTATAACCGGGTGCATTCATTGAAAGTCCGAAATACAAAGAGCGCACGGCTCTATCCTGTCCGATTCCGGTGTCATATGGGCTGGTTGCACTTGTAGGATCGTATAAACTGAGCTCATTTTCACAGTCGCAGACTTTGCGAAGCTTTTCTGCCGTCACCATTAAATGATTGTAATTTTGCATAAAAACGACCTCCTCTGCCCTTATTAAATATATTTATACCCATTGAGGATTCGTTTACTTGCCTTTTGTTAAAATAGAAAGACATTAAAATGCACCTCTCCCTGCCCGCAAGATACGAGCACAGAAAGGTGCATTTCTGCTAAAATTATGAATTTTTCAGGCTATTACAGCGCCGGTTTGGATTTTATTCTTCGATGGTTGTATGCATGAAGAAGAAAAATCCCATTACTCGATCACCAGCACCGCAGTCTCTCCGGCCGTATACCAATCATATAGAAATTTTGCATGAGAGGTATAATTCCGGACGCATCGATGGGAAAGCGGCACAGTACCGATCGTTTTTGAGTATTCCTGAATGCCGGGATCAATCTGGTTACCCTGCGGGTCATATTGCCAGTCTACCGGCACTCCATGTACATATGAACTTGCTGAAAATCGAATGGCATATGGAGCATAACCTTGTATTGTTGTTGTTCCATCCTCATAGTACAGAAATCTGTCACGTTTCTCTATTGCATAAAAGTATCCCAGGGGTGTCGGCTGCTGATATTCTCCGTCGGCACCGGTAGTAGCCAGCGTATATGAGATGATCTTCCATCCGGATTCTGTTTTTTCGAAGACCGCTTCATTTTGATTTTTTCTATCTATGACAATGGCCTTTTTTAAGGATTCGCTCATATTGCGAGTCTCTATATATTTGTTCGGTATATAAAAAATGTTGCCGTTTTTTACAAGCTCGGATTTTGTATAATCACCTACTCTGGTGAGTGTTCTGATAAGACTCCCATCCGTAATATAGATAAATTCTGTCTTATCATTTATATCATAGTAGCCGGGAGCGCTTTGACTTCTGCGATTACCGAACTGATCAAATGTGCCGCCGTGATATAAAGGTGCATATCCGTTGTTATTCCAATAATTGTCGATATGGGCAATATTTCCTTTTGACCATTCAAATTCGGCTTTCATGACGTTGGCAAGCATATTTTCCAGTCTGAAGATTCTTTTTGTAACGGAATTGGCTTTTACGTAGCCAATATAGTTTTTTCCGTTATGGTACCAGGTCACATGGTACCATAGTCCGCTATTACTGACTGTGTCGATGTAATCGAATTTTTCGTTTTTGGTTGGCTTTGCAACGACACTAGAGGTTTCAGAAGGGCCTTGTCGAATCACTAAAGAATAATTCGCAAGAAAATAGGTAAATGTACGTTGATACAGGGTATATTTCAAATCAAATCTGACATCGGGGTTATTGATACTTTCTGTTTGATTTGCAGGAACCCAGGTGTTCCCTGTATATCTTTTTTCATCGGTTTTTATCCCGTTTATATACTTGATCTCATATTCATAATATGGAGCTATATATTCATGACCTTCAGGTCGCCATTCAATGATATCGGCCTTGCTGATCAGAATCAAATTGGATCGGGCAATCCAAACGACATGATATCCAAGGTTTTCTGAAAGGAACCTTAAAGGGATCATGGTTGAACCTTTATAAATTTCTGCCGGCACATCTAATTGCTTTTCCTGATTGTTGACGAGAGCGTTGGTACTGCCGATTGTAAAAGAAACCGAGTTGGCTGCATCAGTTGCAGAAGCGGTTTTACTCAGCTCATCCCATTTTACGGACAGCCCAAAAGCCTCGAACACAGTCCTCATGGGGACCAGTGTTCTGCCATTTATGATGATGGGCGCAACTTCAAAAGATAATTGTTTACCGTCGATGTTGACCCTTATAGATGTTGATTTCGCATAATCGATATTCTGAAAAAGAGTAGGACCCGCAGTTGTTTCTATCTGCGCATAGACAAATGCGGAAGGTATAGTTATTACAACCAGGACTACAACCACGATCATGTGGAGTTGTGTTTTTATTCCTGCCATATAATCAATAATCCTTATCATATTTAATAATTGTAGATATAATTATACACTATTCCAAGAATTAATCGAACATTTATTTGGCTTAATTTATTTCTAAAAATGCTTTCCATTGACACAAATCTCTCCTGCCCTGTTGATAGCCATTTTGATAACTTTTCTTAAGCTTGAAATAATCGGTTTCGCGACTCGATACAGGCATAATATCCGGATATACCAGGAACGCCCTTCCTTCTGCTTCCAGCTCGCAAAGCTCGTCAAGAGTCTTATTATAGATTATATGGCGCTTCATCATGGCTTCAGCGACAACAGGATATCTTCTGTAATATGCCTTAAACAATCCTTGTAATCCAGCCGGAGATTTTCTGTAACCTTTTGGTCGGCTCAACACAACAAAAAATCTATGAAACCCATCTTGCCTGGCAATTTCCAGTGGGATTCCTCCTCCAAGCCCTCCGTCCACATAGAGCTTTCCATTCATAGATGTAGGAGGCATAAAAATCGGCATGGAAGAAGATGCCCTTACAATTTTCATCAGACATTCCAGGTTTTTGATATCTTCTTTTGAGAAATAATCCATAGTTCCGGAAATACTGTCAAATGCGCCAATGCGAAGCCTTGCCGGATTAAGACGAAATGTTTCAAAGTCAAAAGGAAGTGCTTCACCAGGCAGCGGAGTCTTCTCATAAATATATTCTGAGCGAAAAAAACCTTCCCCTTTCAAAAACGAACCCCATCCTCCAAATTGAGGGTCCTTAACCAATTCAACAAAAGATTTTTTCGAACGTTCTATATCTCTTGAGATGTAATTGACGCAATGGCTGGATCCGGCAGAAATACCGGCGGCATAATCAAAATATATTTGATTTTCCAGCAGAACATTCAGAAAACCTGCCGTATAGCTAGCCCTCATACCGCCGCCTTCAAAAATAAGCGCGGTATCATTTATGTTGTTAGTTAAATTGACTATATGCTGCGCGTGCAATTATAATCCCCCTTCAAACACAAGAAAATCTTTATGGAATATGTATTTTTACTTATGGATCCGATACTAATGAATAAACGACCGTCAAGTCATAGAATATCTATTTCGACAGTCGTCAACTGGTGGCTATCTTTATTCAAGACAAATTTAATTATGATGGGACTTGGATAAACCTTTATATATGCTCGGCGAGTTGGATCCTCATGCCGTCCGGATCATGGATAAATATAAATTTTATATTAGGAGACGGCTGAACAGGGCCACTGACAATCGGTATGTTTTTTTCTTTAAGGAGGGCCATCACATCTTCCAAAGATTCTACTTCGAAACCCCAGGATATATCTTCTCCGACCTTTGTATCTCTATCGCATCCATCGCAAATCAGCTCAATTTTAGTATCCCCATCCCCTAAAAATGCAATTTCGACACCGTGTCCTCCCTTGAATCTGTTTACAACCTGAAGATCGAGCGCATCGTTATAGAACCGGATCGATGCTTCGAGATTTTTTACTCTCAGAGTGCTCCAACTGAACTTCATCATAACCTCCTGTGTTGAATCTATTCATAGATCTATTTAATTTCTTCAATAAAAATAGACCTTTCGGCCTATGAGTGGTGGAGACGGGGGGATTCGAACCCCCGGTCTCTGCGTTGCGAACGCAGCGCTTTCCCAACTAAGCTACGCCCCCGAATATTGTCCGGGGAACGTCTCAGTCGTTCCCCGGACAGAAAATTTCTCATATTTTTTCGGTAGTCAATTCATTTTAAGTCAGATAAATTTTATAGAAAGAATATGAATGTGTCAAGTATAAACGTTGGAATCAATATGCAGCATGACCATCCCATGTACCCAAAGAAACTAGGCATCTTGACATCGTTATCTTCTGCAATGGATTTTACCATAAAGTTCGGAGCGTTTCCGATATAGGTATTGGCACCCATGAACACCGATCCTGCAGATACAGCAAGAAGCAATGCTGGTGCAACCGATCCAACAGTGGTTGCAACACCTGGAAGGCCCAATGAAGCAGCCGTTGTCATGAAGACGAGATAAGTAGGTGCATTGTCCAGGAAACTGGAAAGTGCTCCGGAAGCCCAGAAGAATTGCCATGGATCTACCAGCCCAAGCTCAGATCCTCTTGCATTCAGTATAGCCAACGCCGGGATCATGGTAATAAAAATACCGACAAATAGCGTGCCGACTTCGATAATAGCGCCATAGTTGAAATTATTATCGGTTCTGATTTGTTTCTTAGTGGTTCTTGTTGAAAGAAATGCCGCTACAAGCATAATTGCAATTTGAATGATGAAAGTATATGGCATTGTGACCTCATCGTAAATTCGAATACCGTATAATTCTCCGGTGGCCAAGTCAGCAAATGAAGGCTGCATCGCCAACATGCCGGCTAATATGACAGATCCTACGATCATCAGCAAATAGATCAGGTTCTGCATTCCGTCAAGCTTAAGCGGCTCTTTTGCAAAATTCAAATTGTGCGAATCCGGCGGTATAATTCCCGCTGCCATATCTTTTTTATAGTGACGGGAATCAATAATGAAAAACACTATGGAAAGAATCACTGTATTAAGCAACATCATCGGCAGTAATTTCAATGTCCAGAAGAAAGGGACACCACGCAGGAATCCAAGGAATAAAGGAGGATCGCCTACCGGAGTAAGACTGCCGCCCAGATTAGAAACCATAAAAATGAAGAAGATAAAAACATGGGCTTTTTTACTTCTCCATGCATTTGCTTTTAAAAGTGGCCTGATCATGACCATACTTGCCCCTGTCGTGCCGATCCAGCTAGCAAGGAAGGTCCCTATCAGAAGCATAATCAGATTAACCTTTGGAGAACCGGTCAGAGTACCCCTAAGACATAATCCGCCAGCTACCACATATAAACTGAATATCAAAGCGAGAAACGGTACATAATCGAGAATCATAGTCTCCAGAAGTTGAATAAATGCGGTGTTCGTGCCATACTCTACCGCAAAAGGAACCAAAAAACATAATGACCAGACAAGTACAACCTGCCATCTGTGCGTTTCCCACCATTCACCTTTAATAAGCGGGATAATTGCAATTGAGAGCAGCATACCCACAAATGGTATGATGCTGAAGAATGGTAAAGTATTACCAATGCTATTTTCTTCTGCCCCGAATGCTATCCCGAAACATGATAGCACCAAAACAGAAGCCAGCAAAACGATGTGCGCTAACTTGTTGAATTTCAAATTGTCACCCTCCTTAGCGAAAATAATTTTCGTACACTACTTATAAATTTTTCTAAACTACACTTTCTCCATGAGAAATTTTCACTTCAACATTATATAATAGAGACTTAGTAAAGTAAAACAAATTTACTAGGATTTTATAAGTTAAAAAATTGTCAGAGTGACGTATTTATTTGGCTTCGTAGTTTGCCTCCAGCAGCAGATTGACGCCATCCAACAGGCAAACCGCGTCTATTAAATAGTTGCTGTAGGAAGCATTACCATCCACATTTTTTTTCATCCTTTTGAAGGCATTTTGTCCGCAGATACCCATTACGCATACCGATGCAACCGCGGCTTCAATCAGATTTTCTTTGTTTGCAGTCAGATAAGCAGTCAGAAGCGTCGATAGCATACATCCACTACCGGTGATCCATGACATCATCGGATGGCCATTTCTGATTAAGAATGTTCTCTTCCCATCAGTTACGATATCAATTGCACCGGTTATAATAATGATAGAACCAGTTTTTTTAGCTAATTTTTTTGCGGTTTTTATGGCATCACCAAGATGATCGTCGCCTGAATTTTCGTGATTCTCATCGATGGCGTCAGACGGTATGATGCTGCCGGCGGCTATAGCTCTGATTTCCGAATAGTTTCCTCTTATTGCGGTAAATTTTATTTCATTGATAAGTTTCAATGCGGTTTCGGTTCGCAGACCGGATGCGCCCGCACCGACAGGATCCAGAACTACCGGGTTGCCAGATTCATTTGCTTTCTTTCCGGCAATAAACATGGATTGAATTGTATTCTTATTTAAAGTTCCGATATTAATGATCAACCCCTGGCAAAGAGCGGTTATTTCCTCCGCTTCCCTCTCATCATCAGATATGATCGGTGAAGCTCCGCTTGCCAGTAAAATATTGGCACATGCAGTAACTGTTACATAATTGGTAATACAATGAATAACCGGTGATTTTCCTTTTACATTGGCCATCATTTTATCCAGTTCGAGTGTACTATCTGATTTTTTCATGTTTTTTTCCTCCTGCCAATTGATTGCCTGTGCTTGATTCATTAGTTTTATATAATATCGTCTATATGAAATGACGAGTCTGACCACATAATAATAAGAGATCCCTCTTCAACAGAAACGGAACTTTCATATCCCAAAAACTCGTTGCTTACACCTAACGGGAAATCCTTTGTCAGTACTGCATTGATCAACTCATATTTGAGACCTTTCAAATTGACTCCTTTTGCCTTATCTCCAGCGCAAAAAACAGATAAGATGCCTTCCTTGTCTGTTTTGAAAACCAATTCTTCATTTGTAATAGCAGTGACAATTCGGGTGCCGTCTATTAAATATCCTCTTGCTCCTTTTGCAGATAAATATACGAGCATCTGAATGTTCGCATAGGTATGATCCAGCCTTCCTCCAAGACCGCCGTAAATTACAAACCTTTGATATCCCAGGTCGAGGCCGGCTTTCATAGCAAGCATCATATCCGTTTCGTCCTTTTCCACAGGATGCCTTACGATGTTTTCATCCTCCGGTATTGTTTCCAGAGAGTCAAAATCCCCTATAAGTACATCGGGTTTGATCTCAAGGCTTTTTAAATATGAAAAGCCATTATCGGCAGCGATAATATAATCTTCTGGTGAAGGGTTTATGGTAATATTCTCAAAATTGCCGGCTCCGACAATATAACAGATTCCCAACAGTAATTTACCTCTCAATATTCTTTAATGCTTTTTCGTATGCTTCTTTTGTGCGGTCATCGAAACAAACCATGGTAACCGTTTCTATATTCTTTGCTGTTTTCATAAATTCAGAAATGGTTTTGATTGCGATTTCAGCTGCCTGATCCAAGGGAAAACTATATATTCCGGTGCTGATTGAAGGAAAAGCGATTGTTTTAAAACCTGCATTTTCAGCTATCAGCAGACTATTATAATAGCTATTGGCAAGAAGACTGCTTTCATTATGCTCTCCGCCTCGCCAGATAGGGCCCGGTGTATGGATGACATGACCTGCCGGCAAATTATATCCCCCTGTCATTTTAGCTTCGCCAGTTTTACATCCGTTTAGAGCACGACACTCTTCCAAAAGCATCGGTCCTGCTGCACGATGAATTGCTCCATCTACACCTCCGCCACCTAAAAGAGACGTATTAGCGGCATTAACAATCGCATTCACATTCATCCTAGTAATATCGCCCTTTATTATTTCTATTTTCATCTGATTGCCTCCTTTCGGTTAATATTCTTATTATAACATATCATAATTTTAAAAAACCGGCCATAAATGGCCGGTTAACAACTTTTTAATCGATGAAATCAAAATCTGAAAACAGCTGCTATACCTGTATCGGTTGGCATGCTTTCTTTTGGAAGCACGATCACTTCACCTTTATTTTTGATTACATATTTGATCAGGTTATCCAGCATGTCTCCGTATTCCGGATTATCAAAATCTCCGAATTCCAAGCGCCCGCTTTCTTCATAAAATTTACCGGGTATTATTTTATCGGCTTCAACAAAAAGGGTTTTAATCTTCTTTTCAGCTGCAGCGCCGGCAATTTTGGTTATATTATCGGAGGCTTGGGAATCCAATTTTGCTGTTTCATAAGACTCAATAATTTTATTAGTCTTTTGTTCAAATATTGGCTTGATCAGTTTCCAGGTTTCTTCTTTTAGCTGGTCTGTTGCAAGTGAGTCGCTGTATGCTTTGATGCCTTCTTTAAGCAGATATGGATTGTCACTTATTTTTCTGAATAAACCCTGATGCTCGGCGAGAGCCACTAATACAACAGGAAGTTTGCTATGCAAGGAATAATTTTTTGTTATCGCTTTATCGACATAGCGGAAATATTTCTCCATATCCAGATCGACCTCGTCCTTTTTGCCCCCTTGTCCGTGAAACATCGCGTTGCCGCCTTCCCCTCTATATGGCGAATGGTTCAGAAAACCACCGGTATGTTCACGACCCAGTATATCCTTGATATTGGTTGAGATATCTTCAGGGAACTCGATTTCTTTTAGACCATATTGATTCCCCTCAAAGAGCGAAAATACACTTCCGCTCAAGCTGAGAACATGATACTGATCGGCTGTCTGGAATGCTCTAATCAAAGGCTTTATGTGAAAACTGTCCGAAACAACAGCAAGATTCTGAACCGGGATGACCAGTTTGTAAACAATACATTTATTTGGATTGGCCAATACCGCAACGCTGTCGAGTGAATTTTCCCAAAACCCTTTGTCACTTTTTAATTCATATAGGGCTTCCATCATAGCCAGAATTTCAGCTTTTCTATATTTCTGACCAAGCTCATCTTCGACTTTCTGAAGCAGATTTTTGAACATGATCATATTTTGCTGACTTTCCGGCGAGTGGCGATAGGTGGTCTGATAAAGTGATATGCATGGTTCTTGCTCTTCAAATATTATTGGGTTCGGAAAGTCTTTAACCAGTTCATATTTCATGATATCCCTCCTGACTGATATAGAAACTAATTATTAGCTATATGAAGTTACTATATTTATACCAATTCTAGTGAATTGTAAACGTCAAAAATGAAAAGAGGCAGGCTTCCGATTTCGTTAGAAATCTGCCTACCCTTTTCTTGAGGTGTACCACAATGGCGTACGTCCTCCTTTCTTGACTACCCCTAACTTGATCATCTGATACTATCATTCAGATATTTCTATCATTGTCTCAAGTTTCCGTTTTTTCTGTTTTATTTGATTTGACCATCAAGATCAAACCTTTAATAACATCTTTAGCCTCAACATTTCTTACCTTTCAGGGTAATACTACTGTCATTGGCTAACGGCTTTTCGGAGCGGCTTACTTACTCAGGTTTCCCTTTTCTTTAAGTGTCTTTATAATATTACATGAAAATCATTTTGTCAATATATTTATCAGAATATTTTTAATTACCTGATTATTACATTTTTGAGTCATGCCCTATTTTTACCTGGCTTAATAAATCCAGAACTTCTTTATCATCTACCTGATAGAAATTCATATAATATGCACCGACTGCGCCCAGATAATTTTCGTCGATCAGTACAGAAACCAGTTCGTCAGCTTCAACTTTTAATTCTTCCGCCGTATCCGATGGCGTAACCGGTACTGCTACCACTATTTTTTCCGGATTTCTCAGTCGGGCTTCATAGATCGCAGCTTTCATAGTCAGACCGGTGGCAACACCGTCATCAACAAGAATTGCTATTTTCCCTTTTAGCGAACCGGGCGGAGTGCCGATATTTCTGATATGATAAGCTTCTTTTCTTCTTTCTATTTCACCCCGAATTCTGTCAACTTCTGCATGAAACCACAACTTGTCGACGGTCTCCAATTCTCTCGGATTGCAAATGGGAGAGCCGGATTCGCCTACAGCACAGATCGCATATTCAGGATTATACGGATGCCCGATTTTTTTAGTAATCATTAGATCCAGCGGCGCATGAAGTTCGTTTGCGATTTCAACTCCTAAAACAACACCGCCTCTTGGAAGAGCAAAAACAACTACATCTTTATCTTTATATTGCAGCAATTTCTTAGCCAATTTCAAACCGGCATCTTTTCTGTCTGTAAAATACATTTTGATCACCTGCTTTCATATCATTGCTAAATGGATACTCTGTCGAGTTCTTTCAAATTATACTGAGTAATGATTTTTATTAATTTAACCGGATATTGGGAGTCGGTTGCATAGCCGGCTCTTTTCAGTGCCCACGCACCCAGGGTGCTGTCGTACATGACTCCTCTGTAAGCGGAATACCGCTCCTTTGTCATCAGAAGGTTATTATGATCGGACCAGCTTTCGGCAATATTATAATATGCCCTAAATTTCGCATCGATACGATATGATACGCCATTATACTCCTCCCAGGTGTTGGATATGACTGAACCGGCAGGACCTTCTCCCTTGATTCCAAAAAGATTATATGAAAATCTTCCGTTATATTTATCCACCGGAACACTTTGTCCCCACCCTGTTTCCAGAATCGATTGAGCGGTTTGCAGCGCTGCTGACATACCTGAACGTCTCCAGTCTTTGATTGCAAGATCTGATGCCAGGCCAAGAAATTTGCTTTTATCAGTGAGCGGTTCAGCCGGATGAATCTTTCCTGCGTATACAGTAAACGGCACTTCTTCAGATGACAGAATCAGACCTCCTTCTCCTGTACCGATTGCCTTGATTCTCCATTTCCCAGAGTCATTATCTGTCGGCATATATGTGAATTCTTTTGTGACGTCGCTTAATTCAGCAAGGATTTTTGTTTTACCTGTGGTTGCATCCGATGCAATAAATTTCACAATTTTCAACGGTACATTGCTGATAGCCTTTAATCGTACACCAGTAGTTCCATTCCCTGTTGTCGTAAGAACCTGATTGGGTCCGATCCCCTGAATCAGAAGCTTTGGATTCCCCGAAACGATAATCGGTATCGGACTGCTGCTATATAAAGTTCCATCTGTACCCTTTGCTTTCACGTACACTTCTTTTTTACCTGCCAGATCTGTTCCCGGGAACCATGTAAAATTTCGGTAATCTGTTTTAAAGAGACTTAATTCGTTTCCTGTTTCAGGATCCAAAAGGCAGTATTCCGTCTCAACGACTTCGAAATTTCTGGATGCCGATAGATTCACAGGGCTATCGACCAATTCTCCAGGGCTGATTCCGTTCAATGTTATCCTGGCCTGAGTCTGTACGCGGACATTCATAACAGAAGATTCATAAGACCTATCGTTCTCATCGAAAGCATAAGCTTTAACCGAAACATTTCCATTAAATTCAGTCTTTGGTTCCCATCGATAAAGACCGGCCGGATCCTGCGCGGTCGTGGTAAATATTTTTCCGTTATCCGTATTCGTGAATTCATATTTTATATAGGCAGCCGAAAAATTAAGGATAGTTCCGATACTGATACCGTCATTGATGATCTGACCAGGGAACATTCCTGTCAACGCAATAGAAGGCGTAACATTTACCTTGACGGGCAGAGCGTCGCCGCATAAAAAAGCACCATTGACATCATATATGGCGGACACCAGCACTCTGTCTCCATTGTCATTCAGCGATGGAAGCCATTCAGCAGTTTCTTCCGGGTTGCTCTCACTTGTTATAACAAATCCGCTTCCTGAGCCGGGTTCCAGAAGCAGATATTTGAGCAACTCTGCTTTATCTGAGTATTGAACCGGTATGGCTGAACGGAGGTTCGTCTTTCCGGTTATTTCTTGTCCGGGTGCTACAGATTCCAATTTCATATTAAAAAAAGAAACAATATCGGAAGGCGTATCCGAATCTACATTTACTGTTCGAGTTATTTCGTCCCAGTCAATTCCAACTCCCAACGCGTTGCTGATTAGTCTAAGCGGTACAAATGTCCGATCTGAATAAATTTTCGGCGTTATATCGCTTAAGCCGTAACTTTTTAATCCATCAACTGTATATTCGACTAGATATTTGTCTATTCGAAGCCGAACAGAACGATTGCCTTTCTGTATAAAAACCGTTCTCGATAGATCATCCCAAAAAACATCGGCGCCAAGTTCTTCGGATATGACCCGCACCGGTACCACTGTCCTGGCATTGATGATCATTGGGGCGACAGATGCAGAAATATCACGACCGTCTATGACCAATCTGATGCCGGTATCACCAAATCCCGATGTTTCTGACGCATGAACCTGCGCCGGGCATAAACTTATACCCAACAGAAATACCATGATGATCGTAAATAAAACCGTCCTCACACCTGATCACTCTCCTTATTGCCGCTAAAAATATCTTTTACAAAATCTCCGGTTTTGCTGGCCCCAGTTTTTATTTTATCAATTGTTCTGTCAATGGTGGCTTTTTTGGACGCGGCTGCAAACGCTTTAACAATCGATACCGAATTTTGCTGCACTATTTTTCTGAGCAAGGATACCGATTCAATCGTAGCTGATCTTTTAATAGTCCTCCGGTCTGCTTTTGTCAACGCCCTTGAATAGCGTTTAGTAATAGCGCCTACCCGTAAAGCAAGAAAAGCATTCGCGGTTCCTTGGATCAATGAATTGATAACAATGCTGGCAACGGCCGATGCTCCCGGTACAAATGCGCTCAAAGTACCGCCTATCAAAGAATCGATGATCGGTTCAATTTCATCATCCAGGAAATCAAGGTCTTCAAGCTCCCTGGCCATAAAAACAGTGACAGCTACATTTGCATATAAATAAAATATTTCTTTGATGTTGGGTTTCTGATTATATATATGGCTAATTTTCCATATCAGTTTTGATATGCTGAATAGTACGAAAAAGCTGTCCAAAGCACCATTTTGTGATACAGAAGTTGTTATAAACACAGTTGATGAAGCTTCGTTCATTGCTTTCAAAGCTTCTCTATCCAACAATTCCAACGCCTCTTCAATCTGATTTTTCAGATCTTTTGTGTCGTCGAATCGGTATCCGGAAGATATCAGATTTTTATTTTTCTCTAATCTCTTTTTCAGAAGCATCAAATAGGAAAGATATGCCGACTGGTCTGATTCATCCGGTATTTCCAGTGGTTTCTGCAGCCTGGCAAAACCAATGATGGGCAAAAAAAGCATGACCGTAAAAATGACACCTAATAAAGTCGTTACAATCTTGCCCAAAATCGGGTTTAACGCAGAAGTTATCATAAAAATCTGATACAGTTGATTGATAATGATCAAAGCTAAAAGGAGCAACAAACCTGCAGAAATTGTGAGAATAACTTTTTTAACTGATTTTTCCATTCTGTCTCCCTTTATGATTAAATAGTTGTTCCGAAAGAAAACGGGCAGGTTTTCGATTCCGCCCGGAATCTGCCTGCCCGTTAACATGTATCTTAACTACCACATCGTGCTTAAAATGCCATTATCAAACAGGTAAACCGAATCCACATATTCGTACTCGTAAACCCAAAGCTCATAAACAGAAAACCTTGTGGTTAATTTTGTCGATTTATCAGCTGTACTTTGCTTTTGAACGAGCAGCATGTCTTTTGTCATTCCTGTCCATGCATTTTCACCCTTCAATCTTTGCCACGTATCATCAGTCCATTTGAATGTCGATCTCGGATCCTTTGTCAGGACTGTGTAGATATCGCCCTTTTCCGGATTAAGCAGCGGTCCCAGCAAATCACTGAATAATATCAATCCAGTGTATTGATCATTCACTGTGACTTTGAATATGGTGTCATCGCTTTTGATTATGGTACCGTCCAGCGATTTCTTGTCGATAACAGCACTTAGATCCGGATTTGAATGAACACCCATCTTGTTCCAGTCATCCAAATCAAAATAATGTTCTTCGATTTTTACTTTAATGTAATTTCCTGTGGCTGCAGTTTGACGAATCAAGTCGCTTTCGATGGAGGCGAAACTATCAGGTTCATAAAAATCAGTCTTTCCATAGACTCCAATCACTTGATCGATATCGATCCAATAAGTTTTTCCGACATAAGGTGACACAAGATACCAACCCGTGCCGTAATGCGGTATGTTGAATTCCGGCACATTTGGTATCAGACGTCCATCCGCGCTGTACAAATTAACAAATTTAACCTGATGATTGATCCCGTTATATCTGGTTATTGCAGTTTTTTCTCCGTTAATATATTTGCTTTCATATTCTTTGTACGGTTCAACCGTCTCATAGCCATCATATCGCCATTCAATGATATCGTTTTTGCTGAGTAGAATCAGGTTGGAATCGCCGATCCACAAAACATGATACCCCATATTTTCGGAAAGAAATCGGAGCGGGATCATTGTTCTTTCATCAATAATTTTTGCGGGAACATCAATCGTTTTTTCTTCTCCGTTTACAAGTACTTTGTTACTGCCAATTGTAAAGGATATCGATGTTCCTGATGTTGTCCCCTGGGCGATACCGTTGATTTCATCCCAGTTAACTGTCAGTCCGAACGCTTCGAAGATCGCTCTCATCGGCACCAGTGTCCTGCCCTGGACAATTGTAGGGTT
Source organism: uncultured Oscillospiraceae bacterium (assembly GCA_964486295.1). Lineage (GTDB taxonomy): Bacteria > Bacillota > Clostridia > Peptostreptococcales > Anaerovoracaceae > CALBZG01. Next base: position 250,501 of record CAZAMF010000002.1, on the reverse strand, counting down.
GACATCGAAAACGAGTTGCTCGCCATCCAGAATCACCCTGATTTCAGGCGATTTCTGATAATCGATATTCTCAAAAACAGATTCGCTTTCTGTGCCGGTGGCTGCATATGCAGGAATCTCTACAAATGTAAATCCCATAACCAGCACGAAACAAAGCAAAACTAAAGAAACAGTTTTTTTCATGTTGCACCTCCTATTGATTAAAATGAACCAAACGGACTATATTCCATCAGACTATAGTACTTTTGCCATGCTGATCTATGTATTAGTTACCCCTTCCTGCTTAAAATATGCACGGTGAATTCGCTTCAGTGCTTGGAATCAATATTCCTTTCTGACTCCGAATTCAGCATTTTCGACCCACTCTTCAGAATTTCTAAGCATTTCAGACAAACCATCAAGCAGTTCATAATGCTTTTTTTCCTCCTTGATCAGGAATTCAAATAGTTCTTTGTCCTTACTATCTTCCGCTTTCAATAATAAATCCGTATAAAGATGAATACTTTTCATTTCCAGGTCTGTGGCCTTTCTGTAAAAATCAAGCTGGCCAGGATCCTGTTTGCCCTCGACTATAAATTTTTTGGTGTCTTTAAACAGTTGGCTGTACCCAGTATCTATCTCTGTATCCTTCAGAATATAGGGCAGAGAATTCAACTTATTCAGCAAAATCTCCGCATGTTTTTTTTCATCTTCAGCTAGCATTATACAAATTTTATACAACTGGTTTTCCTGATTCATTTCGGCTTGCTTCCGATAGTAGTTTTCTCCTTCATTTTCCAAGCTGATTACATTTTCCAATATGTTCATGATCTGCCTCCTTTTCTAAAACACTTTAAGTGATTCAACTTCTTTATTAATATAACTTTTTGTTTCTATTAGATTCTATTGTAATCTACGAGACAATCCAAACACACTTTTTTGCCGTTTTGAAGTCTGATATAAGGTTCTGCTGTACTTTCTCCGCATATCTCGCAACAATACGACTGGAACAGCCGGGCCTCTTCAGGCAGTTCATATTTTGGTTTTTCCAGTGTAAATATTTCAACAAAAGGCGCTTCAAGTATGAATCTCTGTTTACTTTCTCTGCTTTCCATTTTAGGTAAATCTTTTAGAGCTAACCGTATACGATCCCCATTTCTCCTGTTGAAAAAAGAGTACGCATGCTTTCCGCGCAATCTAAGTATTAGATTCCCTTTTCCGGTTGTGCACCCTAAAACAGCTTGTATCCCGTCTACTCCACAGGCATCATTTTCAGTGATGCATACAATTTCCTCATCTTCGGAATGCTCAATTCCCATAATTCTTTTTGCTTCAGCGGCTGCCCTGACACCGATCGCTAATCCTGGGCAGCTATGCCCGTGAAATTCAACACTTTTTTGAAATAATTCTTCAATATTCATTTATTTCCTCCTGGTATCGGTTTGATTTACTTCGATTCCCACCACTTTACAATTTCATCAATTTTCTCGCCAGATATAGCATCGGCTTATAATAAATTCCTTCCATTACTTTGGCAACCTTGGTTATTTCTTCGCTTATGACAATATTTTGAGGGCAATGACTTTCGCATTTTCGACATTTGGTGCATAAAGAAGCGTTATGGCTCTGTGTTTTAAGGCTTGTCAGCATCACGTATTTTTTTAATGCCGAAATCTTACCTTCGATTTCGCGGTCGTTATAGCATGAAAAACAAGTTGGAATATCAACGCCTGCCGGGCATGGCATACAATAATTGCATCCTGTGCAAGGAACTTTTGTCTTTTTTTCCAGTATCTTCTTGATCTGCTCAAAAAGTAATAGTTCTTTGTCATTTAAAGATCCAGATTTGGCATCCGATGCAATTCTTATATTTTCATTGATCATATCCATCGAATTCATACCGGAAAGCAGCAGGGTCACTTGCGGATGATTCCATACCCATCTGAGAGCCCACTCAGCCGGTGTTCTTTTCACTTCTGCTTGATCAAAATGTTTATACACCTCATCCGGCATATTTGTAACAAGTTTTCCACCTCGTAAAGGTTCCATGATTATGACCGGCATTCCCTTTGCACTTGCATATTCCAAACCTGACTTGCCTGCCTGCTTATTTTCATCCAGATAATTGTATTGGATCATGCAAAAATCCCAGTTATAAATATCTATCAGGTTCCTGAATTCATCCTGGCCTCCATGATATGAAAATCCCAGGTTCAATATTTTTCCGCTCTTCTTTTTATCTTCTAGCCATTCCAGAAATCCAAGGCCCAAAAGTCGGTTCCAGGTTTTCACATCGGCCAGCATATGCATGAGATAATAGTCAATATAATCGGTTTGCAAACGCTGCAGCTGGGTATTGAAGATTTTATCAAAATCGGAATTTTTTTTGATTAAATAAGGCGGCATTTTAGTCGCTATTTTAACATTTTTACGTTGTCCTTTTGCTAAAATTTTACCTAGTATAATTTCACTGTTCGGATAAATATATGCGGTATCGAAATAATTGATTCCGTTTTCTATCGCGTAAAGGATTTGTTTCTCCACTTCTTTTTCATCTTTGTCGAACCTCATACAGCCAAATCCGAGAATGGAAAGCCGGTCATTGTTCTTTTGATTGATTCTGTAATTCATGGGTGCCCTCCGATTCTACAGCACTTGTTGAGGATAATCAGCCGTCTCCTGCTCGAGGTATAACTGAAATGCTTTCGGGATAGAATATAATGTCCTAATTTCTTCTTTGCTGGCCCATGTGAAACTCTCTTCTTCTGGATTTTCTGCGATGGTGACAAAATAGCCCATCATATGCCATTCCAAATGAGTAAAAACATGTTTTGTTTTTTTCAGTGCTTTCATGGCCATCACCTTGATTCCCATATCGCGGAGGATTTGCCTGCACTGATCCTCCGTGAGATGGCCGTCAAAATTCGGAAGTTCCCAAAGGTTGGGCAGCAGTGATCCGGCCTCTCTTTTTCTCAATGCATATTTGGAACCGTAAGATAACAATAATATGGTTTTCTTTTCTATGTTCCGGGACTTCTTGATTTTTCTGGCAGGAATCAGTTGGGTCAGATGTCTTCGATTTCCTTCACAAAATTCAATAATCGGGCAGATTGCACATTTCGGTTCTCCATTCGGAATGCAAATAGATGCTCCCACATCCATTAGAGCCTGATTGAAATCGCCGGGATCATCTGAAGGGATCAATTCCATAGCCACGGACTCCAGCAGCTTTTTGGTCTTTGCAGTGGTGATGTCTTCCGTCACCGCGCCAATTCTCGCCATAATGCGCAGTATATTTCCATCCACTGCTGTTATTGGCTGTCCGTATGCGATGGATAGAATCGCGCCTGCAGTATATTTTCCAATCCCCGGAAGAGCTAATAAACTCTCAAGATTTGCCGGAATACGGCTTTGATGATTTTGGACGATCAATATTGCGGTTTTTTTCAAATTAAGCGCCCTATTATAATAGCCAAGCCCCTGCCAAAGCTTTAGCAACTTTTCCTCGCTAACTTTTGAAAGTGCCAACACGTCCGGTATTTCGTCGATAAATCTGTTGAAATACGGTATGACTACATCAACTCGTGTTTGCTGCAGCATTATTTCTGATATCCAGATTTTATATGCATCTTTACTTTCCCTCCAAGGGAGGATCCGTGCTTCATCTTTATACCAATCCAGTAACTTATACTGGAATTCTTTTATTCTATCCATATTGATATCATACCGGTTCTTTCAATTTCAAATGTTCATTTATACTCTAGTATACAAAGCATGGAAGGTATTGAGACTGCCCCCCATGCTTCGTTAAAATCATTAATTAATATGTTTTCAAGCTAGATCGAACCGATCCGCATTCATTACTTTGTTCCAAGCCGCAACAAAATCATTGATAAATTTTTCCTGCGAGTCGTCTGACGCATAGACTTCCGATATGGCCCGAAGTTGAGAATTTGAGCCGAGTATCAAATCAACACGGGTACCTGTCCATTTGAGTTCACTTGTTTTTCTGTCTCGCCCTTCAAATTCGTCTGCTGCATCAGATACCGATTTCCAGACAGTATCCATATCGAGCAGATTGATAAAGAAATCATTTGAAAGTGTTTCCGGCCTTTTTGTGAAGACACCGTGTGCAGACTGATTGTAGTTGGTATTCAAGACCCGCATACCGCCTATCAGAACGGTCATTTCAGGCGCCGTCAGGTTCAGAAGTTGAGCACGGTCAAGGAGCATTTCCTCTGCTGAAACAGAAAATTTTGCCTTTTGGTAATTCCGGAATCCATCCGCTTTAGGTTCGAGTACAGCGAATGAGATTGCGTCCGTCTTTTCTTGTGATGCATCCGTACGCCCCGGATTAAATGGAACCATCATATCATGACCGGCGGCTTTTGCCGCTTTTTCGATACCGGCACATCCTCCTAATACAATCAGATCAGCCAGTGACACCTTCTTGTTACCAGATTGGCTGCCATTAAATTCAGATTGAATTCTCTCCAAAATCTGCAATACCTTATTTAATTGTTGTGGTTGATTGACCTCCCAGTTTTTCTGCGGATTCAGCCTGATTCTCGCACCATTCGCTCCGCCTCGCTTATCAGAACCTCTGAAGGTAGAAGCAGATGCCCATGCTGTTGAAACCAGTTTTGATACAGATAAACCCGATTCGATGATTTTTTCTTTGAGGTATGTGATATCGTTTTTATTTATCAGTTCGTGATCTACTGCCGGAATAGGATCCTGCCAAATCAGTTCTTCAATCGGCACTTCAGGCCCTAGATAACGGGATCTTGGTCCCATATCCCGATGAGTCAATTTAAACCAGGCTCTTGCGAAAGCATCTGCAAACTCTTCAGGGTTATCAAGGTAACGCAATGCGATAGGTTTGTATATAGGGTCCATCCTTAATGAGAGGTCTGCTGTTGTCATGATAGGAGCATGCCGCTTGTTAGGGTCGTGGGCATCCTGTACAGTATTTGCAGCAGTGGGATCAGATGGAACCCACTGATATGCTCCGGCAGGGCTTTTCACTAAATTCCAATCATATTTGAACAGTGTCTCCAGATATCCCATGTCCCATTTAGTCGGGTCCGGTTTCCATGCACCTTCCAACCCGCTGCTGATAGTGTCTATTCCCATGCCGCTTCCAAAGCTGCTCTTCCAGCCTAGTCCCATTTGCTCGATAGGTGAAGCTTCGGGTTCAGGACCTACAAGTGTCGCGGGTCCGGCTCCATGTGTTTTGCCAAACGTGTGGCCGCCGGCAATCAAAGCAACCGTTTCTTCGTCATTCATAGCCATTCTTGCAAATGTTTCCCGAACATCCCGCCCTGAAGCAACGGCATCAGGCATGCCATTCGGGCCTTCCGGGTTTACATAGATCAAGCCCATCTGAACTGCCGCGAGAGGGTTTTCAAGATCACGGTCTCCCGAATATCGCTTATCGCCAAGCCACTCGCTTTCCGATCCCCAATAAACATCTTCCTGAGGCTCCCAGACATCCTCACGTCCACCTCCAAACCCGAATGTTTTGAAGCCCATGGATTCAAGAGCGCAGTTTCCGGCTAATATCATGAGGTCTGCCCAGGAGATCTTCTTTCCATACTTTTTCTTGATAGGCCAAAGCAACCGTCTTGCTTTGTCCAGATTTACATTATCGGGCCAACTGTTTAGCGGGGCGAATCGCTGTGTTCCGTCTCCAGCGCCGCCTCTGCCATCTCCCATTCTGTATGTTCCCGCACTATGCCATGCCATACGTATGAAAAGCGGTCCGTAATGTCCATAATCAGCGGGCCACCAATCTTGGGAATCAGCCATTAATTCATATAGATCTTTTTTGATCTCGTTAAAATCAAGTTTTTTGAATTCCTCTGAGTATTTGAAATCGTTGCCCATCGGGTTGCTTAAATTAGAATTCTGATGAAGAATCTTGAGATTCAACTGATTAGGCCACCAATCCTTATTGGAAGTACCACTGCCAGCAGTTCCCTTTTTTGTATTCGCGGTCACAGGGCATTTCATTTCACTCATAATTGTTTCCTCCTTTGCAGGCAAATGTAATTCTATTCATTAGAATTTATAGACCTATTCAATGAACACCAGATAAGAAATCATTATAATTAATATTACCCTGAGCAGTGGAATCATAAAAGCAATTTAAAATATTTACTCTTTTCTACATCGCTATAAATTTTAAATATAAAGTCAGATAAAAGGCAAGTTTTAATCGATGATCAGAGATATCGGGCAATGGTCCGAGCCCATCACAGAAGTATAGATATCCGCACTTTGGAGCCTGCTTTCCAAAGCTTTTGATGTGCAAAAATAGTCAATGCGCCATCCGGCATTATTTTCTCTTGCATTGAACATATAGGACCACCAGGTGTATGCATCCTTTCTTTCCGGATAAAAAAGCCGGAAAGTATCAATAAAACCGGATTCAATGAGCGCACTGAATTTTTCTCTCTCTTCTTCAGTGAATCCGGCATTCTTTTTGTTTGTTGATGGATTCTTAAGGTCAATTTCTTTATGGGCTACATTCAAATCGCCGCAAAAGATCACGGGTTTATTTTGTTCCAGTTTTTTCAAGTATCCATACATATAATTTTCCCAAGCCATCCGTTCATTCAATCTTGTCAAGCCGCGCTGAGAATTGGGTGAATAAATATTAATCAGGTAATAGTGTTCAAATTCCAGAGTAATAACACGCCCTTCGCGGTCAAAAGGTTCCAGACCTACACCATATGAAAAGGTTAATGGCTTTATTTTCGTGAACACTGCTGTACCCGAATAGCCTTTTTTCTCTGCGCAATTCCAGTATTGATGATAACCATCCAGTTCGAGGGCAATTTGTCCCTCCTGCACTTTTGTTTCCTGAATACAAAAAATATCCGCATCAATAAACCGGAAAAATTCCATAAATCCTTTACTCAGACAAGCTCTGATTCCATTTACATTCCATGATACAAATTTGGTCATACTGTATTACCCTCCACAAATTCAAGATCCCATCAAATGCTATTAATTCTTTGACTTTCATAGGCAAACATATCCGACTAGACCGTAAATATTGCGAATTATACCAACAGAAACAAAAAACTTATTCAGAATACCGCTTTGATATGCCTGAATAAGTATAGTTTGAGTCCCTCTTAATTCTTGACAGTTTTATAAAACCGGGTTTTAGCGATTTCAGTTGTAAAGATATAAGCTGCTACAGTGATAGCAAGGATCAGTAATATCCCAATAGGCAAAGAGGTAAATCCAAGCAATCCTGACAGCGGAGTATATGGTATGATTACCGCTAAAATCATAACGCATATTGTAGCAATTGTAAGATACATCCCAGGTTTACTCCTGAAGAAAGGCTGCCTGCTTCTTATAACCAAAACAATTAACGAAGCGGAAACAACTGATTCTATGAACCAGCCTGTTCTGAATTGAATGTCTGTCCCGTGAACAACTAACATTAGCACCCCAAAAGTAATAAAGTCAAAAATTGAACTGATAAAACCAAATGTTAACATAAATTTGCGAATAAATCTGATATCCCATTTTCTCGGCTTCATGAGCATTTCAGCGTCCACAGAGTCCGTCGCTATGGTCATTTCAGGGAAATCAGTCAACAGATTTGTTAGCAGTATCTGTTTCGGAAGCAGTGGTAGAAACGGCAAAAGCAATGATGCGCCCGCCATGCTGAACATATTTCCAAAGTTTGCACTTGTTGCCATAAACACATATTTAAGTGTGTTAGCAAAAGTTATACGACCTGCTTTTACACCATCGATCAGTACATCCAATTTTTTTTCCAGTAAGACGATATCTGCAGCCTCTTTTGCAACATCTACGGCACTATCCACGGAAATACTGACATCAGCAGCATGAAGTGCAGAGGTATCATTGATACCATCTCCCATATATCCTACGACATATCCGGCCTTCTTTAGCGCAATGATGATACGCTCTTTTTGGTTTGGCTCAACTTCTGCAAAAACCGAAATGTCTCCAACCTGACTAAATAGGGCATCATCACTGATATTATGAATCTCCGGACCAGTCAGTATTTTTGCGTCTTTAAATCCCATTTGAGAAACAATATTACTAGCTATTAGTCTATTGTCCCCTGTAATTATCTTTAAAGAAATACCTAATGATTGAAGTTCTTCAACGGTTTTACTGATATTTTCTTTTAAGGGATCAAATAATGTAATGAATCCCAAAAATATCATATCTGTTTCGAGTTCATCTTCAATTGTTGATGCGGTTTTGATATGTTTATAAGCTATGCCAAGGGTCCTGTAGCCATCACCGCTGAAAGCCTCATACTGTTTTTCTATGGATTCAGACACTTCCTTTATGTCTACTACTTTTCCATCTTCTATTTCAGCTTTCGTACAGATGCCCAGAATATTTGTAAGCGCTCCCTTTGTTATCATGATGTAATTTTTATGGTTTTCGGAGTCTTTCACAGGTTCAGCCAGCATGATACTCAGCCTTTTTCTGATAAAATCATAGGGATGTTCATCAAGTTTTTCATAATCTTTTACATCGATAGATTGATGAATCCTGATTGCTTCATCAATGGGATTGATAAAACCTGATTCGAAAGATGCGTTAAGATATGCATACAAGAAAACTTTTTCACTATGTTTTCCGTTTACATCTACAGTTGACTGAAGTTTAACAATACCGTCAGTTAATGTACCTGTCTTATCCGAACAGAGCACATTCATACTGCCAAAATTTTCGATCGAGGCAAGGCGTTTTACTATGACTTTTAACTTGGACATCATCTTTGCCCCATGAGCAAGATTAATACTGATAATTGCGGGCAGCAGCTGAGGCGTTAATCCTACGGCAAGTGCCAGCGAAAAAAGAAATGAGTCAAGAATCGGGCGTTTCAAAAATACGTTGACAGCAAATATAGCGATGACTAATAACAATGTTACTTTCATTAATAAGTAGCCAAAGCTTCGTATCCCTCTTTCAAATTCTGTTTCCGGCGGTTTTAATTGAAGCCTTTCAGAAATCTTGCCAAACTCGGTATCCTTTCCGGTGCTGATTATCATTGCCTTGGCTGTTCCGCTTATAACATGCGTCCCCATCCACAGTGCATTCCTTCTTGCATTCAACGGAGTCTCTACCGGCATGGCACCTGCCTGCTTTTCTACAGGGTACGTTTCACCCGTTAAGGTAGCTTCATCAATATTTAAAGAATCTGATTCAAGGATCAGACTATCAGCCGGTATAACCGCGCCTGCTTTAAGCAGAACAACATCGCCCGGAACAATATTTTCTATGTCAATCTTAACCGGCTTACCATCCCTTAAAACAAATGTTTTAATTTTAACTACTTCCAATAATTTGGCAACTGCATCTTTAGCACCATGCTCCTGCCAAAAGCTTAATAGACCGCTAATCAAAACGATTGCTAAAATAATGATGGCATCCGTTGTATCTTTAAGAAAAAACGAGAGGCCTATCGCAAAAAATAAAATAATGTTTATCGGACTTTTGAATTGTGATAGTAAAAGGCGAAGCATACTGTCGTTTTGTTGCTGCTTGATTGAATTGAAACCATAGTTTAGCAGCCTTTTCTCTGCCTCGATGCTTAATAATCCGTCTTTTGAGGTTTCAAGGCTTTTCAAAATTTCTTCTTGTGGTACTGACCAAAAAATCTCTCTTAAATCTGCCATCTTCAGCATCAACCCCCTAAAATCGGTTCTATCAAGAAATGATCAATAACTTATCGGCTTTGCCTCACTAAGAGGGCACATGCCTCAATATGCTTTGTTCCAGGGAAATTGTCATAGGCTTTCATTTTTTTTACGGTATATCCGGCTTGTTTCATTCGAATCAGGTTCATCACCATTGTCTTTGGATTGCAGGATATGTATAAAATCTGTTCAACTTGATAATTCAGTATTTTATCCAACGCCTTCTGATGGATACCGACACGGGGAGGATCCAGCACGATGACATCCGGTTTGTCTTCGATTTGTTCAATAGCGGAAAGGACATCTCCTGAATAGAATACGCAATTGTCGAGCGCATTCAAAATTGCGTTTTCTTTTGCAGCGGAAACAGCCTCCTCAATGATTTCGACTCCAATCGCTTTTCTTGCTTTTGTAGCCAAAGCCTGAGTAATGGTACCTGTTCCACAATATAGATCAAATACAACTTTACCGGACAGATCATCCACCATTGCCAGCGCCTCCTGATATAATCTTTCTACCGCTTCGACATTTGTTTGAAAGAAGCTGAAAGCGCTGACCTTGAAATCCAGTCCCATAATTGATTCATTATAGTAATCCCGGCCATACAGTATTGTCATTTTATCGCATTGGACCGAATCCGCTATATTATCGTTATATGTATGCAAAATCCCAACAATTTCGGATTTGATTACGTTTTTAAGGCTCAATATCCGGTCCACATAAGCTTGATCGTCAAACAGCCCTTGGGTAGAGGTGACGAGGTTCAGTAAAAGTTCATTTGTTCTGATCCCTTTCCTGATAATAAAGTGCCGAAGAAGACCTTCATGAAATTTTTTGTTGTACTTAATATAACCCTTCTCCAAACAAAAATCCAGAGTGGCCTTCATGATCACATTGAAATCCTCGGGTACAAGTTGACATTCATCAACGGTTACAATATTCATAAAATGGCCCTTTTGATGCATTCCCAAGGTGGTTTCTCCGCCTTTGATCCTGTCTCCGAAGGTATATTCCATTTTATTTCTATAACGGTATTGAAATGGCGCCGGCACAAAACCAAGGTTAAGCTCCGGAACTATTTCACTTTTTTCTAATAGTCTTTGCACTTCATTATTCTTTATATCGATTTGTGATTCGTAAGGAATGCCTTGGTAAATGCACCCTCCGCAGAATTCACTATGTTTGCATATATCCATTAAAATTCTCCGTACTTCTGAAAAAACTCACTTTTATACTCAGAAAATCTGTTTTCTTCTATGGCTGACCGGATTTTCTTCATCATATGGATCAGAAAGTGTAAGTTATGATTTGATAATAACATTGCTGATAAGATTTCATCGGATTTATATAGATGTCTCAGATACGCCCTTGAATAATTTTTGCAGGTATAACAATCGCATTCGGAGTCAAGCGGAGTAAAGTCCCTTTCATATTTAGCATTTTTTATATTTACACGGCCTGCTGAAGTCATAGCCATACCGTGTCTCGCAATCCTGGTCGGCAAAACGCAATCAAACATATCCACTCCTCTCTCGACTCCTTCGAAGAGGCAATCCGGACTTCCAACGCCCATTAAATATCGCGGCTTGTTGTATGGGAGATAGTCCACTGAAGAATCCAGTATTTCATACATCAGCGGTTTCGGTTCACCGACAGACAATCCGCCGATTGCATATCCCGGGAGGTCTAATTCAACAATTTGCAATGCACTTTCTCTCCGAAGATCATGATACATACCTCCCTGCATGATCCCGAACAGGGATTGCTTTTCCACATCCTTGTGAAAATCCTTGCAGCGCTTGAGCCATCGTGTTGTTCTTTCCAACGAGTTTTTTACATAGGTTCGATCTGCAGGATATGGCGCACATTCATCGAAAGCCATTATTATATCGGAACCCAGGGCTTCCTGAATTTCCATGGACTTCTCGGGCGTCAGCATATGTGGAGATCCGTCAATATGGGATTTAAATGCAACTCCTTCTTCTGATATTTTCCGCAAAGCGCCCAGACTGAATACCTGAAATCCTCCGCTATCCGTAAGAATCGCTCTATCCCAATTCATAAATTTATGAAGCCCGCCGGCTTCTCTTACAATCTCATGACCCGGCCGTAAATAAAGATGATATGTGTTTGAAAGCAGAATTTCTGCGCCCATATCCCGGACTTCCTCAGGTCTCATTGCCTTTACCGTCGCAGCAGTTCCTACAGGCATAAATACGGGCGTTTCAATGGATCCATGAGGGGTATGGATTCTTCCCCTTCTTGCTTTTGTCTTTGAGTCCGTTTTTAATAATTCGAATGTTACCGCATCCATGGCTACTCCTGAATCAGATGATCAGCATGGCATCTCCATAGGAGAAAAACCGATACTTCATGTCAACTGCTAATTTATACGCTTCTAAAATTGCCTTTTTATTATACAATGCCGAAACCAGCATCAATAGCGTCGATTTTGGCAAGTGAAAATTTGTTATCAATGCTTTAATGATTTTAAATTCGTAGCCCGGATAGATGAAGATACCGGTACTGCCGCTGCCAGACTGAACAAGCCATTTTTCTGCCTCCTTATTCCAGTACGCAGCACTCTCAAGCGTCCTCGTAGACGTCGTACCTACAGATATGATCCGACCTCCGGAACGTATCGTATCATTAATGATTTTCGCATTCTCAGGGTCTATTTCGAATTCTTCAAAATGCATCTTATGATCTTCAACAATTTCACATTTTACCGGTCGGAATGTCCCTATCCCTACATGAAGCGTGACAAATGCCAGTTTTGTTCCGGTATTGTGGGCTTTTTCCAATATCTCTTCGGTAAAATGAAGACCGGCCGTTGGAGCAGCAACTGAGCCTTCCTGAGTGCAGTAAACAGTTTGATACCTGTCGGTATCTTCCAGTGTACTTTCTCTGGATATATAGGGCGGCAGAGGTATTTTGCCCAGCTCAGCCAGTCGCTCCATAAATACCCCTTCATATTCAAATCGAACTACTCTGGTGCCTTCCTCACCGAAACCTATAATTTCAGCGCCAAAATAAGGATCGTCCACAAAAATGACCCGATCCCCGATTTTTAATTTTTTTCCAGGCTTGACAAGGGTTTCCCAGATATTTCCTTCTTTTCTTTTGATCAGCAGAAACTCAATTTTTGCGCCGGTTTCTTTTTTCCAGCCGAAAAGCCTTGCAGGGATCACCTTACTCTGGTTAAGAACAAGGCAATCTGTAGGCTTCAGATAATCAAGTATTTCATAAAAATATTTATGGTATACATTTCCGTTTTCCCTGTCGATCACCATCAGCCGTGAATGGTCACGCTTTTCAGCCGGATATTGAGCGATCAGCTCAATCGGTAACTCATAGTCGAACTCATTAATATGCATTTATTTATACTTATTTCTCCCATTTTTCTATTTCGATATTCGTAAAAAAATAATCCAGCATGTATTCGTAATCATAGCCCTGTTTTCCCATGGCTATAATACTATCCTGGGCCATCCCTACACCATGTCCCCAGCCCAGCCCATAAATAGCGATCTGAGAATCTGAGACTTGATCCGGTGCTGATGGTATTACAGTCTCCTGCCCATTGGATATGGACAATTCCGAAATATTCATCAGTCTGACGACTCCGTCTTTACCTATGACACTTAAATTTGTTTCATAGGTTTTGAGAGTGTTTCCGTTAGTCGTTACAACAGAACCGGTATTGAAAACGGTTTCCGGCTCTGTAGAAACCGAGAACGTTTCAGAAACGCTTCCGAGTTCTTCATATGACTTTAGAGGACTGAAAGCGAACATCCCGGATTTTAGAACATTGGCGCCCAGGATATTTCTGAAAGCGTTACCTGTTATAATTTTGCTGCCCTCAGAACCCTGAATTTTCATCTCTCTAACAGTTCCGGAGGAATTCCTGGATGTAATTTCCATTTTAGTCAGATTTCCGACGCTATAACCCGCAGATTCCAGTATATTGCTCAATTCCTTTGACGTATATCCGATATTCCAGGAATATACCGGAGCGAATTCATCTTTCACTCCTCTCAGATATCCGGAAAAACTTCCCCATACATCTTCAACATTGTCTGTATGTCCGCCATCATTTTTAGAATAAAAGCCTGTCACCGGCTTTCCTTCATATGTTATAACCAGACTCTCCGTTTCATCGCAGGCCTGATTCGTAGACGGATATTCATTCTGATACCCGCGGTAAACCTGACAATGCGTAGTGGCACAGATATCATATCCTGCTGCACGATGTCGTCCGATATTACATACCGCGTAGCTACGGGCACAGATTGCCTGTGCTTTGAGCGTCTCAATTGGGCTGCTATACCCTATTTCAGAATTTAAGACTCCTTTTACATAGTCTTCCAGCGTGACATAATTAATAACATTCATTTTACCTGAGCTGTCCGGGAAAAAACAATAGCCTCCCCGATATCCGTTCGATGCGAAATAGACGACATCTCCTTCCTGCTCAGGTACAATGACTCCATCTGTGCCGAGGTCCGGGTTTATGATGGTCCCGTCTTCTGTTTTTACAGAAATCACTCCTTCTGAAATCGATACAGTCAGTTTCGTTACGCCTTCGAGATCGTTGATGATATCATAGCCTTCTGCTGTAATTTCTGCGATTTTCAAACCGTTGTCACATCGAAGTGTCGCCGAATAGACTTCCGTGTATCCATATGATAATCCGACCTTCAGGTAATCGCCGGTGGCACCGAATGCCAGGGTCGTAGAAAGAAGCACGATCAGAACAATAAAAAATAATAGCCTGAACCTCATATCTGGTCTCCCTTTTCAATTTCATCTATACTGATTTGTTCACGGATCGGGGTCGATAGGCCTAAATGTCTATATGCTTCCTCGCTGGCTATACGCCCCTTCTGTGTCCGATGAAGGAATCCGGCTTGTATAAGATATGGCTCATTACTATCCTCAATGGTTACTCTTTCTTCGCCTACTGCAGCGGCTATGGCGTCTATTCCAACCGGTCCGCCCTGAAATGCTTCGATAATGACTCTCAATATTTCCCTGTCCAAACTTTCAAGTCCGCAATGGTCGACACCCAACGCAGAAAGAGCTTCTCTGGCCATATCAATAACAATCTTGCCATTCCCTTTGACCTGGCTGAAGTCCCGGACACGTTTCAATAGTCTGTTTGCTACTCTGGGTGTTCCTCTTGATCGCTTGGCGAGTTCATTTGAAGATTCATTATCGATATCGATCCCCAATATAAACGCTGATCTTTTAATGATGCTTTCCAGTTCCCCGATCGTATATAATTCGAACTTCGTCACAACTCCAAAGCGAT
This sequence comes from uncultured Oscillospiraceae bacterium, assembly GCA_964486295.1. Lineage (GTDB taxonomy): Bacteria > Bacillota > Clostridia > Peptostreptococcales > Anaerovoracaceae > CALBZG01. The sequence continues at coordinate 235,498 of CAZAMF010000002.1, read as the reverse complement.
CGCGTAAAGGAGCACTTAAACTGCCTGCACGAGTCGTTGCGCCAATCAGGGTGAACTTTGCGAGATCCAGCCTGATCGATCTAGCACTTGGTCCTTTACCGATGAGAATATCCAGCGCATAGTCTTCCATAGCGGAGTACAGAACCTCTTCAACGGATCGGTTCAGTCGATGGATCTCGTCGATAAAAAGGACGTCATTTTCGTTCAGGTTCGTCAGAATGGCTGCCAGATCTCCCGCTCTTTCTATCGCAGGTCCGGAAGTGATCCGGATATCAGCGCCCAGTTCATTTGCAATAATTCCGGCCAAAGTTGTTTTACCCAAACCAGGCGGACCATAAAATAAAACGTGATCCAATGATTCTCCACGTTTTTTGGCGGCCTCGATAAAAATTTTAAGATTGTCCGTCGCTCGTTTTTGGCCGATGTATTCTTCTAATGTTCTTGGTCTTAAATTCTTTTCCTGCACCTCTTCGTTGAATGAAGCGCCGGCTGCTGTTATTCTATCCGAATCTTCCATCGAGTCACCTTTTTATCAATTGATTAATACAGCCTGCTTAAGGCCTTTTTAATATACTCTTCACAAGTCAGATCATTTTCTGTCACTTTTGACAGAGCGGTCACTGCTTCCGATTTTGTGTAGCCAAGAGAAATCAAAGCGTTCATGGCTTCTGTTCTTTCATCTGTGAAATCAGCCGAGTTATATTTTATATCCGTCCCGATTGAACCTTCGGCCGAAATGAAATCACCCATTTTATCTTTCAGTTCAAGAACGATGCGTTGTGCCGTTTTCTTTCCTATGCCGTTTGCTTTGGTCAGCATAGTTACATCCTCAAAAGCAATGGCACTTCTTACATCGTTGATGCTCATGGCAGACATAATGGAAAGAGCGGCTTTTGCTCCTACTCCATTGACTGTGATCAGCTTCTCAAAAAGGTCGAGCCCTTCTTTCTGGCTGAATCCGTATAGGCTTATGTCATCTTCTCTGACAATCATTTTAGTAAATAATTTAACTATATCACCGTCACGCAGTAAATAAGCGGGTGAATTGTCAGGTACAAATATTTCGTATCCCAAACCCGCCGTTTCTATCACAACACCGCCATTGAAGCTTCCTGCGTATTGGCCTTTAATAAAATGAATCATGCTTTATGCTCCCGTACCTGTTCCCGATATTTTATTTATTGGCCAATAATTCAAGCTTCCTTGAACTCCCGGCAGAATGGCAATAACATACAGCTGCGGCCAACGCATCTGCTGTGTCATCCGGTTTAGGAATTTTATCCAGCGATAGAATTGTTTTTACCATTTGCTGCACCTGATGCTTTTCTGCCCTGCCATATCCAACCAATGCCTGTTTGATCTGTAGCGGAGTATATTCGAACACAGGGATGCTCTTTTCAGCCGCAGCAAGAACCGCAACTCCTCTGGCCTGACTGACAAGAATGGCTGTTTTTGAATTCGTGTTGAAAAATAGCTGTTCAATGGATACAACTTCAGGTTGGAACAAATCAATGATCCGATTCAATTCTCGGTAGATATCCACCAGCCGGTCCGCCATAGGGCTTGTTGAATCAGTTGTGATTGCTCCATAATGTACAGGAGTAAAATGATTTCCCTTCATTTCTATTATCCCCCAGCCCAGGATTGCATATCCGGGATCAATACCTAGGACTCTCATTACACCCTCCATATATTTCCATTTTATTCCGATTTCATATTGCAATTGTTTCTCGCATCGGTTATCATTATACTATACAAACATATGTTTGTCCATAAGAATACGGCCCGAAGCAACCTTGCACTTTAACTATGAACGTACAGGGGGATTACATGATCAGCCATATAAGTATTAAAGATTTTGCTATCATAGAAAATGCTGTTATTGATTTTGAGCCTGGTTTGAATATCATTACAGGAGAAACCGGATCCGGTAAATCAATCATCATTGAAGCTATTAGTCTGGCTCTTGGCAGCAGAGCGGATACTTCCTTTGTGAGGACCGGTGCCGATAAGGCAATCGTTCAGTTGCTTGCGGATCTTGATGGTGATGAAATCGTAATCACTCGTGAAGTAAGCGCACAGGGAAGGAACTTATGCAAAATCAACGGAAGTATTGTAACATTGTCCGAGTTGGCTTCGGTATGCAAACGGATAGCTGATATTCATGGTCAATACGATCACCAGTCTTTGCTGAATCCTGAATATCATATCAATCTGGTTGATTCCTATCATGCAGAGGCAATTTTACCAGCGAAAGCGCTGGTTGAAAAGATATATTTACAATATACGGAAAAGAAGTCAAAACTTCATAAGTTAATATCAAATGCTGCTGAAATCGAAAGAAAAAGAGATTTCATGGCTTATGAGTTGAACGAAATTAAAAAAAGCAAATTACAGCCTGGTGAGGAGGAAGAACTCCTTCAACGGATCAACCTTCTGCAAAACAGCGAAAATATTTACCAGAACATGGAAGAAGCATATAGATTCGTTTTTGGTGGCGCACCTTCACCCTTGGACTGCATATATCGGGCCATGTCATCACTCAGGAGCATATCAGAATTTTCACCGGATATCCACTCTATTGGTGAAGAGTTCAGCGATATTTATTACAGGCTTGAAGACATTTCCAGAGAAATTAGCCAAATCAGAAATACCATCAATTTTTCTCAGGAGGAACTTGATCAGGCTTTGGACAGAATCGATGTAATAAAAGGCCTTAAAAGAAAATATGGAGGGTCGGTTGAAGCGGTGCTGGCTTATGCCAATGAACTGTCTGAAAAGCTATCCAATCTTTACAATTTTGATGGTTTGAAGGAAAAACTGGAATCTGAACTAAAGGAAACAGACGCATTACTATTATCTGCTTCGCAAAAATTATCCGCTTACAGACGCGATTCGGCCAGCGCGCTGGAAAAGTTGATACAGAATGAATTGAAAGAGTTGAAATTCAATAATTGCCAGCTTTCGGTGTATTTTTACGAAACGTCTCATGAATATACATCGAATGGTATCGACCGTTTGGAGTTCCTAATCAGTACAAATAAAGGCGAACCTCTAAAGCCTCTCTCAAAAATAGCGTCCGGGGGGGAACTTTCCCGAATTATGCTTGCTTTTAAAAAAATCATTGCTGACTATGACAATATCGGGACGCTGATATTTGATGAGATTGATTCCGGAATATCAGGTATTGCCGCTTCGACGGTAGGTAAAAAATTAAAGCAAATCTCAACAAAAAGGCAGATCATCTGTATTACTCATCTTCCACAAATAGCAGCCTGCGGAGATCACAATTTCCGAATTGAAAAGATCGAAAATGCTACCAATACCATTACCACTGTCGTACCGCTGAGAACAGAAGATAAGATCCATGAGATTTCGAGGTTGATCGGCGGAGACAATATAACCGATACCACCCTGAAAAGTGCAGCCGAACTGATTCTCGCTTCTTCTTGATGCTGACCGTACACGGAACATATTTGACCTGAATAAAAATGCCATGGAAACATTTTTCCATGGCATTTATTTTAACTTATCGTTTAGTCGTCTTTTCTTTCTGTCTGTTTTTCCTGGATATCTTCTTTGATTTCATCGATTTTTTCTTTCAGGTCATCGATTGCCTCTTCGGCTGCTTCCTTTACTTTTTCCAGTATTTCTGAAGCGCTATCTTTGAGGTCTTCAATTTTTTCCGCTGCAGCTTCTTTGATCTCGTCTACTTTACTATCATAGATAGGTGGCTCCAGAGTTTCCTTAATGCTCAAGCTGATTCTCTTTTTGTCTTTATCAATCTCAAGAATTTTTGCGGTTACTTCCTGACCCAAAGAAAGCTCACTTGCTAAATCTGTTACTCTCTTATGTGCAACTTCTGAAATATGAACAAGGCCATCCAGTCCCGGCTCCAGTTCTATAAATGCACCATATTCCTTGATCTGAACCACTTTACCTGAAAGTACCTGACCAACTTGGTATTTTTCGTCAATCACGGACCAAGGTTCAGGCTGAGTTTGCTTCAATCCCAAAGAGATCTTGCCTCTTTCCGAGTTCATTGACAGAACCTTGACTTTAACCTTTTGTCCGATTTCAAGAACTTCCTGAGGATGTTTCAGCTTGCCCCAGCTGATTTCTGAAATATGGAGAAGTCCGTCAATCCCGCCGATATCAATGAAAGCACCATAATCCGTAAATCTCATGACTGTACCTTCGATGACATCTCCTACACTGAGTTTGTCCCAAATTTCAGCCATTTTTTTCTGTCTCTCTTCAGCAAGATAAGCTTTATGCGAGAAAACTGCTTTTCCTTTGTATTTATCTACTCTGCTGATTTTAACAGGCATAACCTGCCCAACAAATTCATCTGCGTTTTCTACGAATTTATCAGATAACTGTGACAGAGGGATGAAGCCTGCTACTTCTTTATAAGCAGCGATTACTCCGCCATTAACCACTCTGATCACCTTGACATTTATTGTTGATTTATTATCAAGAGCTTCGCTGATTTCTTCCCAGTTCTCGTTGACTTCGAGCTTTTTCTTGGAAAGCATAATCGTGCCGTCGCTATCATCCGTTTTAATAACTTTTGCCTGTATAGGATCTCCTACCTTATACAGTTCTGTTATTTTTTGATCTCCTTCCAGCGTAAGTTCATCTTTCGGGATTACGCCGTCTTTTTTACAACCAAGGTTAACGATAATTTCCTTATCTGTCACTTGGTGAATAGTTCCTTCTACAATTTCGCCTAGCCGTGGTAATCTCAAGGATTTTTCAATTGCCTCAAGATAATCTTCCATTTCGTTTCTTTCAGTGATAACTTCACTCATGCTAGAAATAACCTCCTCAATATCTGACACAGGTGTCGATGCACCTGCCGCAATGCCAATTCTACTATACTTTGACAGGTTTTTCAACGATAATTCATTAATATTTTCTATGAAAACGGTATTATTACAGTATTTTCGCGAAATGTCGAACAATTTCATTGAATTCGAACTGTTACGTCCGCCAATAATCACCATACAGTCAGATTTTTGGGCTAACTCAGAGGTGGCTTTCTGCCTGTCTGAAGTTGCGTTGCAGATCGTGTTCTGAATCGATACATTCCAGTTGTTTTTTTTGATGACATCAGAAATTTGATCAAAAAGTTCTTTGGTAATTGTTGTCTGAGCTACGATCATTATATCTTCAGCCCTGATAGCTTCCGCTTCATCTTCCGATTCAACAACGAACACTTTTTTTGCATCACTGCACCATCCTACAATGCCAATTACTTCGGGATGATTGCGATTTCCAACCACCACGACGGTTTTGCCTTCATCTGAAGCCATCCTGACCAATTCGTGGATCTTTTTAACGAAGGGGCACGTTGCATCAACTACAATTAATCCGATTCTTTTTGCATACTCAAAAGTCTGAGACGGTGCGCCATGAGACCGAATGATGATCACATCCCCTTCTTTGCCTTCTTCCAGCGAGTCTATGATACCAAGTCCTTGGCGTGATAGCTTATCTGTGACACCCTGATTGTGTATCAATTGCCCAAGAGTAAAAATCCTTTTTTCAGGATGTTCTATCATTGTTTTTTCTGTGATTTCCAAGGCTTTCTTTACCCCGAAGCAAAACCCCGAAGGCTCAGCCTTTATGATTTCTGCCATATGTTTTTTTAAGTCCTTCCAAGAATTTTTTAAACTGTGCTTCCGATCCGTTTTCAGTCGGTTCGTAGTATTTAACGCCTTCCTTATATAGATTGTCCGGCAAATATTGCTGCTGTACATATCCTCCGTAATTATGCGGATATTTATATGTCAATCCATACCCTCTTTCAGCTGCGCCCTTATAGTTGCTGCTGGCAAGATGTGGAGGAACATCGTCTATTTTCCTGTGCCGGAGATCGCTCTGTGCTTTCCATAAAGCATCTGCAGATGCATTTGACTTCGGGCAGGACGCCATTAATATGACTGCATGGGAAAGGTTAATTTGTGCTTCCGGCAATCCAATCAGAAGTGACGCCTGAACACAGGATGTTACAATTGTAATCGCACTCGGATATGCCATACCAATGTCTTCTGATGCAATCACCATTAAACGTCGGCCGATCATTTGTATATCCGCGCCACCCTCAAGCAGCCTTGCCAGATAATGGACAGCAGCATCGGGATCTGATCCTCTTATTGACTTTTGAAGTGCACTGAGTAAATTGTATTTATCTTCACTTCTGTCATAGAAAGTTGTTTGCCGCTGCATAGCTTCCCCCACCAGTTTCAACGTGATGATCTCGTTCGGTGGAATATTGTCAGCTAAAAATCCCAGTGTGTCCAGTGCTACTCTTGCGTCACCTGAACTTAAATCTGCAAGAGCAAATAGAGCATTCTCTTCATAACCGATATGCAGGCTTCCAAGGCCTCTCTCCGGATCAGAAAGAGTCTTTTTCAGTATTGTAACAATGTTTTCGGTCGAAAGCCTCTTAAATTCATAGATGTTTCTTACACGGCTTAAAATCGCATTGTTCACCGCAAAGTATGGATTTTCTGTTGTTGAGCCTATAAATTTTATTGATCCGTCTTCCAGGGCTTTTAAAAGGCTATCCTGCTGAAGTTTATTCCATCTATGGAATTCATCAATATATACATAGGTCGTCTCCTTTTGCAGACCGAAAAATTTAACTTTCGTCTTTTCAAGGATTTCTTTTAATTCTTTTGTGCCTGTCGTTGAAGCGTTTAACTCATAAAAATCTGCGTCCATTTCTCTGGCAATCAACCTGGCCAAAGTGGTTTTCCCGGTTCCGGAAGGGCCAAAAAAAATAGCCGAATCAAAGGTTCTTTTTTTAATTGAATTGTAAAGCAGAGATCCCGGATACAGAAAATGTTCCTGACCTACCACTTCGTCAAGAGTTTCCGGACGCATTTTTGTTGATAAAGGAATCATCTTTTACTCCCGTTTATATGAATGACGCTGAAGCTTTCAAATAATTTCAGCACATTATATCATATCTGGACCAGTTGGAAAACTTCTTGTCTTACCCATCGAATAGAATACCGCAAAGATGAGCGTCTCGTTTGAGTTCAGAAATTTTGTCGGACACGTTTTCAATCGTTCTGTGGCTTATACTGATATATCGTATTAATTGTTCCAGATAATTCGTCAGATCATGTCTGGGATAAATCGTTTTTAAATCATGAATCAGTTCGCTAAATGAGTTTTGCCAGACAATTTTTTCAACACAGGGTACATAAAGTAATCTGATCCCTTTTTTCCTTTCTTCCTTATAAATACAATCATAACTAAGATTGATATAGTCTATGTCTATCAGATATTCATCGGCATTCAATAGAATAAAGAGAATTTTTTGCAGAAGATCCAATGCATCATTTAACGTGCTTAAATCCTGCTCCGATATCTTCTTCATCCCGGAAATATTATATGTTACGCGATCTAAATGTTCAGTTTTCAGAAACTCCGTAACCACCAGTCCGGCAAGCATCCCGCTGGCCAGCACTTTTTTCTCATATTCTTTGAAAAGGTTTTGTTTGCAAATGATTGTAATCCTACCATTTCCGTAACTAATTTTCGTCTTCGAATCAATATTCAATTCTTATCACTCCCCTCCGCAGGTTTTACATGGTATGTATCCTTTATTTTTTGCTGTTTCCTTGTCCATTGATACCACGTAACGATCGACTGTAAAGCAATTGCCATGATGATAAACTCCTCCGGATTCGCTGAAGATGTATACCAGACTCCCGGGTACTGTAATCTTATTTTTACAATGACTGCATGATTTGTATTTAGTCATGAAAGCTTTGCTCAGGGCGATCTGACGTGGATATACTTTTATGTGGCGACAATTCTCCACATGATATTTTTCTCCGGCTTTCGGAAAAACCCAGACAATAATTGATTCTTTATTTTCCTCCATTGATTCATAATCAAAGGCATCCTGATTGTAATCCGCTCCGATGAATCCTCTGAGCAGCAGTTTTTTATCAAAGGTTCTGCTTCTAACTAAGTTGATAGGCATCTTTAAATGATTCTGGTAGCTGAGACTATAATCGATCAAGCCGGTTAATCCATCTTCTTCAAATAGATACCGATATTCAGTTATTATATATGGTGTGTCATATTTTACTTCACTGTTAAATCGATCTTCGAGATGGATGCCCAGTAAAAACCCCATGTTAATCCCTGAAGCCATGGTGAGATTATCATATGCACGCGCCGATAAATACCTTCCTTCATCGGTCATGATATGCGTGATTCGTTCTTCGATGCATATAATTCTTATTACATATACCAAAGTTACCATGGCAATGATAAATACCGGCAGAAATATCGCGGCTTCAATTGTATAATAACCCCTTTTAGTAAGATTCTGCATAACTATATCTTTTCCCATTAATTGATATATCCAGATTAAAACCGATACTATGTTCTTTTATCAGGAAGTTTTTATCGTTTCTTCCAATCATATTGATTTGGATCAGGTCCATCATCCTAAGTAACTTCACATCACTTTTTTCAAAATATAAAAATACACGAAGATAATCAGTATAAGAGAAGTTCGATTGTTTCTCAGGCTTGATATACCCATTCTTTTGGACCTTGTCTGATAAAACAGAAATATCCAGTGCCCAATCGCTGCTTGATTTTATAACAGCGACTCCATATCCGTTGATGATCAGTTTCCAGTCATTTTCTGCCTCCAAAGCAGCCCATATGCCAGCCATTATCAGCTGAGTCGCAAGAGCCTCAGGGCCCGGCGTCAGCAATGCTGCAGCGAATGCCAATTCTTCCATTTTTGCAGGATTTGATTTGATATGGGCGAGATTCAACATGGTGCGAAGAATAATGAAATCTCTCTTCAGCCGGCTCACGTTTTCCGCATCACTCTTTTTACCATACAATATATATTCAACCTCCTTCTGAAAAAAAGAAGGTTCGAATATATTTGAACCTTCTCCATATTTAAAATAATAAAGTATATACTCATTTACGATCACCTTATCTGAAGCGCCCCTTATTAAGTCTTTGATGTTCGAGGCATCTCCGGAAATCAATTCAATATTAAATAAGCCGGATGAAAAACCGCTGGAAGGAAGATTGTTCAATATTACTTCATTTCTTAAAATTCTATCCTTAGGATTCTCCTGATATGTTTGGTTCATTGCTCGTGTTTTGCCTAGTATATATTCACCAGCTTCTAAAACCTGCTGCTCAAAATTTTCTACGGAGGCCAGCGAGTAATCGTTGACATCAGTATCCAACGAATCGACCTTCATTTTCAAGAAGCCTTGGTCAGGCAGATTCTGATCAAGATAATATTTCATTCTTTTTGAAATATCAGCTTGCTGAAGACCCATCGCAAAAATATTATAATCTTCTTTCAGGCAGATATTGAATTCCGACAAAACCGACCTTCCGGCCAGATTAACATAAGCATGGCTCATGCTATTCACTGACACAGCTTCTGCAGCATGTATAAATACGACAACAACAGCAGATAAGGCCGCCATAATCATCATCAGGAATATGGATGATGATCCTGCTTTGGTATGATATCCAAACATCGTATGTATTCCGTTTCTTTAATAATATAGAAAGTCGTGTCGGTTCCCATGCTTATTTTTCTGTTGAAAATTCTTGGTAATTTTGTTTGTGTCTGGCTTGAGCCTTGAATGGAATCAAAAAATAAGCCCCTGCAAATCTTCGTGAATTTTTGCTCATTGTATGCATGCCTGCCGTAAATGTCTGAAGGCTTTAACTCCGATGCACCCGAATTTAGGGTTCCGGTATCAGCCAGATCAATTGCTTCACTGCGTATTGACAGATGTAACGAGGCGCTGTTTGCCGTTTCCATATAAAAAGCAATGGCAAGATAGAATACGACCATCACCACAGTAATAATTAAAGGTAAAACCAGAGCGGCCTCTACGACTGCTGTTCCTTTCTTATTGTTGTGCATCCTTATTCGCATTGGTTGTTATAGCGAGCTTTCGGAAAGCGCATCAAAAGTATTATTCAGAAACGATGTTGTCTCACTTTTAAATATCAATCCGAGTACAACGGCAATACCAACAAGGATTGCGACCTGGACCATTTCCATCCCTCTTTTGTTGTTGTGCAAAAATTTCAACTTCTTCATTACATAACTCCTTTCTTTTATATATCCATCAGCGCAGGCGCTGTTGTGACCATAACCAATGCAATCAATAAAAGCATCAAAGGGAATGTCAGTTTTGTTTCAGCGAGCCGACCTTTTTCGATGGCTCTTTTTTTCCGTGAAAACCATAACAGATCTGCCTCCATAGAGAGTTTCTCAACCAGCCCTGCCCCCAAACCGATATTATCTGCAATAATATTTGTAAGCCTAATGAATTCCGGAACACCACTTCTTTTCGCAAATTCTCTGAGCTCGGGAGCCAGTGCACTATTTGTTTCAGATATCCTTATTTTGATTTCATGGAGTTGATTATAAAAGTAACTATCCGGCACAATATTCTTTTTTCGATTTTCCATATAGTCATTCAATGTTTTAATAAAAGCAGAATGGATCACAAGACCTGCATTCAACATAAGAATCAATTTATTGATAAAGTCAGGCAAGTCATTCATAACCGATTCTTTTGCATTCAAATATTCTTTTTTGATTGCCTGGTGTCTCTTTGTATATAAGAATGCAAGAATACCAGCCAGTAAAATCACAATTGCAGCCGTTTCGTATTCTCTTTTTAATTTCCATTTCACTTTTACATCCTGAGCTAATGTCTGAGGTAATTTAACACTGGTCCCTTCGACATTCTGATTCAGACTGTTGACGGTAAGCCTGAAATTACGTAAAGTCTCTTCCCATATTCTTTCAGGATCATGTTTCAGTTTTTCCTGTTCTCGTTCGTATTGTTCAACTTTCTCTTCTTCGCTTAATTCATTCTGCTGCGGTTTGATGTTTAGGGTGACTGGTATAGACTGCATGACACCCTCTCTTTCAATAAAAGCTTCCGTGCTGATTTTCTTTTCACCTTCCTTTGGACCAGGTCTATTTATACTGACTATATAATTATTTTTTAAATTGATTCCTTCTGCAATTCCTGATAGATCATGGTACAAACAAAAACCCAGGATGGGTAGGATCGTTATAAAGAATAAGGTGATATTTTTCAGATTCTTATATCTCAGTCCATCAAGAGCTTTTTTATAATCGGAATTTCCATATAGTTTTCCATAAAATGTACGAAATACTTCTTCCTTTCCAAAAAGATCGGATGGAAGTTTGCAAGCCATTATTTTCAACATCGAAACAAATATTTTTTGAATTTTTTCTATCATCATATTAACCTTTATCAACTTACACCTCGATATCAGTGATTTTCTTTATCAAGTAGCCGGCGTAGGCTAAACAAGCGAGAGAAATGGTCATGACAATCCTTCCTGCAACTGATTCATACATGACTTGCATATAATCCGGAGAAGCGAGCCTTAAAAATAGGATCACACCCAAAGGCATCAAACAAATAATACGGCCTTCAAATTTTTTCTGAACTGTCATCACGCGTATTTCTTCATCGATTTCTATTTTCTCCATTAGTATTCTGCTGGACTCCATCACTGCTCTTTCCAGGTTGCCTCCAGTAGTTCTGCAGATAATATAGACATCGACGAAGTTTATGATATCTTTTATTCCGCTTCTCATCGCGAAATCTGACAGTACGGCTTCTTCGCTTGCTCTGGCGTCATGCAAGCTTGAATACATTCTTTTTGTCTCAATCATAATCGGCGAGTTTCGGTCGTAATTGGCTTCGAGATTTAGTATCGCTTCTCCAATAGACTCCGTTATCTGGCGACCTGAAGCAAAGGATGATGATAAAGAATACAGTAAATCTCTGAACTGATTTTTCAAGACAGCCTTTCTTTTGTCTCTAAGATAATTTTTATATGAATCGATCCCTGCAAAAGCCAGTGTTCCCGAAAGAACAGCAGCTGAGATCGAATCATAAAATAAATAAGCTATACAAAAAATCAATAAATAAGAGCCTAACAAATATTTTCTTTTTTCTTTTATTGATAAAGCATAGTCATTATAGTCAACAGCCATTGATTTTCAATCCTCTCAGCTCAAATTTACTATAATCCCACAAATTGTTACCCGTGGTTGAAAAACCGGATCCGGCTTTATAGTAATAGAGACGATTAATAACAAATTCGCGGTCCTCGATGCCGCAAATTTCTGCAATTTCGAGAACTTTTCTTGAACCATCAGATAACCTTCCGAGATGAACCATCAGGTCGATCCCCTCCGCTATTTGCGACCGAACAACCTCGATCGGATAGTTTGCAGCCTGAAGAAACATAGACTCCAACCTTCGCAGCATACCTGCTATCGAGTTGCCGTGTCCCGTACACAAACTTCCATCGTGCCCTGTATTCATAGCCTGTATCATGTCGATCACTTCTTTACCGCGAACTTCGCCAACTATAATCCTGTCCGGTCTCATTCTTAAGCTTGTTTTGATCAGACTTTGAAGGTCGACTTCCCCTTTTCCCTGCACATTCGCATTACGACACTCCATTCTCACTAAATTGTCTATACTCCTGATTTGAAGTTCGGCGGAGTCTTCAATTACGATGACCCGCTCATCCCCGGGAATAAAATTCGATAGTACATTCAGGAATGTAGTTTTACCTGAAGATGTTCCTCCGCTGATAAAAATATTTAGTCCTGCCCTTACTGAACAGATAAGAAATTGAGCGATTTCTTCTGTTAAGGTCCCCCATTCAATCATATTTTCCATGGTGATCGCTTTTTCCGGAAATTTTCGAATTGTCAGGATCGGTCCGCCTAAAGCGATGTTTTTATAAACCGCGTTGATTCTTGATCCGTCAGATAACCTTGCATCAACAATCGGATTAAGCTCATTGATCTCACGATATACTTTAGCGGCGATTCTTCTTATTAATTCCTCAAGATCTTCTGTCCTTTCAAAAGAAACCGGTATTCGTTCCAATCTGCCATTGCGTTCTACAAAAATATCATCTTTACCATTAACCATGATTTCAGAAACATCAAGATTATTTTGGTAAGGCTGAAGTATGTCCAAATCCTTTCGAAGCCCGTTGAAAATCCTTTCAATCAAACAGCTTTTTTCTTTCAGAGAATAAAACTGCAATTCACGATTCCCGAATATATACTCCTCGATCAATTTACTGGCCTCATCGTCATTGATTTCTTCATGACGGGCTAAAATCAGTTCCCGTATTTCTCTCATTAAATTTGAAATGTTAATTTCCATATTTATACAATAAAATAGTTGCCATAATATGGCAACTATTTTATTCCGACAATCTTCGACAAGGTTCTAGTCTTTATTTATACTTCCAATATATTATATTTCAGCAGATTATTGATCAGTGTACGTTTCCCCAAAGCCCAAAGCAAATCATTATTCTCCAAAACCATACTTTTATCCGGAGAGAGTACAGGCAAGTCATCCCTTTCGAGCCCGATGATCAAACCCGTGAATTTTTCCTTAAAACCGGACGTCTGTATTGATTTTTTGTGCAATTGCATTTCAGGGTTGATTACGATGGCACAGCATACGATTTCTTCTTCCGGGTCGATATCGAGATATTTTTCTGCGGAAGTATAATCTCTTAATGTAACCGGTTTTTCTCTCGGATCTTCAATATAATCCGCTTTAGCGATGAAAACAAGATAGGCATCAAGTCTTTCTTTTGTTCCCATAACAACGACTATATCATTTTCCTTCAGGTTCATCGATGGTTCCGGAATGCTGTAATACTTTCCGTTTCTGATGATTCTGATTACATTAACACCGAATTTATTCCGGGGACAAAATTCTCTTATTTCATATTTAGACGGAAGATGCCTGATCCGGCAAGTTACAACGTAAAATTGCTCATCCACCCAATCATGATTATCACTTTTATGTCGCTTCTCTTTTTCTGCTTTTAAGATTTTTTCATTAAAATTAGAAATAAATCTTGTTTCCATCTTGATTGTGGTAGATTTAAGAAAACCTGATTTAACAATAAATCCTATCGCGATCACTGCCAGTATACTTGGAATAATGATATTCATATCGGCAATGAATTTCATTACACTGATGATGGCGCCGGCTGATAAAATCATTCTGAATCCCCTGAGTAAAAACAGCGGAAGCCTGTTTGTTCTATTCTTTATCCATAATTTATAATAGAGAGCACCCGGTTGTCTGTTCATAAGGCTGATAAACGGGAGTAGCAAGACCAGAATGAGTCCAGCCAGCACTATCTTGAAATTCTGCAACGGAATGAGTCTGTATATGAATTCCTGGCCTTTAAAACCCATTAGAATGATGGCGAAAATAGATCCTGCAGAAATCAGTGTTCTGATAAAATACTTCTTAAGATAAATATTCCAGTCCGGATCCTTATCACTTTCCAGTTTTGTTTTGCTCGTATAGGATCGAATAAAAGCCATCGTCCGTTGCGGTAGAATCTTGATCAGGAACATGTAGGAGTTGTTTGATGATTTCATCGCAATTGGTGTCACAAATATGGTAATGACTGAAACACAGACGATGATCGGATATAGAAAATCACTGGTAACTCCCAAGTTCATTCCAAGTCCGGCAATGATAAAGGAAAATTCTCCGATTTGCAGTGTGCTATGTCCCGCTTTGACTGCCGTTTTGAGATCCTGCCCAGCCAGCAATACACCCAGTGTACTGAAAAAGCTCTGTCCAATGACCACGACCACTGAAATAATCAGGATTGGTACCAGATATTTGACTAATAGAGCCGGTACCAGCATCATGCCAACAGAAATAAAGAAAACAGCAACAAAAAGATTCTTGATCGGTTGTATAAGCCTGTCGATGTGAGCGGAGTTTGACGTGCCAGCCATGATCGAGCCGGCCATAAATGCGCCCAATGCTTCTGAAAATCCGATCTCATAGGCAATCAAAACCATTCCCAGGCACATCGCGATAGAAACAATAAGCAGCACTTCATCGGTCAGATACTTTTGAATTTTTTTTAGTATAGTCGGAATCAGGTATATCCCTGCAGAGAGCCAAATAACCAGCAGCAAAAGCATGATTTCAATCTTTCCGATGATGGCGATTCCTGATGGCGCGTTCGTGGCCCCTATTGTAGATAGAAATATAATAATGAAAACAGCAGCAATATCCTCTACCACCATTGCGCCCAGAACCAGTTCGGCAAATTTTTCTTTTTTGAGATGGTATTCCTCATACGATTTCAGAATGATCATAGTGGATGAAAGTGAAACCATACCGGCCAGGAATACCGAGTCCATATTGCTCCATCCAAGAAATTTTCCGGTTACAAAGCCGGTAACAGTCATAAAAGCAATTACCGTTGTTGCCATGATGATAGCTGTACTTCCGATATTTGCTATTCGATGGAAACTGAACTCAAGGCCCAGCGCAAACATCAGGAATACTACGCCGATCTGCGCCCAAGGCTCTATGCTTGACTTGTCAACTACTGTTGGGAAAAATGCAAAATTGGGGCTTATTAAGAACCCCGCGACAATATAGCCGAGCACCAGAGGCTGGCGGAATTTTTTAAATATTAAAGAAACGATAGCCGCTGTAATTAGCATCAGCGCCAGGTCGACGACCAGGTTTTCCAGTGTTGCTCCACTACCCAAGTTATTCCTCCGCTAATTTTTGAAAATCACAAAAAAAGTTGAACCTTGACCCAGTTTACTTTCAACCTTCAGCGAAGCCCCGAAAAGAGCTGCTGCATGTTTTACTATTGACAGGCCGAGACCTGTACCTCCCATTTTTTGAGATCTTGATTTATCTACTCTGAAAAACCTCTCGAATAATCTTGGAATATCGCTTTCCTCGATACCGATACCATGATCCTGAACCGATATTTCTGTGCCATCATTCGTTCTTTTAGCTCTGACATTCACAACTTTTCCGTTTCCGGAATACTTAATGGCATTGTCAATCAGATTCACCATCATTTGTTTAAACCGGTCTTCGCTTCCTGTGATGAAAAGATTATTTTCTAATTCGGATTCAATGGAAATTCCTTGATTATCCGCAATCGGTATCATCGTATCGATGATACTTTCCAGAGAGCTTTTTGCGTCAAACTGATTCCCAAAATCCATCGTCTTTTTATTTTCAAGATCGGAAATAACCAGCAAATCCTCTATCAGTCGTGTCAGTCTGGCCGTTTCGATAGCAATTATATCAATAAACTTGCTACGTATTTCCGGATCTTCCTGCGCGCCGGATTGAAGAGTTTCAATAAATCCTGCGATGGATGTCAGCGGTGTTTTTAATTCGTGAGTAACATTCGCCACAAATTCACGGCGGATTTTTTCGGCTGCTTCCAGTTGGTATTTAAGCTCCGCAAACGGTTTGATTAGCCAGTTGAATAACAATACGGCGATGATAGCGGATCCGACGATGGTAATTAGAATAGAAATCGGGAAATTCAGGAACTTGGCAATAGTGCACAAGTATGAAACAAAAAGATTGAAAATGACAAGGACAACTACAGATACAAAAAACTGCTTTTTCATTTAAATTTATACCCTATCCCCCTTATCGTTTCGATATAGCTATCTTCCTCAGAGCTCTCCGGTTTTCCGGAAGCTGCTGCAAGCTTTTTTCTTAAATATCGGATATGCACATCGACGGTTCTTGTCTCACCGGCATAATTAATGCCCCATACCTTATCCAGAAGCTGATCTCTTGTGAAGACAAGTCCGCGGTTTTGCGCTAAAAAGCTTAATAGTTCAAATTCTTTTAAAGTCATGCTGACAGATTTTTCTCCGACTTTAACAAGATATCGATTTGGATCGATCGTGAGGTCTCCGATTCTGATCAATCCATCCCCGGATTGGTTTTCAGCAGGAGCCGCTATTGCACTATCTTCATACCGCCGGAGTACTGCCATGATTCTGGCCATTAATTCTCTGATTCCAAAAGGCTTGGAAATATAATCGTCCGCACCATATTCCAGGCCAAGAACCCGATCAGCCTCATCTGATTTGGCGGTTAGCATGATAATGGGTCTTTTATCGCCCTTTTGCCGAAGTTCTCTGCAGATATCCATGCCGTTTTTACCCGGCAGCATGATGTCGATCAGAACCAAATCCGGGTTTTCAGCTGTAATTTTTTCCATCCCGGTTATTCCATCCTCAGCGCCGATGCCTGCATAACCATTGGATTTTAGATTATAAAGTACCAGCTCGCGGATATTGGGTTCATCTTCGATAATCAGGATTTTCTTCATGATTTACTCCATAAAATAAGCGCTTCCAATGATTTTATGATAGCATAGGAAGCGCTTTACTGCAATAAATTACTTGTTTTCGACTTTACCGGACGGTTTCTTATCAGTTAATTTTGCATTTCGCAATACTGCCTCGGCAATATTGGAGCAATAATCTCCGATTTTTTCAATATCATGGATGATGTCCGTATAAACCACTGTGAATTCAGGAGAGCATCTCTTCTCGGAAAGTCGCTTCATATGCTGTTTCCTGAGTCTTTCTTCCATCATGTTCACTTGCTTTTCCTGGTCTAAAACTTCTCTTGCCGCGTAAGCATCGCGTTTCTTTAACGCATTGATCGTCGTATTCATCATATATTCGATCTGGTCGAAACATACTGATATTTCAGCGATGGCGGTTTCAGAAAACTCGTAGTCTTTCTTGATTTTTTCCTCTGCGAATTCGCTGATATTGATGCAATGATCTCCGATATGCTCAATATCGGCTGCAATATTGATCAGTGCGGATATCTGCGTTGTCTGAAGTTCCGTAAGCGAATCGCTGCCTATCATCGCTGAAAGATATTGAACCGTCTTACCCTGCAGAATATTGAGTACTCCTTCCAGCTCCTGAACTTTATAAACTGATTTGTAATTGCCTTTCAAAAAGGATTCTCTTGCATTGGTAATCATTTCGGCTGCGATACCACCTACCCTTGCCAGCTCTTCAGCGGCCAGCGGAACAGCAAAAATAGGTGTTTCGATTACTTTATAGTCCAGATAGATCGGTTCTGTTGCGATTTTTTCAGCATCTTCACCCGGTATCAATATAGTCACAAGCTTGGCAAGAGCCCAAATGAGAGGGAAACAAACCAAAGCGCAGACGACGTTGAAAATCATATGGGCATTTGCAATTTGTCTTGAAATCACATCCAGTTCACTCCCGCCGGGTGAAATCATTTCTACCAGACGGACAAACTGAGGAATGAACAGCATAAATGCTGCGGCTCCGATCATATTGAAAATAGTATTTGCAGCGGCTGTTCTCTTAGCGTTGACTGACGCTCCGACTGAAGCCAAGAGAGCAGATATGGTTGTGCCGATATTCGCTCCCAGCAAAATTGGTATGGCGCTTTGCAGGCTGATAATCCCATTGATCCCATCGGGTCCAGTGGTGGAAGCCATGGTTTGCAGAAACGCAATGGATGCGGCGCTTGATTGAATAATCGCAGTAACGATGGTACCGACCGCAAGCCCGATCAATGGAACTTCAGACAAATTCGCGATCAGATTAGATCCTGCCTGTGTTTCAAATAGGGGTTTCATGACATCTGACATCACATTGATGCCGACAAACAGAAGACCGAATGCCAATATGGACTGTCCCAGATTCTGCACCATTGGCTTTTTGAAATAATAATACATGATAAAACCTGTAACTACAAATATCCAGGCATAGTCTCCGATATGAAACGCAATAATCTGCGCGGTTATGGTTGTGCCGATATTGGCACCTAAAACAACACTGATTGCCTGCGGCAATTTGATGAGGCCAGCACTTACAAACCCGATTACCATGACTGTAACGACACTGCTGGACTGGATCGCCGCAGTGACAATGGCGCCTGTCAGAAGGCCCATAAAGGGATTTCTGGTCAATATGCCTAATATGTCCTTCGTTTTATCACCGGCGCTTTTTTGAATGCCATCGCTCATGAGGTTGATGCCATATATAAAAACCGCAAGACCTCCTAATAGTATAATTACCATCTGTGTATTCTGATTCATAGTGTCCTGCCTTTCCCAAATTCGCTATTTATTATATCACTTCAGCTTATGTTTTGGAACGTAAACGGCAGATTCAAATGTTAATTTTATGTTAATTACGCTAAAATGGATGACAGTCTTTTGATTCCTTTGCCAAAATCAAGATCAATGCAAACACTATCGGCTTCTTTACAATGACTAAAACTCAAAGGATCAAAATCTATTTCCACAGTGTTTTCAATACACGTTTTCGAATTTTCCGAACGCTCTTCTTCTTCGTATTTATAAAAGTTCAGCACCTTATATAATTTTTGGGACATTCCGGCACCGATTTTTGCTTTCAAAAAATCAGTTAAGATCTCGCTGTCCGATGAATTTCTTGCTCCGTTTTCAACCACGCAGATTTTATAGCAATGCCGCATCAACCCGACTATAGCTGCAGAATATTTTTGCCCGGAGTCTATGAAAATGTAATCGTACCTTCCTGTACTTGAAACCATATTCAAAAAAGCAAAAAAGGCATCATGATCGAGTTGATACAAGGGATTTAATCCTCCTGATTTTTTAAATCGCTCAAAGCCGCTCTTTTCGTAAATTATATACGGTTTAATATAAGATGATATAGAATCGGATTTTGAAATATGGTACAAATATTCTTCCAGACTCCTAGTATCCTTATCTTTTTCTTCCGGCTGTATTTCTTCCATTGACAAATAGAGAACTTTTTTATCCATATACCGTGTAAATTCTTCCGCTACACCTTTTGCCACTGACGTAACGCCGGAACCGCCATAAGGGCTACAGAATACAATCATTTTAATGGTTTTACTATTTAAATTTATCTGCCGCCGTCCTGTTAACCTGCCATAGATATATTGAATTTTAGCGGCGAGTATTTTAACGTTACCATATTTATATAATTTATAACTGGCCGTTTCATCATTTTCATAGCTGTCGCTCAATTTTTCCACCAGCCCGATATATTTACCCCTGGTGGTTTCAAATGGCCCGTCCATCATAATAAGATCAAAATCTCCTTGTGAATTCAGGTCTTCGATTTGCTCCGAATCAACGATTGAAACGAATATTTCCGGTTGATATTGAGCAATCTTTTTTCCAAGAGCGATCCCGTATGACTGATCCTTTGTAAAAATACCTACATTTATGATATCCATTTTCCCCTCCTCGTCTGATTATATTATCAAGGTTGTAGATAGTTGTCAATATATGGTAACATCTTCTGTAGTTATTTGTCTGTGCCCTTTCCAATAAAAAAGAGGCTTTCATGTTGATTCCCATGAAAGTCTCCATTGTAGTTGTTTCTTGAAATTTATTCTTATTTGGTAAGCTCGTCAAAGATTTCCTGCACTGTTTCCATTTTTTTGTTTTTATATGCCTTGCCGCCGCAGAAAATCAGTCCGTTTTCTACATCTCCCTTAGCTGCATTCGCCAGCGCTTCCGTAATGCAATATGAAGCTGCTTTATAATTGCAGGTGGTGAGGCAACCGTTGCATTCCTTGATAGGCATAGGTTTTTTGGCAACGCTTTTTACAAAATTGTTATTTATGGCTCTGGCAGGCATTCCCACCGGACTTTTTATGATTACTATATCCTCTTCCTTGCAATTCAAATAGGCCTGTTTGAATTCCTCCGGCGCATCACACTCTTTCGTGGTTACAAATCGGCTGGCCATCTGAATCCCATCAGCTCCGCAAGCCAATGCTTTCTCGCAATCACTCTTCGTATAAATCCCACCGCCGACAATCAGTTTGCAATCCGGCAAATCTTCCAAAACTGCTTTGATTTCAGCTATAGTCTTGTAAAATTGATCTTGTTCGTGTTTCAGTTGTTCTTCCTTGAACCCGAGGTGGCCGCCTGCAAGAGGCCCTTCGAAGATTATGGCGTCGGGCGTACGGTTGTGTTTTTTTGCCCAGCTCTTAATAATGATTTCCGCAGCTCTGGCAGAAGAAACAATCGGAATCAGCTTTACATTACTGTCTTTGACGATTCCCGGCAGAGAAGTCGGCAGCCCCGCACCTGATACGATGAACTCGGCTCCGGCTTCAACCGATGCCAGTACGTATTCTTCATAGTCTTTTGATGCGCACATGATATTGACACCGATGGGCCCACGGCCTTCGACCCCTTCCACGGCTTCCAGTGCTTTTCGGATTTCACGTTTCAAAGCCCGCTTATTGGCTTCTACAGGATTCGTATAAAAGTCGTCCTCTTTAAATCCTGTTTGCGCAGCCGAAATCGTCCCGGCTCCTCCACATTTTGATACGGCCGATGCCAGACGGCTTAATGATATTCCAATGCCCATGCCGCCCTGAAACAAAGGAATCGGCACCTTTAGGCCATTCATATCCATTGGGACAAGTTCAAATGGGCCTTCCTTTTTTTCATGGATCACCATTCTCATTTTCATGAACTCGTTGAGGTTTTCTATGGACTCCGCGAACCTCTGAGCTTCTTCATGAGTGAGCCCTTCGATGGCGTCGCTGATCATAGCAATATGAAAGGCCTCATGTTCCCGAACCGCAGAAACACCCGATTCAGTCAGTTCGATCCTTACGATCCTTCTGTCTTCAGGGACCCTGAAACGTCTCACATATTCCTTATTGACCAGTTTATTGATTGCGGCTGTTAAAGTGCTCACATTTATTTTAAGAGCAGTGGCTACCTGCGTCATAGTCTTGGGTTTTCCTTCCCCAATGGCTGCCAGCGTATGGATCTCCGTAATGGATAAATCCCGGTTTGCTGATGAACGCAATGCCTTCTCCTCAATTTTTAATACAATATTGAAAAGATTTACTAATGTTTCATTTATTTTAGTGACTGTGTTCAAGGGTTTCTCCTTTTTTCTACCTTTCATTATCCAATGGCAAATAGAATTTCGCATTTGCAGGCCAGTTTGTCGTTGACATACGCTTCAGCGATGCCAGTGCCGGCCTTATGGCGCAGTTTGTCTATGGTAACATGAAGCCTGAGTACATCTCCGGGAACCACTTTTTGCCTGAATTTTGCATCTTTAATACCCCCGAAGTAAGCAATTTTGCCTTTATGTTCTTCCATGGACAGAATGGCTACAGCTCCGGCCTGAGCCAGAGATTCTATAATCAGAACTCCGGGCATGACTTTTTCTTGCGGAAAATGCCCTTTAAAATAGTATTCATCCGCATTGACATATTTCAATGCTGTGATACTTTTCCCCTCTTCCATTTCTATCACTTCGTCAACGAGTAGAAACGGTTCCCGATGAGGTATTATTTCCTTTATCTGATCTCTGTTTAACAACATAGCCTCGGTTCCTTTCATGAGACGGCAGATTTTATTCAAACTTTTTGAATATCAAGCTACCGTTGTGTCCTCCGAATCCCAATGAGTTGGAAAGCGTATACTCCAGTTCCTTTTCCCGTCCGATATTCGGAACATAATCAAGATCCAGATCCGGATCAGGCACTTTCAAATTGATCGTGGCAGGTATAAAACTGTCCGATATCGCTTTAACTGATATAATAGCCTCCACAGCTCCAGCTGCTCCGAGAAGGTGTCCGATCATGCTCTTGGTGGAACTCATAGGAACAGTGGTCTTTTCACCGAAGACTTTTTTTACAGCCAATGTCTCAAACGCGTCATTATATGGAGTCCCTGTTCCATGGGCGTTGATGTAGCCCACCTGCGAAGGATCGATCCCGGCATCATCGACTGCCATTTTCATTGCAGCTGCAGCGCCTTCACCTGTCGGAGATGGTGACGTCATATGGTATGCATCGCTGGTTGTACCGTACCCGACAACTTCTCCATATATCTCTGCACCTCTGGCTTTTGCATGCTCTAATTCTTCAAGCACCATGAAGCCAGCTCCTTCGCCCATGACGAAACCATCTCTTTCTTTATCAAAAGGTGTTGAGCATCTGTCTTTATCTGTTCTCGTGGATAAGGCCGTCATATTCGCAAATCCTGAGAAACAAGTCGGCGCAAATGAAGCTTCAGCAGCTCCTGCTATAATTACATCCGCATACCCGTGCTTAATATTCCTGTAGGCTTCTCCGATGGCATGGGTTCCTGCCGCACAAGCAGTGACAATACCAATACAGGTTGCCTTGGCATTGAATTCAATTGATATGTTTCCTGCAAGCATATTTGGGATTACCATTGGAACCAGCAACGCAGATGTCTTGGATACTCCTTTTTCTACAGACTTTCTGACTTCACTCTCTAAAGTTGTGATCCCGCCGATACCGGTACCGGCATAAACACCAAATCTTGACGCGTCCACATTTTCTCCGCTGATGATTCCGCTTTGCTGAACGGCTTCGATGGCAGCAGTCAGTCCGTACTGTGACGACAAGTCCAGTCTTTTCGCTGCGCGCTTATCAAAATACTCGAAATTTTTGACTTCAGCTCCCATGATTGCTTTCTGTTCCGAAATATCGAAATGTGTAATCTGATCGATACCATTCCTGCCTTCTTTAATACCTGCCCAAAAATCCGGAACATTATTACCAAGTGGAGTTACTGCACCCATTCCGGTTATAACTACTCTTTTTTCCATTTACATACCTCCGTCAACACCAATAACTTGTCCTGTTACATATCCGGCTCCCTCTGAAGCTAGGAACAAAGCCGTTTTTGCAATGTCCTCAGGCGTCCCGATTCTGCCAATTGGAATAGATTCCAACATTTTCTTCTTTTGATCGTCCGTTAACACCTCTGTCATATCAGTACTGATAAAACCCGGTGCAATGGCGTTAACAGTTATGCCTCTTCTTCCCAGTTCCTTTGCCGCCGAAAGGGTCATTCCGATAATGCCGGCTTTCGAAGCGCAGTAATTGATCTGCCCCGGATTTCCTTTTACTCCGACTATGGATGAAAGATTGATTATTCTACCATATCTCTGTTTCACCATGACTTCAGCCGCTGCTTTCAGAAAATAGAAACTGCCGTTCAGGTTTGTGTCAATCACATCGGTAAAATCTTCGGCGCTCATTCGCATGAGAAGCTTGTCTTTTGTAATCCCGGCATTATTGACTAGTATGTCAATCCTTCCGAAAATTTCTTTTGTGCGGTCGATCACTTCCCCTGCGAAGAACGGGTTGGAAACATCGCCCTTCAGTATTTCAACGCGGCCGCCGGCTTCGGATATTTCGGAGGCAGTCTGTCGTGCCGCTTCTTCATTGCTTCTATAGCAAAGAAGAAGATTGGCTCCGTTTCGTGCAAACTCAAAGGCAATGGCTTTGCCTATACCCCGAACTCCGCCGGTTATAATGGCTGTTTTCCCCTTTAACATATTGCCGCTCCTTCTTGACTCTGATGGTAAAGTTCTTCCAGCGCTGAAATCGTTTTTTCCAAACTTTCTGCATCTTCGATGTTCAGAGTCGTGATTTCAGAATCTACCTTTTTGACAATGCCGGACAGCGTCGTTCCAGGGCCTATTTCAATCAGCGCTTCAGCACCGTCGGCTATCATATTCTCAACGATTTCCTGCCAATAGACAGGAGCCATAGCCTGCTTTGCCATCAATTCGGCTATGAATTCGCCTTCTTCTCCGTGCGCTCCATCAAAACCTTCCATCATGTCTTTTGCTGTTACATTTGAATAGATTTTAACACCTGGACTTTTTAAATTTTCCTTTTTTAAAATCCCTTTCAGTTCACTGGCAGCCGGCGCCATCATAGGACTGTGAAAAGCGGTGCTTACGCTAAGAGATCTTGCTTTGATCTTCTTCTGTGATGCAACTTCTTTAAATCGCTCCAATGCAGCGAAGTCACCGGCCACCACTGTCTGAACAGGTGAGTTGAAGTTTACTGCCTCAAGAATTCCATCCTCTCTTGCCTGATCGACACAATCAAGAATTTCCTGTCTTTCACCGAATGCAGCAACCATGCCGCCTTTCGGATTTCCATTTTCATCCGAACCGGCCTCGCTCATCAGCTTTCCTCTTTTTATTACTATATTAATCCCCTTTTGTAATTCGTCAATGGTTCCAGCAGCAGTTAATGCCGCATATTCCCCCAGGCTGAATCCGGAAAGTCCAACGATTTTGACATTTTTCCAGAAATCTTTATCGGCCTTTTCCATTGCTTCCAAAAATGCTTCATACGCCGCCATGGTGACTGTATAAACTGAAGGCTGAGTGATGTGGGTTTCCCGCAGCATCTCTTTGGTCCCTTCAAAACACCAATGCTTGATATTGTCCCCTGCAGCATCGAAAACCTTCCTAGCCCCTGCTGAATTGTCATACAGGCTCTTTCCCATTCCGGTATACTGAGCTCCCTGTCCTGCAAATATCAAACCTATTTTCATATACTTTCTCCGCCTCCTCAAACATTTCTTTAATAATTTCCGCCGCCGGCTGTTCTTTCCTGACGAGTCCCGCGATCTGACCGGACATAACCGAACCCATTTCCATATCGCCTTTCTTAACAGCATCCCAGAGTCTTCCGGTACATAGTATTGCGATTTCTTCAGGATCGGCATTTGTTTTCTCTAAAGCCAAAACTTTTCTTGTCAGTTTGTTCTTAAGTACTCTTACCGGGTGTCCTGTACTTCTACCTGTTGTACAGGTATCATTATCCTCAGCTTTTAAAATTGCATTTTTATAATTTTGTGAGACTATGCATTCCTTGGCTACCAGGAATCGGGTCCCAATCTGCACCGCCTGAGCTCCCAGCATGAATGCTGCGGCTACTCCGCGTCCGTCTCCGATTCCGCCGGCTGCGATAACCGGTATCTTAACAGCATCCGTCACCATTGGGACAAGAGCCATTGTGGTCATTTCACCTATATGCCCGCCACCTTCCAGGCCCTCTGCGATCACCGCTGCTGCTCCGGCTTTTGCAACCCGCTTTGCCAGCGCAACCGATGCCACAACAGGAATAACAATAATGCCGTTTTCCGCAAACTTTTTCATATATTTACCTGGATTTCCGGCTCCTGTTGTAACTGCCTTGACTTTTTCTTCACATACTACTTCAACTAATTCGTCTATGTTTGGAGAAAGGAGCATCAGATTTACACCAAACGGCTTATCTGTCAGCAATCGGGTTTTTCTTATTTCTTCCCTCAGCCAATCTCCTGTTTCTCCTCCTGATGCTATGATACCGAATCCACCGCCATTACTGACCGCGGAAGCTAAAGAACTTTCGGCAATTCTTGCCATTCCACCTTGCAAAATCGGATATTCGATACCCAATATTTCGCACACTTTATTCATGCTAAAATATTCCTCCTTGTAAAAAGTCATCTTATTCTGCCCATATTTCAATAGCTTCGGTATACTACTATACCTCAAAAATCAAAGCCCCGGCACTTAATCCCCCGCCAAATCCCATCAGCATGATTTTATCACCTTCCTTGACTTTGCCGCTCATCATAAGATCATGAAGCGCCATCGGTACACTGGCTGCTGATACATTGCCTGTTTCTTTGATACTGATCTGAAACTTTTCGATCGGCTGTCCGGTCTTGTTGGAAGCAGCGCTGATAATTCTCATATTCGCCTGGTGCGGAACATAATAAGCGATATCGGAATGAGTAAGACCGGCTATTTTCAGCGCTTCATTCATGACTTCTTCTATAGCATTCACCGCGAATCTGAAGACCTGGGTGCCATTCATTCTGATATACATCTTATCAATCGGCGCCTCATCATTATCGTCATCAAATGGACGTTTATTATATTCGCACCCGCATACCAGAGCCTTTTGCGTATCATCATAATTTTTTACGAAACTGGATAAAATACCTTTCTTATCATTGTTTTTTTCGAGAAGAGCACATCCGGCTCCATCTCCGAAAATAATACAGGTATTCCGATCCTCCCAATTCGTTATTCTGCTCAGGCATTCGACGCCTATTACCAGCGCTCTGTTGAAGTTATTTTTGCTCATGAGTGCTTCTGCAGTCCAAACCCCGTATATAAACCCACTGCATGCTGCATTAATATCAAAGGTAACGGCATTCGCAAGACCTAGCCTTTCCTTGATCATGGAGCCCATGCAAGGCACCAGTTTATCAGGAGATACAGTCGCAACAATTAAAAGATCGATAGAATCACGATCGATTTCAGACAATGCGATATCAGCCGCTGCGGCCGCCAGGTCAACTCCACTTTCTTTGATTGCGATATGTCTTTTTTCAATGCCTGTTCTGTCAATGATCCATTGATTTTCGGTATCGACCATTTTCTCAAGGTCGTAATTTGTCAGTAAGAACTCCGGTAAAGCTTTACCTGTCCTCGTTATTGTTATGCCCAAATCGTCCTCCTATATAAAATATACTTTGATGATCTAACTATTTTATAATAGTATATTTTTATAATAAAAAAATGTCAACAAAAAATTTCTATTTTTGCTGACATTCCCTTTATTGATTTTCGTAATGATCTCTCGACTCTAGAACTCCATTTTTGATTCAATATAGCTTCTGACATCAGAAATCGGCAGCCTGATCTGCTCCATAGTATCCCTGTCTCTGATGGTCACTGTGCCGTCTTCAGGTGTTTGAAAATCTACACAGATGCAGAAAGGTGTTCCGATTTCATCTTCCCTTCTATATCTCTTGCCGATCGAGCCTGATGTATCATAATCAACCATAAAGTATTTCGAAAGTTCCTCATAGATTGGTTCTGCCACATCGCTCAGCTTTTTTGCCAGCGGGAGCACTGCTGCTTTATAAGGAGCAAGTGCCGGATGTAAATGGAGAACGACTCTGACATCTTCCTTGCCATCCTCACTGACCAGGATCTCTTCGTCATAGGCATCGCATAGGAATGCCAATGCTACGCGGTCTGCACCCAGCGAAGGCTCGATGCAATACGGAACATATTTTTCATTTGTTTCCGGGTCAACATAGTTCATTTCCTGTCCGGAATGCTGAATATGCTGCTTCAGGTCAAAGTCGGTCCTGTCAGCAATGCCCCAGAGCTCGCCCCAGCCGAAAGGAAACAGATATTCGATATCGGTAGTCGCATTACTGTAGTGAGACAGTTCCTCTTTTTCGTGATCCCTGAGCTTTATATTTTCCATATTCATGCCAAGGTTCTTCAGAAATTGAACGCACGTATCTTTCCAATATAAGAACCATCCGAGATCTGTTCCCGGCTTGCAGAAAAATTCAAGTTCCATTTGCTCAAATTCTCTTGTTCTGAAAGTGAAATTGCCTGGTGTAATTTCATTTCTGAAGGATTTCCCGATCTGAGCAATTCCGAACGGAACTTTTTTTCGCGATGTTCTCAAAACGTTTTTAAAATTTACGAAAATACCTTGTGCGGTTTCAGGTCTTAAATAAATCTCAGCTTTTGAGTCTTCGGTAACGCCCTGAAAAGTTTTGAACATCAGATTGAATTGCCGGATACCGGTAAAGTCATGCTTGCCGCATTCAGGGCAGGCGATTTCTTTTTCCTTAATGAACGCCTCCAGCTTTTCATTCGGCCAGCCATCAACGGTAAAATCGGAAAGTCCATTTTCTTTAATATAGTCTTCAATCAACTTGTCTGCTCTGAATCTGGCTTTGCAGGATTTACAGTCGATCAGAGGATCTGCGAATCCCCCCACATGGCCTGAGGCGACCCAGGTCTGTGGATTCATCAGAATCGCTGCATCCAATCCGACATTATATTTACTTTCCTGAACAAACTTCTTCCACCATGCCTTTTTGACATTGTTTTTAAACTCGACCCCGACAGGACCATAATCCCATGTATTTGCAAGACCTCCGTAAATTTCAGAACCGGAAAAGACAAATCCCCGATTCTTTGCCAAGGCAACTATTTTGTCCATCGTAACTTCT
This sequence comes from uncultured Oscillospiraceae bacterium, assembly GCA_964486295.1. Lineage (GTDB taxonomy): Bacteria > Bacillota > Clostridia > Peptostreptococcales > Anaerovoracaceae > CALBZG01. Next base: position 206,692 of record CAZAMF010000002.1, on the reverse strand, counting down.
CTGCTCATAAATATTAACTACCGTCCCTTTTTATTATTATTGATATATCTGGTTGTGTCTGTTATTCTGTCTTATCTTCTTCTTTTTTTAGTGCTTCCTCAACCTCTTCACTGACTTGATCACAGGTTAAATCGTCATCTTCATTTAGGTCGATGTCCATTTTTGTATTGACTTTGTCAATGGCTTCGCTTGCTTTTGCTTTTACGTCCTGATAAACATCTGTACTCTTCTTCTTGACTTCGTCATACAGCGTCGAGCCTTTTTCTTTCACATCTTCAAATGTTTCGGTGGCCATTTCGCTGACGTCCAGAATACTGCCATCATCCTTGACCAATTCGATAACACATTTTGCGCCAAAAGCCGCTATCGTCCCTATGATCACAGGGATTGGCGCCAGTACTGTTCCAACTATGCCAATATTAACAGGCATATTCAGGACAACCTCATCATCCTTTTTAACGATGATTCTCGATACATTGCCTTTTTTTATGAGGGCTTTGATTTTATCGATGAAAGCTCCACCCGCTTCTCCGACTTTTTTTCCGCCTTTCTCGTTTATCGTTTCTTCGATCGCAATGATTGCATCCACTACGCTCCCGCCGGATGCTTCCAGAGCTTCCTTCGCTTCTTTGTAAGAAACGCCGGTACGGTCTTTAACCAATTCGATTTTTTCTAAAGTAATTTCCATCATGCGCACCTCCTGTTTTTACTCGGATAAAAAACTTTCGCTTTTTAAATCAGAAATGTCTAAATGATAAGCCATATACCCCTTTAATATTTGTCTTATTTCCTCCAGCGACCCGCTGTTTAATGCAATTTTTTCAAGGCTCTTGAGTGGCTCATCCAAAAAATACCTTAATGTATTTATTATACCCTTATCCACGCTGTAAATCAACGATACATTGGCGTCCCGCTCTATATTGGAAGAACAGTTTTCGCAGACTGCACCGCCGTCTTTTACACTGAAATATGTAAGATTTTCTTTGCTCCCACAGAAAACACATTCTTCTATCTGAGGTGCCTGCCCTAGCAGGTTCAATGTCTTCATCTGAAATGCGATAACAATAGTGGAAAATTTTTTCTCCCTGGCTTCCATCAAAGTCATAAAATCAAGAATCATGTCAAACAGTTCGGGGAGCGGCTGATCTTCCTCCAATACTTTAGCGGTAAATTCAAGCGCATAAGATGCATAAAGATATTTATCTATATTCTCGCCGATCCCGTAATGGCTTTTAAGAGACTCTGCCCCCATGATGTTGCATGTATTTCGGTTCTTAAAGAGTTCATATCTTCCATAGGTAAATGGTCTCAATGCAAGAGCGGATTTATTTTTCCCTGCTTCCGATATGCTGGTTCCAGCGCTGATTTTGCCGTATTTCCTGGTAAATAGAACGATCATTCGCCGGCCGTTTACCGTCTTGGTCTGCTTGAAGATGATGCCTTCCGTTTCTGTAACCATCTCTATTCCTTATAGCCGAAGTTTGATAGCGCAAAATCTGAATCTCTCCAATTTTCTTTAACTTTCACCCATAACTCAAGGAACACTTTGCACCCCAGCAATGCTTCGATTTCCAGACGGGCCTGTTTGCCTATGCCTTTCAGCTTTTTTCCTTCTTTCCCGATAATGATTCCTTTATGTGATTTTTTTTCACAATATATAACAGCTCCGATCCGCGTTATGTTTTCGGCTTCTTCATATTTTTCAATTTCAATTGCGATCCCATGGGGTACTTCTTCCTCTAGATACATCAGGGTCTTTTCCCGGATAATTTCACTGACGATGAATCTCTCAGGATGGTCCGTTATCATATCCGCAGGAAAATACATCGGGCCCTCTTTCAGGAGTTTACTGAGTTCATTTATCAGATAACTCACGTTTTTGGATTCGATGGCGCTGATCCCGATAATCGAACGAAATATTCCCAATTGATCATACTCGTTATATATTCTTTGAAATTTTTCCGGGTCCAGTTTGTCGATTTTGTTGATCGCCAGGATTTTGGGGGTGTCCGTTTCTTTAATCATGTCAAGAATATAGGAGTCTCCTGGTCCTGCCGAAAGTTCATCATCCACGATCAGAATGACTGCATCGACTTCTTTAAATGTATTGATTGCGGCATTTGTCATAAAAGAGCCCAACTTGTTTTTCGGTTTATGTATACCCGGCGTATCAATAAAAACCATTTGAATATCGTCTTTTGTAAAAATGCCCCTTATGATATTCCGTGTCGTTTGAGGCTTGTCCGTAGTGATGGCAATTTTTTCACCGAGTATTGAATTTAGTAATGTTGACTTGCCTACATTCGGCCGGCCGACTATGCTGATGAATCCTGATTTCATGTATTCTCCGTTTTCTTCTCTCAAATGGATCGTGCTTGTTTTCTTTTTTTATCGGATTTGCTTGCCGTCTTCAGACATTTTAAATCCTACTGGCAGGATCTCTGACATCGTATGCGTTACAAGTTGATCCGGAGATGCTCCCGTGATGATAACGAAATCATCATCGCAAAATTCCCTCATAAATTGTCTGCATATCCCACATGGCCATGCGCCGCCTTCGCTTGACGATATAGCGATTGCCTTGAATTTTCTTTCCCCTTCGCTGACCGCTTTGACAAAAGCAGTCCTTTCAGCGCAGATTGTCGCACCGAAACTTGAATTTTCAACGTTAACCCCGATATATACTTTGCCGCTTTCTGTCAGTAACGCTGCTCCGACTTTAAATTTAGAAAAAGGAGCATAGGCGTTTTCTCGTGCTGCTACAGCCATATTATATAAATCTTTATAATCCATACGACCTCCTCTACCGTTGCAAATTCATTTGTCCCATGATGTCTTCTTCAAAACCGCGCATTTCCGCTTTTTCTTCTTCATTCATATGGTCATAACCCATCAAGTGCGCAAGGCTATGGACAAACAGATAGATCAATTCTCTCTCGGCACTGTGTCCGAATTCATCTGCCTGAAGCAAGGCCTGCTCTGTGCAGATCACGATATCTCCCAAGCTGATGGTTCCTTCTTTCGGTATTTCGGCCATAGCCTCAAATTGCGGGAAAGAAAGCACATCCGTTACGGCATCAACGCCTCTGTACATCTTATTCATCAACCTGATCTCGTCGGGGCTCACGAATGAAACACTAATTTCGACACGGCCTTCCGGGATTTTTTCTTTCAATAAGCAAAGTCTGCCCGCCTCATTCATCTTCTCGATCAATGGATTTTCAGGCTTTCGCTCCTCGTCGAATATGATTTCCATTGGCTTTAACCCTCCTCAAGTTCTGACGGGTGTTCTTTGTAATACCTGTCATAAGCATTTACAATTTTTTTGACCAGCTCATGCCTGACTACATCAACATCCTTCAAATAGCAGAATTCTATTTCCTTGACGGATTTCAATATTTTTGTAGCTTCCACCAGCCCGGACTTTTTACCTTTCGGAAGATCGATCTGAGTGATGTCACCCGTCACTACCACCTTGGAACCAAATCCCATTCTGGTCAAAAACATTTTCATTTGCTCTTTAGTAGAATTTTGAGCTTCATCCAAAATAATAAATGAATTGTCCAGCGTCCTTCCTCTCATATAAGCAAGCGGGACTACTTCGATAACTTCCTTTTCCTTTAAACGCAATGCGCTTTCCCTGCCTAGGATGTCATATAGGGCATCATAGAGGGGGCGAAGATACGGATCCACTTTTTCCTGAAGGTCTCCCGGCAAAAATCCAAGACGCTCGCCGGCTTCAACTGCCGGGCGAGCAAGAATGATTTTTTGAACATCTTTATTTTTGAATGCGTTTACAGCCATCGCTACCGCAATGTAGGTCTTACCTGTTCCGGCCGGACCGATGCTGAAAACAATATCTTTCTCCCGGATGCTGTTGGCATATACCTTTTGACCGATGGTTTTCGGCTTGATCGGTCTTCCCATATGTGTAAAACATATGATATCTTTGCCGATATTGCCTTCTTTATAGGACAAGCCCTTTTCGTGAAGGCTGATGATGTAATTTATTTTTTGAGTGTCAAGCTTTTCACCGTTTTCAACCAGATCTGCCATTTCCAGCAGAACTGCTGCTGCCTTTTGGGGGTCTGTGCCTTTTAATACGAGATTATCTTCTCTTTGAATGATGTCAACATTAAAATGCTCTTTCAGAATTCTCATATTGTTGTCAAGGTTGCCGAACAACTCGATTCTGTTAAAATTCTCTCCCAGTTTAATAACAGCTTCATTTTCACTCAACAGATTTTGTATATCCAAATATTTATTCCTCTCTACGCATCTATTTCAGTGCAAGTGCTTCGATTTCGACCAAGGCGTCTTTTGGTAATCTGGCAACTTCCACCGCAGATCTTGCAGGGTATGCACCCTCCGTAAAAAATTCCCCATACACTTTGTTCATTTCTGCAAAATTGTTCATATCACTCAAGAAAACAGTAGTTTTCATTACGTTTTGCATGCCGGCGCCGGAAGCTTCCAATATGTTCTTAACATTATTCAGCGCTTGTCTGGTCTGCTCAGCTATACCGCCCGGTACAAAATCTCCTGTTGCAGGATCAAGAGCAAGCTGTCCGGAAGTGAAAACAAGTTGAGCCCCCATAGTCGCCTGTGAATAAGGTCCAATGGCAGCCGGCGCATGATTTGTCTTTATAATCTCTTTCATTTTCGCTCCTCCAATCTATTTTTTACAGATTATCATAAAGCAGTTGAATTTTCAATATTTCCCATCCCAATCGGTTTAGAAATTATAATACTCTTTCTGATTTAATTATCCCACAGAGCGACGCTACTCGGATGTAAGGATTAAAGCTGCCAGAAATGCAATAGCAATAATGCAAGCTATACCCAAAGGTATCGTCCCCACACGAAACCTTGATCTGCCATCCAGCCGATAATAAATCATATAACAGATCAGGCTGATTATGGCAGCAGCAGCGATCATGATAACTAATATTTGCATATATACAAAACCTATATAACCTGTACCTGACAGAACCTCTGCCATTGACAATTCCAGCACAGTCCAGAAATGCATAATGAAGAGCTCGGAAGTAACAGGCCGTTTCAATATCCGCGAGGTTACGAGAAGCATTACAATAAAAACAAGGATTCCAACTAGTATGATATCTCTGACAGGTAATGCCGAGGATTCGGCAGAAAGCGAGACGATACTGCTCAAGATAAAAAAGATCGCTGCAATGCCTAATATAAAGGCGGCTAAAAGATAGGCACCCCCTCCTCGGCGGCTCACTTTTTCCGGGTTAAAAGCAATCCGCCACCATGCCAGATAGAATAAAAAACAAAAAACCAGCAAAATATTTCCAAGATATATTTTATTAATTGATAGACTTAAAAATTGCAGCATATCATTCATAGGATTCTCCTGAAACACAAATGAAAAAGGTAAGCCACAATTCTGCCTAGAATCTGCCTACCTTTTTCTTGAGGTGTACCACAATGGCGTACGTCCTCCTTTCTTGACTACCCCTAACCCGATCATCTGATATTTTCTATCCAGATATTCCTATCATTGTCCCGGGTGTTTCGGCTTTTACCGTTTTTTCGGAGCGGCTCAATTACTTCGGTCCTTTTATTCAAAGCCACCTTTTCTTTGAGTATTTTTATATTAGCACTTGCTAATTGTTCTGTCAATACATATATCTGAATATTTTAAATATTTTAATATCAGTACTTCTATCGCTTTGTCTCGATCGTTAACTGCTCTCCGTCAACTCATGAAGTCTCTTGAGCTGAACTGTCTCATCCCAGCAGATTACGCGATTGCGGCCTGATTCTTTCGCTTTGTATAATGCGGCGTCGACACGCTCAAACCAATTATCTTTCGGGCCCAGATAAGAAGTTTCTGCTATGCCGAAACTGGCTGTAATATGTCCCACAGAATCAAAGTGTTCCTCTTCAATTAAATTTCTTAAATGTTCCGCCAATATGAAGGCACCTTTCATCGGAGCTCCGACTGCCAGTATCAGAAACTCCTCGCCACCCCATCTGAAAACCATATCGGATTCCCTAACATTTCTTCTAAGTAAATTGGCAAGATGAATCAGGATCCGATCCCCGACAGCGTGACCATATCGGTCATTGACATCCTTGAAATGATCGATATCCATTATAATGAAGCTAATTGGCGTTTTCAGTCTTTCAGCTACACTCAGTATATTGGGTAGCCTCTGCTCCAGTTTATTACGGTTGTACAATCCTGTCAGAATATCCCTTTCTGCCATAGATTTCAATTGCCTGTTCTTTTCAGCCATTTCATTGAGTTCTCCCGAGTATTCCAACATGATACCGGTAGAAAACCATAATATGGCGCTGAGGATAAAAACGACAATCGAAAAAATGTTTATTATTCCGGGATCAATAGAGATCGACATATAATTTGAATTATTAAGCATGAGAATAATCTCTTTTGCAACGCTGGAAAATGCGCCATATAGAATCGATATGCTGAATGCGGTCTTGATCACTGTGGAAATGTCGCTAAAAAAAGACTTTATATATTTGTAAAAATCAATATACAACACAAGTAAAATAAGAACTATAAATAGGCTTCCAATATTAATTCCAGATGCTGCAATACTGATATATGCCAAATATAATATTATCGTAATTGTATAAAACGAAAATCGTGCCGGCCAGATAAATTTATTTTCGAAATAAGATATTGTACCGCAATAGATAAACATAATACTAATAAATAGAAATGTATTATTTATTAAACCCTCGGTAGGACTGACTGATGCAACAGTTGAAACCATAGGAAGAATATTGCCAACTGTTAAGCAGAAAATGGCATAGGCGTATAACCTCAGTATCCTGCCGGCACGATAGAAAGCAAGCAGCAGGCAGGAAAAGATTAATGTTGCGCCACCCGAGAGATATGCAATTATTAATGATTCGTTATTCATCTTATATCGATCCCTTATATGTTTTCAGTTTAAGCCCTTTTGGCTTCGGAACAATTATCCAGCCCATTGAAATTAAAATCATAAACCGGTTCGCTGATGGCTTGTTTTTGTAAATGGCTTTCAAAAAATTCATCAGCCGGCATCGGTTCACCATAAAAATATCCTTGAATAATATCGCACCCCATACCGGTTAACAGATCCCGTTGTTCCCTGGATTCAACTCCCTCTGCAATGGTTTTGATTTCCAATGATTGAGCCATCGATATGATCGCGTTTACAATTTGAGCATCACTGGTAATCGTTGGGATCATGTCTATTAGCTGCTTATCGATTTTTAAATAATCGATGGAAGCTCTTTTTAAATAGATGTAAGAGGAATATCCCGTGCCAAAATCATCGATGGAGACGGATATGCCCATTTCCGTGAGTTCGTTCAATACTTCCTGATATGTCTCGATCGATGTCATTGCTGAACTTTCTGTTATTTCGAAGTTAAGCCAGGCAGGTTTGACCCTATACTTAGCAATCATGTTTTTGACATTGTAAATAAAATTCGAATTCTGGATCTGGATGGCAGAAACGTTGATACTGACGCAAAATTCTGTGCCATAATGCATGTTCCACTTGATAATCTGCTTGACAGCCGCCTCCATTACCCAATTACCGATTTCAAGAATCATTCCAGTCTCTTCCGCTACCGGAATAAATTCCGTTGGACAAACCAGCCCCAGACAAGGCGATTTCCATCTCAGGAGGGCTTCCATGCCAACCAGTGTCTTACCGGTTACATCATACTGCGGTTGGTAATAGACTTCAAATTCACTCTTTACATCCGCTTTTCGCAGTGCGGTCTCAATTTCAATTTTTCTGTGTTCCTGTTCGTATAATGTACTGTTATAGGTGCAGCAGCCATCCATCTTTTTAATCTTCGACTGCTCCACTGCTATCTTCGCGCACTTCAACAAATCCGCCCTGTTTCCTGCATTCTCCGGATAACCGGCCACGCCTACATGGATTTTTACAGGTATCTGAAACGGTGTTATATTCATCGGCGCTTTAGATATAAAAAGAAGTCTGTTGATGTTCCTTAAAGCTTGACTGAATTCTTTGAAACCGTAACACAATACCGCAAACTCATTCCCATCCAGTCGAGCCATACATGAATACTTTTCATCAAAAACGCTTCTGATTCGATCAGCCATTCGTTTCAGGACTTCATCCCCTATTTCATTTCCATAACTTTCATTGATCAGTCTGAATCGGTCAATATCTATTATGATTAAATACAATGGTCTGCCTTTCAATGATTTTGAAAGTAACTCATCACTTTCTTTGAGAAAGTGATCCCTGTTGAACATACCTGTCAATTTATCGTGTTCGACTAAATAAGTGATATCTTCATGGATCGATCTCAGTCTGCCTTTCTGTTCCAGTATATATTTTTCAAGACTCTCATTTTTATTGTTGCTTTCGTTCAGTAAATGTTCTGTCAACATGCTTTTCTGGATATATGTACTGAATATAAAATAGACCATGAACACGATCATATAATACACAGTATTTCTGAGATTGAATCCCGCAAAAGCGAAACAGATTAATGCAGGTGAAATGAGCCAGCATGCATATATACACGAACCTTCATTGATATAGCCTTTCATGCTTCCAGCTTTTAAGGCAGAGTTTCGATCAATTGTGGCAAGCAAGATGCCTATGGAAATCAATACAATAGAAACGAGCTGCAGAATATCTGTCTGTCTAATCCACATCATGCTATCATTCAATATCAATTTTATATTAACAAGATCAGCGGTTATATAAAGTAGCGCAGCAAGGAATATAATAAGCCCGGCCAAATCGACCATATGACATCTATTCGAAGCGGCCAGAGCTATCAGGCAAAAGACTGCAATGCTATCAATAATAATTGTTAAGAATTGTGGTTGAGTCAAAAAAACGACGAACGTATGCGGTACAGTCGCTGTGCTGAATAATAATATGATTGTTGCAGTAATGGTAACTATTGCAGAAAAGATTAAATCCAGTTTAAGCTGTGCACGATGGAAAATCCCTATATTTTGCTGAATATAGAAATAGATTGCCATGATGAGAAATAATGAAGGAATAATATGCAAATACGAGATGATCTTTGTCATAACAAGATTTTGCGAGTGTTGATAAATAAGAGCAAAATTAGATGCTTCAATGAGCCCGTATGCAAGGATGGCGATTAGAATATAAAAAGCAGGTTTATAGTTTTTACGTCTAGTCCGACAGTAAGGATAAATGAATAAGGCTGAAATCATCACGAGTGAAACAAATGTAACAGTGGTCCACAGCAAAACATCATTAAAAAACGCCCATCCGTGCAGTATCAGTAACGCTATCGGAATTGAGACCACAAAATATCTGCTTACTTGAAGATTGAAAAGCTTGTTTTGAATTTCCATCAGGATAACCCTATCTTTCAAAATCAATTAAACTGCTAAAGTCATAGTACGCCGTAAATTATATGTTGTCAACAAAATAATCTCAATTTTATCTGAATATTGTCATTTTATTTATATTTGTTACTGTAATTTAATAATTTTAATGACTTTTTACCATTAAAAAATCAGAAGCTTTGTAGACTTCTGATTTTTTGGACATACTATGACTTTATCGCTTGTTTATAGATCGATGATTTTTGCGCTGACCCCTTCGATCTTGGCCATTTCCTCCATCATGGCGTGGATTTCAGTCTCTTTTCCAAATAACTGAAGAATCAGGATCCCATCCATGGAGCACTGGTCTTCGTTCACTTCGTGAAAACCCACTCTGGTTTTAATATTGCAGCCGTATTTTGTGAGGACTTCCTGAACGTGCGGCGCATGAGCGATTCTACCATTGATTTTAATCGCCATTATTGAACCCATAGAACACACCTCCTCTTTCAAATAACAATATTTTTTTGATTTTATCACGAAAGGCAAATCTTGTCTACTTTCCGGCTGAAGCCAATTCCTTCAGATTATTCAAATCATATGCAGAAACAATGTCGTTAGAAACTCCGTACAAAACATTGTCAATATACAGGATCCTTCTGATCTGTTTGTTATAATCCACATCATAATACCCGGACTGTTGATAATCACTTTCGGAAAGCTGAGATATTTTCCCTTTCAACATAAAGCCCTTTTGAAGATCGAGATTATATACATAAGCTCCGCTAAATACCAATTGTCCATAGCTCGGATAACCATAGATGGGGTCGATGACCGGTCCTGAAACTTTCGTTTCGTTTACAGGGAAAGCGAGTAACCCTGTATTTTTGTCAAACAGCAACGCTTTATGATCATACAGCAATTCCGAATCCGTCCCTCTGTCGCCAATGCTTACTGAAAATTGCTGGACGGGTTTCGATACATCAGTGACATCAAAAAGTGCAACTTTCATTCCCATGTAATAGGATGTTGTACTGATTACCTTTCCTGTACTATCTTTGTACGGGACTGTAATTGTATCTTTTCCAAATCCTATGAGATGGTTTTCATCGTATGGATGCAGGTAGTTGCTATAACCCGGGATTTTTAATGTTCCCAGAATCGTTGGGTTTTTTGGGTCCTTCAGATCAATTACAAAGAGCGGATCTACCGTTCTGAATGTCACAACATATCCCCTGTCATTTATAAATCTCACCGAATAGATCGTTTCGCCTTTTGCAAGGTTTTCCAACTTACCGGTCACATTGAGCCCATCGTTCAGGATATAGACATTGTTGCCCGAATCATTCTCTCCACTCATCCAGGATGGTCCGACTGTGGTAGCTATCCGGAAATAACCATTATGCTCGTCCATTGAAAATTGATTCAGAACTCTGCCCGTCACCTGTCCCTTCGCAAGATACTTCGTCTTCGCGTCTCCGAGTTTAAATTTATAAATCAAGGTTGCTTCTTCAAGCGGTGCCGGGATAAATTCCTGGTTGGACCAGATCATCGGTCTGATACCGCCATAGCCTTCGTTAACAGTGATATAGAGATTGTTCTGTGATACATAAATCTCCTGGCCGGCGCCAAGATAAGCGGACACGCTCATGGCTTTATCGAGTTCATCCAGAGAAACACTCGCGACCATCAGATAGGAATAACTCTGAATCGGCGGAATGTAACGGATATCTTCATAAGGGATCTGAATGGATTTCTCACCAAATATGGAATCTGTGTATTCAGGATTCAGCGGTACTGCCGGATCCGACCAGTTATATATATATTGGTTGGATAAGAAATACAAGTCTCCGCCGATCAGCCTTGAAGACAAATAGTTGCCCGGAGTCGATAGCTCACGGATCAGATCCGGTTTACTTTTATCTGAAACATTATAAATTAATACTTTTGTTATACTTTCCTGATAAATTGGGGCGAATCTTTCTGTTAATGGAGCTGTTTTAGTGGCTGGCAACGGCGAATAGGCCTGCTCAGATCCGATGACGATCAGATTGTCGTCTTTAATATAGAGTTCCGCAGGAGAAAAAGTGCTCCCATCGAATGTAATTCTGGACGCCAGGTCCAGCGTGGACGTTGGATATGCTTTATAAATAAGGATGTCCTGATTGCTCACCTGATAAATGTAAGCTCCGTCAGTTTTAACAATATCCCCTTCATCAACGCCTTCTACCTGAATATTGGTTGTAGAAAATCCGGCGCTGTCTTTGCCGGAATCGGGAGCAGCACTTTCATTCGATGTATTGCTATCTAACGCTTTTTCAGGCATCATTGTATATTCGCCACCGTATGGAGTAGCATCTCCCAGCAGTTTGACCAGGTTCTCCCTTGTTCCTACAGTTGGCAGAATATTTATTTTATCAATCGTTTGTTGTATCAGGAGTTTTTCATTGGCAACGTCAAAAATATCCGGTCGACTGCTGATCACAACAAGGCCTTTGTCGTAAAAAACTTCTTTACCGAGAGCTTCAGAAAGTGCTCTGGCCGGAATAAAAGTCCGACCGCCGGTTATCATAGCCGGAACATCAAGTTTTACCGTTCCATTGTTAATGGACATTGTTTGGCTGTAGATTCTGATCCTGATCGTTTTATCGCCATAAACGATTCCGACTGTTTTTTCGTTTTGATTCCAGGAGACCTTTGCACCGAGTGCCTCTGAGATAAACCGAACCGGCACAAGTATCCGCCCGTTCTGTATAAACGGCGTGATCAGATCATTGTCAGGATCGATTATAGAAACTTGATTATCAACTAGTGCATACTGGCTTTTTGGATACATTGCAATTGAATCTTCAAGCCTTTCCTGCAAAACTTCATCATCAGATCCGGTTGTTCCCCACGAATAATCAGATATTCCGGCAAGAGATCCGATGATCAGAACGGTAACCAACAAGAGGTATAAAAATTGTGAACGTTTCTTCATACCAAACACTCCTTTCCGTACAGGACATTTAGAGCCCTTCATTTTGCATAAACCTCATGAGCAGCACACTGGCTTCGGCTCTTGTGGCTTCTGCATCCGGGGCTAGTTTGTTATTTGATCTGCCGCTGATGAATTCTTTTCCATACGCCCAGTTTAACGGCTCTCTTGCATATCCGGATACTTGATTATAATCTTTGAATTTAGAAATATTAATGTTTGTGTTTATACTGATGTCGAATTTTTTATAATCCGCGTATCGATAAAGGATGGATGCCAGCTGTTCCCTTGTAACGGCGTCTTTCGGTCCGAAGCGGTTTTCGTTATATCCTTTCACGATATCATTTTGCGCCGCCCACTTAATAGCATCAGCATACCATTTTTCCTTTTTCACATCCGAGAAATCATTCCCTTTTGTGGACGCAGGAGAGCCTTCCATTCGATATAACGCAGTAACCAGCATAGCCCGGTTCAGCTTTTTACCTGGTGCAAAGCTGGTCTCGCTGACACCGGTCAACAGGCCTTTTTCAAACGAATATCTGACCCCTTCATAGTACCATTTTTTAGGAGATACATCTGTGAATGGCCATTCCTGATCGATTCCGGAAATATGATCAGAAGCCCGCACATGATCGAATATGCCCCCGGTAATCTCCGGTATAAATACGGACGATGCTTCGCCGTAAGCCATATTTTTTATCCAAGTTCCTATATCGGCCGGAATATCGGAACTGTTTAACCAATCTTCGAGGTCCTGGGGTATGGCTGACTCCTCTTCTGCTGTGTTGACGAAATGCTGCTGCTGAATGTTCCCGCAGTATATCTTGTATAATTCATCCCTTTCCAGCTCGCCTGAGCTGTATAAAAAGCTCTTAAACCTATAAGCGGGTTGGAATTTCAATGTTTCTTTCCCATCAGATCCATCGATTTGAATCGTTGATCCGGATGCTTTTTCGGATTCAAAATTTAATAATATCGACGTCTGTTCTGCATTAAAACCGGACGACTTGATTTCGTCTCCATATGCGATGATGTCTCCTCCGCGTATTGACAGATCTTCACCGATCGACAAGCTACATTGTCTGCCTGATATTGTATAACTGCCGCTAAGAATCTTCAAATCCGAACCGCACGAGATACCATGCTTTTCACCGTCAATACTCAATTCACCGAATCCGTTTTTTTCGGTTTGCATCGTGATAGTGCCGTTGCTTTCGATTGCTGAATCTTTGGTGCTGACTACTTGATTAGAAGAGCCATCTGCCAGTGTTATGACCGTATCGGTATTTATGGTGAGAGCCGGTGAAGAATCAGCAATTATTTTCACATCAGCGAGTATCAATTCCACAGGTTCTTTGAAGTCAAAAAAACAATCCGATGAATCGTTTGGTTCAACAAAAATCCGAATATCCCCCAGGTCACCGGAAATTCTGTATTGCCCGGGTTCTGCTATCACCAGTCTGTCCCCCACCTGATAGATCGTCTCTTTCGGGGAATGGGACACAAGTGTTCCGTTGACCGTGATTTCTTGAGCAGTAGCTTTAATTTCCATTTCTTTACCGCTTATAAAAGAGGCACCGATCGGAGAAGCCGCTATCAGTACAAGAAGGAGAACTATTGAAAGAAACAGTGCAAGCAGTCTATCTTTTATATCAATCGTCCTCCCCTCGTTGCTGATCCATATCATCAGTTAAAATTTGAAAATATTATATCATTTAAAGCTGCTACCCGGTACATATATTTACCTATTATTGGATTTTAACGCACGAAATCGTTACTCCGGGTTTACTCATCTGAAGCTTGCGGTATATAATATTTATTGAAAATATAAGAGTAACGGAAGGAGAATTTTTATGGGTATGATAATTGATGAAATTCCGGGTTTGTACAGGATATACCGTCTTGACCCTCTCAGAAAGACGCCGGGTGTTGTCTTCGACACCTTCCCGATGGACTGTATCACTCACATCGATGCGGTGGACCGGGTTCTGCATGAACACTCAGCCAAATCCCCCGGTTCAGTCGGATCAGTGGAACGGCCGTGGTACATGCATACGCACCAGGACGATAATCTTCTTGTGCTGGCAGGTACACGTTTTGTTGAGATCTATACGCCTGAACACGGTAAAATTGAAAACTTTACGGTCACCCCGAATTCTGTTCATAAAAACGGAAAACTGCTTTACGAGGGCGGTGCTATTCTGGTTTGGCCTCGATATGTATTTCATCGCATCATCAGCGGGGAGGAAGGATCTGCATCCATCAATCTGGCTGCACATTATGAGGGCCTGGATCCAGAAACGAATTTCAGTATCTATGATTTAAATGTTGAAACCGGTGAATATAGAGTGATTCGCAAAGGCATCGAAGATCAGAAAAATTTATGATCGAATGCCACGGCAAATACGAAATTCCTAAAAAATAGACTCTTCAGCTGATAAGCCAAAGAGTCTTTTTTGGTAAAATCCAAGCCGATTATTTGTTCAGTTTGTTCCAGAGGCCGATCTTTTCAGCATCCTTGATCAATTCATCGTGGAAAATCGGGTTAGCAATGGAAATCAGTGCTTCAGCCCTCTGCCATACGGACAATCCCTTGAGATTTACTTTACCGTATTCGGTCACGATGAAGTGGGCCGTAGTTCTTGTGTCAGTTACAACAGTTCCTCTGGCAAGTGTCGGCACGATACGAGATTTCAGGTTGCCGTCTTTGTCTTTAAATGTTGAAGAGATACAGATAAAGCTTTTTCCGCCTTTTGAAAGGTATGCGCCCAGCACGAAGTCCAGTTGCCCGCCGGCTCCGCTGATATGTCTTAATCCGGATGATTCCGAGCTGACCTGCCCTGTAAGGGAGATTTCAACAGCGTTATTAATGGACATGAAGTTGTCAAGAGAGGAAATCGTACGAATATCATTAGTATAACTGGTTGGAACGCTCATGCATTCCGGATTGTTATCCAGGAAGTCATATAATTTTTTTGTTCCTGCTGCAAATCCGTAAGTTTGACGGAAACGGTCAATATTCTTTTTACAGCCGTTGATTTTACCGGCCAATGATAAATCAACAAAAGCGTCAACATACATCTCAGTGTTTACGCCGAGATCCTTCAAGTCTGAATCTGCGATCATTTTGCCAACTGCATTCGGCATACCGCCGATTCCAAGCTGGAGACAAGCTCCGTTCGGGATTTCTTCAACGATCATCCTTGCAACAGCCTGGTCAATTTCCGATGGAGCAGCAGCGCCGCCCATCTCTGCGATAGGAGGATTTGAGCCTTCTACGATCATATCGACTTTCGAGATATGAATACCCTCTTCAAAACCGCCCAGACATCTCGGCATGTTCTGATTCACTTCAACAATGATAGTTTTCGCTCTTTCGCAGATAGCAAAGTTATGGGAAGCAGCCGGACCGAAATTAAAATATCCGTGTTCATCCATAGGTGCAACCTGGAACATCGCAACATTTGAAGGACAATCTAAATCGCGGTAATATCTTGGGAGTTCAGAATAGCGGATCGGTGCATAATACGCAAACTTCTGACGCATTGCTTTTCTTTCGATACCGCTCATATGCCATGAGTTCCATGTCAGATGCTTTGCCGGTTCTTCAATCTTAAAAATTTCCGGAACCCAAAGTAATACTCCGCCTCTGAAGTTTACATTTGTCAATTCAGGCATTCTCTTTGCCATTGCTGCATCCAAAGCGACCGGAGTGGCTACGCACCAGTTGTAATCTACCCAATCCCCTGATTTTACAACTTTTACTGCTTCCTCGGCGGTTGTTAATTTTTGCTTGTATTCCTTTTCAAAGCCCATGTTGAAATCTCCTTTCAAATTTAAATGAATGCCTTGGATCATGTCATATACATCCTATATGTTATATATCTGACATAAAATCATTCTATTTGATATGGATTAGATTATAACAGATTTAAAACGGAATGCTACTATCAATTTTATATTCTAATGCATAATTTGAAAAAATTTTAACAAGGTACGCAAATGATACAGTAATTCATCGGGATGAACTGCTCATGGATTGAATCATATTTATGGCAAACGTCTTTGCCGAATCAATTTTATCCTGGTCCATAAAAATTTTATCATACCCGGGATCGCGGGCGCACAACATGCCAAGATATTCAAGTCCGGAATGCCTGCAATACCGTTTGATGCCTTCTTCAAAAAGATCCGCGCCCTTTTCAGGCTTGTATCCGCAGGTTGTGATCAAAGCACATTTCTTGCCTTTCCAGATTGAAGGTCCCTTCTTGATTCCGTAGAATTTATTCATTCCATAAACCAATCGATCCAGCATGGCCTTCATAGGCGGTGTGCAGTACCATGAATAGATCGGAGTTGCAAGAATGATGCAGTCGCATTGAAGGATTTTATCAAATATTTCCTGCATATCATCTCTGACCGGGCATCCGAAAGACTCAAAAGTTTCCTGGCACTTGCGGCAGGCTATGCATGGTTTGATCTCTTGATCGTACAAATGAACAAGTTCTATCTCAGAGCCTGAATTTTCAATTTCCTTAACGAAAGGAGCCATGAGAGCCGCTGTATTGCCGGTTTTCCGTGGGCTTCCCATTAAAACACAATATTTCATCGAATCAACTCCTTTAACTGACTGATGCATTGGCGCCAGTTTTCTATTTTTTCGTTCAATCTTTTTGGATAGGCGCTGCTGGGAGAAAAAGCGATGACATGAGGCATTTTATTATATAGTTCAGTATATGAATCCCGAAATACTGTTTCAGCTCGTTTGCTGCCGAATAAAATACCTTTTATATTCGGATATTTTTCAAAGAAGCTATGAAAATCATTGACATTCCCCTTTTGTATATTGGCATCCGCGGAACCTTCTCTGACGACGATGCCGTATACATCCCATAATGCAAATCTGTTTTGCAGAAGCAGTCCGATCTTCTCTTTATATCCTTGAGGTTCTTCCTGAAAACAAACTGCGCTGATGATTTTCCAAAATTGATTGACTTTATGACCATAGTATTCGCTCTTCTCCAATGATTTTTCACTTGGAAATGTTCCTAGAATCAGTATTTCGGAATGTTCGTCAATGATGGGTTCAAAGCCTTTTTTGTCCATTCTATCCCTCTTTCCATTTTGATTATTTCTTATTATTATATCAGCAATACTCCGATATGATAATTCATATATCTGGATTTTATGAGTTGTTAATGGCTCTTTCAAGTTGTTATTTGTCGATATTTAAGGTAAAATTATGTTTGTTATAATAATAATTCCAAGGAGAATGATCATGGATATAAGAATTAGCAAATTGTCCGATATACTTGTAAATTATTCCTGCAGCGTCAAGCCGGGTGAAAACGTTCTGGTTGACTATGAGGGAGAAATCACCAGGCCACTGGTGCGAAAAATAATCAAAGACATTTATGCATCCGGCGGAAATGCTTTTGTTACCAGCAGAGACAGCTCTGTCAATCGTGAAATCATGCTGGGCTGCAATGAACAACAGCTAAAAACAATGTGCGACTACAAGCTCGCAGAAATGCAAAAAATGGATGCATATATAGCGATCAGGGGAAGCGAAAATGCTTCGGAAACAGCAGATGTGCCGTCTGAACGGACCAATCTCTATATGAGGGAACTCCGGCCAGTTCTGGATCACAGAGTAAACAAAACAAAGTGGGTGGTGCTTCGCTATCCTAACCCATCAATGGCACAACTTGCCGGCACCAGCCAGGAAGCTTTTGAGGACTTCTATTTTGACGTATGCACTATGGATTACAGAAAGATGGGTAAAGCCATGGATCACCTCGTTGATCTGATGGATAAAACCGATAAGGTTCATATCGTCGGTCCAGGAACTGATCTGTCCTTCAGTATCAAAGATATACCAACAATCAAGTGTTGTGGCAATATGAACATCCCGGACGGTGAGGTCTATACTGCGCCGGTGAAAAACTCAGTAAACGGCCGAATCTCTTATAATACGCCTTCAGAGGAATTGGGCTTCACATTCGAAAACATCGTTTTCGAATTCAAAAACGGGAAAATCATCAACGCAAAAGCCAATAATAACGAAAAAATCAACGAACTGCTGAATACAGATGACGGAGCCCGCTTTATCGGCGAGTTCGCCATCGGTCTGAATCCATTTATACTGGAACCGATGAAAGACACACTGTTTGACGAAAAGATCGCAGGATCATTCCACTTTACACCCGGCGCTTCGTATGAAGATGCTTTCAACGGAAACAAGTCAGCGGTCCATTGGGATCTCGTCATGATCCAGAGGCCGGAATACGGCGGCGGAGAAATTTGGTTTGATGATGTGTTGATACGAAAAGATGGAATTTTTGTGATCCCTGAGTTGGAATGTCTGAATCCGGAAAATTTAAAGTAATCATTACAAAGGCCGCCCGAGGGCGGCCTTTGTTTTTTATGTGAGTATTTTTTTGATCAAGTCCGGTTTGCCCGGCGGTTCAACGCCTATCTTGAATGCCTTTTGGGCTTCTTCCGCCCCTTTTTCAACTTTTTCCCGATCTTTACCGAACACAACAGCCAGAATTTCACCCGGCATCACCGGATCTCCGATTTTCTTTCTTAGATTAACTCCGGCGTCCAAATCAATCATATCCTCTTTCGAGACCCGGCCCGCACCTGAATGTTGAGAAGCGAGCCCTATCTGTTTTGCTGAAATTTCTGTGACATACTGGCCTGCCACAGGTCTAATGTTCCCACAGCTAAGACATCCGGATGCCATCACAAATCCTTTAGGAGCAACAACATCGATGGTGTATGCAGGCTGTGGAAAAAGACTGTAATTATTGATGACTTGCGGATCGCCGCCCTGACCTTTGATGAAGGATGACATTTTTTCAAGTGCGGCTCCAGTCTCGAGAGCTTTACGCGCCATTTCTTTCCCTTCATCCGGGCTGCCGGCTTTTTCACCTGCATAAATCATCATGCCGGCCATTGTAAGGGCAAGCTCAGTAATATCCGCAGGGCCCCTGCCTTTGAGGGTTTCTATTGCCTCGATCACTTCA
This sequence comes from uncultured Oscillospiraceae bacterium, assembly GCA_964486295.1. GTDB lineage: Bacteria > Bacillota > Clostridia > Peptostreptococcales > Anaerovoracaceae > CALBZG01. The sequence goes on along the minus strand of CAZAMF010000002.1, from coordinate 187,341 downwards.
TTACTGTTTCCCACAGCGTTGCCTAAAGGCTGACTCATATCGGTGATCACGGCAATGGTTTTTTTGCCTGCATCTGTTCCTATGTCAACAAGAAGCCTGCCCAACTCGCTGGCTTGTTCAAGGTTTTCCATGAATGCGCCGTTTCCACACTTGACGTCCAGCACAATGGCATCACTGCCGGAAGCTAATTTTTTGCTCATTATGCTGGAGGCAATCAGACTCATATTGTTGACGGTGGCTGTAACATCACGAAGAGCGTAGAGTTTTTTATCTGCCGGCGCGATATGTGAGGTCTGTCCAATTACAGACAAACCCACCTTGTTGACCAGTTCGATAAAATCCTGCTCTTCAAGAGTCGTTCTGAATCCAGGGATCGACTCCAATTTGTCAATAGTTCCGCCTGTAAATCCAAGACCCCTCCCGCTCATCTTTGCAACCGGGATCCCGCATGCTGCCGCCAGCGGCCCGACAACCAGAGTGGTCTTATCTCCAACACCCCCGGTGCTGTGTTTGTCGACCTTGATGCCTTTTATACCAGAGAGGTCTACCGTATCACCGGAATATCTCATGGCAGTAGTCAGTTCGAAGGTCTCTTCCCTGTTCATCCCCATGAAACAAATTGCCATAAGCAAAGCAGATGCCTGGTAATCAGGTATCATTCCATTCGTGTAGCCATTGATGAAATAATCTATTTCCTCTTTGCTCAGCTTGCCCCCTGATTTTTTCTTTTCGATCACATCGACAATATTCATATAATCAGGCCCCCTTATAACTCACTTTTTAAATAGTTATGTTGCTTCTATATTTTTATCAGACCCAGAAAACTGGTTCCGATGTCCGTCGTTTCGGCATGAAACATGTCGGCAATCGTCGCGCCTATGTCAGCAAATGTGTTTCGGGTTCCGAGGTTGATTCCCGGCTTAATTTCTTTTCCATAGATGACACATGGAATATGTTCCCTTGTGTGGTCCCATCCGGAATGAACCGGGTCATTACCGTGGTCCGCACAAAGCATCAGCACATCCTCTTCGTTCATGGATCCAATGATCTCATCCAGCCTGCTGTCGAATTCTTCAATCGCTTTCCCGTATCCCAGAAGATCTCTGCGGTGGCCGAATTTGGAATCAAAATCTACCAGATTGGCAAAAATCATTCCTTCAAACTCTGTCTGCATGGCTACGATCACTTTGTCGACGCCGTCAAGATTATTTTCTGTATGAACCGAGGAAGAAATACCTTGTCCATTAAAAATATCACTTATTTTTCCGATCGCATGGACCTTTTTCCCGGATTTTACGATTTTATCCAGCAGGGTTTCCTGCCCCGGTGAAACCGCATAATCTTTTCTGTCTGAGGTTCTTATCCTTTTCCCGTTCTCAATAATATAAGGCCTGGCTATGACACGGCCGCAAGCATATTCGCCCACAAGCATTTGTCTAGCAATCCGGCAGATTTCATAAAGCTTATCAAGAGAAATCACCGCTGTATTGGCAGCAATCTGGAATACACTGTCGGCGGACGTATAGACGATCGGTTTTGTCGTCGCTTCATGCTCAGGCCCTAATTTTTCAATGATTTCAGTCCCGGAAGCGGCATAATTCCCGAGAGTTTCCATCCCGATGGCCGCCTCATATTCCTTTATGAATTCTTCCGGAAAACCATCCGGGTATGTTTTAAACGGTTTTTCAGTATATAAACCGGCTATTTCCCAATGGCCGGTTATGGTATCCTTCCCTTTGGACATTTCTGCAAATCTTCCGTAGGATCCTACGGGTGAACCCTGTTTGAGCCTCCCCCCCGCCGCCGAATCAATATTGCCAAAACCAAGTTTAAGAAGGTTAGGGATATTAAATGGATTCATTTTATCGACTATATGGCCGAATGTATCAGCTCCGGTATCTCCATAAGCATCAGCATCTGGCAAAGCGCCTATTCCAAGGCTGTCCAGAACGATTAATGTTACTCTCTTCATAATATTTTCACCGGTTTCCCTTTCAAATAGTCCAGCGAGACAAGCTTGTACTCGACACCATTGAATATGCCTTTGAGGCCTTTTGCAAAATTATCCGTTCCATGGAGATGCGCATATATGACAACACTGGCGCCATATTGTGTGAACAATTCAGTAAAGCCAGATGATTCTTTTCTGTCATTTGTCGGAGGAAAATGAAGTACTCCTATGATTTTGCCTTTTCCTCCCCTGCCATATCCCGCCAGGGAGGCCGCCTCCAAAGACATCTCAAGACGCATCAGTTCTCTTCTGTATATTTTCATATCCTGTAGTTTATAGTCTTCGTTATGCGGATCATTGCCGGGGCATACCCAGCCTCTGCTTCCGCATATCGCCACATCTCCCAACACAAAAAAATCATTCTGTATAAATATCATATCTTCGTACAGCTTATTCAGCCGGCTTTTCGATGACCACCAAAGATCATGATTCCCTTTGAAAAGAACCTTACGGCCAGGACGGTCATGAATCCAGTCGAGATCCGTCATGGCCTCAGGCAATTTTAAAGCCCAAGATATGTCCCCCGGAATAATCATGAGATCCTCTTCATTGATGAGGGTATCCCACTCTCTCTGAAGCTTATCGACATGGTCAATCCATGGTCCTCCGAATATATCCATGGGTTTTTCAATATTTTCATTCATTGACAGATGTAAATCACCTATTGCAAAAATACCCACCGGCGCTCCTCATTATCATTTAGACTAGATTTCATCATCTTCTGCTTCGTAAGAATTCGTCAGCCCCAAAATTTCACGGGCGGTTTCGTCTTCCATCTCGGAAACATTCCGGAGTTTCTTCTGGATGCTTCTCGTCCTGATTCCAACTAACTTGTCCAGTTCTGCATTCGCCTGATTGATTCTTGACTGCGCCTGCTCAAGGACATTCGCAAATTTATCGAACTCTGTTTTAACGGCTCCTAGTATATTCCATACTTCACCGGAGCGTTTTTGAATGGCCAGAGTCTTAAAGCCCATCTGAAGACTGTTCAGCAGAGCCGCCATGGTAGTGGGCCCTGCAATATTGACTTTATAATCTCTTTGCAGTGTTTCAACCAGACCACGCCGCACAACTTCAGCATACAAACCTTCAAAAGGAAGGAACATGATCGCAAAGTCAGTTGTAAATGGTGGCTCAATATATTTGTCATGGATGTCCTTTGCACTGACCTTTATCGCTCTTTCAAGCGCTTTGCTAGCGGAGTCGATTTTTTCGGGATTTCCTTCTTCGAATGACTCCGTCAGTCTAAGGTAAGGTTCCTGTGGAAATTTTGCGTCGATGGGCAGAAAAACATGACCCGATTCGTCACCGGGCAGCCGGATCGCAAATTCCACCCGTTCACTGCCGTAACTCTTGGTAACGATATTAGTTTCATATTGTTCCGGAGACAGAATTTGTTCGAGAATTGCGCCAAGTTGGATCTCCCCCAGAATTCCTCTCGTCTTTACATTTGATAAAACCTTTTTCAGATCTCCGACTCCCGCGGCCAGCGTTTGCATCTCACCAAGACCTTTATACACCTGTTCCAGCCTTTCTGAAACAATGCTGAATGATCGACTAATTTTATCCTCCAATGTTTTTTGGAGTTTTTCATCTACGGTCTCCCTCATTCTTGACAGTTGCTGGTTGTTGTCTTCCTGCATGGAGCCCAGCCTTAATTCCATTGTTGTTCTGATATTGTCAAGTTTTTGTTCACTAAGCAAGGCCAGATCAGTGATTTGTTTTTGCATAAAAGCTAACATTTCCTGCCTTCCTAGCCGGACTTCCTTGCGTAGGTTCCCGTTTTGAATCAGCAGAACTGTACAGATTACAATCAATGCGATGACCGCAATAATCCCAATGACTCCTAAAATAATAAAATACACATTATCATTCATTCTGTTTATACAACCTTTCCGGTTCTTTTTCAAAAAAGGATATCTCCGATTTATTTAACACCGGGATATCCCTTTCAATAAGGCTAATTATATATTTTCTCGATGGTATTCCCGTTTTGTTCCATATAGAGTGAAACACCGTATTGGTCAGCATACTGCCTGTAGGTTTGATTGTCTTTATCGAAAACCATCAGGCCGGTCGGACTGTTTGTTTCGATAAAAGCCTTCATTTCATCGGTATTCATTCCTGCTTTTTCCGGGGTAATAATAATTCTATCATACCCCAGATACTCCAATTTGGTATAGTTGTTTGTCGATCCATCCATTACCGGAATGATTTTGCCTCGCATCTCAAGAAAATAGCTGTTCGCGACTTCATCCACATACAGAATGGATCCGGTAAGCCCTTTCTTACCCGAGTAATCGTTTTCCAGCTGCTTTAAAAGTGAATACAGATCGTCGGACTCCAGCGCGATATAATCCTTCGGATTTTCCTCCATATATTTAACTAAAGCAGCAAGACCGGACGCGTCATCGGCTTTAACTGTAAACCATGTCAGATGTTTTGGAGGTGGTGCGGTTTCTTTGATTCCGCTCATAATCGTATTGAGGTTTTGACCTTCCAGGAGAACGCTCCTTAGGACATCGTTGTACAAATAGAATGATGATACTTCGACTGCCTGTTTTGCTGCTTTATATTGCTCATAATATGGTTCTATATCTACAGGCTCTTTCGTCACCCGGTTCCAGGCCCTACTGTTTTTGAAAATGCCATCACGGCTCATTTCGAAAACAACATCATCCATGATGAAGGAACCTTTGATCATATGAAGCTGCAAAGGAACGAATCCTTTTTGTGCAGTAAATAGATTTTGTCCCAGATAAATAGTATCCAATTTTGGAACACCCATCAGGTAGGAAATCGTTGGCAGCAGATCAAGTTCGCCTCCGGAAATTGAAATGGTCTCTTTCACATCTTCTCCCGGTATATGCACCATCAACGGAACATTATTCATTTCATCATATGAATATTCATGCCCCAGCCAGTTTGATACACTTTCTGAAACCCGGTCATCCGATTTGGACATGGCAAAGTGATCGCCATAGAGAATGATGATGCTGTCATCATATAATCCGGATTCTTTGAGCTCGTCAAAGAACTCACCGAGACATTTATCAGCATAATGCACGGAATTCAGATAGCTCCCGAATACGTTGCCGGAGTCTTCCGGCTTGATTTTCAGTTCTTTTAACTGATCCGGAAGCCCAAAAGGATTGTGGCTGGAAAGAGTGACTACAAATCCATAGAAAGGTTCTTTCATATCCTGCATAAAATCTATCGTTTGTTTAAAAAATGCGCTATCGCTGATGCCTACAATATTTCCGCCGCCAATTCCTTTGATATGATCGCTGACATAGTCGTCACCGCCAAAGAATTGATTAAAGCCAAGGTTGGGATAAATTCCGGCTCTGTTCCAGAATTCCTTTTTATATCCATGAAAAGCCGCTGTTTCATAACCTTCCGAAGCTAATACTTTAGGTAGACCATAAAAATAATTTTCCTGAAACAGCTGATATGTATAGCTTTCAATACTCCCGAAAAGAGAATTGTTTGCCGCGAATTCAGCATCCGAAGTATTACCGGCTCCTATCTGAGAGTAAAAATTATCAAAGTAAATTGTAGATTCGTCTTCGATCAGTTTATTTAAATTCGGCGTGATTTCCTGTCCGTAATATTCTTTGCCGATCACCATGTTTTGCATGGATTCCATCTGTACTAATATGAGATTTTTGCCTTTAGCGACCCCGAACAACTCCCCGTCCAGTTGTTTTTCATAAGTGTCCGTTGCGAGATAGTATGCCGTTTCTGCAGAAGCCCTTTCAGAAAACGCGTATTGCAATAAATCTTTAATATGATAGGTAAAGAATTCCTGGTTATTGATGGTTTTTCCCATTGCAGTTCCGAACGGATTGCTCATAAGAAGCGCAATGATCAATATCGATATGATGTTGTGTTTCACCCGATCAGTAATCCTGATTTTGGGCAGGCGGACCGAAAGGATCGAGACCCACTCGGCTGCCTTTCGGGAAGTCGTTTCATAAAACCTTTTAGTGGCAGGACGCACCTGATCATCGAACATCTGCCGTGCAAAAATACCCGCTCTTCTAAAGTATTCCCTGAAGAGGGGCAATAGCTGCAGGATCAGTTTATTTGCAAGTTTCTGTGCTTCTTTGACAATATAACTAGTTTTTTCTTTCAATGATTCCATTATTGTCCTCGATAATATACACGGCGATATCGGCATCAAGCAATTCAGCCATCGGTCCATCTGTCAGTTCCTTCGGCATCAGAACTGCCCAAACTTTACGGCTGTCTATAAACTCCTTCATATTTTCTATCGACATCCGGGAATCCGAAACATCCAGGATCGCTTCATACCTGCCTGAATATTCCTCCTCTGCGGGAACCTCGATAATCATTCTTTCCGCTGCGGCGCGATTTTTCTTGCCCGTAAAATTCATCATATAATCACCGCTTTTTGGCACATGAACCACGAGCTGTGCGTTTCCATGCTCCTCCAGCCAAGAAATCATGTCATCCCATGTCATAGCCGTTCTCCCTGTTTTGCTGTTGACGGTGTAAGCATTGCTTTTGTCATCCCAGAGAATATCGATTCTGAGTGTTCTGTATCCCTGCAGGTAACTGTAGTCCAATGCTTCTTTGGAATTCGTCCCCATGAGTTCTGCATCCGGCCAGCCGGCAATAACGATTTCCGTCGGATAAGTTCTTGAGACTTTCTGATCAGCTGCTTCATTCAGACTTTTACCCTCAAGATATACAGTTCTGATTGCATCGCTTTTTAAGATGTATTCGGAGGTGTTCACTACATCTATACTCTTCAGATAGCCTTCATAACAATTCTTCAGATCGATTTCTTCATCTGTTTCAAGGTTCCAGGCCCTTCCGTTCTCAAAAACACCATCTCTTGACATCTCATATCCGATATCATTTGTGAAAAAAGATCCCTTTGTCATATAGGTCTGTTCCGCCACAAATCCTTCATCGACTGTAAGTATATTATGGCCTGTATATAGAGTATCCAATGATTCGAATCCGAAAAGATAAGCCAGGGTCGGCAGCAGATCCGTCTGGCCGCCTGCCGTATCACAAGTTTCGTGGATATCGTAAGTTTCGTCAGGCATATGGATGATCAACGGGACATTCATCATATCTTCATATCCGTAACCGTGTCCCAGAAGCCTCTTCATGGAAGCATCTATTTCATCTGTATGAGTCAGTCCTACATGATCGCCGTAGATCACAAAAACTGAATTATCATAAAGACCGGCGTCCTTCAGTTCATCGATAAAGATACCAACAGAGTAATCTGTATATGCAGCGCTATTCAAATAATTCCCTACGATGGTTCCTTCATCCTCTGGAAGCAGCTTGATTTGCTGATACTGAGGGAGCATTTCAAAGGGATGATGATTTGAAAGGCTGATGACAAAGCTATAAAAAGGCGCATCAAGATCCTTCATATACTGAACCGCCTGGGGGTAAAAGCAGGAATCTGTGATACCCCATCCCATCCACTCATCGGATGTGAAATCGCCTTCTCTGCCTTTATCGTTCAGTCCGCCATAATAGCGGTCAAACCCAAACGCCCGATACGCATTGTCCCGGTTCCAGAAGTTTCTGTTTTCAAAACCATGCAAAACGGCCGTGCTGTAACCTTTTTCCTTCAATAAAGCCGGAAGCCCACGGTAGTAGTTCTCATCAAAAAGTTTATAAGTATAACTTGATAATGTTCCATATAAGGAGTTGTTGGCCGCAAACTCGGCATCAGAAGTATTCCCGCTTCCGATCTGCTGATAAAACTCAGGACAATAAATTGTGTTTGATTCAATCAGTCGATTCAGATTAGGAGTGATTTCCTGGCCGTTGTATTCGAGACCAACGACGAAATCCTGCATTGATTCCAACTGTAGAACAATCAGATTTTTCCCTTTAGCCACGCCAAAATAAGGACCGCTCTTTTCCAGTTCATAGCTATTTGTATAAGCCGCCATATTATCGTTTTTTTCGCTTCCGAAACTGTTATCCACAATATCTTTCAGATGATATGAAAAAAATTCCTGATTGGATAAAGAAGTGATCAGAGGCAAAGCTGCGAAGTTCCATACGAGCATGGTTACGAGTATAATTGCGGAAAGGCTGGATTTAAGAACCAAGCCCCTCGTCAATTTTTTTTTTAGCGGTACTCTGCTTTTTATCAGAGTAGCGTAGATGAGTATCACATCTAAAAACATCAGGAAGTTTACGGGTCTGATCACTTCCTTAATGCTTTCCCCGATATCTCCGACAACCTCAGCAGCACCGATCATCCCGACGGACAGATATCGGTTAAAAAAGCTGGCATAAGTCACATCGCAGAACATGAGAATGGAAATCAGTGTGTAAATAATGACAGCGATCCACTTGTTTCTGAATGAGGCAAAAAGAAACCAAATGATCAGGCAGGTCGTTAAACACACCAAAAAAAAGTTGGAATTAATTCCAATCAATTTGTATAGGAGAAGCACTTTCAGGATCACAGCGGCCGCTGCCGAAATACCAACATAGCCGTAAACATCTTTGTAGTGCCAAAAAAAATTCATTAAATAATCCGAAGAATCCGTAACGGTTTTTCGAACTTTCAGCAATATGTTTTCCATGGGTCGATTATACTATACGCTCCTAACAACTTCAATATCTTAAAGGCAAAATTCACATAACCCACAATATTTAGTGGTCATCGGCAGCACTCATTTTTGCTCCAGTTGATCCGGCATGTAATTTAGGCTGATGGTTCGGATGGCTTCAAGCATATTATTTCTCAGAGATGCGGGCTCCAGAACCGTAATACTCTCGCCAAACTGCAGGCACCAATATTTCATCGCTGCTTCATTTGCTTTCGTCCTCACAATACAGGTGTCTTCTCCCGCCTCCGGTATGATATCAATATCTGTACCCAGCCAATCGATAACGTCATCGATCACAGACTTTTTTGCTCTAAGCTTAATATATACCGAATGTCCTCCGAACATATAAATATGTTCCACCATATGGCGCGGCAAATCGAATCCGTTTTTCAGTTCATCCAGTTTTTTCGGATCTTTCCGTGCGGTATTTGACAATTCGATTTCGCTGATTCTCTCCACACGGAAATGAGATATACTATCATACTTGTCGATATTGCCCACTAAATAATACCTTCCGTTTGCCAGAACGATCTGATAGGGATTGACTATATGTTTACCGACAGTGGTATAAATCAATTGTTTTTCAATATTATATTTCTTGTAGAAAAAAAGCACCTGTCTTTTTTCTTCTATAGCTTGTGTCAGAATATCAATATTGTAGAACAGATCATTGTTGTTCTGATGTTCCATATATCTAATATTGCTGATATGTCTGACTTTATGCCGGAAATATACGCTCGCTTGTGAGGTCAGCTTTTCGATCAGGTCTTTTGCCTGCCGAACCGGTATGTATCGGGATGCCAGCACGGCATCAACAAGCAACCTCAGCTCACTTTCTTCAAAGACTTTATCTACAAGGTAGTAACCATTGTCATATTCAATGTCATGACCGAGGTCCCTGAGGTTTTCTATGTTCCTGCCGACTGCTTTCCGCTCGCATTCCACACCAAAATCTCTTTTCATCAATTGAACGATATCCCTTTGAAGAAGCGGATGGTTGGCGTCCGAATATTTTCTCAGGATTTCAAGGATTTGAAGAATATATAGTTTTTTAATCTGTCCGCCGGGCATTGTTTTCTCCTAATTTACGCTGAGTTCATCTTTCCAGGCAATCGCCAGAAGTCCGAAGGCTGCAAACATAAAGCACCAAGAAAGTATTAACATGGTATTCTCTCCTCTAAAAAATCTGTTTTCGAAAAATTTTATTTTCTTTCTAAATGAGAGTTTACTCCTACGTATGTACTTATTTTGGTGCCTATGAGTTCCACAAAACAACTTTTTGTTTGCTATTGTTTAAAAAGAACGACTGTAATTCCCCTGTTCCCTTCTATATAATTGTTGAAATCCCGAAGTTGGCTGCATCCCTCAATAAATTCCTTCTTCTTTTCAGCCCAATTCTCGCCTCCTATGCAGTTCCTGATCATTCCGGCGAACATTGGCTCCTTCAACTTGATTTTAACCGCTGATCTGATTGCTCCGCCACTTCCGGTTGAACCGTATCCATGGATAAGAATTGCTGCTTTGTAGCCGGCCATTTTTGCCGTTGACAGTTCATTGACTAGATTTCTCAATGCAACATCTACGGTGGGGTTCCCGCGCTCAAGATTGATTTCCTTTATTTTTACAGCACCCATTTTACGGCTCCTTTTTTATAATACACCCTATGACATAAAAAACAGTTTCCTGATCATAGCCAAGGCTTACCAGTCGCCGGGATACTCTGCCCAGGATCTTTTTTTCGATTTCTCTACCCTCTACAATCTTTTTTGCTTCTTCCATGGCTCTTTCGCGTTCAGAAATTTCATGTTCTCCCGAAACGGCATTTTCCTGCGATATGGAATAATAGGCATCTTCGATAGTGAAATTGTTGATGCCTTTATGGCGGAGTTCCTGGCCTATTCTAATTCGCCCTCTGCCTTTTGCCGTCGCATAACTGATATAGTCACAGGCATACCGAAGGTCGTTGAGATAACCGGCTTCTATAAGAGTCTCAAGCACATTTGCCACTTCTGACTCTTGAAAGCCTTTATTTAATAAGTGAACCTTCATTTCTTCTGAAGTGCGGGATCGGGCAGCCAGGTATTTCAAAGCCACATCTTTAATATCCATTCTGTTTTCCTTTATTTTTCAATAATATCTCTGACCACTTCGCCTGCCATAATCATGCCTGCTACGGGCGGTACAAATGCAATGCTGCCGGGTGGCTTTCTTCTGGCCGGTTCCTCTTTTGAGTATACGACCTTGAGATTTTTGATACCTCTTTCCCTGAGCTCCCGTCGGATGACTTTCGCCAATGGACATACGCTGGTTTTCGATATGTCTGATACTTCAAAGGCGGCAGGGTTCAGTTTATTGCCTGCACCCATGGCGCTGATAATGGGAACATTTGCTTGTTTAGCCCGAACGATGAGTTCCAGTTTCGCTGTTATATTATCGATGGCATCGACAATATAGTCATATCCATCCAGCGGAAAATCCGGAGCGGTTTCGGGTGTATAGAAAATTTGAAAAGCTTCAACCATGATATCAGGATTGATATCAAATATTCTATCCTTCATGACTTCTGCTTTTGGTTTCCCGACGGTTGAATTCAGTGCCACCAGTTGTCTGTTGATATTGGTAATATCCACGACATCCTTGTCAACAAGAGTAAGCGCGCCTATTCCGCTTCTGGCCAGGGCTTCGGCAGCAAAACTCCCAACTCCTCCAATGCCGAATACCGCTACTTTTGAAGCTTTTAATCTGGCTACCCCCTCGGGGCCGATCAGCATTTCTGTGCGTTGATACAGATCAGAATTCATATTTACCTCCTGCTGTCGCCACAATACATGAATCTCCGAATGCCGCCTTCAAATCGCAGATCGCATCGATTCCCGTGCAATGCACAGGCATTACGGCTTTTACACCGGACGCCAATAATCCCTCGACCACTCTTGCGCGGGTTTTGGGGCCCGAATGATATAAATGCATTCCAGCAACAAAGAGCAGGACTTTCTGGCCCGGAAATAAGTCCTGTACATAGTGAATTGCCGGCAGAACTCCCTTGTGACTGCATCCGGAAAAAACATACAGTCCGTGGTTTTCCTGTATGACCAGAATTTGTTCATGCCGCATCGGGTCTGCCACAAATCTTCCGTCAGGCTGTTTTTCAAAAAATGTTTCTGTTGATTCGAATCCGTATTTTGGTGGTATTTCACCTGTGATAACAGCGTTCTTGGATATTTCTAATATCCCCTCCGTCAGGATCAATCTGCCTGATAATTTCTTTCTTGTTTCGGCGCTCCATAATATCGAACATGGTTCTGAATCTATTTTTCCGTTTTCCTGACCGTAGACCTCTCCAAAGCTTTCTCTATGGATGTAGATAGGTGCATGATGATTGATTTCACAAAATAACGGTACTCCTCCGGTGTGGTCATAATGTCCATGGCTGATCACGCATGCATCTACGTCGGACAGATTGATTCCAAGTCTTTTTGCATTGTCATTGAAAATGTCTGTAGCACCGATGTCGAAGAGAAGTTTCAGGTCAGCTGTTTCAATGTAGATCGACAATCCATGTTCCGCTATATATGGCGGACTGTTCGTTTTATTTTCGCATAGGAATATGATTTTAATCATTTTTTATACCCTCCGGCTTGGATCCCGGTCTTAATCCTGCTTTCCAGTCAGGAATACAGACACCTACAACACTGATGATGATCAGTAAAGTGCAAACGATATGGTAAGTCAATAAAGGCTCTCCCAGAACAGCCACGCCGGCTACAATTGAAATTGCGGTGGAAAGGTTTCCAAAAATGGCGGAATTGACAGCCGGCATATATCTGAGCATATAGGACACAAGCAATGCCGAAACCACTGTGCAAGGGATTCCCAGATAAGCGGTGGAGACGATAAAAGAAAGATATTTCAGCGGTTCGAAATAGGTTTCAATATTACCGAACATGATGAATGCCAGGTTAAAAGCGAAGACGCCCATGAAACAAATGCTGGCGGTTATTTCTACCGGTTTGTATTCAGTGCGCACATATCTCATAAAAACGTTGCTGATAGACATTGATAAACTTGACAGGATCAGTATAAAAATTCCTGTCGGGTTTGCACTAACATCGGTGGTACCGGCTATGATCATTATAATCAATGCAGCAACAGAAATACCGACAAATATATTTTGAAAATATGTAGATCTTTCTCCAAGAAAAATTCCTGCAATGATTTTAGAAAGGATCGGAATCATAGCAAATATAATAGCACTTTCCACCGATGTTGAAAATATAAGGCCAATGGTCTGAAGTATGATAAATGCTATATAGAAACCAGCCGTTAAAAGTAGATTCCTTTTAGATTTATTTTTTAGTTCCAGACGAAAGATGCGGAATATCAGTAGAAGCAGCATGCATAACACCGCCCAATTATATCTCCATAAAAGGATCTGCAAGGTGTTGGCATGTACTATACAAGTTTTAATAGCCAGAAACGAAAATCCGACCAATACAGAAAATACGACGGCAGCCGCATAGGCCTTTTTCAACTTATCTCGTTGATCCATATGGTTTCCTCCTTCAATGCTGCTATGGTACACATGTAGTCTGAGGAAATGAAAACTTCCCGAAGAATCGGATAGGGATCAGGTTTCGCCTGGAGAAAAAATCCGGAGCCCTCATATTTACCGCAGGCCTCTCTGGACGTCCATATCCGGTAGAATGCATCTCTGCCTTCCTGGCGAACTGTTTCCGCTTCTTCTTTAGTAAAAAATCGTTCAGCTATTTCTTGCAGACGGCCGCCTTTGATCATCTGGATATCTACACCGACATTAAAATGCGCGAAAAGGCAGACCCATAGTTCACCGGAGTGACTGATGGAAAAATGTATGTTGCTATTCTCAAAATACGGTTTGCCTTTAGCTGTTCTGTTGATTACAGGAAAATCCGCCTTATCTGTAAACCGAGACCAGGCTCTTTTCACAAGATCCTCTCCTCTGGCTCCTTTCAGGTCAGTTCCCCTATAGATATATAAAACCATAACTCTTAACTCCGCTTATATAGTCTGCTGTAATATTATAACATGGGCAACTGTTTAATGCAGTATTACATGTAATTTAAAAAGTAAATAACGCCTCACGGCTGAAGTGCCGATGAGGCGTTAAAATATATCAATTAAAAAATATTATTGAAATGTGTTGTTTTTCCCTATTTAATTCTATTGTTCTTTTTCTTTTTCTTTCATTCGTGCCAGGATCCGCTGATAACCGTCGGCGCCATAGACAAGACATTTATTGATACGGCTGATCGTTGCGGTGGAAGCCTTGGTCAGATCTTCGATTTCGCTGTATGTTTTTTTATCAGCTAAAAGCTTTGCAACCTGCCATCTTTGTGAAATGGCGTGTATCTCGTTGATCGTACAAATATCTTCGAAAAATCTGTAGCAATCCTCTTCGTCTTCAAGAAGCAGTATCGCCTTAAACAAATCATCGATGTCCTCACGTTTGAATTTAGAATCGTAAGCCATAATTTAGCTCCTTTCCAAATATACTTTATCACTTTACTGCATAATTATATATTCTATTACAGGTTTCGTCAACAGATTGCTATAAATTGCTATTTCAACAGTTCGATGGCTTCATTCAGCTGCTCGTCAATCCCGTTGTTTTCAATATCCTCTACTACATCGTCCGGAGTTATACCTTTTTTATGAATAATATTGCCGTCAGGAGAGAAGTATTGCGCCACTGTCAATTTTATTGCATCTCCTTCCTTGAGTTCTTTAACCGTTTGTACAACTCCTTTTCCGAAGGTCTGCGTCCCTACAATCTCGCCTCCTTTATTGTCCTTGACTGCAGCCGCCAGAATCTCTGAAGTGCTTGCTGTGCCCCCATTAACTAAAAGCACATAAGGAAGGCTGGTTTTTCCTGCTTCTGAGTTATAGTAAGTCTTTTCCCCCTTATTATTCTCAAGATAGGTAATCGTCCCGGAATCAAGAAGAAGATCTGCCACAGTCAGACCCGATTCCACCAGGCCGCCTCCATTGTTTCTGATATCGATAACTACCCCTTTCACCCTGGATAGCTCCAGCTGATGTAATTCTTTTTCGAAATCGGTTCCTGTTTTATTTTCAAACTGGCTGATTCTGATATATCCTATATTCCCTGGAAGGACTTCAGAAAAAACGGTCTGATCAATAATAGTCGCCCGGGTAATACTGAGCTCATTGACGGTTCCATCCCTCCAATAGGTGATGACCACCTGTGTGCCTTTTTCTCCTCTTATTGCTGCGGCGGCTAATGAAAGATCATTCCCCGAATAGGTGACCCCATCAACCATAGTAATTATATCGCCCGTTTTCAGTCCCGCTTGCTGTGCAGGACTGCCATCCACTGTGCTGACGACAATGATATTGTCTTTGGCATCTGCCGAAATCGTCACTCCGATCCCTTCAAATTCGCCGGTTGTGTTTATCATCAGTTCTTCGTATTCTGCTGCGGTCAGATATTCAGAATACGGGTCGTTCAGTCCGGAAAATAATCCTTTATAGATTCCAGTCATCAGTTCCTTTTCATCTGGCTTTATGTAATACTCCTGCTGGATCAAATTGTTCAGTTGTTCAGTTTTATAATATTTCTCTGTCATCTGCGACATCAATGTATAATCGTCCTTATGTACAATATGCGTATCGCTGATGCTGAAGGCTAAAAATCCAATCCCTGCTGTCGCGAACATCGCAATGAGCACGGTGCCGATAATAATAGAAATAAACCTGCTCTTCTTCATTGCAATCATTTATTTGCCCTCTTCCTCTATACTTTCAACAACAAACTGCACATTCGTATTTCCTCTGTAGCTGGAAATCTCAGGGTACCCGTATACTGTTACGGGTTGGCCGGATTTCATGATTTCTCTGTATTCCGCGGCTCTTCCGAAGAATATTGCCGGCATTTTTACATTGCGCTCATCCGACAGAGTAAACCTTGCATGTTGGTTCTCATTTCCCATAAAAAATGTCCCGGAAATTTCAACTCCTCCAAGCGCAATCAAAGGTTTTCGCCAACCATTACCGAAAGGTCCCAATTTTCCCAATTCCTCACAGAACTTTGCGGAAATTTCGTTTATTTCCATCGTCAAGTCCGGAGAAATACTTGAGTCGAAAAGCGCATGGTTAGTTTCAAACATGGCCTCGACATCCCGGTTCAGTTCGTTTTCGAGAATTTCATAGTATTCCTTTTTCATTGAGAAACCGCACGCCATTGCGTGACCTCCGAATTTCAAAAAATACTCTTCTTTTGATTTTAATAGTTCATACAGATTGATATTATCAATGCTTCTGGAAGTGCCTTTCAGATTCTCTCCTGAAGGTGTGACGATAGCCACCGGCCGCATATATTTTTCTTTCAGTTTTCCTGCAACGATACCTGTTATTCCCTCGTGGGCCGCATCTGAATAAATTAGATAAAAAAACTTATCCTTATATTCCCTCTCAATCTGTTCAACCAACGAGCAAAAAGTCTGCTCCTGAAGCCTCCGCCTCTCACGATTATTTTCGATCAGCCTTTTTACTTTTTCATCGGAATTGTCACCGCTTTCAATCAGTAGTTCCAGAGCCACTAAGGCATCCATCATTCTGCCTGCCGCATTAATATGCGGCACAATGACATATGCTACATTTTCTGATTTGATTTGTCCTGTTTTCAACGAAACGCCTTCCAGCAGTTTTTGTAGGCCAGGCCTTGCTGTTGAATTGATTTTAGTCAGTCCGTATTTGGCAAACGTGCGATTTTCATCCACTAGCGGCACAATATCGCCGATGGTTCCGATGGCCAGCAGATCCAGCACTTCGCTCAGGATCTTTTTGGGCATATCTGTTTTCCTTTGTATGCCTTGTGCCATTTTATATGCAACGCCGCAACCGGCCAGCTGTTTAAACGGATATTTGCATTCTTCCTGTTTTGGATTGATAAGGATGCAATCAGCTTTCTTGTCTTTTATACTGTGATGATCGGTAATGATGATATCCAGTCCCAGACTTTTCGCATATTCAACCTCGTCGTATGCGGTGCTGCCTAGATCCACCGTTACAACCAGATCCACCCCGCGATTTTTAATCTGCTTAAGGGCAGAACAGTTCAAGCCATACCCCTCTTCCATTCTGGACGGGATATAATACTCCAGATTGTTCGTTAACTGTGATAAAACGGTATACAGAATCGCCGTTGCCGTGATCCCGTCGGCATCATAGTCGCCAAAAATACAGATTTTTTTGTTGTGCCTGATCGAGGACAATATTAAATCCACTCCCGCTTCCATGTTTAGCAGCAGGAATGGATCATATGTTTTCTTTGGTTTTTCGGCTAATAGTTCGAGGATATCCTCTTCTTCTGCAACGCCTCTGGCTTTAAGCAGTTCAATAATTTTAGGGTTGGTTTTCTCCATTGGTGTACCGGCTTATACCCAATTCCGCGGATTCTGATAATCTCCGTTCACACGGACTTCAAAGTGCAGGTGCGGTCCGGTCGACATGCCCGTGGAACCCGATTTTGCAATTGCATCTCCTCTTTCCACCTTGGAGCCTGTACTAACCAGTAACGAACTGTTATGAGCGTATAATGTGACAATACCGCCCCCGTGATCAATCATAACCATGTTGCCATAGCTGCTGTTCCACCCAGCTTTTATTACAGTTCCTGCATTTGACGCAACAACAGTGGTACCGGATGGGCAGCCGATATCAATCCCGGTATGGAGTTTACTGACCTTTAATATCGGATGTATCCTATAACCGAATTCAGAAGTTACCCGAGTAACCCCAGGAGTCGGCCAGGCCATAATCCCGCCTATATACGCTCCTGTGCCCTGAAGCGCTCTGATTTCGGCAATGAGCCTGTTGGCTTCCGCATTCAATGCATCGATTTGCCGCTCCAGTTCTTTGTTTTCCGCAGAAACTTCAGCTTTTTTGCCTGCCACAGTTGCCTGGTCAGATGCAAGAGAGGCCTTTTTGCTCATGACGTCCGCAACATTTAATTTCAATTTTTCCTGAAGAGCAGCAAGATACAGGCGCTGCGACTCTACTACATCGTGTTGTGCTTCAAGATAAATCATGATTTCTTTATCGGCATCATAAACTCTGCGGATCCTGTCCATATTTGTCATTAGATTTGTAATGCTGGTGGAACCCAACAAAACGTCCATATAGGATACCGATCCGTTTTTATACATAGCCCTCAATCTCGAATTCAGCGCTGAGTTCTGCTCAGCCATGTCCTTTTCCAGCTGATCCAGTTCTGCATATGCCACGGCTATTTTCGCTTCGGTAGCGGCAATATTGCCAGAGAGTGCTTCTATTTGCTGCTGCGTTTGATTAATTCTTCCCTGTAATTCCTTGATCTGTTTAGAAAGAGTGCTCTCGACGGCTTTACCCTCTTTAAGCTGGCTTTGCAAGTCCCGGATGTCCTGATTCAGATCATTCAGGTCCGCCTGAGGATTTTTTCCGGCGAATCCGACACTCCATCCAAATACACCCATGAGCAAAAGTAATATTAAAGTATAGCAAATCGTCTTTTTCATACAGTTCTCCTTGAATAGCTTATGTGTCCAGATATTTTCTCATGGAGAAAACACTGCCGGATGCTCCGATCGAAACGCCCAATGCAATGAAGATAATAGCGAGGTTCAATGTCAAAAATTCAAAAGGTACCAAAGGAATTCCTATAATCAGCAGCATGTCATTGCCAACAAGTTCAATAACACGGCTGTAGATCAACGCAACAATCCCACAGGAAAGAACAGCTGAAAGCAATCCGATCAAAATTCCTTCCACCAGAAATGGCCCTCTGATAAACCAGTTGGTCGCACCCACATATTTCATGATTTCAATTTCGCGGCCTCTGGCTTGTACCGTAAGTTTGATGGTATTCGAGACAACAACAATGGAGACCACTACCAGGAATATCATCATGATCAACGTGGCGATTTCTACCGAGTCGGTGATACGCACCAGCTTTTCAACTGTTTCTTTGTAATAGAGTATGTCTTCCACACCCTCAAATGTTTTAGCTTTTGCAACCACATTATCTGCGCCAGCAAGATCCGAAACATTGACCACAATAGCATTAGGGAGAGGATTTTCTGCCAGGGAATCCAGCAGGTATCCACTGTCTCCCCACTGTGACTTCCATTGTTCCAAAGCATCTTCCTTGGACAAATAGCTGGCTTCCTTGACTCCCTGCATCCCGTTTAATGTATCCAGCATTTGTTCTACTGCTGTCATATCCGTTTCATCAAGCAGATAGATTTGCACTGTATCATATTCGTGTTTCGCGCCTTCCATTGCAACATTCACATTGACTATGAACGAAAAAAAGACGCCTAATATAAGAAGCATCGCCGTAATGGAAAAGATCGAGGCGAGGCTCATGCCTTTGTTCCTTGCGATCTGAAGAAAAGCCTCTTTGATAGAGTAAAGGATACTACTGGCCATAATTTCCCAGCGCTCCTTCCTCATTCATGTCTCTGCAGTTGTTATCATAGCCATAGGAGCCGTAATCGTCACGGACGATATGTCCGTTTTCTATGGCGACAACACGTTTTCCCATTTTATCCACGATATCTTTTGCATGGGTTACCATAACGATGGTGGTGCCTCTGTTGTTGATATGTTCCAGCAGCCTCATGATGCCCCAGGCTGTTTCCGGGTCAAGATTGCCGGTCGGCTCGTCAGCGATCAGCACAGTTGGATTGTTAACGATCGCCCTGGCTATAGCCACCCTCTGCTGTTCACCGGCTGACAACTCATCCGGGTATTTGTCTGCCTTGTTTTCAATGCCAACCAGTGCCAATACCTGCGGGACCTGTCGTCTGATGGTTCGTTTTGTACAATGTACAATCTGCATTGCGAAGGCAACATTTTCGAAAACAGTTTTTTTTGGCAGAAGTCTGAAGTCCTGGAAAACGATACCGATCCCCCTTCTGAGTTTCGGAATGTCCCTGTTTGATAGGTTTGTAATATCTTGATCTCCAAAAGTTATGCTGCCTGAGTCGGCTTCCAGTTCCTTAAGGATCAGTTTAATAAAAGTTGACTTACCGGCGCCGCTGGGCCCTACCAGAAATAAAAAATCACCTTTTTCAATTTTAACGCTTACGTTTTCAAGTCCGATATTTGACTTATAATATTTCGTAACGTCTTTGAATTCAATCATTCAATATACTCCACAATATCTAGTCTAAAAATAAAATCTATGGTAATTATACAGTAATATATAGTTTGATGGAAGTAGGCATTTTTCTGCTTAAGTGAAGATTTCATGTTTTTTAATCATCTCTGACAACGGCAGAACCAACTCCTTCAAATGATATGGAAGCCGGCAGTTGTATTCATAAGTGTAGAATTTTTCATGCCCAATCAGCGGAACTTTTGTATATTGCCTGATTCTGAGGAACTCAGAAAACTCTTTTTTATTGATGCCTTCATTAAATTTATTGACTATCCAGAACACTTTTTTGCCTTTTTGTTCAAGAGCCTTTGCCCGGTTCATTAAACTGTAGCCTGCCAGCAGCAAGGAAGGCATCGGATCAATGACCATTATAAGTACATCCATTTCGGAAGCCAGGGCGTCCCATTGATCAGGCCCGGTTGAGTCCGAGATTCCGCAGCTAATGTCACATATGAGCGTATCATAAGACATATTATTGATTAGATATATTTTGTCTTGCTTCGTTAAGCTGATGGAATTCTTCAGATCCCATTGTGTATATAGAGCCCAGCTGATCCCCTCATCGATATTGGCTTTGCCGCGAATCGGATCACCTTCTGCAACAGCCGCATAAAAATCAAAATAATCTCTGCCCGAAAATCTTTTATCCATGCCAAGGCTGTCAAAAACAAGCGGTTTATGCCAACCCGGATCTGCGATCTCTAAAAATTTAACCCGACCTGTTCTATTTTTTGACGCAATCTTAGCTAAAGTTGTTCCGATAACGGTTGCACCGGTTCCATGACAAATTCCGCTTACACCTATTTTTATCCTTTCGGTGACCAACTGGGGAAACACTTCTTCCCTTTCTCGCAAAAATATCCTGTTCATTTGGTCGACTCCCTGTCTCTTCAAGTTGTTGAATTCAAAACTATATTCCATATTATACCATACCTGATCGGCCCTTGCCATACTTGAGATACAATACCGATTCCATTTTGCGGTCGATCTCTATTTCTAGTATCCTGAACTTCAAAAAAATAGAAAAGGACAGATTTTGAAAACAATCTGTCCTTTAATCCACTTTTATTTGATTCGTCCTGTTTTATACTTCCACTGTCCATCCTCTGGCATCCTTGACAGCACCCGTCTGGAGACCATAGAGCTCATCGTAGAGCTTTTGGGATATTTCGCCGATTTCATTGTGATTGATCACAATCTTATTTTCATTCCAGTAAAGCTCCCCTACCGGCGATATAACAGCAGCGGTTCCCGTTGCCCACATTTCCTTCAGGCTGCCGTTTTTTCCTGCTTCAAATACATCATCGATAGTCAGACGTCTTTCAGACACTTTCATGCCCCAGCTCTTCAGAAGCTCGATGACAGAATTCCTGGTAATACCAGGCAAGATGGTACCGCTCAACGGCGCGGTGATAATTTCGTCGTTGATCATAAAGAAAGCATTCGATGTGCCGATTTCTTCTACATATTTTCTTTCAACTCCATCGAGCCAAAGCACCTGTTCATACCCCAATTCATGCGCTCTCTCCTGGGCTTTCAGACCTATGGCATAGTTGGCTCCTATTTTTGCATACCCGGTACCACCCGGAGTTGCTCTGACATATTCGCTCTCAACGAATATTTTGGTAGGCTGAAGACCGTGTTCATAATACGGGCCAACCGGGCTGAGTATAATGATAAACAGATAATGACCGGCAGGGCTTACCCCAAGGAAAGGATCATCGGCAATGATAAACGGCCTGACATAAAGCGAAGTACCCGGTTTATCAGGGATCCAGTCCTTATCCACATTGACCAGCGCTTTTATAGCTTCGATCATCAGCTCTTCATCAAGATGGGGTATACATAACCGTTCACAGGTCGATGTTGTTCGTTTTGCATTCATATCAGGACGGAAAAGCAGTATTCTTCCGTCTTTTGCTTTATAAGCCTTCAAACCTTCAAACATTTCCTGAGCATAGTGTAAAACCGAGGCGGCCGGATCGATCTGAAGCGGTCCGTAAGGAACGATTCTTCCGTTATGCCAGTTGTTCTCCTTGTCGTATTCCATAATAAACATATGATCGGTAAAAATCTTTCCGAATCTCAATTTGTCCGGATCGGGCTTTGTTTTCGGCGTCGCTGTTCTTGTAACAGGGAAATCATACTTCATTGCTTTATCCTTTCTTTATGTAAATCCAAATAGAATATTAACTTAAATTGGTATTATACGCCGTTTATAAAATCAAATCAATAGAGGATTACTTATAACTGCGAAAAAAGGCAGTCGTTGCTGCCTTTCATTCCGATAATATGACATTCTTAGATACCTGTTATAGGAGTTTCTGAACAGCCTCTACAATATCCTTTGCCGTCATTTTATATTTGATTTTCAGTTCTTCAGGTTTGCCGGATTCTCCGAAGGTATCATGCTGACCCACAAACGCCATTCTGACAGGATGGTTCTTTACAACAACCTCTGCAATAGCGGATCCAAGTCCGCCGATTACGCTGTGTTCCTCGGCGCTCACAATGAAACCGGTTTCTTTGGCGGCGTTAAGTACAATTTCTTCGTCCAGCGGTTTAATGGTATGGATATCAATGACCCTTACATCTATTCCCTGATTGGCAAGTTCTGCTGCTGCTATCAATGCTTCATTCACCATAATCCCAGTTGCAATGATCGTGCCCCGATTGCCTTGTTTTACGATATGGCCTCTGCCAAGCTTGATTTCATCTTTTGCCGTGTATACCGAAGGAACCGCGGCACGGCCCAGTCTGACATATGCAGGCCCTTCGATGGCACATATCTGTCTCATCAGTTCTTTAGTGGAAATATCATCACAAGGATTGATGACTATCATGCCCGGAATCGTTCGCATCAGTGCGATGTCTTCAAAGGTCTGATGAGAAGCGCCGTCTTCGCCGACTGTGATTCCGGCGTGGGTCGCACATACCTTAACATTGGCTTTCGTGTATCCGATAGCATTTCTGATGATCTCAAACGCTCTTCCTGTGGCAAAAATCGCAAAGGTTGAAGCGCAGACAATTTTGCCTGAGAGCGCCATCCCGGCAGCTGCTCCGTATAGATTCTGCTCAGCGATGCCCATATTGAAAAATCGTGAGGGATAAGTCTTGCCAAAATCTGCAGTCATGGTGGATTTCGACAGATCCGCGTCCATTACAATCAGATTCTGATATGTTTCGCCCAACTCAAGAAGAGCCTGTCCGTAAGACTGTCTTGTTGCTGTTTTGTCTGCCATTACCATTCACCTCCGATTTCCTTGATTGCCTGTGCAGTCTGCTCCGGATCAGGCGCTTTCCCATGCCATCCTGCTTCATCTTCCATAAATGAAACGCCTTTTCCTTTATGAGTCTTTGCAATAATAGCAGTTGGCTTACCCTTGTAGCCTCTGGCACGAGCTAATGCCCCGATGATTTCAGTATAATTATGACCGTCGATCTGCAGAACATTCCATCCAAAAGCTGCAAATTTATCACCCACTGGCTCTACGGTCATGACATCGCTATTTCTGCCGTCGATTTGTAGCCCGTTCCAATCTACGATTGCGACCATATTGTCGAGGCCGTAATGTCCAGCCGACATAGCTGCTTCCCAAACCAGGCCTTCCTGTAATTCACCGTCACCTAAAAGCACATAGACACGGCCGTCATTATTGTCCACTCTTCCGGCCAGCGCCATCCCAACGGACATTGAAAACCCCTGTCCTAAAGATCCGGTTGATGTTTCAATGCCGGGCAGCTTTTTTGAATCAGGATGCCCCTGAAATTTACTGTTGATTTTTCTGAGCGTCAGAATATCTTCCTTCGGGAAAAAACCCTTTTCTGCCAAAGCGGCATATAAAAGCGGAGCCGCATGTCCTTTTGACAATACGAATTTGTCTCTGTTTTTCATTTTCGGATTTTTGGGATCGATATTCATCTCATGAAAGTACAATACCGTGACAATGTCCGCTGCCGACAAAGACCCTCCCGGGTGGCCGGAACCTGCCGCGCTGATCGCTTTGATAATACCTGTCCTGATATTCGCCGCAATCTTTTCAAGCTCTTTGATTTCCATTCACTAATCTCCTTTATGTTTATTTACCTTTTGTTATAATGATCTTTCCCATAAAAACAGGAAGTTTTGCCATGCGTTTGTATCTCCATGGCTCCTGCATCAGGCGGTAAAGCCATTCCAATCCATGGTCCCGATAAAATCGAGGGGCCCGTTTTGCAGTGCCTGCCCATACATCCAGACTGCCTCCCACTCCGATCGCCGCTTTTACATGGTTAAACTCGTGCCGATGGTCAAATATGAACTTTTCCTGCTTAGGCGATCCAAGAGCCACACAGAGAAATTCAGCGCCGGAGTCATTGATCTCCTTAACGATCTCTGGCTCATCTTTCTCAGTAAAATAACCGTGATGAGTTCCCATAATCTTCAGTGCCGGATATCTGATTTGCATATTTTCGCCGGCAAGTTCAGCAACGCTGGGACCTTCAGCAGTTCCAGGTTTACTGCCTAAAAGAAATACTCCCTTGCCGGTTTGCTCGAGATATTCCAGGATATCGTTGAGCAAGTCCACGCCGGTCACTCTTTCTTTGAGAGGCGTTCCCATGATTTTAGATGCATAAACCAAGCCTATACCATCCGGTATCACGAGACTTGCACTCTTTATCAGTTCGGACAGTCTGCGGTCATTTACTGCGCTCATAACGATTTCAGAGTTCGGTGTCACGATCATATCTGTTCCGTCTCTGCTTATCAACTCTTTAAATATATCCATGGCCTCTTTTCTGTCCACCATGTCAATGGGGATGCCCCATATTACCATTTGCTTTCTCAATTCGCAATTAACCTTCCATAATCTTCTTAATCATTTCTTCATTGGTACCCAGACTTTTTACAATTTCATCAACCTTCTCCTGAACCCTTAAAAATACTGCATCATATGTAGGGCTGATCACCCTGCGATATTCTTCCATGAAATATTCACTGTTAAAATCAATAGTTGTCGACAAGGCTTTCAGCCCGATTGAATTTAAGAAGGAGTTAATTTTCGGATCATAAGAAATACCGATCATTCTGACCTTCATAATTGCCGCATGAATAAGCGAATGCAGCCGGACTCCCACTAAAATATCCATGTTACCTATGATGGACAACATTTCATTTGTCAGGTATTTATGTTTAATCGCAAAAACTCTTTCACCGAGACGTTTTTCCAGTTCTTCGATAACAGCTAAATCTTCCTGATAATGAAAAGGAATCAGTACAACCTGGGCTTCTTCTTCCTCAACCAGCGCTCTGATGGTCTTTTCCAGTTCATCAACGAAATGCGAATTCAGTTTTCTTTCCTTAACAGCAAATCCGACAAGCTGTTTGCCTTCCAGTCTTATGATCCCTTCGGATTTCAGGATAGATTCACCTGTTTCAAGGCTGACTGGCTTCAATCCCAGCACCGGATCAGCAGTGATAATAATCTTTTCTCCCGGTACACCGATTTCGATCAGCAAATCTTTCGAAGCTTCATCACGAACCACAATACCGCTGGCTCTTTTCAAAGTAGAAGCGGTGGCCGCCCTGCTGATCTTTGAATTGATAGGTCCGATCCCCTGGCTATAAATAAAATATTTCTTCCGGAATATCCATGCAAGCCACATGATCATCAGGTAATAATAGATACTTTTTCTGCTGGTTGCATCCTGTAGCAGGCTGCCACCGCCGGAAATAAGAAGATTGCACTCTCTGACCGCCGCAGCGACTTTTAAGGCAGACTTCCTGTCTACAGACTTGACACCATATTTTTCTGTTGTTGATTTCGGATTCTGAGACAATACGGTGATTTCGACTCCTTCGAGTTTCTCAGTCAGATTGTTGACCACCGCTTGGAGTATCGATTCATCACCAATATTATTGAATCCATAATAGCCGGAAATTAAAATTTTATACATGAGAGGATTCCGTGTATTTCTTTAAATATTTAATGTATATATTATGCAGCAAATCAAACATCAATATCGCTATAGCGCCCATGACAATACCAAATAGCAGTGAATATCCGGTTCTTATCACCCCAAGATAAAGCGGAGTTCTGATATGTTGAAATGTGTTGCAAACCGATGTCATGCCGATGACTCCTGCCAGACCGAAAACGGCTGTCCAGAGGCGGAATTTCCTGACTGCGCAATAAACCATCAGCATGACCGACGGGAAGGCAATCATGAATTCTTTTGTTCTCGGTCGTGCAATCAATAGATCTTCCAGTTCGTTTCTTGCCAGCATTTCAATACTGGATACCTGCAAAGAAGTGTTATGTCCTGTCCTTAATATATAATAGACTCCTGCTCCTGCGATCACTATGCCAAGCAAAACCATCCATACTTTGATATTCAGGTTGAACAGCTCTTTTATATCTACGAATTCAAGCCTTCCGATGGTTTTCTTATTTTCCCCGTATCCGAAATAAGCCAGATAAGCCAGAACGAAATATGCAATCGGAATTAATTGTGCCGCCTTGACTCCTCTGAAAATATCAATTTCCAGCATATAGCCGGTTGACGATATAGGTGCAGCGGTCAGTAAGCCTCCGATTAATGCGAGGACTACTGAAATAGTCAAGGTAAATGCTGCAGCGGCAATAATTTTCGAAGGTTTTTCGTCGCTTGAGTAGTGATCTCCGATCACTTTGGCTCGGTATGTAAAGTAACTCAAGGAGATGCAGGCAAAAATCACCGCAGAAAAGAATGAGGCTGAAAGCTCAAACCAATCGGGGGAAGCAAAATATAAACCAAGCACGCCCACCGTTCCAATCGTCCCAAGGATTGTCTTTGCCTTACGGTTCATACGAAATAAAGTGGTCAGAAGCAACAGTGCTCCCAAGACACAGCCCAGGCCCAATATAACTTTTGCAGCACCACTGACCTCATAATCGCCCATTTGTTTCGCTGTTCCCCGGCTAAAGCCCTGCTTTTCAAGCCTCTGGTCCAGATTGGAGAACATTGTCTGATACTCTTGAAGGTCTGTCACATAAGTATGAAGATCTTTAAACTCAAAGATCGGTTTATAATAAATAACCCTGACATTTCTTTCTACTACCGCTCTGAACAGAGTATTTTCAATTTCCTTGGCTCCAGGATAACCGTAGTATTCATACCTGTTCTGTATATAATTCCAAACTGTAAATACTCTGACCGCATCATAGCCGGAAGCTTTTGCAACTTCCTCCACACCATACTGCATAATATTCTGAAGCTGTGTCGTATTCTCGATAAGGCCTATTGTGATACCATTTTTCAGGATATAATCTTTCGCAAGTTCAACACCGTCGTCATATCCGAATACCGCCTGGCCACCCACAATGATATAGTCTGGATCGATGTTGTTGTTCCGATATCCCTGAATCACTGCCTTCGCGAATCTGGTGTCATTCCATCCGTTATAGCTCATGGTGCGCGGGACGATATCCATTCCCAGTTTTTGTATGATATTGACTTTTTCCGGAAGAAAGCCCAAGCTGATATACATGATCTTAGAACTTTCAACATCAATTCTCTCTGAATAACCGGTATTGTCCGAATTCTGATATTTATATTTTTCTGAGTAAAGGGCAACATCAGCAGTACCGTTGATCCAGGCATAGGAGGCGTTATCTGTTCTGTAAATAATGTATCGTTCAGGAGCCATGCGCGTCTCTATACCATTGACAACAAAATCTGCTGCATCACCATACATTTCCACGATGACATCAAAAGGATCATAACCTTGCTTTTCGATCATAGAGACGAATTCCTTAGGATAGTTCTGTTTCCAGTTTGCGTTTTTCGTAATGTTGTCCATCATTTTACCTGTCACAGGAAGATCTGTATCTTCCATTAAAGTTATGATGCTTTCTTCAGTGAGTCCGACCTTGGTAATGCCCATATCTTTGTATTTTGAAAGCCACCATGAAATATCCTCATCGGATTGTTGCGCCATCGCTTCGATCTCATTATAATCCAACACGATATCATACGTCTTATTTTTGCTTTCCACACCAAATCTGCCCGCTATGACAAACAGACACACCAGTAGAACCAGCGTCAGCAGGGCAAGAAGTATTTTGTTTTCCTGAAAGAAAACTTTCATATAGATTGCTCCTTTAGTTTAATGTAAAACCGCCTCTGACCATAACATAAGCTTCGGTAACAGCTTTGATCCCTCTGCCATCTGCTCTGGGAACCAGGAGAAGATGATTTGTTTTACAGATCACATCTGATTTCAGATCTGTGCCTCCTGTTATATCTGAGATGCCGTCAACACCATTATCAATAGCTGTTACGTCGCCGCTCCTGACGATTATTTCCGTCCCTGCGCTACCGATCATTCTCTGACCCGCCTGCAGATGAATGACCTGATAGGATGTTTTTGCATCAACATACGATTTTGTAACCACCGGATCTTCCGCTGACCCCGGCGTAGTTGCTGTGTCGCCGAAAGCAAATGGCATCGCTGCGATTGCAATGATCAAAAGGACGAAGAGCAATATAATCTTTTTATTCATTTTCAGTTCCCCCGATTAAATAGTATGATTAGGTTTGTTTTCGATTTTTTTGAATGCATACGCAATAAATTGAATGATGTCTCCTGCGGTCATGCCTGTCATGCCAAATTCGTCGGCCGCCAAATCTCCTGCTAATCCATGTATGAAAACACCTGCGAGCGCTGCTTTATATAAATCAATTTTTTGGACAATTAACGCTGAAAGAATACCGGTCAGCACATCACCCGAGCCTGCTGTTGCCATTCCCGGATTTCCGGTTTTATTTATATAAATCTTGCCCCGCGGATCGGCTACTACAGTGCCTGCACCTTTGAGAACTGTTACCGATCCGGTTCTATCGGACAGCATCTGAGCGGCTTCTGTTCGCGGTATTTTAGAAAAATCAGTGGTGGACAGTTCCAACAGCCTGGCGGCCTCTCCCGGATGTGGAGTAATGATTGACCTGCACGCCGAATTTTTGATCAGTTCGCAGGCACGGTGCTGAGCAATAGCATTTAGCGCGTCAGCATCAATGACCACCGGGCCATTGAATTTTTCGAGTATGCTTTTAACATAGGAGAACGTCTCTTCTGTATTGCCCATCCCGGGGCCTATTGCAATCCCATCGTATTCAGAGTAATCCATTTTGAACGGAAGGCGACGTGTACAAATTGCCTCCGGATTTGCGATCTGAATGATATTAAAAAGCTCTTCGGGTACTGAAACCTTAACGAGGCCTGCACCTGCTCTGAAAGCCGCCCTGCTGGCCAGAACAGCAGCACCGCACATCCCTTTACTTCCTGCCATAATAAGTAATTTCCCAAAGTTTCCCTTATGGGAAGATTCTTCCCTAATCGGCAGTATAGATTTTATGTATTCAGTTTCATTGATTGTTAATTTGCTTTGCATGGACAAATACCTCATGTCCTTCATTATTTATCCGAAAAAAAACGAAATAAAAATCTAATAAAAATTCACAGACAAAGCGATTATATCACTTTTATAGCCTTTTTAGCAATAGCTCGGGTACCATATGCTTTCCAGTAAATAAAAAGGCACTCCCTTCGGAGTGCCCTTTTGAAACATATAATGCTACTATTTACAGATCGTTTATACCAATCCCTGAGCCATCATAGCGTCAACGATTTTTTCGAAACCTGCAAGGTTAGCACCTGCAACGAGGTTGTAGCCGTAACCGTATTTCTTGGAAGCCTTCGCGCATGCGTCATGAATTCCTACCATGATCTGCTCGAGCTGTGCATATACCTGCTCAGGAGTAAAGTAAGTATGTCCTGCGTTCTGACCCATTTCGATGCAAGAGCAAGCTACGCCACCGGCATTAGCAGCCTTGGAAGGACCAACGATCATTCCTTTTTCCTGCATGTATTCAACAGCTTCGTTTGTGCAAGGCATATTAGCGCCTTCACAGATGAACTTCGCTCCGGAAGCAACGATAGCTTTAGCATCTTCTATGCGGATATCATTCTGCATAGCGCAAGGGATATATAAGTCAGCCTTAACTTCCCAAGGCTTCTTTCCAGCAATGAATTTTGCTCCAGGGAACTTATCTGCGTAAGGAGCGCAGATGTTCTTTCCGGATGATCTCAGGTCTAACATGTAGTCAACTTTTTCACCGGAGATGCCAGCTTCATCCAGGATGTAGCCGTCTGGGCCGGAGAAAGCAATAAGCTTAGCGCCGAGCTCGTTCAGCTTCAATGCAGTACCCCAGGATACGTTTCCGAAACCGGAGATAACAACACTTTTGCCTGCAAGCTTTTCGCCGTTAGCTTCGAGCATTGCATTTGCATAGAAAACGATACCGTAACCGGTTGCTTCTGCTCTTCCCTGAAGTCCACCATAGGATAAGCCTTTACCAGTAAGAACGCCTTCAAATGCATTAGCAAGTTTTTTATACTGTCCAAAGAGAAATCCGATTTCTCTTCCGCCAACACCCAGGTCACCGGCAGGAACATCAGTATGAGGACCGATATGTCTAAAGAGTTCTGTCATGAAAGCCTGGCAGAATCTCATTACTTCTGCATCAGATTTTCCGTTTGGATCGAAGTCAGCGCCACCTTTGCCGCCGCCGATTGGAAGGCCAGTCAGGCTGTTTTTGAAAATCTGCTCAAATCCCAGGAACTTAACGATTCCAGGATATACGCTCGGTGCAAATCTCAGACCACCTTTGTAAGGGCCAAGAGCGCTGTTGAACTGATATCTGTAGCCTTTGTTAACCTGAACTTTACCAGCATCGTCAACCCATACTACTCTGAAAGTAATACCTCTTTCAGGCTCAGTCAGTCTTTCAAGAATAGCAGCTTCTTCATATTCAGGGTGCTGTTCAAAAATAGGCTTTAATGAAGTCAGAACTTCCTCAACTGTCTGATGGAATTCTACTTCACCAGGATTCTTCTGTTTGCACAGTTCAATACAGCGATCAACGTAATTTGACATTTTGTTTCTCCTCTTTTCTGTTTTTTATATTTTTAAAAATATAACGCGCATTTATAATCAGCGCACATGATGAATATACCACTCTGACAAAAAAATGTCAATAAACGGCTCTCAAAATGTGGCTTCATTTGCGAATTGATCAGTACTATTTAAGACGCCAGGGTCAGCTCCGGATTTGAGATTTCAAATCCGGAGCTGACCCTTACTTCCTCAGGAGTTACGCCGGGAAGTAAAATGGTTGATGTCTTATTTTTGCTTCAGACTAGCCCCAAACTTCTTCCGGTGTAGGAACCTTCCTTGAATTGTCAGTGTAGCCGATTCTGCTTATATTCATTAAATGATAGTAAGCCAAGTTCTCACTTATGCTGTTGTTGCCCCATGAACCGCATCCAAGAGTCGCTGTAGGAACAAAGCCATTCGAATATGCTCCGCCTACTCCGGATGAACCTTGTCCATTAACCAGTACTCTGGATACAGGTAGTGTTTTTCCAGCGTATTCAATATTCTCTTTTGTGAATGAATGAACAACTGTGCTATGTCCTTTTCCTTCATATTCGAGGTTGGCTAATGCTATGGCAACGCCCTCTTCCCAGGTCTTATATGTATAAGCTGAAATGATCGGGAATAATTTTTCCTTTGAAAATACGTCTGCTCTACCCGGGCCTGCTGCCTTCACGACAAGGGCTCTTGTGCCTTCAGGTACTTCTATTCCTGCTGCCTTGGCGATTTCATAACCAGTAAGACCAACCAGCTTTTTATTTAAGCTGCCTTCAGGGAATGCTGTGTCTCTAAGTTTATCAATATCTTCATCTTTAACTATGGCAGCCTTGTTTCTTTCAAACTCAGCCATGATCTCATCATATCTCGTTTCAGGGCAGATTGCATTCTGTTCACAAGTGCAAAGTACACCGTTGTCATAGCAACGTCCATTGATAATCTTTGGCACTGCGTCAGCGATATTTGCATCGGAATCAATGATGCACTGCATGTTGCCTGCTCCAACGCCAAATGCTGGCTTGCCGGAGCTGTATGCTGCAGTAACCATTCCAGGGCCGCCAGTAGCGATACAAACATCTGCCTGCTTCATCAATTCGCCGGAGGATTCGATTGTAACCATCTCAGGCTCAATGCACTGTATAAGATCTACAGGTGCGCCTAATTCTTTTATTGCAGCTCTCATAACGTCGCAAGCCTTCATACCGGTAAGTCTAGCGGATGGATGCGGAGCAACGATGATGGCATTTGCGCATTTAAGAGCGATCATGCAGTTGTGCAGTGGAGTCATTACCGGATTGGTTACAGGAGCGATTGCGCCGATAACGCCCATCGGGTGAGCAACTTTAACGATTCCTGCAGCTTCATCAACTTCGATGATTCCTCTGCTCTTCTTATCCTTCAGGTAATTCCAGACTGCCATGGCCTTACCCTTATTTTTCATGATTTTGTCTTCGTATTTGCCCATATGGGATTCTTCAACTGCCATTTTTGCCAATGGTTCGCCTTCGTCATAGATCGCCTTACCCACTGCGCGAACAACTTTGTCAACTTCTTCCTGGCTGTAAGTTTCAAATTCCTTCTGAGCGACACGCGCTTTTGCGATTAAATCAGCAATGTAATCATGTGCATCCATAATTTTTAATTCCTTTCGTTTTCCTAATCTTTATCAAAACTGACTTCTTATTGACGGTTGCGCCAATAAGAAGCCAGTTGTGATTGAATTTTGAGCTAACTTCTATTTGCCCCAGTATTTGTTGTAAACAATACCCATGGACTCATCAAGAATAGCGATGGCTTCCTTGATATGCTCTTCGGTAATGTTAAGAGGCGGTTCGATTCTTATTGTTCTTGCGTTAATCAGGCTTCCGGAAAGCAGTAATCTTCTGTTGAATGCTTCGAATACCACTTCATAGCCCTTGTCGCCGTCACAGAATTCCATACAAAGCATCAAGCCTCTTCCACGGAAATCAACCAGCAATTCAGGATACTTCTTAATCAGCGGTTCCAAGCCTGCTCTGAACAGTTTTTCGCCTTTCTGCGCTTTGCCGCAAAGATCCTCACTCAGTATTACATTAAATGCTGCGATACCCGCTGAAGTGGCCAGAGGATTGCCGCCTGTAGTTGTTGAATGAAGAAGTGGATCAGGGAACATGCCCCTGAATGCTCTCTCAGTGCATACGCAAGCCGAAAGCGGAACCACGGAGCCGGAAATCGATTTGCCCAGGCAAAGGATATCAGGCGCCACGTTGTTATAGTCTGTTGCGAACAAATAACCTGTACGGCCCATTCCGACCTGTACTTCATCCGCAATCATCATGATGTCATATTTCGTACAAAGTCTTCTGATTGCAGGGATGAAATCATCCGGTGGAACGATAACGCCGCCTTCACCCTGGATCGGCTCATAAACAATTGCTGCTGGCAGCTCACCTATGAATTCCATAACATCAAGCATTTTTTCCAGATAATCCACGTCTCCATAAGGAGCAAATCTTGCTCCCTGAAGCAATGGAAGGAACGGACCTCTGAAGTGTTCTTTAGATGTCAGAGAGAGAGCTCCTGCAGTCTTTCCGTGGAAATCATTCTTGAATGCTACGAAATAATGTCTTCCTGTTGCCAGTGTAGCCATCTTAAGTCCGCACTCAATAGCTTCTGTGCCGGATGATGTAAAGAAGGTGTACTGTAAATCACCAGGTGTAACATCTGCCAGTATTCTTGCAAGCAAGCTTCTGTTAGCGTCTATCAGCTCAGCGCTGGATAAAGGTTGTTTGTCCAACTGATTTTTAACAGCAGTTAAAACAGTATCATGTCTGTGGCCACAGTTGAATGCACCGAATCCACCGAGACAATCGATGTATTCTTTTCCGTGCAGATCTGTGAAAGTATCACCCTTAGCCATCCACTCCATCGCCATCTGATCTCCGCCTGCGGACTTTCTGTACTCAAGAAATCCAGGGTTGATATGATTGTCAAAGTTGTATCTGGTTTCCTCAATGAATTTGTCCATTTCAGCCGGTTCAAGGGTCTTCTTGGAGATAATGTCAAGGGCATATTCCGTATACTTCAATACTTCGTCAAAACTCTTTCTAGGCATTTTTTCTTCCTCCTACTTCCTCTCATAAATACTTTCTTATAAATATTAATATTTTCGGAACAGTAAAATCTGCAATGCCGGTATTCTCAGTACCGGTCTGTGCTTGTGTTGGAACTGCTGTGACAGTAACATATCCTGGATTGGCTCAGGTATATTCCAATTATGCAGTTGTAACGTACAGAACAGATTCTACTGAAGCCTTCAGGATTTCAAAACACTTGTCGCAATCTTCCTTGGTCGCGATAAGTGGAGGTACCATTCTGATAACCTTAGTACCGATAGCAGTCGTAAGAAGATATCTGTCAAGAGCTGCATGCTTGATGTCAACTGCTTTTTCAATATCAAATTCTACTCCAATAAAGAGACCTTTCGCTCTTACTTCCTTCACATGCGGAAGCGTAGCAAGCTTTTCTGCAAAATATTCGCCAACTAACTTGGCATTTCCTGCAAGATCTCTATCAAGCAGTTCTTTAATTTGTGCATATCCGGCAGCGCATGCAAGTGCATTTCCGGAATAAGTTGAACCGTGGGATCCAGCGTTGAATGTCTTGGCAACCTTTTCGGTACAAGCCATAGCGCCCAAAGGAAGTCCGCCGCCCATAGCCTTTGCCATGGATACTGCATCCGGTTTAACGCCATAACCCATATAAGCCATTACTGAACCCGTTCTGCACCATCCGGCCTGTATTTCATCAAAGAGGAGGAGCAAGCCTTTTTCGTCGCAAAGTGCTCTCAATCCTTCGAGGAATTCCTGGGTTGCAGGGATAACGCCGCCTTCACCCTGAACAGGCTCTACCATGATAGCGATAGTATCATCAGTTACTGCTGCTCTGAATGCATCAACGTTATTAAATTCTGCATAAGTGAATCCAGGGAGTAAAGGTTCGAAACCTTTATGAATTGCTGATCCAGGCTGACCGGTAGCTGTCATAGCTCCGTAAGTTCTTCCGTGGAAACTCATTTTTGCAGTGATGATATGGTATTTGTTTGGTCCAAAGTTATCAACGCCATATTTTCTTGCGATTTTGATCATGGCCTCGTTAGCTTCTGCTCCGGAATTCTGATAATAAATCTTATCCATTCCTATGGTTGTGCAAATCAACTCAGCCAAAACTGCCTGAGGAATTGTGTACGGATAGTTGAAAGTGTGTACAACTTCTGCTGCCTGCTGCTGAATCGCTGCGGTTACTTTAGGATTGCAGTTTCCTGCACTGTTTACAGCGATGCCGCCCATAAAGTCAAGATATGCATTATCGTTCTCATCATAGAGATACATACCTGAAGCTTTGCAAGCTATGAAAGGAAAGCGCTCATAAGTTTCGATCATGTACTTGTTTGTCAATTCTTTTACCTGTGCTGCGGTTAGGTTCACGTCTTTTAATTGCATTTTGTTGCCTCCTTAATGATTAATAATTTATTGTAACTCAACTGCGTCCAACCAAATTCATCAGGCGATTTTTTCGCAAAGAAACACATTAATTTTTCCCAATATTGGTATCCCCCGATATGTTCCATTTATGAGATTAAAAAGGATCATAAAAAAACTTAACGGAAAAACCAATGATGGTAATAAAAAAATGTGTGTAATATTAAGATTGCAAAATTCGCTGCGGCATAAAAAGCGTCATCATTCTCAATTGCCAAAATTGATATTGCAGGTATCGTTTTCGGCTTAAATCAGCCTCTCACGACATCTCTATTTTAAACCTTGTTGCAATGATAGAGTCAATTCAAAAATAATGTTTTTTTGTGTACTTGACAGCTGCTCAGGCAAACCTTTTAATCGGTACCTGCAACTTAAAAAAGGCGGTTCTGTCATAGTGATTAAACGTCGGTAATTCGACTAAAATTTCACTGATGCAATCTCCGACCACCTTATAATTATTTTCAAAAATATAATCCATCAACTTTTTCAGGCAAGCTTCTTCCCGATCAAACCCGTCGCAATAAATGCAAATGTACATTCCTTCCGGAATCACCTCAATACCGTCTGTCGAAACGAAATCATCCTCCACGAAAAGAAAAACTTCTGTGGACATGAGTTCCCTTTTAAGGAAGTATTCCTTCCTCAGAATACTACCGACATTGCAAAAGTAACTCATGGGAAATTTGTGCAGGCCGTAGTTCTTTTTTAATGCGCGGAGCACGTGTTCGTAGTATTCCATACCATAGCTATATGCATTGATTTTCGTGTCATAGCAGAAAATGCGCCGTTCTTTCTGGTATTCAAGTATAGGCACTTCCTGTGTCGGAGAAGATTCATATCTTCTGTAACTTTCGAGAGCGCGGTCAATGGCTTTTTCCGCATGGATCAGTTCATCCATCTGATTTTTGATATTTTGTTTCTGCATTGTCAGTATTTGTTTGAATTTATTGACATCTTGCTCATCAAAACATTCCTTGATCTGGGAAAGATTCATCCCCAGCGCCTTCATATATTGGATCATGTCCAGCTGGGCGCATTGCTTGATATGGTAATATCTATATCCGGTTTCGGCATTGACTTCACAAGGCTGAAGTAATTCCATCTTGTCATAAAGCCTTAATGTCTGCTCTGAAATCCCATTGATTTTGGCCATTTTACCGATGGTCAGCTTATCCATTTTATACCTCCATTTTTGTACAAATATGCGGTTTGCGCTTACTTATTGTACCATGAAACACTATAGTTTGTATAACCTTTTTTTGTTTTAAAAGTCTGTAAATTTCTGCATTGACATTTACAAACATTATATTCTTGATATAATTACTTTATAACAATGGCGTGCAACCTTTTGTTTATATTCAAAATACAGAATATTGCAATTTTTCTATCTGATTGCTTTTCTGAATAATTATCTGATTGGTTTTTATTTGTTTCCATTATTTACCGTAGTATCATTCACTGGTTATAAGGTTATATCTCTAGGTCACGCATTCATTTGTTATCATTTATTTATATGGAGGAGGGTTTATAGTTATGGATGTAGGTATTTTATCACTGGTCCCACCGCTTCTTACCATTGTTCTTGCCATCGCAACCAAAGAAGTACTTCTTTCCTTATTCATCGGTGTATTCACCGGTTGCATGGTCATAGCCAATTGGAATCCGCTGGGTGCAATGGAATCGATGGTTTCGATCATGGTCGGCGGATATGACGATACAGGAGAATATGTCATTTCCGGTTGTCTGTCAGATCCGTGGAATGTCGAAGTAATCCTGATCGTTCTGATGCTTGGAGGACTGATCGGACTCATGGTCAGATCCGGAGGCTCCGCGGCATTCGCCGAACTTTTGGGTAGTAAAATCACTTCAAAGAAAGGTGCGCAGGTCATGACCTGGGTCATCGGGATACTGATATTCTTTGATGACTATTTCAACGCGCTGACCAACGGAGCGGTCATGAGACCGGTTTCAGACAAATATGGAGTATCAAGGGAAAAGCTTTCCTATATAATTGACTCCACGGCTGTCGGGATTTGTCTGGTCGTTCCTTTATCTTCGTGGGTAGCCTTTATATCTTCCCTGATTGCCGATTCTTTTAATCAGGCTGGTATTACTGAAGATCCTTTCATTGCATTCCTTAAAGTTATTCCGCACAATTATTATGCCTGGTTATCACTGATCATGGTATTGGTAGTAGTCCTGCTGGGACTTGATTTTGGACCTATGGCAAAAGCCGAAAAGAGAACCCGCGAGACCGGAGCTCTCTGCGACAAGACTTTCAGCGGCGGTGCTGCCGATGAAGATGATTTCTCTTCAATTCCTGTAGCTGAGAACGGGAAGGCAATTGATTTACTCGCTCCGATAATTCTGCTTGTCGTAATGGCCATGGTATTTATGCTATACACCGGAGGGTTCTTCACCAGCTTCAGTCTTCTTGATGCTGTAAACAACATGGATGGTATGCTGGCATTGGTCTATGCCATCGCAATAGCACTGGTTTTCTGCATCATATTCTATGCTGTAAGAAAACTATCCAAAGTAACTGATTCGATCAATGCTTTTGTAACCGGCACAAAATCTATGCTATTTGTTATCATCCTGCTTGCTTTTGCATGGTCCATCGGTCGCGTATGCGGAGAGCTGGGCACTGCAGAATATGTTGCCGCAATGTTTGTCGGTAATGTCCCTGGCTGGATCGTTCCACTGATCCTTTTCGCATTCGCTTGTGCCATGACTTTTTCAACCGGTGCATCATGGGGCACTTTCGCTATCATGATCCCTATTGCTGTTCCTTTAGCTGTTGCAATGGATATCAACGTTTACACCTGTATAGCCACTGTAATCGGAGGCGGAGGTTTCGGAAATCACTGTTCCCCACTGGCCGACACTGCAATTCTTTCATCTGCGGGAGCTAATATCCGCCATACCGACCATATCAAGACGCAGATCCCATATTCTCTGACCTGCGCAGCGGCAGCTGCAATCGGATATATTGCTTCCGGTTTCATCGACGGATGGTTGATTCCGCTCCTCATTACATTCGGCGTATTCTTCCTCTTCATCATTGCACTGCACAAGATCTGGGGAGAAAACAAGTATTCTATCGAGGAAATCAAAGAAGAAATAGCAGAAGCTTCATAAAAAAGGTTGCCTCAAGGCAACCTCATCAAATCTACATGGATCCATTCATGAAACGGTATGACGAAAAGTTATGCCGTTTCTTTTTATGGTTGATATGTCTGGATAGCCCGGATCATTCAACCAGTCTGACTTTCTTGAGCAGCGAATGTAATTTCTGCCCCTTCGGAAGCATCCTGATTTCATCTCCTGATATCGCTTTTGACTTTATAAGCATAATGCCATACGCCGCAGCGCCAATGCAAATAGCAAGAATGCAGGATAGGCTGTTCCCTATGATTCCGTTAAAAATCCTGTAAATGATTCCGCAGCTTATGAACATAACGATTCCGGACAACACCGGCCGAAAGACCGAAAGCTCCCGATCGAATCTGATGCCTGTTAATTTCTTTACTGAATAAAAGTTAAACAGTCCGATTGTTATAAATCCCAAAGTGCTTCCGATGGCGGCACCCTCAACATTAAGCTCCGGGAAACCTGTAAGAAAGTAGGTGGAAACAAGCTTCACGATAAAACCAGCAAAGAGCCCCGCAACTGCAATCCCAGGTCTTCCCAGCCCTTGAAGGATCCCTGCCATGGTTTGCCCGATACATAAGAATATAACTCCCATCGCCAGATAGCTGAGGCATCCCGAGGCTCCTGCAGCGCTCTCCATTTCCATCGGGTATAATAAAGTCATGATGGGTTCAGCCAGAATGATCAGGCCGAAGCTGCATGGCACACCCACAATCATGGCTGTCCTTAAACCCAATTTGATATTAGTCTCCATAAAATGTTTGTCGCCTGACGCTTTAGCGGCCGCCACTGCCGGAACCATGGAAAGAGCCATAGACAATGCAAGTGCCATCGGTATGTTGATGATCGGCCCGGCCATTCCCGTTAACTGACCGTATAGAATATTCGCCTGATGCAATTCAAAACCAGTTGATTCAAGTCTTTTCATCACAATAAAAAGATCTCCGAGATTGATAATAGGAAGAATCGACACGCCGATGGTAATCGGTACCGCGATCCACAACAAAGCCTTGATGATATCTCTGGCGGGCTCCTCTTCTTTCCTATGATCTTCTGTAATTCTTGACAGAATTGTTTTTCTTTTTAATCCATAAATAATCGCCAGCACTGCCAGCCCTGCTATCGGGCCGATGGACGTCCCGAAGGTTGCGCCTGCCGCAGCATACTCGATGCCCTTCTTCATTAAGACAACAGCAAGTGCAAGTCCCGCGGCAACACGTACAGCCTGTTCAATCAATTGGGATGTTGCAGTGGGGGTCATATCCTGCATTCCTTGAAAATATCCGCGATAGACAGACATGACAGGCACCACAAGAAGCGCAGGTGCAATCGCCTTCATGGCCATCACGGCGCCGGGATCGCCAAAAGCGGATACGATTTTTTCCGCGCCAAAATATATACCTGAAAAAGCAAGGGCCCCCATCACAGCCATCAGTATAAATGAAAGCTTAAAAACCCTGTGTGCTTCCCACGGATTTCCCATGGCCAGTCTTTCGGATGTCATCTTCGATATGGCAGCAGGTGCGCCATTAGTGGAAAACACCAGCAAAAATACATAGATCGGATATGCCGTCTGATAATATCCCATTCCGGCAGGCCCTATAATATTAGCCAGTGGTATTCTGAAGAAGGCCCCCAGCACTTGTACCAAAAGCCCGGCTATGCCCAGTATTGCTGCTCCTTTTAAGAATGTTTTCTTTTCCATTCGTTTACTCTATCCTGTTCACTAAACTTCTGCCGGTCATTTCCAGCGGAATCGATATGCCCATCAGATCCAGCATAGTTGGGGCAATATCACAGAGCTTGCCCCCTTCGAGCAATTCCCTCGGGTCTTCTGCTATATGGACCAGCGGTACCGGGTTCAGAGAATGTGCAGTCAGAGGCATCCCCGCCTCATCGCACATTACATCCGCGTTGCCGTGATCGGATGTAAGAAGAACCTGCCCCCCGGCTTTTAGTACTTCTTGGCAAATTTCCGGCACGCATTGATTCAATGCCTCAATTGCTTTCACAGCGGCTTCCATTATACCTGTATGTCCAACCATATCTGCATTGGCAAAGTTCAGTATGATCACATCAAACTTACCCGACTTGATTTCCGTTATTGCCCGGTCTCTCACCAGATAGGCGCTCATCTCAGGCTGAAGGTCATATGTCGCCACCTTTGGTGAAGGAATCAGGATCCTCTCTTCATTCCGGTTCGGTTCTTCAATTCCACCGTTAAAGAAGAATGTAACGTGTGCATATTTTTCAGTTTCCGCTATACGGAGCTGAGTGAGCCCAAGAGCAGAAAGATATTCGCCCAAAGTGTTTTTTATTTTCTCGGGCGGATAAGCAACCAACACAGCCGGCATCGCCGCATCATACTGGCACATGCAGACATATACAATATCCTCCGGGCGCTGTTTCCTTTCAAAACCGGCAAAAGCGTCATCTGTAAAGCATCTGGTGATCTCTCGTGCTCTGTCTGGCCGGAAGTTAAACATGATGACCGCGTCATGATCCCTGACCGGTATCGGATCGCCTATTACGGCAGGCTGAACGAATTCATCGTTCTCCCCGCGAAGATAAGCATCATTCACTGCATCCTCTGCGGTGGCGGCAATGAATCCCTGCGACAGGGTCATAGCGTCATAAGCCTTGATTACCCTCTCCCATCGTTTGTCGCGATCCATTGCATAGTAACGGCCGCTGATGGTAGTGAAACGTCCTACACCCTCATCACGCATATAATCCTCCAATTCTCTGATGAATTGAAGCGCGGATCGCGGAGGAACGTCACGACCGTCCAGAATGCCATCAATATAAACTTTTTTGATTCCGCTCTTCTTTGCCAGACTGATCAGCCCTTTGAGATGGTCAATATGGCTGTGAACTCCTCCGTCAGAAACCAGTCCGAAGAGGTGAAGCGTAGAGTCGTTTTTCAAAACATGCGAAATAGCGGATAAAAAAGCATGATTCTGAAAAAAAGAACCGTCATGAATATGCTTTGTGATGTTGGTCAGTTCCTGATAGATAATCCGGCCGGCACCTATATTAAGATGCCCCACTTCCGAGTTGCCCATCTGACCATCCGGCAAACCGACATCCAGTCCCGAAGCCGATACTGTCGTATGGGGATAGCTCGACATGAGATTTTTCAATTCAGGTGCATTCGCCAGTGCGATAGCATTATTATTGATCAGCGGGCTTATTCCGAAGCCATCCATGATCAGCAGCATAGTAGGTCGAAGCATTTCAGTCTCCCTCCCTGTTCGTTTTTACGCGAAAATATCCCTATTCCATGAAGATCTGAAGAAATTACGAAAAGTCTCAAGCACCTGCTGATTCTCGTCGATGGTGTAATTCCTGGCAATTTTTCCGTTATCATAATCACATCCATCCCACCAGACGGCCACCTTTATATTATCGTAGGTTTCGATTTTCCTGAACATGTCCCGGATCCATTGCGTTTTGTCTCCGCCCATTCCAGCCGAAGCAAATTCCGTTATCATAAACGGCTGGCCGAATCGTCTGTTGTATTGTTGAACCATGTCATCATACAG
Source organism: uncultured Oscillospiraceae bacterium (assembly GCA_964486295.1). Lineage (GTDB taxonomy): Bacteria > Bacillota > Clostridia > Peptostreptococcales > Anaerovoracaceae > CALBZG01. Next base: position 145,334 of record CAZAMF010000002.1, on the reverse strand, counting down.
GTCTTGAAAGGATTTCCATGTCTCGCCATGTGCTGCATAATAGGTTCCTGTATTGTAAGCGGTCAACCCGATCACGTCGACATACTCATCGCCGGGGTAGTAGAGGGATGCGTCATTCCATTTGAAATTCGGAAACGAAACGGAATTAGGATTCCATATCCATATCACATTATCGGCCTTTGCTTCCCGGAAAAATTCATATACATACCTGTATAATTCGCGATATATTTCAGGATCTCTTGACGTATTATAGCCGGAATAAGGACACCAGTCCCCGTTCATTTCGTTGCAAAGCCTGAACAGCACAGGGTGCCCGAAGTTTTTTATAGTTTCGGCATAATTCTTCAGAAACATGTCATAATCACCATTCAGAATGTCATAGACGAGATTCCCTCCGCTGTTCCAATCGGTCTGAAGCGTCAGCTCAAGCACTTTGCCGTTAGCCCAAGCCTGCGACAGGCGCTGGTCAAGATTTGGATGCCTTGTTGTATTCTCAAATTGGCTGTAATTTAATACAATCGGAAATTCATAATTGAAATTTTGCTCATAATATTTCAACTGGTTATAGTCATACGATCCGGTGCCATATTCAAAATTGGTCTGGGGTTCATAGATGCCCCAGGTCAGATTCGCATTATCTCCGAAATATTTTTCGTAAAATGCCGCTGTTTCCTCATTCCATCCTCTTGTCGCCGGATCCACCGCTTTGGTCTTGGTGATTCCGGCGTTTCTGAACGAGTCCTGAATCGTGAAGCTTTCGATCAGATTCATATATCCACCCAGTTCTCCGATTGTCTTATTGCCCTTGATATAAATCGTATAGCAATATTCTCCGGATACGATGTCAAAAACAGCATAATAATTTCTGTCGTTTTCAACGCCGCTGAGTTTAGCCCTTTGCCATGAGCTTATATGAACATTGTAGTTGCCGATCTGCTGATATCCATTATATTCCACTGAATGATCGGCTGTGTTTTTCATAAATCCGTTGGAATAGTTTATATAGGATGCAGCATCTGATCCTATATACTGTTTATAAATCTCAATTCTCTTATTTTCGTTTTCCAGGACCGCGCAGATACCCGCATTGCTCATATCTACAGTCAGCCCTTTTTCAACTTTGATGGAATATCCATCGATATAATTAGTAAATAGATCATAAGTCGATGTTCCGATGAATTCGTACGTCCCATCTTTTTGAGTCTGTTCCGGACCTTCAGTTTCAGCCGCATAAGCAACCGAAACGCTGCCCAGTGCGATGGTCACCGTCAATATCCATAACGCCAGTTTTTTTATCATTTTGTTCACGTTCCGTAAAACTAGTCTTCAATACCTTTACGGGCTTTTACTCCTTTATTGTAATAGTGCTTGATCTCTTTCATTTCAGTTACCAGATCCGCTCGTTGTATTATTTCATCGGGAGCATACCTTCCCGTCATGATCACTTCAACATTTTCCGGTTTTAAATCCAATAGTTCCAGAACCTCCTCCACTTTCAGGATTTTAAAGAACATGGCTGTATTGATTTCATCCATAATGACCAAATCATAATCACCGCCAGGTAAAACCTCTTTCAATCTCTTTAATCCCTTGGCTGCATTTTCAAAATCGCTGGGGCTAGGTTCGCCTTTGCAGAAGTTCGGATCTCCGAACTGTTCAATGTGAAGACCCTTCAGAAATTCGGGAGCTCTCAATTCACTGTAATTCTGGCCTTTCATAAATTGGCCTATGAATACTCTGTATCCTGCGCAAACAGCTCGTAAAGCGACCCCAAGTGCAGCTGTCGTTTTTCCCTTTCCATTTCCTGTATACACTTGCACATAACCCTTATCCAACATTTTTTATACCCTCCAAATCAATGTTTTCGGTCGGTGTTTTATATTTTGATAGTATCTGCTCGGCAATTCTTATTCCATCAACGGCTGCGGATACGATTCCACCCGCATAGCCCGCCCCTTCGCCTCCGGGGTAGATCCCTTCAAAGTTTGACTGAAATGTATTGTCCCTCAAAAGTCTGACAGGTGAAGAGCTTCTCGTTTCCACCGCATACAATTTTGCGCTGCCATGATCAAATCCCCGAAGCTTTCTGCCCATATACGGCATCGCTTCCAGTATGGCTTCCGAGACGAAATCAGGAATACAATTCCTGATAGCCGGCCCTTTCCCACGTTTCATTTTAAACTCTTCATAACTGCAGAAAGGCAATTCATATGTTTTTCCAGCCGCTTCATATGCCAGTTTTTCATACTTTTCCTGAAGTTCCATACCAGCCAGCGGTGAATCCGAAGGGAAATCAGATGTTCTGACATCAACCAGAAGACCACTGTTGGCAAGCCCCGAATCTCTTGCCCTTTCGCTCATTCCATTCGTGACCAATTTGCCTTTTTCTGATGAAGCCGCAATAACCCTTCCTCCCGGACACATGCAGAATGTATAGACCCCTCTTCCGTTTCCGCAACGATAAGAAAGCTTATAGTCTGCCGCGCCTAAACCAAGGCCGGATTCGTCTCCGTATTGCGCTTTGTTGACGAGGGATTGAGGATGCTCGATTCTGAGGCCCATCGAGAAGGGTTTCTGCTCCATATTCAGACCGATTTCCATCAGCTTCTTCAAGGTGTCTCTTGCGCTGTGGCCGATGGCAAGGATCAGTTGTTCAACCCTAATAGGCTTTCCGCCGTTCACTGAAATCGCGGAAAGCCTTCCACCCTCCGTGATGATATCTGTTATCTTTGATTCGAAGCAGATCGTGCCGCCAAGCTCAATAATTCTTCTTCTGATGGCTACCACCACTTCTTTTAGTACATCTGTTCCGACATGAGGTTTTTGTTTATACAGTAATTCTTCGCCGCCTCCGTTGAAAGCCAGCACCTCAAGCACTTTCTTTGCGCGTTTGTCTTTGATCCCTGTAGTCAGCTTTCCATCAGAAAAGGTACCTGCTCCACCTTCTCCAAACTGAACATTAGACTCTTCATCGAGTTCCCCGCCACTCCAGAATCTCTCTACATCAGCTGTGCGTTGATCCATAGAGCGGCCTCTTTCGAGCACTACCGGCCTGTATCCTTTTTCAGCCAATATCAGGGCCGCAAACATGCCGCAAGGTCCAAAGCCGGCTATAACCGGCGGATAGGATAATTCATCGGTGCCTTGGATCAGTTCCTCGGGTTCCTGCTTGATGATCTTTTCAATATTCCGTATACTTCCCAGGTCCAGTTCCCGGTCAGGGGAAATTTCAAAATCAACGGTGTATACGAACAGAATGTCGCCTTTGTCCCTGGCATCAATGGATTCTTTCACAATATTCCAGTGGCTCAGTGAAATGCCTCGGCTCTGTGAACCAAGTCTTTTCAGAATCAGGTCCGGTATCTCGGACTTCTGTGAAGTGATTTTCAGTTTTAATTCATGGGCTCTATAATACATAATTACTCCTGTTTCGTGCCAAGACATGCTCCGGCTGAATGCTGCCCGGCTGTGAGGCCTGTTTTCCAGGCATGATGCAAATTGAATCCGCCGCAAGGTCCGGCATAATCTAAAAGTTCACCGGCAAAATAAAGCCCGGGAACCAGTAAAGATTCCTTTGTATATGGATTAATTTCGTTTGCTTTTATTCCACCTCTTGTAACCTGTGCATCCTTCCATCCGCCGGCGCCCGAAACGGAACACCTGAAATCCTTTAATAGCTCTGCGATTTTATTGGTCACTTTCCCGTCTATGTCGGCTATCCGGCCTATTTTCTTTAACTCTTTTACCGATGCGCACTCCAGAATTTCCAGTGCTAACACTTCCGGCACAACAGAAAGCAACAGATCCTTCATGGAGATCCCTTTGATCTGTGTTCGTTTCCTAACAATGGATATTGTTTCATCGATTGTATAATCCGGCATAAAATCGATGGATACCGTATAATCTGAAAAGTCTGTTTCAAAATCTAAATTCAGCAGGTTGCTCAGGTTGAAAATACAAATACCGGAAACTCCCTGGGCAGTAAATTGAACTTCTCCGACTTCCATACCAATAACTGCTTTCTTTTTGATCAAGCTGACTTTTGCCTTAATGCGTGTCCCTTTTAAAGATTCGTTGTACTCCCTGCAAGAAAGCCAAGTCAGTCCGGGAGCCAGCCGTGCAATTTCATGGCCGAATTTCTTTGCCAATTGGTAGCCGTCACCTGTGCAGCCATATTGCGGTCCCGCTTTTCCTCCTGTCGCCAGGATTATATTTTCGCTCAGGATATTCTCGCCGGAAAAGCCTGTCACGGAAAAGCCTTTAGATACACGCTCGATTGAGGTTACGATAAAATTCGTTAGTACCTTGATGCCCAAAGTTTGGATACGCATGTTGAGCGCTTTCACGACATCAGCCGCTTTTCCCGAGTAGGGGTACATCCTTCCTTGCTCTTCAGTTCTGATAAAAATACCTGTTCGCTGAAAGAATTCCGTTACAGATGTATGATTTTCGATTTCAGAATTGCTTAGATTACAGCGCCCATTTCCTGTTGCCAGGAGTTTCTTGCCCGTTCCAGAATTTTTCTCAAGCAATATAATCTTAAGATCCGGATTCTTTTCTGCAGCAGCAATTGCTGCAGTCATTCCCGAAGCACCGCCGCCTACTATACAAATATTGAACATCGAGTCCTCCCGAGCCACTTCATTTGAATGAAACAATACGCTATATTATAGCATATGTTCCGAACCGATTCACATCCTATTTGCTAAAAAAGCCGCCCTTGTCGAGGCGGCCGTTGTTGTTCAAAATATTGCCGATCACTTTTTTTTGCCCGAAACTTTGTAATCAATCTCGAATGCGGTCATTAAGAAAATAAACACCGGCACACCGATCAGAAGGCCCCATATCCCTAGATAATGTTCTGCCACTACCAGTATGATAAACACAAATGATACGGGCAAACGCGTTTTTTGAGACATAAGCTTGGGATTTAAGATATAGGCTTCAACCATATGAATACCTACGATCAGTGCCACCACTTCAACTACCGCCTTCACACCTCCGATGGAGAAACCTATGACAGAGAGAGGAATGAATGAAACCACCACCCCTGCCACGGGGATCAGGCCAAGGCAAAAAATCATTATGCCCAAACCTCCAATGGCCGGAAAACCTAATATTGCCAGGATAATCATGGAAAGCAACGAGTTGATAAACGCAATCGTCACCTGGACTTTCATGACTTTTCCGAATGTTTTACAAAACCCCCCGCCATATGTGATTAGATAATCATAAATAAAAGAGACATTGCTTTTCTTTACATTTAATCCAAACTCATAGATTGTGTTCTTTTCTACCAGTATCAAAAAACTGAGCAGCAATGCGATAAGAAAATTGAACAGGAATCCGCTGATCTTCGTAATCAGGCTGGCCAGCAATGTTCCGGCTTGACCGATGTAGCTGTTGATATCGACACCGGAGAAGAACAGGGCCATCCTCTGGCCCACTACATTTTTGACCGCCTCAATATCAAAAGTCGCTAAAGCATTGGCAATGATGTTGATCTGATCAACCAGCTTTGGAAAAACCTCAATGCTCAAAAAACTTAATAATAATATAAAAATAATATACAGAACGGAAAGAATCAAAGGCTCAGGCAGACGTTTCCCCCAGGAGCTGTTGATTTTCGTCTGTACAAGCTTTAGCAGATGATAAAAAATAAAAGTCAATAAAAATGTCAATAATACCAAATCCAGCATGTACCGCACTGTGATAAGCATGCCAATCAGTACTATAAGTGATATGATTCTCTCTTGTTTCCCCTTGGGGCTTAAATTCTGTTCCACTTTCTGCCTGCTTCTTTTTATTATTACCTGTATAGTCTTTTCTTTTTACCCTTGGCCACTGAGCCTATAAATATCATATTGGCTCCTTGCAGCAGGAATGTGATGCCAACCACCGTAACAACGGGAAGGTCCGCCAGCATGGGATTCAGAAATGCATAAAGTCCTGCCAATATGCTGAGCACCCCCAAAGACAAAGTCCATATCCACCAGATTTTCTTTGCGCTGTTCAAGGCATTGACGATTCTGACCACTCCGGAAAAGATGATCCACATTCCAAAGAAGACCGGGATCGCTGCATCGGCAACCAACTGGTTAAACAGGACCAGAACCGACAGAATAAATGTCGTGATGCCATCCGCCAGTAGCCATCCCTCGCCAGTGTTCTCAGTTTTCTTCAGTGAAAAATAATCAAAAATGGCCGTAAGGCCATGAATAAACATTGCAAAACCTAATAAAAATGCTATGGAAAGGAATGTCGCACCGGGATGGGCAAAACACCATACACTGGTAATAACAAGAAAAATACCGACCACTATTGATAAAACTCTCATGAACGCTGTCCCCCTATGTCAGTCTCATTGAATCCTTTGTCATTATACCCGCATCGGAAAATACAGTCAAGTTTGATGCGTCCGGTCAATCCGCCGGTACCACAATAATTTCAGTCTTTTTGCTGAGTCTGTCCTCCAGAAGATCGATCAGGTTATTCGCATCATGAGCCTGTCCCGATTGGCCCAGAATCAAATGGGATATTTTATTCTTATCCGCCAGGTCCACTAAAGTATCCAACACATGGTTTGATCTGACTACTGTCAGATTTGCTCCGTACTCCAGCGCTCTCTCGTAAAGATAATCCAATGCTGCGCCTTCTTCGGTTGTCCCCAAAAACTTGAACTCGTAGTGAGCGACATGTATAATAAACAGCTCACCCTTGGTATCCATAAGCAGATCATACCCGTATTTGATAAGTCGGTCGCAAGTCTTCTGCTGCGTTACGCAGACCATAATATTCTTTGCCATGTTCATATTTTAACATATTTTTAAGTCAATATCCACAATATCTGTCAAACTTCCTCTATTTTCCCGACACATCGTCAATAATGGAGAATACCCTTTTTTCCAGTCTCCCGCCTTTTGAATAGTCCGCCGGCAAGGCATCATCCACTCTTCCCTGGCTTCGCATTTTACGAGCCAGACTGTCATCTTGACCCTGATAAACCGCCAATGAATGCCCTCCGCCATTTTTAACGATCTGCATGCAAGGAATATCGGTAATTCCGTCTCCGATATAAATCATATTCTTAAACGGCACTCTTCTTTCACTTTCAGAGACAAATTCATTGATACCGGTATTGTCGGTCACATCGAGTTCCCCTTTATTGATGCGAAACAGAAACTGGGTTTTTGACGTGTAATTCACTGCCATCGCAGGCCAGATCGGCACTCCTCTTCTGCTGTAAATAAATTCCGCAGCATAAATATCTTTAAATTCTGCCGCTATTTTTGTACCCTCAATGATTTCTTTAAGTCCGGAAGATATGATATAGTGCTCGATTTCAATATTTTTTGATGCACCATATTCGTTGATTCTGCGGAACCATGACGAAACGCCCGGAAACAACCTGACCTTGCTTCCCATTTTGTGAAAGACTTCCCGAGTCAGTAAAAGTTTTCCCTGAGCCTCTTTCAGCATCACCATCATATATCCAAGAATCATATCCATTCTGTTTTCTTTAATGGTTTTATTGCATAGCTCCCAGAATTCCGCAGTTGTCATGTCTATCCCCGGTATGAAGCCATAATTATGCATATCTTCGGGTGATAAGGTTTTGTCAAAATCATACATGATGGCTATGATCGGATCTTTATTTATTGGTTCCATCTAATATCCCTCTGAAAAACATCAGCCGGCATCGGATCACCGATATCCGGCAGTCTGCCAGTTAATTTTACAATTCGTATTATAGCACATTACGGTTTATGTACGGTACATATAGTTGGTTTTTATCAAACCTCATTGTATAATCGATGCATGGATAGAACAATCTTACATTGTGACATGAATGCATTTTTCGCTTCGGTGGAATTGCTGGATTACCCCGAGCTTAGAAACAGGCCTATGGCTGTTTGCGGAAATCCACAGAATCGCCATGGTATTATTGTTGCGAAAAATGAACTGGCAAAAAAAGCAGGTGTAAAAACAACTGAAACCATTTGGCAAGCCAGAAAAAAATGCCCCGATCTTCAGGTCGTACCACCGCACCATGAGAAATATTCTTTCTATTCAAAAATGATCAATGATATTTATTATCGGTACACAGACATGATCGAGCCTTTCAGCATCGATGAATCCTGGCTGGACGTTACTGCAAGCCTGAAGCTCTTCGGATCCGGCAAAGAAATAGCGGATACCATACGTAACACAGTCAAAAGTGAATTGGGGCTGACTCTTTCGGTTGGCGTTTCTTTTAATAAAATATTTGCAAAAATGGGTTCTGAATATAAAAAGCCGGATGCGACTACTGTGATCACCCGAGAAAATTATAAAACTTTATTATGGCCGCTTCCGGTTGGAGAAATGTTTTTTGTAGGCAAGGGGATGGAAACAAAGCTGATCGCAGCGGGGATTCGCACCATCGGGGAACTGGCACAGGCTGACCGAAACCGGCTGTTCAAGCTGTTGGGCAAGCACGGAACACTGATCCACGACTATGCAAACGGTCTGGATAAAGAACCCGTTTCTTTCGCATGGGAAAAACGAAAAATCAAATCCGTGGGAAACGGATTGACATTCAAGCGGGATCTGATATCAAAAGAGGATGTTGTGACAGCAGTAACCGCCCTTTCGGATACGGTTGCCGGCAGATTGAGGAAATATCAGATGAAAGCTTCCGGGGTCAAAGTTGATATCAAAGATCCATATTTCAAATCGATTTCCCGGCAAAAACAACTCGATGCACCGACAAATCTTTCGGAAGAGATTTCACGGGCCGCCCAGGAACTGATTTTCAATTCCTGGAACCTCAATGTTGGAATACGCTTGCTGACGGTTACCGGAATTAACCTGAAAGATGAAAATGAAAATCAGCAGATAAGCCTCTTCCAGACCGCCAATGAAAAGCGGGATAAATTAGAGAAGCTTGAACGCACCATCGATGAAATCCGTTTAAAATACGGTCGAGGCGCGGTCAATTTCGGCCAGATTCTCCAAAATGATATCGGTATCGATCTGGATGAACTAAAAGATGATGACTGATTTCAAATCGAAAGCACATCGGCCAATTCAATCAGGCTGAGATCCGGCAAACGTTTCATTTTCAACGCATCGCCCAGATCATAGGCCACGATCTCCGTTCCATTGATTCCGATGGCTTTGCTGTTGCTGCCTTCTTTGAGCAATTCAATCGCTTTATAGCCCATTCTGCTGGCCAGCATCCTGTCTCGAGCTGTCGGGGATCCGCCCCGCTGTATATAACTTAAGATCACGATCTTTGATTCTACCCCGGTTCTTTCATGGATCATATCGGCAATATCCCGCGCGCTAATATCCACTCCTTCTGCTTTAACGATGATGTTATGCAGCTTTCCCCGATTTCTTCCCTGGATGATCTTTCTGCAGATGGCATTGATATCAACCGGCCTGTCTGGAGTCAAAATACTCTCTGCACCGCCGGTTACGCCTGCATACATGGCAATATCGCCGCATTGACGCCCCATGACCTCAATCACCGTGCTTCTTTCGTGGGATGATGAAGTGTCTCTTATATTGCTGATGGCACTCAAAACTGTATTCACGGCCGTGTCAAAACCAATTGTATAGTCTGTGTAAGCCAGATCGTTGTCTATGGTACCAGGAAGCCCCATCACAGTAACTCCGGCTTGGTGCAGCTTCAATCCTCCAGCCAGCGATCCGTCGCCGCCAATAATCATCAACCCTTCTATTTCGAAGCTTTCCAGTATGTTGAGCGCCCGCTTGAAACCTTCTTCGGTCAGGAACCGTTCCGACCTGGCCGTGCGCAATATGGTCCCGCCCCTATGTAGGATATCGGATACTGACGAAACATTCATTTCTTTGATCTCGCCGTCAATCAATCCTTCAAAACCTCTTTCTATGCCGTATACAGTCAGGCCGTTATAGATGCCGCCTCTCACTGCAGCCCTGATTGCGGCATTCATTCCCGGAGCGTCTCCTCCGCTGGTAAGCACACCAATATTTCTCATATATTACCCTCCTGAAGCTTGACGTTATCTTCACCAATTAATTCCTTGAGACTCTGCAACAGGCGTCCTTCCGGCTCCACCCATAATTTCTTTGAAGCCTTGAATTTTCTTCCGGTATTTCCGATGTAGATCATTACCGGACAATCGCCGGGATAGTCCTTCAGTGTATTTTTGATTTCGTTCAGAACTCTGTCTTCTTCTTCACCTGGAAGGATCCGGAGCTTCAGAAACCGTTTTTCGGACGTGATGTTCCCGGCTTCCTCGATAGGGAATATCTTGTCAGCAATTACCTTCGGCGCTTCTTCCTCTTTGAAATTCAGAGTTCCCTTGATCATTATGATCCCATCCTCGACCAGATGCTGCTGATATCTCTCATATACGTTAGGGAAGACGATGGCTTCAATGATACCGTATAAATCCTCAATCGTCAGAAAAGCCATCATTTTACCGCTTTTCGTCATCAGATTCTTCTTATGCACCAATATGCCTGCGATGGATGCTTCCATTCCGTCACGGATAGATCCGTTATATTCGGGATCTGATACTTCGGTCAAATCTTCACTGGTTATCGTGGTGTACTTCTCTATTTTATCAATAAATTCATTAAGCGGATGATCGGACAGATAAACACCCAGGTTATCCTTTTCCATCGCCATCAGAGTTTTTCGGTCAAAGTTCTGAACATCAGGCAACTTCGTCACTGCGCCGATTTCCGAAATCGTTTCATTGTCGCCGGTAGTGTCGAAAAGTGAGATCTGACCGGCAATATTCTTTCTGGCATCATTCTGAGCCGCTTCGATCAGCCCTTCACAGACTGCTATAAGCTGTGCTCTGTTCGAGTGCATGGAATCAAACGCACCAGCTCGGATCAGACTGTCAATTGCTTTCTTGTTGATCTCATGGATCTCTATATTGTTAATAAACCGGAAAATATCCTTTGGCTTGCCTTTAGTTTCTCGGGCGCGCAAAATGGCATCCGCCACTCCTTCTCCGACATTCTTGACGCCAAGCAACCCGAATCTGATTTTCCCGCTTTCGACAGTAAATTTCTTGCCGGAGAAGTTGATATCCGGAGGCAGGACTTCGATCTGCATCTCATTGCTGTTTCTTATATATTTTGCTATGGATGCTGATTCACCCATTACACTGGTCATCAGCGCCACCATAAACTCCACGGGATAATACGCCTTCAGATATGCTGTTTCATATGCCAGAACCGCATAGGCTGCTGCATGGGACTTGTTAAATGCGTATTCGGCAAAGCTGACCATCTGGTTGAATATCTCCCTGGCAGCATTTTCCGGAATGCCTTTCGCGCTGCAGCCGGGGACACCATCGGTGCCGTGGATAAAGGCGTTCTGTTCCTTCAGCATGACATCCATTTTCTTTTTGCTCATGGCGCGGCGAACCAGATCGGATCGTCCGTAGGTATATCCCGCCAGATCCCTTACGATCTGCATAACCTGTTCCTGATAAACCAGACATCCATAAGTAACCGATAGGATCGGCCTCAGACTTTCATGAATATAAAATATGTTTTCCGGATTTTTTTTGTTCTCGATATAGGTTGGTATTGAGGCCATCGGGCCGGGTCTGTAAAGCGAAATGCCCGCAACAATATCCTCAAAACAGTCGGGTTTCAGATTTTTCATGAACTGAGTCATTCCGGTGGATTCCAGCTGGAATACACCGTCCGTATTGCCGAAAGATATCATTTCATATACTTTCGGGTCATCATATCCCATTTTTGAGAAATCCAGGAGAACGCCGTGGTTCGTTTCAATAAGTTCTATCGCGTCCCTGATGACAGTCAGGGTTCGAAGTCCCAGAAAGTCCATTTTCAGAAGCCCGAGTTCTTCTATCGTTGTCATAGTGAACTGAGTTGAGATCCCCTTATCGGACAAATATAGAGGAACATACTCGTCAATGCTCTTTTTTGATATCACAACACCGGCGGCATGCGTCGATGCATGCCGGGGCATGCCCTCCACTGCCTTAGCCATGTCGATGACCTTTGCAGTCGGGGCGTCCGTTTCATATCGGGCTTTTAATTCCGGATTGGAATCCAGCGCCTTGCTGATGGTCATCTTCAATTCGTTCGGTATGGCTTTCGCGATAGAATCCGTTTCGGAATAACTCATATTGAGTGCCCTGCCAACATCCCGAACGGCAGCCTTGGCTTTCATGGTGCCGAAAGTGATGATCTGGGCGACTTTGTCTTCTCCGTATTTCCGAATTACATAGTCAATAACTTCCTGCCTTCTTTCATAGCAGAAATCAATATCGATATCCGGCATGGACACCCTCTCCGGGTTCAGGAACCTTTCGAAAATGAGTCCATACTTGATAGGGTCTATGTCCGTTATTTTCAAGGCATAGGCAACGATAGATCCTGCTGCTGATCCTCTACCCGGACCCACCATGATCCGGTTTTTCTTCGCGTAATTTATGAAATCCCAGACAATCAGAAAATATTCAACATATCCCATCTGATTGATGACATCAAGTTCATAATCCAGCCGGGGTTCCAGTTCCCGCCATTGATCACCGTAACGATCCTGCATCCCCTCATAACAAAGTTTTTTGAGGTATGAAGCTTTATCATAACCTTCCGGCGCCGCATATTCCGGAAGATGGAGTTCACCAAATTTGATATCCACATTGCAGCGATCAGCAATCAGCTGTGTGTTCGTTACCGCCTGGGGAGTATTTGCGAAGAGCTTCGCCATTTCATCCATTGTCTTCAGATAAAACTGATCATTCGGGAATCGCATTCTGTCTTCCTCAAAAACATTTGTGGCAGTCTGTATACACAGCAGGACATCATGGGCTTCCGCGTCCTCCCTGTTAACGTAATGCACATCGTTCGTTGCCACTAGTGGAATACCGGTTTCCTCATGGATCTTCTTCAAGGATGGCAGTATCTTCATCTCTTCCTCAAGACCCTGATCCTGCAATTCGAGATAAAAATTTTCTTCGCCGAATATTTCTCTAAAAGCTAACGCTTCGGATTTGGCTCCCTCATAATCGTCATTCAGCAGTTTCCGCTGAACATCTCCCGCAAGACAGGCAGATAGTGCAATCAACCCATCGGAATATTTTTTTAGAACGGATTTGTCAATTCTAGGTTTATAATAAAATCCCTCCGTGTAGCCCCTGGATACGATTTTCATGAGGTTTTTATATCCTGCCTCATTTTTTGCCAGCAATACAAGATGACCCTGGCTTTTGTCTTTATCCGCTTCCTTATCGGTAAGGTTTCTGGAAGCCGTATACACCTCACAGCCGATGATGGGTTTGATTCCCTGCTTTCTGCATTCTTTATAGAAATCTATTACCCCAAACATAGCACCATGATCTGTGATGGCCAGCGACTTCATGCCAAGATCTTTTGCTCTGCCAACTAAATCGACGATGCGCGCGGCACCGTCAAGAAGGCTGTATTCAGTATGTACGTGAAGATGTGTAAAATCCATAATTCTTAAAAAGCGCCGGGCTTGCCCGGCGCCGTTCCCTAACTTTTTTTAGTTTTGCCTCGCATGATCAGAAAGCTGCCGAACATAAGCAATGCTGCGCCTGCCGTTATTCCTATCAAGGTTCTCAAATCGAGAGGTCTGCCTGTAGCTATCAGTGCCAGGATCAATGCCAGGATCAACCCTAAAAATACAAATACTTTCTTATTTGACCCGTTTATCATCTATACTCTCCCTGATTTTTGCAGCTATTATATCATATCGCCGTGATGGTTGTCTACCAGCCTCCACCGCCGCCGCCGCCCATTCCGCCGCCGCCGAAGCCTCCGCCTCCGGAGAAGCCGCCTCCGCCGGAACCGCCGAATCCGCTGCCATGACTGCCGTCCCGCAGGTCAGAAGCAGGGATCATATTATTCTCCAGAGCGCGCGTCGTGCTATGAAGCATGCTGTTGATCATCATGACATTGAATAAGCCGGCGCCCATGTCATCGGCTGTATACCATTCCGGAGGTTCTATTGCTATTCCTTCGAAATTCTTAGCCCATTGATCTGTAAGCCCAAAAACATAGGCATATGGGAGGACTTTGTAGAAATACTTCGGATTTTCTTCAACCAGCCGTTTTATCCTGTCAACCTCAGCACTTTGAACAAATTGCCGGAACCCCATAATTTTACCCATCAGTTCCGCGCCTTTTTTAGTCCTGCTTTTCATGATCAATGCAAATATAAAGCAGCAGATATGGGAAGCCAGCATCAGTGCCGTAATATACAGCGGCAAAGCCAGGTAGAAGTTCATATAAACCGCAACGATCACCGCAACAGCAGAAAACAAGGCGCCCACTACGAGTCCAAAGAAGGACGGGATTTTTTTGCCGTCGTCCCGTTTATCATATATTCTTGCGATCACAGAAAACCCGATAAATGTACACATGGCGGCAGGGATGGCGAAGAACGAAGCATAATCCATAGACTGATAGATTGCGCCCAATACTATCGTAACCGTCGCCGGTATCAGAAGAAGTATGATTCCGGCCATTCTGGCATAAACAGAATTCTGTTTAAATATCTCATTTTCCTTTCGCAAGGTAAAATAACCGTTCAGTTCGCCTAATGCAGCCACATAGCTGTGATGGAAAGTCCCTTTCAAATCTGAAATTTTAACGCTGCTGACAGAATCCCCATCGGATGTCTGAAACAGACCATCAAAAAATGTTTTCAGATATACTTTTGAATTTTCCGGCAGCTCATTCAGCTTATGAAGGATGAAGTCTTTGCCGTCAGCCTCTTTTTCAATGGAAAGATATCCCTTATCCGCCAGATATATGACAAGAGAGACCAAGTCTTTCTTATCGATTACGCCATCCAGTATATATCCCACCTCTGCAGGAGTGGTGCCCTCCGGCGCATAAAATTCAACAGTTTGAACAATTTTAGGATCCCGGCCGGTTTTGTTCCATAATGCAAATGCAGCGAATGCCGCCAGGATGTCAGCTGCAATGATGACCCATAAAGCCCAGTTGAAGTTCTTTTCTCCGCTGAAATAGCCTTCATCCATTACTGCCCGAAAAGTGATCCCTTCTCCATCAGCGAGGCCGGTTTCGTTGATGCTGAAGGATTTTCCTGAATCATTCGTCTGAAATCCGATGGCATCAGTCGCCGCATAAACACCACGAATGAATTCTATATGGTCACTATTTACAGCTTCCGGTAAATGGATTGTCACTTTCGCGCTTTCGATTGGCGTGCTCCATCCAAAAGGCACAACATTCCAATAAAAGCTGTCAAATGCACTGATTCGGTCATCCCGCATTACACACTGGTACGATATTTTATAGGTTTGTTCTCCTTCAATATAATAATCGCCGCTTCCGATTTGAATCACAACATAGTCCCCTTCGGTATAAACCTGGTAGGGATAACCGGCGACGCTGATGTTTTTGATTTCATTCTTATAATTCTGCTTGTAAACCTGACCGTTATATTGGCTTTCAGCAACACCGGCAAAACGGATGTTTCTGTAAATGCCGTGGTGCGGTGTCAGAAAGTTCATCGTTATTGTCTCTGTAATCAGGCAGGAATTATCTTCGGCAACATCAACCGTTACATCGAACGCCTTCGTCTCCATCGTGCTGTCCGCACCGAAAGCGACGGTTGGGAATAGCATCAATGCTATAATAAAGACCGGCACCAGAAAATGGAGTACCGGTCTCTGTTTTGTATTTTTAAAATTCAACTTTGACATTTTGCCTCTCCGTATCACTTTCCACTTCAAACATTGGTTTTCTGGTGAAATTGAACATATTAGCAATGAAATTCGACGGAAATTGTTCGGTTTTCGTGTTATACTCTCTCACGACTGCGTTGTAATACTTCCTTGAATTGGCTATGTCTTCCTCAACCCGCTGAAGTTGTGCCTGCAGATCCAGAAAGTTCTGGTTTGCCTTCAGATCCGGGTAGGCCTCAGCTACGGCGAACAGCGAGCGCAAAGTTCTGGTCAGTGTGTTTTCCGCAGCAAGCTTTTCTTCCACAGTAGTGGCCTGCTGAGCCATGTTTCTGGCTTGTACGACTTTTTCAAAAGTGCCGGCTTCGTGAGCCGCATAGCCTTTTACGGTTTCAACAAGGTTGGGTATCAGATCGTATCTTTTCTTCATGTAAACATCCATGGTGGAGAATGCTTCTTCCACGGAATTTCTCATTTTAACAAATGAGTTATATGCACCTATCCCCCATAAAATGGCTATAGCTGCAATCACTGCTATGACGATAAAAATTGTTAACCCTGACATATTATTCCCTCCATTTCAATAACCTTAACCTTCAGCTGCTGATGGACCAATTGATCATCCTTCCGTGTTCTGACAAAAAATCATTGGCTTTCGAAAAATATTTCCCGCCGAAAAATCCGTTATAGGCGGATAAAGGGCTCGGATGCGCACCCGTTAAAACAAGATGCGCAGGGTTCGTAATGAATCGACGCTTTTCTTTAGCATTGGCTCCCCACAATATGAATACCATCGGGTCTTCTCTCTCGTTCAATAGTTCAATGATCCTGTCAGTGAGGATTTCCCAACCTTTCCCTTTGTGAGAGTTGGCTGCTCCTCTCCGCACTGTCAGTACCGTATTCAGTAAGAGCACCCCGCTTCGTGCCCAGTCTTCAAGACATCCGTGCACGGGAATTTCGATACCGAGATCATCTCTTAATTCCTTGAAAATATTCACCAGCGATGGCGGTTTTTCAACTCCCCTCTTTACAGAAAAGCACAACCCGTGGGCCTGCCCCGGTTCATGATACGGATCCTGGCCCAGAATAACGGCTTTGACATCTTTATATGCCGTAAATTTCAATGCATTGAAAATATCGTACATATCAGGATAGATTTCCTTCGTACGGTATTCCTCCTTCAAAAACTCCCTTAAAGCAATATAATAGTCTTTCCTGAACTCATCGGCAAGAAGCCCGTCCCAATCGTTTCCTATATTAACCATATTTAGATTATACTCAATTCCAAATCATAATACAATTTTAACTGGATTATTTTCTCGATTTAAATATATTATTTTGCCCGAAAATATAGTAGAATACTAACGTTGAACCAATATGAGCTGTTTTTTATTATATCCCGGGAGGACAATAAATATGAGGGCAATATTAACAGTATTAGGTCGCGATATGGTGGGCATACTGGCCAGAGTGAGTACAACCTGCGCAGAAGCCAATGCCAACGTGATCGAAGTGACTCAATCCGTGCTGCAGGAATACTTCGCAATGGTCATGCTGATTGATATCTCCAAAATGAATTGCGAGATCGATGAGCTGAGATCAAGATTATCCGAAAGATGCCCGGACATGGCCATTCATGTCATGCATGAGGATATTTTCAACTCGATGCACAGGATATGAGAAGGCTGATCAAATAATCGAATCGGAGGATTTCAAATGCTTAACATGAGCGATATCATGGAAACCATCACCATGATACAGGATGAAAATCTGGACATCAGAACCATAACGATGGGCATTTCTCTGCTGGATTGTGCGGATAGTGATATTGAGCGGTCCTGCCAGAAAATATTTGATAAGATCCATCGGTATGCTAAAGATCTCGTGAGTACCGGTGAAGCCATAGAGAAGAAGTATGGTATACCCATCGTCAATAAACGCATCGCGGTAACGCCTATCGCTATGTTATTAGGCGCATCGGGCGGAGATCCTGTTCAATACGCAAGAACATTGGACCGGGCTGCCAGAGATGTGGGCGTAAACTTTATCGGCGGATATTCAGCTTTAGTGCACAAGGGTTTTTCCCCTGGGGATCTGGAACTTATCAAATCCATACCCAAAGCATTAGCCGAAACTGAGTTGGTTTGCTCTTCTGTGAATATCGGAACGACGAAATCAGGAATCAATATGGATGCTGTCAGGATTATGGGAAAAGTGGTGCGAGAGGCAGCCGAACTGACGCAGGACAGGCAGTGCATCGGCGCGGCCAAACTCGTGGTTTTCTGTAATGCCCCTGAAGACAATCCTTTTATGGCGGGAGCATTTCATGGGCCGGGCGAGCCCGATTGCGTCATTAATGTCGGCGTATCAGGCCCCGGAGTTGTTCGAAGCGCGCTTTCAAAAATGCCGAAAGAAGCCAGTTTGAACGAAGTCGCAGATATGATTAAGAAAACTGCTTTTAAAATTACCCGTGTCGGCCAACTTGTTGGAACAGAAGCATCTGAAATGTTGGGAGTCCCGTTCGGCATCATCGATTTGTCATTGGCACCAACACCCGCTATGGGAGATTCAGTCGCCCACATCCTTGAGGAAATTGGGCTTGATGCCTGCGGAGGCTGCGGAACGACTGCCGCTCTGGCTATGCTGAATGATGCTGTGAAAAAAGGAGGCGTCATGGCCTCTTCCAATGTCGGAGGCCTTTCGGGTGCCTTTATCCCCGTAACGGAAGACGCCGGGATGATCGATGTTGCGCGCCGCGGAATACTTACCATCGAGAAGCTGGAAGCCATGACTGCTGTCTGCTCCGTCGGGCTGGATATGATCGTTATCCCTGGTGATACAGCAAGTGATGTGATCTCAGCCATCATCGCTGATGAGGCTGCCATCGGAATGGTCAATTCCAAGACTACAGCTGTCAGAGTCATACCGGCCATCGGAGTTAAGGATGGCGAGGAGCTGGATTTCGGCGGTTTGCTTGGTTCCGGGCCGATCATGAAAGTCAACACCTCCTCTCCTTCCGTGATGATCAACCGCGGAGGAAGAATACCGGCACCGATACAAAGCCTCAAAAATTAAAAAATCATCGCCAAAGACTCAGTTGCTGAACCTTTGGCGATTTTTTAATACCCCTATACTTTATACTTTATGATTGAATGTAGTCTTCGAAATGAGGCGTATATTTAACCTCGCCATTCGTATAAATCCAGAGTGCCTCTGTACCCGGCAGACTTTCAATCAATTTGTACCCATCCTCGAATGGCATATTGAAAATACATGTGGATAAAGCGTCGGCCATACCTGAATCCTCACAGATGATGGTCACAGCAGTAAAATACTTTGCCGGAAACAAAGTCGCAGGATCAATGATATGATGATATCGTTGGCCGTCCACCGTATAATACCTCTCATAGTCTCCACTGGAAACCAAAGACAGATCGGTCAAATGAGTAACAAACACATTCTGTTCAGGGCTGTCTTTATCGGGATTTTGAATTCCGATATCCCAAAGCTGATTTTTATCATTTTTATAGCCAATGGTTCGCACATTGCCTCCGACACTAATGATTCCTGAAGTAAAGCCGTGTTCCATGGCATACTGCGTTACCCGTTCCGTTGCATAGCCTTTGGCGATAGCTCCCACATCCAGGCTCATATCAGGATCTGTCAGAAAAACCGTACCGGCATCTTCATCGATCACAACATTGTTGATATCGGTATGGAGCGCTGCCGCTTGCAGCAGTTCGAGCGGTGGGACTTCTGCCTTTTCAGGATTTTCAATGCCCGCTTCACGATATTGATGCCAGATACTCAAAACCGAACCATAAGCGACATTCACCTTGCCTTCGGAAATCGTATATGCCTCTTTCGCAAACTTCAGCAGGTCGATGATGCGCTGATCTACTTTAACAGGTGCGATTCCGGCATTGTCGTTGATGGTTTTTATATTATTGATCCCTTCATAGTTGTTGTAAATATCATATAGCTGATGATAAACCTTCAATTCATCATAAATCATTTTCGAATAATCAGTAAACTCTTTTTCACTATACGAATAACCAACGATCTTGGTAACCGTATCGAATAGTTCCAGAAATTCAGCTTCATAACGCTGTTTTTCCGGCTCTGCACATGCGGCGATGTTTAAGCTGATTAATAAGATTAATATTAAAGACACAATTCTGCGCATCGATTTAATTCCCTCAAAAGCAGAGAGGTAGATCAACTACCTCTCACGCCACTCATCATTTTACTTTTGGTTTATACCTATTTTGCAGCGTTGTAAGCCTTTTCGATTACATTCATGAATGGGCCGATGTGTACAGTAACCGAAGATGCCAGATCCGCATCTGCAGCCAGACCTTCATCAGTCATAGCAATACCCTTCACTTCATCGACGGTTTTACCCACTACGTAGTCAGCGAATGCAGCTGCCTGTTCGTTCCATTCTTTTCCAATGGAGGATGCTTTGATCATGCCATAAGCCGCACCCAATTCGTTCTTTGTCTGGAAAGGACCTGCAAGATCGCTTGTGATAGTGCCGGTTGCATCAAAGTTGATGTTAGTCTGGGAAGCATCGATAATGCAGCTTGTAATCACTCCGTCTGCATTAAATGTTACAACAGCATAATTGGAATATGCCTGAGCTACTCCAGGTTCTGTTGCTGTCGCATCTTTGGACTTATCAATTGTAGTGATGACACCAATTCCGAGTTTGTCGGTTGCAGAAGCGCCTTTATCTGTTGCATTTGCAACGGCTTTCTCAATAGCATTGATGTATGGAGTTACATGGATGGTTACTGAGGAAGTCAAATCTGCACCTGTAGGTCTTCCTTCAGCATCTACAGCAATTCCCTTCACTTCATCAACAGTCTTACCGATTACATAGTTAGCAAAAGCGGTTGCCTGCTCGTTCCATTCTTTTCCGATGGAAGATGCTTTGGCCATACCATAATCCGCACCAAGTTCGAGTTTTCCAACAAATTGTGTATCAAGCGGAGTCACGATTTTACCTTCTTTTGAGAAGTTTATATTTGTCTGAGCTGCATCGATCACACAATTTGTAATGACGCCGGACTCATCGACAGTGACTGCTATGATGTTTGAATAGGCCTGAGCCAGACCATCTTCAGCGCCCGCACTTACCGATTTGTCTGCAGTTGTGACTACGGCCATTCCTGTCTTCACTTTGGCTGCTGGTTCTTCAGCCGGTGCTCCGCCGCAAGCAGCAAGCGCAAGCATTGACAAAACAAAGACCATTAAAATTGCTAGTTTCTTTTTCATATTTTCCTCCTTGATTTTGATGATTCTTTCTAGCGTTTATATTAAGCCTGTTGATCAGGCGTAATACCTACTTGATTGGTAGGTTGTTTTACTTGTATATTATACCCCAGGGCTATAAAACAAACACAACATATAGCCTTTTAGGTCAAAATATTAGTTGGACTATTTTATGAGTGCACTGATAAAAATCAGCATCGTGTTTGTTCCCATAATGATGACGTAATTTTTGATCGAAACGATGAATGTTGATTCTTTTTCCTGTTTATATTCAAACTCTTTAATATTCTTTCTTACCCAGTACAGGTTTAAAATTGAGGCCAGGCATAGCGGCGATAAAATATTCAAAATCGTCATAAGCAAAGTGGCGATGTACGTCATATAATATAGCGCTGAAAACAATCGCAAGGAATTTTCTCCCAGATAATAAGGTAGCGTATGCCTTTTGACTGCTATATCCTTTTTTAAATCACAAATATTGTTTGCCAGCATGATATTGGCCGTTGTACAAAACGGAGCCACAGCCAATAGTCCAATCGTTATAAGCGGCATGATTTCCAGCTGCAAAGAAACCGTCTTAAGACTCATGCTATAGGAAAGGAAGGTCCCCTTCGGCATGTTCATGTATAGAACCAGAAACGGTATAAAGAACCCGTAAAATATGCCTGATAGCACTTCACCCAATGGCTGTCTCGATATCGGAACCGGTCCGTAAGTATAGAGAACACCACAGAGAAAACATAATCCGCCAACCAATAGTATGACCAAATCTGTGATATATGTCAGATAAAGCCCCAAGGCAATGCTGATAGCCAGCATTACATAGATAATGCGTTTTGCTGTACGCCTTCCGAATTGTAGTTTTTGTCCATTGGTTTTTGAGTCTATGTAATTATTGATCGCCGTCGTGCTCAGATCGAACAAAAACATTGAGCAAAAGAAGACAATGGTCGGTTTCCAAATGATCGGCTGCTCCCGATAGTACAGATAAGCCATTGACATCAGAAATGCGAACAAACTGGTGATCTTCGTTTTTATTTCTATATAATCCAGCAGTCTATGAATCAATTTAAAAGGCCTCCGCTGTTAAGATATTCTGTATGCCTTATTTAGTATGGTGGTCAGCGTCGTTCTTTTCAATTCGCTGATTTCCAGACTGTCAATAATGGATATCGCTTTTTCGTAATATTTTCCGGCCAATGATTTTGTATACTCAAGTCCCCCTGCCGAAATGACCGCAGCTTTGATCTCTTCTGCAGAGACTTTTCTGAGAGCCGCTTTGCTCCTTAATCCTTCGAACCGATCGAATGTATAAATCAGGGGTAAAGTAATCACATCCTGTTCATAATCCGATTGTACCGGTTTCATAGCGATATCTGTTGTGGATTCATAGTCCATGCAATCATCGGTCAATTGAAATATCATGCCAATATACCGACCCAGCCTGGCATATCTTCTTACAATCTCTTCAGGGACCCCTTTCCCGCTTAAAATTGCGCCTGCATGGAAAGACGCCTCAAACAGAGCTGCTGTTTTCCCCGAGATGATGCGTAAATATTCCAAAACAGTCAGATCGTAATTTGCATTATTGATCTCCTGTCTCATCTCTCCCATACAAACTTTTGTCATATAATCCGGTACATTGATGTTCAGGTAGTCTTCTTTTTCGGTGATAGAACCTGCCAATATCAATGAAACACATAAAAGGTAATCACCGCATATCACAGCTGTACGCTTACCGTATTTTTTCTGAAGCGACAGCTGGCCCCTACGCGTCTCAGCGTTATCGATCACATCATCGTGTACGAGAGTCGCCAGATGCAGCACTTCAATTGAAGCCCCCAGTTTGACAGCATTTTCATGAACCTGATCTTCAGTGTCCAAAGCGCATGCAAGCACAGACAATGCTCTAATGTATTTTCCGGATGAATCTGCAAGATACCCGGTATATTCCTTCATGAGTGAAGGAGAGGTGGATAAAGTTGCATCCACCTCATTTTTAACTGATACAAAAGCGTCGTCTATCGTGTACTTGTTATTTTTGCTGTTTGTTCCTGAGTATTCATTAATCATGATAAATATATAGTTTCCTTATCAGCGGGAATTTTTTCCACCAGGATTTCAATGCAGGCATTACGTAATAATCCAGGCCGAATGTTCTTCCTCCCCCAATTAATACAGCAATTCCGGCAAAGATCATCCAGAAAGTGCCGAGGTAAAGACCTGTTGTGCATACGAACATAAACTGGAGGATCAGGGAAGCGCCGGCAGCCAATGTTGTAAATAACCCGCCCATGAGCGCAAGTCCGATGGCAATTTCGGCAATGACGATCATGGTCTGCATGAAAATCTGCATCCCGTCATTCGGCATGATCCAACTGTCAACGAACCAGTTCATCAGCGGTACATTCAATCTAAATGCAAAATCTGCCAGGGCCGATTCCACTATGGTTTTCCCGCTGACAAAGATCGCCTGGAATAAACCAAAGAAATCCCAGTTGAAAATCAGCGTTCCCATCGATCCTCCAGCGGCGCCTCCTCCAGCTTCCGCTGTAGCGGATGTAGCAGCATCTGCAACGCCGCCTCCTCCGACAATACTGTTATACCAAGCGTTGGCCCCGCCGAAGAAATCTGTCAACTTTGGTTCATCAAGCCAACCTTCTACGACTTTCATGATTCCTTCGAAAAGCCATACACCCCCAAGGAAGACTCTCAGAGGGACTAAGAGGAAACTTGGTGTACGGTTTGCAAAATGTCCGCCTACAAAGCTTCTGCAATTTCTGATGGTAAAGAACTCATGCTTCATATAAGTCCAGACTTTATTCCAGCCGAGGACCTGTATGAAATAGATGATATTGATAAAATGTTTCGCAAACATTGCAAGGAAAGAAGGCAAGTTCACCATATGTTTCGGAAAACCAACTCGTGCCACGCCATATCTTCCGCCGACACAAACCATAAATCCATGGAAAACCGGTTGGTATTTTTCCAGTGTCCCTGTCCCGGTGATCGCACAGGCAATATTATGAGCGGCAACTTTTGCACTCTGTTCGCAGTTTTCTACAACCTGTGGGACCGGCTTTTCCTCTCCCTCAGGTATGTAGAGCATATTATCACCTATTACAAAAACGCTTTCGTCATCTATGGAGCGGAGATATGGATCTATCTTAATACGGTTTCTTGCAGCTGATTCGAGGACCTTGGCTGCTTCTCCTGTGATATCCGCGCTCTCGATGCCGGCGCCCCATATCACAGTAGATGCCGGGTTCCGTGTGATCACATCGTTCTTTTTTGTTTCAACATAATCCGGGCCGATGGATACTACATTTGTTCCCAGCATAGTATGCACACCCATCTTCTTTAGGCGCTTTTCCACCTTAACCGACAGTTCTGCCGGCAGATTTGGTATCGTTCTTTCCAGGACATCAATGATCGTCAGATTGACATCATTTCGATCGATTTCGAATTTGTTGCAGATGATCGGAAGATATTCTGCAATTTCGCCTGCCAGTTCAACCCCAGTAAATCCTGCCCCCACAACATAGATCGAGAGCATTTTCCTTCTTTCGGTTTCGTCTGCTATCCTGCAGGCTATTCTGAAAAGATTGATCAGATGCTGTCTGATCTTGATGGCATCGTCGTAGGACCAGAGTTTAAAAGCATATTCTTCCGCACCCGGCGTGCCGAAAAATGTGGGCTTTGAACCTGCGCTCAGAACCAGATAATCGTATTCGTAGGTTTTCGCTTTTCCAACTGCCAGTTTCTTTTCAAAATCAAAAGATTCAATGGTGTCAAGGACCACTTCGACCTTGCGTCCGGCGAATACTTTTTTCAGGCTGACCCGGATGCTATCTTCATCCACTCTGTTTGCCGCCACTTCGTGAAGTTCCGTAAGCATGGCGTGGAACGGATTTTTATCAATTATGGAAATGCTTACTTCATCATTTTTCTTGAACTTTTTTGCAAGTTTTTTTGCTGTCAGGATACCTGCATATCCTGCGCCTATAATCACTATCTTTTTCCCCATAGTGCCCTCCCTTTGAACCGTGTATCTATAAATTCATGCACTTATGATTTAATCTCTGCTAGTATTACTTACCCAACTGTATAATATGGTAAACAATTCGCTTCCGTATCAACAACTGCCCATCACAGCCATTTGGAATCGCCGGATTGTCCGTCATAGCCCGGATGATTGTCAAACCTGACAACGCCTACCTGAAGTTTCCCCTCTACCGCCTGTGTAACCATCGCATGCCCGATCGTCCCGAATCCTCCGCACAGTTCCAGCAGCAATACACCTTCTTCCGCAAGTTTTACGGCTTCATCACAGGCCATTTTATAGTTGGCTACTCCAACTGTGATCATTTCACCGGCCCCCAGATCTATAACTGATCTGACCGGTTCTTCTATAGAGCCGTTTACAAACATAAAGCAAACTTTTCTCTTCATTTTGACTCTCCTTTACATAAACTGGCACAACAGCAACGGGATAAAAATTGCAGGCATCAGATTCATTATCTTTATTTTCGTCAGTCCAAGCATATTCAAAGCTATTGCCAGAATCAGCAGCGAGCCGACGCAGGTCATTTCCCCAACTATATAGTCCGACAAATACGGCGCCGCGAAACCGGATATCAAAACGATGACGCCTTCATAGATAAACACAGGAACTGAGGAAAGCAAAACACCGATTCCAAGTGTAGCAGCAAATATCGCTGCTGTGATTCCATCGATTGTGGATTTTGTAAAAAGTGTTTCATAATCTCCCGAGAGTCCGGCCTGCAGAGAACCTACGATGGCCATCGCGCCAATACAGAACAATAGGGTGGCCGTTACAAAACCCTCTGCAACACTAGTTTTTGGATCCTTTGCCCCTTCGCCGGATTTCTTTCCAGTTTTATTTTCGATTTGACGGGCAAAATTATTCAGCCTTTCATCCAGTTTCAATACATAGCCGATTATTGCTCCTATCAACACTGCAAGGACTGTTATCAAAGGGTTCGTCCCGTTCAACGCCCCCGATATTCCGATATACATGACACATAAGGCCATTCCTTTCATGATCAGGTCGCCCATTTCCTGTGGAATGCCCTTTTTTAAAAGCAGGCCTGCTGCTCCGCCCAGTAGAATTGCAACTGCATTCACTATTACCGCTATCATAAGTTTTCCAAATAACCTTTCTTCGTAATCAATTCGTCTGTCTTCCGGTTAACATGAAAATGATAACATAAAATCCAAAAATAGGCGAATCATAGTAAAGAATTGAAGCACCTCATATGGTTAGTAATGCTTAATCGAATATATGATATTGATATCATTCTTGCAAGTAGGCACTTAAATGTGCTATAGTATCTAAAATGATACTATGGTGAAGGGGTGGTTATTTTGATTACAAAAGAAGAACGGCATCAGACTTGCTATATGAGCGAAAAGTGTCTCAAATTAGATATTTGCCCGATGGCGCTTGTTCAAAAATTGTTATCCGGCAAAAGAAAAATAATGATCCTGTGGTACCTGAGTGATAAAGTCCTTCGTTTTAACGATATTAAAAGAAGGCTGCCGGATGTGACACAGAAAATGCTGACTCAGCAGTTAAGGACCCTGGAAGACGATCATCTGATCTACCGGAAAGTATATCCCGTTGTCCCTCCTAAAGTTGAATACGGTCTCACTGATTTGGGCCAGAAGATCATTCCCCTTCTGGAAATGATGCATGAATTCGGTGCGGAGTATATTGAATTTACACTGGATCAAGTGGAGCAGGAAGAAATCACAGCCTGATGGTTAATCCTCGGAGGCAACCAATAAAAACATTCTATAAGTTTTATTAAAAAAACGGAACAGTTTATGCTGTTCCGTTTTTGTTCAATCATTGATGAACTCATTTGATCGGGAATAATTTATCTTCGTAGTTCTTCACATAATATTTTTTCCCCTTTTGGATGACGATATGACCTTCTGCTTCCAGAAAGCGTTTCTGGACTTCAATACCACCCGGATATTTTTCATTTAATTCTCCGCCTTTTTTCAATGTCCGCCAATATGGAGTCTCATTGCCGGTCCGCTCTTCCGATGCGTTGGCTGCAATATTGATAAATATTCCCGCGGTCAAAGGACATGTAAAATCGGCATCGTATTTCTTTGCGAGATAATTTCTTAGGGTCTCGGAAGTAATCACTTTGCCTTCCGGAACTTTTTTCATTACTTCATCGTAATCCATCGGAGGTGCGATCAACATCTTTGTCCCTCCGTATCTGGATACCGCAACAGGATCCGTTATTTCAACGATTTTGGGCATATCTGCCTTATTGCTCAATTTTTCATTGAAAGATTTACGTGCCACCCCGAACCTCCATCAACCTGACATTAATATGGTGAATATCACTATTGCTTATTGGCCTCTTTCCCGGCTTTTTCTGCCGCTTTGGCGGCATCTTCAACCACATCTTCCGCTTTACCTTTCAGCGCGCCCGCTTTTTCCTTCAGCGTATCCGCTTTTTCTTTAACATCGGACGCCACATCTTCTGCTTTATCCTTCAATGATTCAATTTTTTCTTTCGCTTCTCCGGTGAGCCCTTCGGTTTTTTCTTTTAATTCCTCAGTTAAATCTTCCGCTTTCTCTTTGAGTTCATCAATCGCCTGTCCGATTTTGTCCATGATTCCCATAAATAAACCTCCTTTTATTTGCTCTAATATCATCAAAACAAAAATATCAATAAATAATTATACCCGCATTTTGATGAATATCACTATATGAACAACGATTGGTTATTCATTATCGGGATGCCATCCTGCCGATTTATGGCTACCGTCGCAAAAAGGGCGATTCTGCGAAAAACCACATCGGCATAAGGCCATGCTGCCTGACTTTTTAATCGTGTTCCCTTCCGCATCGACCACCTCGGCAAGTCCCCGGATAATCAGCGGGCCGTTTTTGGTTACAGTAATTTTAACCGGTTCCGCGGTATTCTTTTCGTAATCGATATTGCCCGGGCCTTTGGCTAGTTCCGGGTCCACCATTGACCCTTCCGTTAGAGAATATTTTAGTGCGCCCGATGGACAGCGATCGATCAATTCGATGATCTTCTCCGGGCTGCTCCCATTGATATCAAGCCATGGTCTTTTTCCGGAATCGAAAACTTCAGGCAGATGGTCAACACATTTTCTTGAATGCGCACATAATTCCGGCCGCCAATACACTGTAATCTGATCATTTTTATATTCTTTCAATATTATTGTCACAGCCTCCTTTTGTTTGATTATGGTTTTTCCTTAATATAGATCGAGTTAAGGCCGATCCAATAGTTTATGATGTCGTTCTGTGCGTCAATATTAACCTCTGCATTGCTCAGTACGATTAAAATGCTTAGCTCGGCTGTCTCAATTTTGATGGACATATCCTCAAAAGATGCCGCTATGGGCTCATTTTGCCCAGGGGGATACTTCTTTGTTATCCGATCGATATATTCGTTCATATCCTTCTGAACAAGAAGCTTATCGTTGAGTTTAATTTTCAGTTCCGGTATCCCGTTTTGAGTGGCACTGATCCAGTAAACCGAATATACTCCTCGTTTCCCTTCCAGGAATACAGTTCCGTCACCTTTTCCGTAAATATTCTGCGGATTCAGTGCCCAGTCATAGTCTGCAATATTGACCGGTTCGGGCGGCAGATAAAGGTATGTGCCCATGTAGGCTCCCTGATTACCTGGTTCATACTCGGGCCAGATTTTTTCAAATCCGAGTTTTTTCTGGAATACATCGTTTTGTGCAAGATCCTTCTCAAACCAGGCCGGAAGATTGGCTCCCTCAGAATACGCCAGAAATTCCACGGCATCTGTAATAGCTATCCGTACTTTCTTGTCCGGCTCAACTGCGGCAGGACTAAGCGTTCCATTTTCCAGCATACCCTGGCTTTGCAGGATGTTTTCCAATCTGTCAAGCTGGGCACGCACAGGCAATGTATAGTATCCGACAAGCGGCAGTACCGCAAAGATTGCCAGCGCACAGGTGATGGCCACGATAGGAAGATGGGCTTTTGACTTAATGATCAGCAGCAAAACCGCAGAAGTTGCTGTCAGGATCAGTAATAGACTGAAAGAGTACTCCGCCGTTTTTAAGCCGGAGTTTCCCAGTTGAACTGCAAGGGCCCATGCTTCAAAAGCCAATATGAGCAATGCGGCGATGGGATAAATTTTTCGATAGAATTTAGCCAGGCCTGTCTCATATTGTGTCACCATGATGTGAAGCCAAATTCCAACAATGGCATAAGTTGTTGCAATGCTGGACAACCGGATGAATGAAGATTCGCCCATGCCGGACATAACCGTTTTGACAGCCCATGCAAGCAGGACAGCAGTCATAGCAAACACGATCGGTATCAGAATATAAACGAACAGTATTTCTATAAACCGTGGTTGTTTCTGTGCAGTCTCCCTTTTCGGATCATCCTGCCCCTTTCTAAAATCCGGAAAATAACCCGCAAACATCGTATAAACGAGAAAACCCGTCAGTGTGCCGATATACATGAACACCTTATAACTCATATCATTATAAAGCAATGCTTTGAAAGCTTCAGCGACTCCGGATGCACCGGCCATGATGACCATTCCGTAAAGCAAGGAAATAAAGAATGCCTTATGCGTCATGAACATGGATCGTGAAAAATCGGATTTTTCAGGCGGATAAGATGCCAACACGATAAAGCCCAGAATACTGATCAGCATAGCTGCAATGACTCTGGCCACCGCAATGACCGAAACAGTATCATATCGTGCACCCGATATAACTGGCTCACGACCTCCAAAGAAATAAAGTAAAACAAATGTAATGATGATCGCGGCAACTCCCAGCAGATTCGCTAAAATAAAGGCTTTTCGACTGTTATACCGGCTCTGGGCCGCAGTAATGGCAGCCAGGCTGAAAACCGCACCCAATGCGAACGACCAATGCAGGCAGTTGAACAAGAAGTTATACGGTTCCTGCTGCGGCCATTCCAAGTGTATTCTGACGATCGTAACCAGAGCAAAACCAAGCGCGCTGCCGATTGAAGCGGGAAAGGTGGCAAAGGCTTTGCCTGCGCCTTTAAAAATTTGATATACGGAATGTGTAAATGCGTTCATAGTGCGGCCCTCCGATCGTTATCTTTTCAATATTCCGCCAAGAATTTTTCCAACATCATCCATCATATTACCATCTTTATCCGTATCCAGCAAGTCGGTGACCATCCCCATGATCCCACTGTTCTGACCTTGAGACAGCAGTCCTCCAAGCAGCCCTGCCACTCCCTGGGAGTCCAGGTTCTGCCTCTTCTTTTGTTGTCCCATTGCCCCCAGCAGCAGCGGAGCCAGTTGGCTCATGATGCCGGACACCTGGCTGCTTTCCAGGCCGACCTTGCCTGCCAGACTGCTTTGAACACGGGAACTGTTACCCGCAAAAACATGGTCCAGAATTTTTGCACCATCTCCTGCATCGACTTTATTCAAAAATTGATCGACATCTTCAATATCATCATCCTGGTGCCGGGTCAGCGCACCGAGCAGCGCTTCCGCTCCATCGGGTGTATTTGCATTTTTCCCCATCGCCTGCAGAATAGCCGGCATGCCAAGCTTAACCAACTGTTCAACCTGCGCCGGCTGTGCCCCGACTGATTTTCCCAGTTTGTTCAGTGTATCTTCTTTCGTGATCTGTTCAGTTATCATTTTGAAAATATCCATATCGTTTTCTCCTTATTCATTCAGCACGCGGCTGGTTCGGCTTAATGATCTTTTATTGAATATAGATAATATATACACTATAAAACCTTAAGTTAGCACATATTTTCAAACTTGCGAATATTTGGTTTGATTAATTTCTCCTGAAATAGTATACTGATTTGTGATCTGACAAGACACCTGTATAACAATTGATAATGATACGATCATCATAGGATCTATATAAACAGAGCAGAGAAGAGGATATGAGAATGATACATGTTGCAAATCGGATAGACCGGCTGCCTTTCACTCCCCTTATGAAGAAAGTTCTTCTTCTCACCGGCATTGGCTGGACATTTGACGCAATGGATCAAGGCATGGTTTCAGGAGTCATGGCTGCCATCAGCACTGACTGGAATCTGACGACTTCCCAATTAGGGTTTCTGGGAAGTATCGGCATGCTTGGCATGGCGCTGGGGGCCGCACTGTCAGGAATGGCTGCGGACCGTTGGGGACGGCGTTTTGTAATCATGTGGACACTGATCATCTATGGAGTTGCCAGTGCGCTTTCAGGCTTTGCCATTAATTTCGGCATGCTGTTGATCCTGAGATTTTTCACAGGCTTCGGCCTGGGCGGCGAATTGCCGGCCGCATCGACGTTGGTCAGCGAATTTTCACCGGTCAGGATCCGAGGGCGTAATGTAATCCTTCTCGAAAGTTTCTGGGCTTGGGGCTGGATTCTTGCTGCACTTGTTGCCTATTTACTGATCCCGGTATATGGCTGGAGAATGGCCTTCTGGGTTGGAGCTGTACCTGCTTTGTTTGCAGCTTATTTGAGAAAAGCGGTGCCCGAATCCCCGCGATATCTTGAATCGGTGGGAAAAACCGCCGAGGCCGATGCAATTTTAAGAAAAATGGAAACACAGGCAGGTATAAAATTTGACAATAATTCCGCTTCCGGAATCGAAGCTAATAATAATCACAAACTCAGTGTTTCTCTGACTGAACTTTGGTCCAAAAAATATATCAGAACCACAATCGTGCTGTGGGTGATCTGGTTCGGCATTAATTTCGGCTACTACGGGTTTGTGCTGTGGACTCCGACACTTCTGATGGGCAAAGGATTCGCAATGGTAAAAAGTTTTGAATTCACTTTGATTATGTGTCTGGCGCAGCTTCCGGGATATTTCAGTGCTGCTTATCTGATTGAGAAAATCGGAAGAAAGCCTGTCCTGACCTTATATTTCATTGGCACGGCAGCGGCATCCTGGTTATTCGGGCATGCGGGAAGTGTCAATGAAGTGATCCTGTTTGGCTGCCTGCTCTATTTCTTCAGTCTGGGCACTTGGGGGTGTGTTTATGCTTATACGCCCGAAATGTATCCTACCGTTGCAAGAGCCACCGGTGCGGGCTGGGCTTCGGCCTTCGGACGCGTAGGCGCATTTATCGCTCCATTTATCGTTCCCGTCATTTATAACCACTACGGTGAAGCTACGGGATACACTTATGTCTTTGTCATGCTGACAGCTGTCTTCGGCGCAGTTGCTGTTGTTGTCGCTTTATTCGGGCAGGAAACAAAAGGAAAGTCCCTTGAAGAAATAACTGAATAAATTTACTGTTGAGACCCGCTGCAGTGATCAGCCGCAGTTGACCTTATTGCGGCCTTCCGATTTGCTTTTGTAAAGCAATGCATCCGCTCGACTGATGACTGTTTCTATCGTGTCCTCTTCTGTGAAGAGTGTTGATCCGATTGAAATCGTGACCTTAAGTGATTCGCCGCCTTTTTTCAGTGAGGCCCGTTCAATCAGAGCTCTCAGTTTCTCTGATACATTGCATAGGCTTTCTTCATCTACGCCCGAAAAGGCAGCCAAAAACTCTTCTCCTCCCCATCTTCCGATGAGGTCATTGCTTCTGACTACCCCTCTGAAAGTTTTTGCGACCATTTTCAGCACTTCATCTCCGACGTCATGTCCGTAATTGTCGTTGAATTCCTTGAACTTATCGATGTCCATGAAAGCGACACCGAATGGTATCCCCAGCGAGAAAAATTCGTTCATCTTTGAATTCAGAAAAGATTCGATATAACGTCTGTTCGGCAAGCCGGTCAACGGATCGTTCAGCGCCAGATCCTTCAATTTTTCGATTTCCTTTGCGATTCCCTGCTGCTCTGTATCGTCTTTGAAAACTTCAATGGCGCCGATCGTTCTGCCCTTCTCTTTTATGGCAATCGTCCTGATGGAAACGGGGATCCGATGCCCTTGCTTATGATGAAGGAAAACCGCAGCTTCCCGCATTTCGCCATCCTGGATGGTTTGGTGCAGCGGACAGCCTTTCAGGCATAATTCCTCACCTTCCTCATTGACATGGTTAAGAATATGGTTGTAACAGAAATTGTTCATGACCTCAGACGCCGTGAATCCGGTGATCCTTTCGGCCCCTTTGTTCCAGAAAGTGATTTTTCTGTCGTTGTCTACAAAATAGACCCCTTCATAAATATTCTGCAATAGACTTTTGTAAAAATCTTCTCCATTCATTTAGCTTCGCTCCCAGATAATTTATAAGACGAAATAATACGACTCCAGCAAATAGTCCTGATCATATCTGACGGCCATCCTCAGCAGAAACTTTTTAACCGCTGAGAATGAATTTGCATTGCCTTCCAGATTTTCCAGCAAAACAGCAAATGCTTTTTTTTCCTTTTCTGTAGCAAGATTTTTGAAATAACCCCACACATGCTGGGCAGCATTCCTAAAACTGCCGGGATCCGGTATGTTACTCAGCGCTTCTTCAATCAGGCTGTAAAAATCAATCGCTTTCGGTTTTTGACCTTCACGAAAGCATTTACGTATCTCAAGGTATGCCGCCTGAGAATTCTCCAGTATTTTGTATTTATATCGGCCCCACTCTTTTTCCAATCCGGTTTTTTTCAGATCATGCTGTATACAGTTGATACATTTTACAGCTGAAATGTTCTTATCTTTCACTTCCAGCATTATATCAACATTTTTTGACTCCAGCGAATCATAATATTCCATAAAAGGGCGGATCCTGATGCTGTCTGAATGAGCTCCTGGTTTCTTTAGTGGATTCTGCTGGGAGTAGTGCGTTTTCTGTAAACCGTCCTGGTCCTTCCAGGTGCGTTCGCACTGATCGATCCAATACTTGTCGCTTTTGCATGGATCAAAAGGATTGACGGCATTATGGAGGTTGTCATATACAACTGGGATCTGAAGTTCGTTGCCGATTTCTAATACATCCAGGATATGATATAACTTCTCATCATTCTCTATCACTAGACGCTGCTTGATTGAATCTCCAAGCTTCTCAAAATTCGAAGCGAATCGTGCAACGGCTTGCGTTTTATCGTTATAGACACCTCCGACATGCAGAATGATCTTGTGGGATGCGTCCACACCCAGACCGGATAATACTCTGTTGTGATACTCCAGATCATCGATTGCCCTCTTCACGACGTCTTTGTTATTTGAATTGATCACCGTATACTGCCCGGGATGCATGGATACGCGTATCCGGTTTCTTTTAATTTTTTGGCCGATGGCTTTCAAATGATCGTCAAAGATTTCCCACCAGAGGAGCTTATTCACCGGGCTGGAGCCAAAAGGGATGATATCCGAACTGATTCTGAAAAGCCTGATATCATTACTGATATTGTAATCGATCATATGGTCTAATACCTTCAGGTTATGGCCAATCAGCTTAGTCAGTGTGGCACCATCGGCATTCTTCATAATACAGCTTTTAAATTCGGTGTTTTTTACCCCCAGCGTCAGGCATGCATAACCGATACTCATCATCATCCTCCCAAACCCTGCCTATTAGCTGTAATGATACCATAGTGTGACGGTTCAAGTCAAAGGCGTCCCTATGGAATACATTCCCGTAATTTTCAGATTGTTCTGATTGACATCAAATTTCACCGATAGTATCATTAAGAAAAGCTCTAAATCAATCTTGTATTTTGACGGCAGAAAAGGAGGTTGACATGAAACTGAAAGGCAAAAACGCTATCGTAACCGGTGCCAGCTCTGGCATGGGGAGAGAAATCGCTTTCCATTTTGCAAAAGAAGGCGGCAACGTTCTGGCAGTAGCCCGCAGAGCGGACAGATTAAATGATCTCGTTGAGCAAACCAAAGACTTCGAAGGTAAAATCACGGCCTACTCCGCGGATCTGGCCAATAAGGACAATGTTGAAGCCATGGTGGATGAAGCAGTAAAAATATTCGGAAAGCTGGATATTCTTGTAAACAACGCAGGTATCATGGATGATATGAGCGGTGTCGGAGATGTC
The DNA here is from genome assembly GCA_964486295.1 of uncultured Oscillospiraceae bacterium. Lineage (GTDB taxonomy): Bacteria > Bacillota > Clostridia > Peptostreptococcales > Anaerovoracaceae > CALBZG01. Next base: position 110,352 of record CAZAMF010000002.1, on the reverse strand, counting down.
ACCGACGAGATGTTTGATAAGGTATTCAACATTAATGTCAAAGCGGCTTTATATGCTATGAGGAAAACCGTGAAGTATTTTGAATCCACTGGCGGCGGTGTGATCATTAATATTGCTTCAGTTGGCGGTTTCCGTGGCGGTGTAGCCGGTGCCACTTATATAGCCAGCAAACATGCGGTAGTCGGTTTAACAAAAAATACGGCATTTATGTATGCACTGAAGAATATCAGATGTAACGCCATTTGTCCTGGTGGGATTAAAACCGAAATTGCAAGCGGAGAATTCATGCAGCACATCAATCAGGAAGGGGCCGCAAGGACCGGCATCGGTTTGGTGCTGAATCCGCGGTATGGAGAACCGGCAGAGGTGGCAAAAGTTGCAGTTTTTCTGGCAAGCGACGACTCCTCAATGATCAACGGACAATGTATTGCAGTGGATGCCGGATGGACTGCTTACTAATGCTACCTTACTAATTTAAATTCGTCTTAAAAATTGTGACATAAAGACGGGCTCATCATTTATGATGAGCCCGTCTGTTATTTTCACTTCTGTAATGAGGCGATTTCATGGTTTTAGGTCTTGGTCTGGCTGCCTCTATGGCTTGTGAATTATTAAGCATCGGATACGGATTGTCTTCGATCTCATTAATTTGTTTTCCGATGAGTTTTTCTATTCCTGAAAGAAGTTTTATCTCATCGAAATCGCAGAAAGAAATCGCCGCGCCGTCGAGCCCTGCCCTGCCGGTCCTGCCGATGCGATGTACATAGGTTTCCGGTTCATAGGGCAAATCATAGTTTATGACGTGAGAAAGCCCTTCGATATCAATTCCTCTAGCTGCAATATCTGTCGCAACAAGGACCCGTGAGTTTCCGTTTTTAAAATTATTCAAGGCGTTTTGGCGAGCACCTTGAGACTTGTTCCCATGAATAGCGTGGGCAGTAATATTGCCCTTGGCTAATTGCTTAACGACCTTGTCAGCTCCATGTTTTGTTCTGGCAAAAACCAGCGCCGATTCAACAGTTTTGCTCTTCAATACATCGATCAGCAGGCTCGGTTTATTTTCCTTATCAACATAATAAATAAATTGGTCAATGGCTTCGACCACCGGCGAGTCCGGAGTGACTTCTATTTTCAACGGATTTTTTAGAATTTTCCTGGCCATTTCAGCTATTGATAAAGGCATTGTGGCAGAAAACAACAGCGTCTGCCTTTGATCCGGTGTTTTGGATACGATTTTTTTCACATCATTTATGAAGCCCATATCCAGCATGCGGTCGGCTTCATCCAGGATCAATATTTCGATATTCCTCAAATCCACCAGGCCACGGTCCATCAGATCGTTCAATCTGCCGGGTGTTGCCACAAGAACATCGATGCCGCGCTTTAGTTTATTTATTTGAGGATTTTGCGGCACCCCGCCAAATATGGCGCAAGTTTTAATTTTTGTATATTTCCCATAAGCGCAAAAGCTGTCATAAATTTGCAGCGCAAGCTCTCTTGTCGGGGTCAATACAAGACCGCGGGCACTTCTGCCCGGATTCGATGCTTCGTTTTTCAGGCTCAGCAGTTGCAGTGTCGGAATAGCGAATGCTGCTGTTTTTCCGGTGCCCGTCTGTGCGCAGCCAAGAAGGTCCCTGCCCTCTAAAATTATTGGTATCGCTGCTTCCTGAATCGGCGTAGGCGACTCATAATTCTCATTCTTTAACGCCTTCAGTATTGCCGTATTAATGTTTAGTTCCTTAAATTGCATTTTACTCCTATTTTTTATCTATTTTTTCCCCATTAAAAATAATCTCGTCATAGCTATCCAGATGAGTTAATAAGTAAACTGTTCAACTTAATCTTAATGGGTAAAGAAAAAGATGGCCGGCGGCCAGAGGAGCAGTTAAATCATAGTTTTTTCGTTCAACCGGTTATTAAAGCTTCTTTATTATAACATAACAAGGAATCATTTCCTATTTTTTATTTTTTGACTTTGCAAAGTCCCTTGCATTTTTAATACCTCCAAATTCTGAAAACATCTGGCTGATCTTTTCTTTCTCGATTTCCTTGAAGTTCATCCCTTCATAAATCGCTTCTTTCTCTAGTTTTTTATAATTCTGCAGCCTTTCTTCAGAAAGTGTCCCGTCAAGAATGGCCTGTCTCACTTCGCAGCCAGGCTCGTTCTCGTGACGGCAGTTCTTAAATCTGCAGCTTTGCGCCAGTTCTTCAATATCTGAAAACGCTTTACCGGTATCCGCGCTTTCGATCCCCAGTTCGCGCATGCCGGGTGTATCGATGACGGCTCCTCCATTCGGAAGAAGAATCAGATCCCGTCTGGTTGTTGTATGCCGTCCTCTGTCATCCTTGCGGATTTCATTGGTCCTGATCACATTGTTTCCCAGCAGCCGGTTGATCAGAGTCGATTTACCCACGCCTGAAGAACCCGCAAAGGCCACCGTCCTTCCGGGAATCATGTACTTCAGTATTGCTTGATAGCCATCCTCTTCCATGCCTGAAGTCACCAGAATATCGACTCCTAATGCGACCCTTTCGATTTCGGTCAATTTCAGATCCGTATTTTCGCATAAATCGGATTTTGTAAGGACAATCACAGGAACAGCTCCGCTGCTCCAGGATATGGATAGATAACGCTCCAATCTGCGAAGATTAAAATCGAGATTTAGAGACATGCAGATGAATATCATATCGATATTAGCAGCCACCACCTGACTATCGTGGGAGGTTCCTGCGGCCTTGCGGATAAAGGCGCTTTTTCGCGTCAGTATATGATGTATGATGGCATTTCCCTTTTCATCGGTATCCCGGTCCAGCATGACAAAATCACCTACGGCGGGATAATCCGTCAGGGCTTGTGCGGAATAGCGTAGCTTTCCCGATATCTCGGCAGTAATGTCGCAATTTTCAAGCGCAACCATATAGATATCTTTTGATTGTGAAATCACTCTTCCCAGGAAATATCCCGGGAAGAGAGTAGCTTCCTGTATGTATCTATCGGTAAATCCCAAATTCAATAATCTATTCAGCAAAATTCAGCCCTTTCATCAGTGCCATTATAATTTTTTCTCCGGTTATCGGCAAACTGCGTACCTGCACCCCTGTCGCATTGAAAACCGCATTAGCAATTGCGGGGCAGGAAGTATTGATTACAACTTCCCCTATGGATTTTGCTCCATACGGGCCGGTCGGCTCATAACTGCTTTCAAATTCAACCCTGATTTTTCCGACATCCATTCGCGTAGGGATTTTATACTGCAGGAACGAGTCGTTCATCATTCTTCCTCTGCTGTCATATCTGACATCCTCATAAAGAGCCATGCCGATTCCCTGGGCAATCCCACCCTCAGCTTGAACCCGGGCAAGATTCGGATTGATCAAGGTTCCCGCGTCCACAACGGCAACAAAATCCAGAAGGTCGATTTTCCCTGTCAGCATATCTATTTCTATTTCCACTGCGCCTGCTATATAAGGCGGAGGCGAAACCGGCGAGGAATGATAGGCGCTTGCTGTCAGATAATGATTGGTGCCCACAAGGCATTGATTTGCAAGGTCTTTCAGTTTGATACTATTCTTTCCGCCGAGAGTAGTGACTGTTTCGCCATCAAATTCGGCATCCTCCGATGCGCAATTCATAAGTCTTGCCCCTTCAGCCAGAATTTTCGCATTCATGGATTCACAGGCTTTCACGACGGCCATGCCGGTGACATATGTGGTGCTTGATGCATAGGAGCCTTTATCATATGGTGAATAATCCGTGTCTACTCCCTGCACGACAATATGATCCAATTCACAATTCAAAGAATCCGCTGCGATCTGGGCAAGTATTGTGTCGCAGCCGGTACCCATATCGGATGCACCGATCATTAAAGTATAAAATCCATCGTCATTCAGCCGGATTTCAACAGCGGCCAGATCAACATCCGATATCCCTGAACCCTGCATGGCGACAGCACAGCCCACAGCTCTGACTTTGCCGTTTTTTTGTTCCTTTTTCGGATATTTCCCGTCCCAGCCGATCATTTCTTTCGCCCGCTCCAGACATTTGTCAAGATTGCAGCTGTGCAATACTTCATTATAGTATGCCGGCATATGATTTCCGACTTGCTGCCGGTTCAATATGTTTTTCATCCTCAGGACTGTGGGATCCATATTCAATCGGGCAGCCAGTTCATTGACGGCAGACTCCAGGGCAAAAAAGCCCTGAGTCGCGCCATAACCTCTATAGGCGCCCGCACCCATTGTGTTGGTATACACTACGTTATAATCAAATTTATACGCCTTGGCATGGCAATAAATCGGAAGCGGCTTATGCCCGGAAAGCCCCACTGTAGTTGGGCCATGGTCTCCGTATGCACCGGCGTTCCAAAGCGAATCCATATGGATCGCTCTTACGATCCCATCCTCGTCCGCGCCCAGCCGAATCCTGATTTCGCTTTGATGTCTGGGCCTTCCGTTTGTAAAACTTTCCTTCCGCGTATAAATTATTTTAGCGGGTTTCCCGGTTTTCATCGTTACAATAGCGGGATAGATTTCACTCACCGATGATTGCTTTGCGCCAAATCCTCCCCCGATTCGTGGTTTGATAACGCGGATCCGGGGCTTCGGGATTTGAAGAGCATTCGCCAGTATTCGTCTGACATGAAAGGTAATCTGGGTTGAACTGATTACGTTGAGCCTACCGAAAGCGTCCAGGCAGGTGTAGGTCCGGAACGTCTCCATGGGTGTCTGATTGTTGGATTTCGTACTGTAAGTCTGCTCGATCTTATATGGACACTTTTCGTATTCGATTTCAAAATTCCCGAATTCAAAAGTTTGCGATGCGCACAAGTTTCTTTTGTGATCGGCACCTACCTCAACAAGACTTTTGAAATCCTCCTCCGGGTGTACAATGATCTGATGGTCCATTGCGAGTCTGAAATCAGTAATGGGTTCGAGTATCTGATATTTTACTTTTATTGTTCCCAACGCTTTATCCACGGCCTTTTCTGACCAGCCTGCCACAATGGCTACCGGATCACCGACACACCGGAGTCTCTGATCCAGAATCAGCCGATCATATGGGCTTAATTCCGGATAAGTCTGTCCAGCCGTTGTAAACCTGACTTGAGGGACATCCTGATATGTCAGAACGCATTCGATGCCCGGCACCTTCAACGCGCTTTCGGTATTGATCTCCTCAATCAGCGCATGAGCATAAGGACTCTTCAATAATTTTACGATCAGATATTCACCCTGAGTAATATCATCGGTATATACAGGCTTTCCTTTGACCAGAGCCATGGAATCCCGTTTTCTGACACTTTTATTTACATAACTCATGGCAAGCTCCCCTCCTGTCAAATTTCCAGATATTTTCTGATTGCCCTCAGCTGCGCCTGATATCCGGTACACCTGCACAGATTCCCCTCAAGAAACTTCTTTATTTTTTCTTCGTCCGGATCCGACAGCTCACGTTTCATGGCAATTACACTGAGGATAAACCCGGGGCTGCAGAATCCGCACTGGTCTCCACCTTCATCTGCCAGGAACCCGCCGAACTTTTCCGCCTCCTCCTGAACGCCTTCTAATGTGGTGATATGCTGTCCGTTGGCCCTTACAGCCAGAGCGGAGCATGATAGTATTAGCCGGTTTTCGGACAATACTGTGCACAATCCGCAATTTGATGTGTCGCAGCCCCTTTTAACACTGTAATATCCCTTCTGTCGCAGATAATCGATCAATAAAGTGTCAGGCGGCACATCGTCATTATATTCCCTGCCATTGATCCATAATTTAATAAGCATGGCCGGCACCTCCGCTGCTAAGCGCTTCAATATTTCTTCTTACCATGACTTCGGCCAGATGTCTGCGATACTCGCTTCCGGCCCTGATATTGGTCCCAAAGACAAAGTCCCGTCCTATTTGACTGATCAAATGTTCAACATCATCTGTCGAAGCTTTTCTAAGGGATGGATATTTAATAAGCTTTGCTTTTGCTGGTCTGGCGCCGATGATGATCCCACATTCGTTTTCTGTATCCGATATGGCGCATGTAAGGATCGGAAGATCCCCGGAGCTTGTTCTGAAGCTTGAATACGAAGTTCTTCTTTCATCCTTTTTTATGATCACCCTGACGAGTATATCCCTATCCCTCGGCATCGCAACGAAATCAGGCATAGCCACTATACCACCATGATAGAGTTCGACATAAGAATCCGTTGCAAGCAGCGCAGTCAGCACATCTGAAAATCCGAATCTGGAAAAAACGGTGCCCCCCACCGTTGCAGTATTTCTGAGTTGAACGCCTACAATATGCTCAGTTGACTTTTTGAGAAGCCCTTGGAAATGTTTGTTCAAGCCTTCGTGATTTTCAATCTCACGTAAAGCGCACATACACCCGATCCGGAACGCATCTTCATCTTCTTCTATGGTATTCAAACCCAATGCTGATATGTCAATCCCAGTCCCGATTCTTTTTTTGCCCATCTTGAGCCAAAAAATACCTCCCAGCAATACGTTGCTGCGCCGCTGATTTAGAGAATAAGCCTGTTCAAGGCTTTCGGCAACAATATAGTTGTCCATTGTGAACATGATACCACCCCTTCCAATTGATCTTTTACGACCAACTTTATTTCAGGAAGCCATGAAGTATAGTGTCTTCCGCTTCTTTCTCAGTCAATCCCAGGGACATCAGTTTGATCAGTTGTTCAGAGGCAATTTTGCCGATTGCAGCCTCATGAATTAATTGCGCTTCGGAATTAAATGCTGAAATCTCAGGTATGGAGGAAACCTGGGCTTTATGCATGATAATTGAATCGCACTGGATATGTCCGCGGCAGCTTGCGTAACCGCGCATATTCAGATGGAAAACCTGTTTGGATTCATCCTGAGCTACCGATCTGGAAATCACCTGTGCAGTTGAGTCTTCTCCTAGAAGTTCAACCGTGATATCGGATTCCGCAGTTTGATCCAGATATGTTAGCAATCTTTCCGATACGATAAGACGGGCGTTTTTATGAAGCTTTACTATGGTCTCCCTGAGTGTTTTGTTTACCCCTTTTATCTGAACCATTTCAAGTTCAACGACACTGCCTTCCTCCACTTCTATGATCGTTTTCGGATTCAGAATCCTGTCGCCGGTTCCTTCCCCTTCTCCGTAATGCTTTTCGACATACTTCATTTTTGAACCTTTACGGACAAAAAATTCATGAATTCCATCATGCCTTGCCTGGCTGCTCCCCGGATTGTGGATGCCGCAGCCTGCAACAATAAGAACGTCCGAGCCTTCTCCGATTTCAAATGTATTATAGACGAGATCATCCAGACCCTGGGATAAAATCACCGGTATATGCACGCTTTCATTTTTTGTCCCAGGCTTTATAATGACATCGATCCCTGGTTTATCGCTTTTAGTTACAATATCGATATTGGCTGTTGTGTTTCGCTGGATGCCTCTGCCGTTTTTTCTGATATTGAAAGCTCCATGAGGGATCTCATGTAAATCAGCAACTTCTTCCAAAAGCCTTTTATCCACTTCATCAAGCATTTGGTCTTCCTCCTTTGCAGCAATCTTTACTATATAAACAGTCAGAATCCAGACGGCTGATTTCTCCTAGTATTTTTTCATGGCTTGTTATCTCACTCACTTTGCCGTCTGCCACCAGTATGACTTCATCTGCCAGTCTGAGTATCCTCTCCTGATGGGATATGATCACTATGGTGGTATCATATTTTTCATTCATCTTGACAAATGTCTCCGTCAGTTTCTGAAAGCTCCACAAGTCAATACCGGCTTCCGGTTCGTCGAAAATGGCAACCTTTAAATTTCTGGCCAGTATGCTTGCAATTTCTATTCTTTTCAATTCACCCCCTGAGAAAGCGGTATTGATCTCCCGATCGAGATAATCTTCGGCACATAAGCCTACTTCAAATAATAGGTCATGAAGCTTTTCAGTATTGTCATCGCCGGCGGCCAATGTTAAAAGTTCACGCACCTCTATCCCTTTGAATCGCGGGGGCTGCTGAAACGCATATCCGATGCCCAATCTCGCCCGCTGGAATATTTCCATTCCCGATATATCGACCCCATCCAATAAAATCTGGCCTGAAGACAAAGGATAAATACCCATGATCGCCTTCGCAACGGATGACTTGCCGCCGCCGTTTGGTCCGGTGATCACGTATATTTTTTTGTTGCCCAGCGTCAGGTTGATATCGTCCAGTATCTGCACTCTGCCACAATCCCCGTCGAGTGTTACGTCCATATTCTTAATTTCCAGCATCTGTATTACTCACCTCCGAGTCTATCTCAAGAATTCTTTCGTCCATTTATGGATCATCGAATGGAGTTCCTCATGAACCCCGTGGCCAATCACTTCTTCCTCATGCTTTTCGAACTTCTCAAATAATTCATCCTGTTCCTGTTCACTGATCAGATCATCGGCCATGACGAATAGAGCATTATTTTCTTTTTCTATATGAAGCCTAAGAAGATCCCGGTAATTGATTGCTGCCGCTCCGAAATCAGACAGATTTTTTGCTTCCAACGCCTGTGCCATTTGTGAAATATATCCTCGGCCCATTTCATGCTCTTGAAGCATAACACCTATCGGGCCGCCTTCTTTTGGTATCCCCTTTTCAACCAATTCTATAAACAAATGATTTTCTTCTTTTCCATGGTGGCATTTATCGGCAAAAATTTTCAGGAAATACACTACTTCATTAAAATACTCTATTTTGGGGGATGCTTCTTTGCTATTGTCAGCCAGGATCCGATCTAAAATACTTAAAACATGCAATATGGAGTCATGTTCTTTTCTAAGATCCTGCGTTGCTTTTCCCATTTCTCTCTACCCTTTCTTCAAATTTTAATACGTTGTTAAATGGCAGTTATACTATTATCTTACCCTATAATAAACGGTGAAATCAGTCGAAATGAATATTAAGCTGGGTTTGTTACCGGTATTCAAAAACCACATCGAAAGAAACATCCGATTTCGTGTCATTCATTCCTTTAACTAAAATTGCATTTTCTTCATAAGCTTTCAGAATCGAAAACTGATCATCAAGCCTGAGTTCCGATGAAAAGTAGAACTCAAGCCGTCTGAGAGCCATGAGGTTGCGCCTCTCTTCTTCGGAAAAAACGTCATAGGCGAATTCGCCGTAACGGCAATTATTTGTATGTCCGAGTCGGTCGATGTAGCTGTTGCGAACGACTCGCTCATCCACTTTAAAGTAATCCATCTTCAGCTTTTTCGTCGGTTTAGCTTTGACCGTATATACTTCGATTGGTTCCATAATGGGAAATGGCAGTTCCCTTTTTCTGTAGAACGACCTTTTCTTAATATCCAGCAAAACAGAAAAGGTTGCCCCGTTGAAAACAATATCGCCGTTTGCATCCATTGCAATCATTTCACGCCTGAAAAATGGCCCATGCCTTTCAGAATGCCAGGTTTTCGCAAAAAGTCTGATACACCCGCTGACCGGCTTCTCAATTTCCAGCGTCATAGAGATCAACGCCCATGCAAGCCCATATTTCATGGTCGTATCAACGTTTATATTTATTTTATTCAAATGCTGCTCCACTACCCGTGCAAAGAGCTTCTGATACGCATAGGGCTTCAGAATACCGCTTTCATTCAGATCCGCCGCTTCGGTCTCCACTTCATACACATATTCGTTTTCAGGATGCATATCTGTTCTCCTTTGTCTGTTTTGCATAAATATAAAACCAACCTTTTGGGCTGGTTTTATTTCCGGTACTATTCATCACTCAGCAAATCATGCCGCCCATCAAAACCCCAGCCACTTTCGGATCCCGCTGACGTTTTCAGTCTTTGACTCCTCTGTTTTTTGCTCAGTTCCCGAAGCGGTATCGCTGATTTCTATTTCTGTAGGAACGGTAATCTGTTCATCATCTGAAGTGTTCAGCTCTACGGCTGGCAAAGCCTTCGCAGCTTTTGCTTCTTCCAGCGCTTGCTGCGTTTTTTTCAATTCTTCAAGTGTCTCCGCCACCTGCCGATTTGATGCTTCTCCTTTTGCAGTCTCTTGTTCAAGTTTCTCTTTCAACTGTTTCAATTCGGATTCCAGTGAGGAAATCGACTTGCTGGAACCCTTCAGCTTGGTCGTATATTTAATCCACCGGATGATGCTGAAAAGCATGACGATAAATGCACCGGCGATGGCAGAAACAAGGATCACCACAGCTTGAGAAACGTTATTGAATTCGAAGTTCAGAAATTGAATATCCACAGGGGCTGCATTTTGTATTGCAAAAATCGCAACAAAAATCGCAAAAATTAATATCAGAACAAATTTCCAATCCATAATTGATCCCTCCATTAATAATCCGGCTTGCTTACTAATTTTGAGTTTATCACTTCCTTATTGGAATATCAACGCTAATAATTTTAGCAGGAAAGCCATACTCTTTTTGCTAAAATACTTGAAATAAATACCAGATCATGATATTCTGTCCGAGGTACTAAAAACAGGAAGTGCCAGCGGCGGCAAGCCGTGTTTTTAACTCCCCATCAGGGAGTTTTTTTATGAAAAAATTTTCCTGGTCTATTTAATCTTAAACGTTTTATGCACTTCTATTTATTAATTATTTTACTTAATTTAAGAGGAGAAATACTATGAAGGAAGAACGCAGAATCATCCAAGTAAATGAGCGGGTATCTCTTGCACGGGGAATTCCTCTCAGCATCCAGCACACATTCGCCATGTTCAGCGCATCAGTGCTTGTGCCGTGGCTTTTCGGGATCAATCCCGCAATCGTCCTGCTGATGAACGGTATCGGCACCTTGATTTTTATTTTTATGACCCAAGGGAAATCGCCTGCTTACCTGGGTTCCAGTTTTGCCTTTCTTTCTCCGACGTTCCTGATTCTGGCCAATCCTCAAATGGGATATCCCTATGCATTGGGTGGATTCGTGGTTTCAGGGCTGATCTTTTGTGCAGTCGCCGGGATCATCAAGGTGGTTGGCCTGGATTGGATCGATGTTTTACTGCCGCCTGCGGCAATGGGTCCTATCGTCGCGCTGATCGGACTTGAACTGGCTGGTGTGGCCGCCAGTAATGCGGGCCTCATCCTCAATGATACTTATACGGCGATCAATCCGAAATTTGTGATCGTATTTTTAGTGACTCTGCTTGTGGCGGTTTTCGGGCAGGTTCTTTTCAAGGGATTTTTGGCAGCTATCGCGATTCTGATATCCATCTGCGTTGGTTACGTCGTATCTCTGCCGCTGGGCCTTGTTGATTTTACAGCAGTGAAAGACGCTTCTGTTTTTGCACTTCCTAACTTCCAGTTTCCGGCATTTGATCTTTCAGCGATCCTGATCATAATCCCTGCATCTCTGGTAGTTATTTCCGAACATATCGGACATCAGGTAGTCACCAGTGAGATCGTCGGAAAGGATCTGATCAGGGATCCGGGACTTCACAGGTCTCTTCTGGGAGACGGCATTTCCACAACTCTCTCCGGTCTTCTCGGGTCCGTTCCTACTACAACTTACGGTGAAAATATCGGCGTTATGGCTGTAACAAAAGTGTACAGCGTCTGGGTCATCGGCGGCGCGGCGGTATTTTCCATTCTGCTTGCTTTCATCGGAAAAGCTTCCGGACTGATCATGACGATACCAAGCCCTGTCATGGGTGGAGTCAGTTTCCTTCTCTACGGGATGATTGCAGCATCCGGGCTCAGACTGATCGTGGATAAGAAAGTGGATTACAGCCGCGGACGCAATCTGGCTTTATCAGCCGTTGTATTTGTTACAGGTCTTTCCGGAGCCTTCATCCAGATTGGACAAGTTCAGCTTAAGGGAATGTGCCTGGCCACCATCGTGGGTATGGTTCTCAGCCTTGTTTTCTACATCATCGACAAGGCCGGACTGGCAAATGACTGATTGCCCGCTTGCAACTTGTTAACCTTGCTGACAGTTAGGAAAATTGATGACGAAGAGCCGCCTTTAAAGGCGGCTCTTATTATTTCCACTTGAGATTTATCATTTAAGATGCTGGCTGATCCTTCGGGTTTCATTTTTCAGCCATATTTTTTCGTCTGCTGTTAAATGTGGCGAGAGTTTTTTATAAACCTGATCGTGGTAATCATTGATCCATATGATTTCTTCTGATGTCAGCATACCGGCGTCAATTGCTTCCAGGTCAATAGGACACCAAGTCAGCGGTTCAAATTTCAGGAATCTCCCGAATTCGTTCTGCGTTTCTTTTCTAACCAGCATCATATTTTCAATTCTGATTCCATATTTACCCTCTTTATAAATACCGGGTTCGTTGGTTACAACCATTCCCTCCTCTAAAGGTACTTTATTTGGGATCTGGCTGATTCTATGAGGGCCTTCATGAACATTCAGGAAAAATCCCACCCCATGACCGGTTCCGCATTTATAATCCATTCCGTGTCGCCAGATCGGTTCTCTTGCCAGAACGTCCAGTGCGGGTCCGCTGGTCCCCTTCAGGAATCTTGCAGATCCCAACGCGATATGCCCCTTCAATACCAGGGTAAAATCCCTCTTTTGTTCGGCAGTCAGTTTTCCAAGCACGATTGTTCTGGTAATATCAGTTGTTCCATTCAAATACTGCCCGCCAGAATCGATCAGCAGGAAGCCTTCGCTTTCAAGCTTAGAGTCGGATTCTTCTGTGGCTTTGTAATGCATCATTGCTGCATGGCTTTTATAAGCTGCTATCGTATCAAAGCTGGGTTGCGAATAGAGATCCGCCATTTTCCTGAAATCCCCGAGTTTTTCAGAAGCGCTTATTTCTGTTATTTCCTCTGTGTTTATCGATGATTTAAGCCACCTGATGAATCGGACCATTGCTATCCCGTCAGTAACCTGGCATTCCTTCAGATTGCGTATTTCAATCCGGTTCTTGATAGCTTTTGCCTTGGTTGTAATATCAGGTAGCAGCAGCTTTGAAGCATCATGATTGATCGCATTAAACAAGCAAAAGTTTGTCGATTCCGGGTCCAGGATAATTGTGTCCTTTTCTGAAAGCGATGTAAGGCAGTCTATGATTTTCTCCGGCTCCATCAGGACGATTCCGTCTGATTCCAGTTCTGCTCTCACGTCGGGATCAACTTTTAAAGGATCCACAAAAAGGTTGCACACCTCCGGGGTTACAATCACATTGCAAATGACCACAGGATTGTTTGGCACGTCATTCCCCCGAATGTTCAGCAGCCAGGCAATATCGTCCAGCATTGTCAAAAGCTGATAGTTTGCGCCGGACTTTTTCATTTCTTTTCTCACCACAGCTAATTTTTCTGTCCTGGATTTGCCAGCAAATCTTACATCATGTATAAAAATCTTCCCACCGGGTAAATGCGTCCTGTCTTTCCATAATTCTGATATCAGATCCTGCACACAATCCAGTTCTATTCCTTTTTCGTTGAATCTTTTTTCTAATTCCTTAACATTTGCAGTGGAAAAGATATTTCCGTCCAGCCCGACCCTTCCGTTTTTATGTATTTTATTTTTCAGCCATTCCGAATATGACGGGACTCCGGGATCCGCCTCCCGAAACAGTTTTATGCCCGAATTTTTAAGTTGTTCATTGGCTTGAATATAATATCTGCCATCCGTCCAGAGGCCAGCCTCCTCTATGGTTACAACAACAGTACCGGCTGACCCGGTAAATCCGGATATCCATTCCCTGGCTTTGTAATGATCTGATACATATTCGCTTAGGTGATCGTCCGAACTGGGTATGATATACGCATCCAGCCCAGATTGTTTCATCAGATTTCTCAGGTTTCCAATTCTTTTTCTGACTTCCATAAACGCTCCGTTCTTTATCCTTTAACAACAGCAACTGTTTTGAGTCTTTTTTTGACTTCGATCAAATCAGTTTCGTTCGATATAACGAAATCAATTTCTTTATAAGCAAATCGGCATTCTTCCCCTACGTCGCTTCTCTTAGTTTTCCCCAAAAAAACGCCCAGGGATTTCAGATCATTTACCGTCTCCTGGACAGTGAACTTTTCCTTGGCATCCGTTCGACTCATGAGCCTTCCGGCTCCATGAGAGCAGGATTCAAAACTTTCGGGATTCCCTTTGCCGGCAACGATATAGGAATACGTACCCATGGCACCCGGAACAATACCGGACTCGCCCTTTCCCGCACGGATGGCACCTTTTCTGTGGACCCAAACCGTTTTCCCGTAGTGCTCCTCAAGGGCAGCGTAATTATGATGGCAGCTTATCGGTTCAGAAATCTGTATGTGAACGATATTCGTATATTTTCTGACCAGATTTTTAACTGTGTTTTCTACCCTCTCACGCATGATGCGACGATTTTCTCTGGCAAAATCCAGCGCAAGGTTCATCCAACTTATATATTCACGACCGGTTTCGCTTTCAGTGTATAAATAAGCAAGGTCCCATTCAGGAAGCACTGTGGAGTTTTCCTTCTTGTTAAGTTCCCTGGCTTTGCCGTTGTAATAATTACATATTTTAAAACCGAGATTTCGCGATCCGGAGTGTACCATGATCCCAAGTTTCCCCTGGTCGTCAGACTGCAATTCGATGAAATGATTTCCGGATCCCAGAGTGCCCACTTGATAGTGTGCATCTTCCAGCTGATGCATCAGCATGCCGGGCATTTTCCCCCTTTGCTCCGGCGTCAGTTCAACCAGAAAATTTTCTACAGAAGCACAAGCCTGTTTTTGGTTATGATGCTCAAATCCAGTGGGCGTATTTCTTAAAATATCTCCTATGATTGCCTGCGCAAGCTTCCCGTTTGGGGTTCCTGTTCTGATCAATATGTCGACCGGAATATCAGTCTGGACAAACTCCATGCCGCAGCCGATGTCCACACCCACCGCATTGGGTATGATGACCTGTTCAGTCGCGATCACTCCTCCGATGGGCATGCCATATCCGGAATGAGCATCAGGCATTAGCGCCACCCATTTATGCAAAAAAGGCAGATTAGATAAATTTTTTGCCTGATTCAAACACTCTTTTTCAAGTTGTTCTTCATTTTCGAGCCAGATCTTGATTGGATACTTCTGTTCCTCAGGGCTAAAAATGGTAAACATAACTCACCCCTTTGTTAATAATAGAATAAACTTCGTTTGTTATTTCAATACGTCCAAAGCGTTTTTTTCGAACCGGTCCAGATATTCCTGGCCAAGCTTCTTTCTGACTATGCCATTGAATTTGTCAAATTGAGGTTTTCTGACTGTCAGGTCATGGCAGTCAGAGCCGATAAAATCGACCCATCCGCTTTTGATAAGTTTGAGCATGCTGTACCTCGTCCTTAAGTTGGTTACAGAATCGGTATCGATTTGAAACATGCACCCCATATCAGATAAATTCTTCAGAATGTTTTCACGATCTGCGTTTCTATTCATTGCCGGATACCTTTCAATATGGGCAATGATGGGACGGATGCCAAATTTGCTCATCAGCCCCTCGATCAGTCTGTATGTTCTCGCGTTCCATTCACGGGTGAAGGGAAGTTCAAGCAGCAGAAATTTTGTATGTCCCATGCATAGATCTTCTATACCTTCATTCAACAAAAGATTTTCAGCCAAAAATGTTTCACTGGCTAACACGAACTGCATATCGGTGTCGATCCTCTTGATCAATTCGTACGCCTTTTCTCTTCTCAAAATAAAACGGTCCATAGGTTCCCTATGTGGGTAAAAATGCGGCGTCAGCGCAAGTAAAGTGATGCCCTGCTTCTGCAGGGTTTCAATTAATTTTGCTGATTCTTCCGGATCCTTTGCGCCATCGTCTATGCCGGGCAGAATATGTGAATGGATATCTATCATTGATTCATACCTTATTAAATAATTTGAAATTACAATTCAAATAAATTAAGATCAATCTCTTTTCGTTGATTTATCATAGTATATTTTATCATAAAGTTAATTTTATGGATATACAAGTGACATGGATATGCTGTTCATTTAATCAAACATAAATTGTCAGAAAAAAGTAGTTGTATTCGAAAATATAATCATATATAATATATCATATTAAAAGAACTAAATGAAATAAGCGATAAAAACAATCCCACAAGTAAATATTTCTTTAGAATAAAGAAGAAAAAAGAAAGCGAATCCGCAAATCTGTCGAAAGGCAGAGACGCAAAGCCACGGGTCTACGGCCAAATTGGCCATGACAGCCGGGTTGCCGAAAGTCTTTATTTTATTTGCCCGGAAGTATTTAAAAGGGTTGAATATACAAAGAACATCCTTTCCGAGGAGAAGTTGTCCTTTCAGGGCATAAAGGACATTGCTCCAAGATGAAGTATTAAGAGGTGAATAAAATGAAAAAAAGAATATTTCAAGTAATCGTTTTGGTCTTAGTGTTTGCATTATTTGGTTCAGCTTTCGCATATGCGGCAACAAAAAACAGCACCACATACACCAAAAAGACTGTGACTATCAATTGGGCAAATCCACAAGACATAACTTATGGCACTAAACTAAGCAGCACTCAACTGAATGCATCTGCGACATACAATGGAACTGCGGTTTACGGAACTTATACTTATAGTCCGGGAACTGGCACAGTGTTAAGCCCCGGCAGTCAGCAAACGCTGAAGGTCACCTTTACACCTTCCAACAAGCGTGTATACAACACTGCATATAAAGAAGTCAAAATCAATGTTTTGGATTCGACCAAAGCTACACCGTCAATCACTTGGGCAGCTCCGGCAGATATAACTGCAGGAACAGCTCTGAGCAGCACACAGCTTAATGCAGCAGCAACATACAACGGCACAGCAGTTGCAGGTACATATTCCTATAGCCCTGCTGCCGGAACAGTTCTCAGCGCTGGCGCTTCCCAGATTCTGAAAGTAACCTTTATACCTACCGATGCTGTCAAATATAGCTCTGCATATTTTGAAGTTAAAATCAATGTTTTGAATCCGGTCAAAGTCACCCCGGTGATCAATTGGGCGACCCCTGCAGATATAACTGCAGGAACAGCACTGAGCAGCACACAGCTAAAAGCGGCAGCAACTTACAACGGCACTGCAGTAGCAGGTACATATTCCTATAGCCCTGCTGCCGGAACAGTTCTCAGCGCTGGCGCTTCCCAGATTCTGAAAGTAACCTTTACACCTACTGATGCTGTCGCATACAACTCTGCATATAAAGAAGTCAAAATCAATGTGCTTGCGCCTGCGACCAGCACCCCAACAACCGTTCCAGCTGATGCATTAAATGTTAAAACACAATATGGCGCCAAAGGTGATGGCATTACTGATGATACAGCATCCATAAATAATGCGATATTAGCTGCATATAGCAAAGGCGGAGGCACAGTCTATATCCCTGATGGAACATATTTAGTCAACCCATTGACAAAAATTAGTTTGAAAAGCAATGTAAAACTAATGCTTTCCAACAACGCTATTTTGAAATCGAAAGCAACAAGTTCAGAATCATACAATATTATAAACATATGGCAGGCCTCCAATGTCTCAATTACCGGTGGCAAAATCATTGGGGATAAAGCGATCCATACCGGTACAACCGGGCAATGGGGTTTTGGAATATCCATGTATGGCTGCAAGGATGTTTATATCGCCGATATAACCATATCTGATTGCTGGGGTGACGGCATCTATATTGGAAGCGCCGTTAACGCAGTTGCTCCTTCCGTAATGTACTGCGAAAATGTTACAATCGAAAGAGCATATATCTATAATAGCAGAAGGTCGAATATATCTGTAATAAGTGCTAAAAACCTGACCATAAAAGACTGCATACTGAATAATGCAAATGGAAATTGTCCGGAAGCCGGCCTTAATTTTGAGCCAAACTATTCAAATGAATTTGTCCAGAATGTTGTCATTGAAAATCTTCTAACAAATTACAACAAAGGATATGGTTTACAATTAGGTTATACTATGAGAAACTTGACAAATCCTGTTGATATTACCATAATAAATCATAAAGATATAGGCAGCTTGACACCAATAGGACCATGGCCTCTCGGGACTTTTGAGACGAATCATGTTGTGATAAAATAGGTTTATAATAAAACCGGGTGTAAAATTACACCCGGTTTTATTATTTTTTGAACCCATTCTTTTTGTCACATGATATAGCACAATTATTTTTCTAATATTTCATTTTTTGCTTTCCTTATTCCTTCTTTTCCAAATACCCTGTGAAGAAGTTGTTCATATTCTTCTTTTCCAGAAAGCCATTTTTGAAAATTTCTTTCAGTGTCATTAATATCAGATTTTCTAAATTTATCAGTGAAACTATCCAAGCTGTAAGTCTTATTCTTCATGACGATATTCTCCTTTCCCAGTTCGCTAAACTTGTCAAAGAACAAAGTCATTTATTATCCCTCTGTTCTTCGGCAACCCGGCTGTCATTGCATAATTGCAGTAGATCCGTGGTTTTGCGTCCTTGTCTTTCGACAAGTTTGCCTTTTTCGAAGCTGCGATAAAATTTAACCGCTTAAATAAAATATATCACAGAGAATTGTTTTGTCAATGGATTATTTTGAATTTTGTGACAAATCTTATATCTGTGCCTTTATATCTTTATACCATTCGATGGTTGCATTGATTCCTTTGTTAAAATCCCATTGCGGTTCATAACCTAAAAATTCTTTTGCGTTGCCAATATCAGCATGGCTATGTCTGATATCTCCTATTCGCTCATCAACAAATTCGGGTTCTATATTTTTCTGTAATACTTTGCACATTTCAAAGTACACATCGATTAAATATTTCCTCTCCCCATAAGCTATGTTATAGACTTTACCTGCTGCCTCATGCGATGCTTTGCAAGCTTTAAGATTTGCTTCGATCACATTTTCGATATAAGTAAAATCCCGGCTTTGTTTACCATCACCGTTGATCTTAGGGCGCTCATCATTGAGCAACTGCATAATAAACTTGGGTATAACCGCCGCATAAGCGCCATTTGGGTCCTGCTTTTTCCCAAATACATTAAAATATCTCAGCCCGTAAGTATCCAGATTATATAGTTCTGTATATAACCTGCCATACTCTTCATCGACCTTTTTTGTCAGCGCATAAGGGGAAAGCAGTTTGCCTTCATTTCCTTCTTTTTTTGGCAGTTTTGCTTCATCTCCATAAACAGAAGAGCTTGAAGCATATATGAATTTTTCAACTTGATTTTTTCTCGCAGCTTCCAACATGTTTATTGTGCCCATAATATTGATTTCGCCATACTCAATAGGCATATTTATGCTTTTGGGTACGCTCCCCCAAGCTGCTTGATGAAGCACATAATTCACATCTTCGCATGCTTGTAGGCATATTCCAAAATCCCGTATATCTCCTTCAATATACTCATAATTCGGATTATCGATAAATGTTTCGATATTCTTCCATTTGCCTGTAGTGAAATTGTCAAGGCATTTTACCTTATAGCCCATTGCCAAAATAGCTTCGGTGATATTAGAGCCAATAAACCCCGCACCGCCTGTTATAAGAAAAACGGAATCCTCGGAAAATTTCAATTCCCTGTATTGCATTGCTATAACCTCCAATACAGATAGCCCGCAGCTTCATATTCGTTTTTATCCATGATCCCTTTTACGTCAACCAGGGTCTTACGTCTGTCAGGGCTGATTTTGAAAAGCTTGTTCATATCTTCAATTGAAAAATGAAGATATTCGTCATGAGCAACTGCGATAATAATAGCGTCCATGTCCCTTATTTGATCAATACTAACCAGGTCGACCCCATATTCTTTTCTGGCTTCTGAAGCCTCTGCTCTAGCATCAGTAATAAGTGGGTGGATCCCATATTCATTCAGTTCTTTTACTATATCCATTACTTTTGTGTTTCTCGTATCAGGGCAGTTCTCTTTAAATGTTAAACCTAATATGCCGACCCTTGCATTTTTAACATGAATATCCGCGCGAATCAACGCTTTTACCAGGTTTTCTGCGACATAATGGGCCATATCATCGTTGATCCTTCTGCCGGTTAGTATTATTTGAGAATGGTAACCCAATTGTTCTGCTTTATAAGTCAAATAATACGGGTCAACACCAATACAATGCCCTCCGACTAAGCCAGGTGTATATTTTAAAAAATTCCATTTTGTTCCAGCCGCCTTTAGGACAGCTTTGGTATCGATCCCCATTTTGTTAAAAATAATAGACAGTTCATTCATGAAAGCAATATTGATGTCTCTCTGAGAATTCTCAATCACTTTAGCAGCCTCTGCAACTTTTATGCTCTCTGCTTTGTAGATACCGGCCTGAATAACCAGTTCATAAACTTTTGCAATGGTGTCCAGCGATTCTTCATCCATTCCAGATACAACTTTTACTATATGCTCTAATCTGTGATTTTTATCTCCCGGGTTGATTCGTTCAGGGGAATAACCAACTTTAAAATCTATACCGCATTTTAAGCCGGATTCTTGCTCGAGGATAGGGACACATATTTCTTCTGTGACCCCTGGATATACAGTGGATTCATATACTACAACTGATCCTTTAACCAAATTTCTGCCAAGGATCCTGCTGGCAGATTCTATAGGCTTAAGATCAGGCGTATGATCCGGATTTACAGGGGTCGGAACAGCAACAATATGAAATCTTGCATCTCTCAATTTTTTTTCATCGGTAGTAAACTCAATAGAAGTTGATTTGATTTCTTCGTTACCTACTTCCTTAGTCGGATCTATCCCTCGCATATATAGGTTCATTTTTGATTGATTTATATCAAAGCCAATCACGCTGGCTTTTTTAGCAAAAGCTACAGCAATGGGAATTCCAACATAGCCCAACCCGATTATAGAAATTTTTTCCTCTTTTCTAGTGATTTGTTTATATAGATTCATTGTTAATACAGCTCCTGTTCGATATTCCAAAAGATATGTTTTAACACTCTGACTTTAGTAATATTTCCCATATTTTTTGTGAGCATATTGCGATCCATAAATTCTATCAATATTCACATCGTTCATTATAATGCCCAGAATTTTTGCCCGGGCAAAATTCAAGCTCGCCAAGGCCCTTTGAAATTCGGAATGTTTCGTACTACCTTCCCTGATGACCAACACAATTCCATCTACCAAGTCATTCACTGTAATGACGTCAGCCAGCAGATTCACTGGAGGCATATCAAGAAGGATATAGTCATACTGTTCTGAAGCCTCATTGATCAGTTTTTCCATTTCAGGACTATCCAGGAGTTCAACCGGATTTGACGGAATTTTTCCTGCGCATAATACTTTCAGATTCGAAAATTCTGTAGTCTGTATAGCATTCTCCAATGTTGAGTCACCTTTAAGAACCTCAGATATCCCCGGTTCCTGCGAAAGCGAAAACTTATTATGTATGGACGGTTTTCTCAAATCACAGTCAATAATCAACACCTTGGAATTCATTTGGGCGAACGTAATACCAATGTTGCAACAGTTCGTTGTTTTGCCCTCATTTGGAAGTGCACTGGTTATGATGATTTTCTTACAGCCCTCTTTCTTTAAAGTCAATGTTAAATTCGCGCGCAGCGTTTTGTAGGCTTCTTTTACGTAGAACTTCGTACTCTCTTTTAGCATTAATGCTTTGGTTGAAGGATTTTGAATCTTTTCATTCTGATTCAATAAATTCTCTTCATCTGAGTTGGAAATCAATTTTGGATCCTGTTTGGTTCTATTATTGCACTGTCCTTCCATCCGGTTTGACCTCCTAGTTTTCGTTTATTTTCGGTATTATTCCAAGTATCGGAATGTCATAATTTTTCAAAAAGTCATCTTCATCTTTTATACGGTTATCGAACAGTTCTAATATATTTATAATGAAATAACCAATCCCCAATCCCAGTACCAGTCCAATAATAGTATTCATCAATATATTAGGACTACTAGGCTTCTTAGGAATCACAGCTTTGTCAACAACGCTTACGGAGTTAGCTGTCTTTATTTCCATGATTTTTTCAGGGGCCATCACTGCCGCCGTGTTTGCTAACCTGTAGGAATCTTCCGGGGAATTGGACGTAACACTTATACGTATAATTTCTGTTTCGTCCAAAACTTCAACCTTGATCATTCTACCAAGCTGTTCCGCAGTATATCCAAGATTACTGGTATCTGCTACAGATCTCATAAAAGAAGTTGTCTGTAAGATATGTGTATATGTATCCACAATCTGCTGTGCATAATACAAATAATTGAGCGCTTCACCGGCGGTTGGATTTTTCATTTCAGGAGTTACATACATTGACACAGAAGAAGTATATTCTTTTTCAATAAAATAAGTGCTTGCAAGGAAAGCTCCGGCTGTCCCTATGATAGCACATAATACAATGATCCATAGTCGCTTTATTACGACTCCAATTATATGATTCAGATGGTTGTCTCTTCTATTCTGATTCTCCATATATTCTTTTTCTCCTTATTGGTTCTGCTCCTTAGCACCTATCAATATTGTAATTATAATACACCAGGCTTCCATTTGCAATTTAATAGGGCCGATCCGTCATCGTCAATTGCATCCAATACAGGTATCAGGGTCGATATTCAATAGTCCCCTGTCTTTTCTTGATCCAAACGTAGCTGCTTGCGAAAGCATAAAACAATTGGATCTGGATAAGGTTGTATGTTACAGCGCCATAATCATTAACGAGAAAGACGATCAGTGTGGCTATTAGAAAATCTCTGATTCCCAAACTGTCACGCTTGATCTTTTTCAATTGATACAATAAATAAAGAATATATCCATAATATAATGAAAATCCCAGAATCCCAAAATCCACAAGCAATTCTATATAATTGTTATGGGCATAATTGTAAGATCCTCCACTTATATAGTATAAGACTTTAAAATTGTCAAGACCATATCCCAGTAGTGGTTTCTCCTT
Organism: uncultured Oscillospiraceae bacterium; assembly: GCA_964486295.1. Taxonomy (GTDB): domain Bacteria; phylum Bacillota; class Clostridia; order Peptostreptococcales; family Anaerovoracaceae; genus CALBZG01. The sequence goes on along the minus strand of CAZAMF010000002.1, from coordinate 87,525 downwards.
GAAAACTGACCAGCCGAATTCAATCATGCGCTCTCTTCTTAAAGTAGACAGGTCTATTTTCCCATGCCCCGTTATAGCATTAATTAACCCCTCAAATCGGAAGCCAATAATATCATAAATCGGTTTGTACTCAAATATGATATAGAATAAAGAAGTAATAGCGAGTAAAAACAGAAAGGTACCGAATATCAATTGTTTCTTATAGTTTTCATAATATTTCTGGAAAATTATGATATATACAAAAATTAAGCTGATGATTATATATTTTCGCGCGCCTGTCAGTAATAGTAAATATAACATAAGACTTGATCCACCGACATATAATAAAATCAGCCTGATATTGCCGTAGAAAATAAGCCAGATTAAACACATCAAAGAAATCGTCAAGATCAAAGCAAAAGCATTGGCATTGCCTAAAACGGCATTTTCCTGCCGGAAATCATAATTTAACAAGCCCATTTTAATCATGAATATGGATAAAACAACTCCTGAAAAAGCAAAAAAACAGATGATGATGCGAAAATCTTCATTTTCATTTATATAATAATTAATAACAAAAGTAATGGCAATAATTGTTGCCAAGTTGTATACGGACTCTATTACAACGCTAGGATCCGTCGAATAAAAATGCGTCATTAGAGCAAACAGAATCAGTGAAAAATACCAGTAAGTATAAGAGCGTATGTTAAACCTTTCCAGTTCAGATATCATTTTTAACAAGGTGAATCCAATCATTGCATACAAAGAAAATGTGTTGATTTTTGATGGCAGAATCGGCAGATTCGCCATATAAACGCTAAAAATGTAAATGAAAACCACACAAAAGCCTAAAATGCTTCTGTTTGAACTGACATAATTTATATCTTTCTGTTTATTCACACTAAATTCCTCCTGGCTATTATTTCATCGATATATGAATCCCACATTTTATAAATAATTGCCGGTTTAAATTTTTCAGTGATTTTCATTGCTTCTATGCCGAATTCTTCGCGTTTTTTTTCATCATCCAGCAAAAATATCATTGCATCTGCCAAAACATTCGCATCGCCGCGTGGCACGATCATACCGTTTTTCATATTTTCGATCAACAGCCTTGCTCCCCCCGGACTGCAGTCTGTTGAAACGCAAGCCATTCCCACTGACATCGCTTCTATTAAAGCATTGGGAATCCCTTCTGAATCAGAGGCCATTACAAATAATTTTGAATATCTTATTGACTCAAATATATTATTTGTTACACCTGCTAAGATTACATGCTGAGCCAAACCCAGATCATAAACCATTTTTTCAATTTTCAGCTTATCATCACCGTCACCGTAAAACACCATTTTTATATCAGGATGCACAGTTATGACCTTTTTAATCGCTTGCAATATAAGATCCTGCCTTTTAGTAACAAGCTCAAAGCGGCCAGCTGTTACGATTTCATCTTTCCGTTCACCAGACCACCGGTCAGGCAAATTTTTCAGTATGACAGGATTAGGTATGATAACGCTCTTATCCCTGATTGTTTTTTTGAAGAAATCTCTGGCTCCTTCCGTTTGAAATACTATGCCCTCGGAAAATTGATACATCGAAGCGATAAATTTGTATACTCTGTCTTTGCTTCTTGCATAGGGATTTCCTCTCTCTGAAACAATTACAGGAGTATTTATTCCGATGGATGCAAGCAATGTTAGCAGATTGGGATAGTCAGTAAATGATATCACGACATCAGGTTGTATTTCTCTTATGATACCCCTTATGTTGATGATTTGCACGAATCGCCTGACGCCCCGTACTTTGCAATGCGTTTTGCAGAGAATATGCTTGATCCTTGCATCTATAGCTTGTTCCTCTGCATCGTATTCATAGGTATAAAGATATACTGCATGATTCTGCTCTGCAAAGTAATTTGCAAGGGCAGCAAGCATCTTTGGCGCTCCTCCATACCCCAACCCGCGAGAAATAAATAGAATGGTTTTTTTCAAAGCAATTCACTCCCTAATGTATTTGCTGATTAATTCTTAAAAAAAGATTTCTTTGAACCGATCCATTATAGCGTTGTGCTCAATATTATCTACTCCGTCGACAGCCGCCACATAGTGACCATCTTCTACTTCGAGTATATCTACCGTGTGCATACCGTCCTCATTCCAAGTATCAGCCTCAAGAGACTCCTCTACAACAATACCTATTTCCATTTCTTGAAATTCGGATTTTGATATTTCGTCTACTCTGAATGCACGCACTTTTCGACCATAGGTTTCGGAATTGTCCTGTCCGAATCTAATAATCCCATTTCCGTCCACAAGGATCCTCCCTCCCGGTCTTGCTGAACTTAAGCCGTTTTCAATGACAGGGCTCTCAGCGTGCTCTTTCCATCCGCTGAATAGGTTGTCTGAATAGAACAGGTGCAAATTGCCATTAGTCAAATTGTCTCCGCCTTTTTCGGTTGTAAAAATCCACCAAAGATTATCGTATTCGACTATGGAGGAATCAACATAATTTCCATGTATCAGATCGCTCACCGGCTCCCACTGATATGGAAATGCTTTAGCCATATATAAACTAATAGAACCACTGGCGCTTTTTTCCGGTATCATATAATAATCACCGTTCCATTCAAAAACATAAGGATATGACAAATGATAGTTTTCCTCTAAGACAACTTTTTGATATTCCCATTTTTCACCATTTTCGCTTGTGGCCAAGCCTATTAATCCCTTTGATTCATCTTGGTCATAAATTTCGAAGAACATAAACCATTTTCCATTCTCCCTGATGAGAAAAGGGTCTGCAACAAACTTAGCATTCACATCATCGATATCAGACGCTTGCAGTACCGGGTTTATGATGTCCGGATCCGGTTTTAATTCCAATATAGTATTCCCTTCGTAGATTCCTATTGACCATTTGGGGATCATATATTGATAGTGTTCATATACAAGACAGCTTCCTGATATAATTATAATGAAAATCGCGATGAAAATTATTTTTCTTTTAGAGGGCTTCTCCATTTTTACTCCTTGTCAATCAAATTTAATTCTATTTAATATTCTAAGCTAAGACTGTTTGATTTTCTTTTTTGGCAATATGACAGCGAAATATTTGTATTGCTTCGTTATCAACAATAAAACGATAAAGACTGAGAAAGATATGCCTAGTTTAAATAATGCCAATAAAAACAAATTGCCTGGGCTGAAAACTGCAGCGAACTTTGTGGCAGCAAGCAGGACAAACAAAATGAATATATCCGGAATGAACAGTTTGTAGAATGATGCCACGGAATAGCCAAGGCATAATTTAATCAAAAAATAATAATCAATGAAAAACCTCAGTATTAATACGGCGGAAACATATAGTGCAACAATATTGATATCCCCAGTTCTTACCCCCATAATGGTCCCCGTCACCATCAATGCCGTATAAACCATCCCGCTCTTAAACATTAGTTTTGTATTGCCCACGCTAAGATAAATAGAGCCTGCGCTTGATGTCGTCATCTGAAATAATATAGATATCGATAATATCTTAAAGCAATTGATTGAACCTAACCATTGGCTGCCAAATATTATCAGCACAATTTCTCTGCTGGCGCTGAAACAAAAAGCTGTAATAAACACACCTGTCAATGAGAGGATCTTAACAATTTTAATGTATTGCTCGTAAATATAGTTCCTATTGTCCTGATATTCTGAAAGAATAGGATGCAGAACCGGATTGATAACATAGGTCAAATAAGTCAACGGATACATCATTAAGGAATACGCCTGACTATAATAGGCCAATTGCGAGGTCCCTATTACTTTGCCTATCAGCAGATAGTCTAAATTCCTTGAAAAATAGTTCAAAATATTATAAGCGAATTGATACGATCCGTACGATTTAATTTTATTGAGGCTGTTCCTATCAAATCGCAACATAAATTTTGGTCTTGTACTGTTATAGTTCCAAATAAATGAGATTAATGAAGCGATTATGACCTGAATCACCAGCGAATAATATTTAGCACCGTATAATGCTAATATAACAGCTGCGATGCCGGACACAACATTAACCACAATCATACGTATGCCGATTGTAAGAAACTTTTTATCTTTCATCATTAGGGCGCTTGGTATTATGTTCAAAGTGGAAAGAAGGACTACGACCGACAGGCTGCAACAAATTGAAATATAAACCCCGTCTTCATAAATAATTGAAATCGGTATAGACAAAACACAAAAAAGAATGGCTAGTACGACGGATGCATAGACCGAAAAAGTAAAAATACTGGAGATGTCATCTTTAGTGAGATCCTTGTTTTGTATCACAGACGATCCTAAACCCATATCCGATAAGACTCTGAAAAATGTCACAAAAACAAACACTACTGCAACGATCCCATAGTACTCAGGCTTCAATAGACGCGCAAGAAATGCAGTAAAAATCAGGCTCGTAACAACTGTTGAATATTTTGCGGCTGCATAAATTATAGCCGCTTTCTTAATTGACATTGATTCCATAGCGTTCCTCTGGTAAATCGTTAAGAATTAGCTACCCATCTGTCAGAAAAATGGACCTTCGTATCATGTATGATTTTACGGGTGCTGTGAAGTGGGTTTGATGTTTTGATTATCCATCGAATCGCTTCAAAAAAAGAATATTGCTTGATAAATGCTTTTGCTATTTCTATATAATGTGTATCCAGCGTTCTATTTCTTTGCTGCTTTTCCAAACAGTTTATTTCTTCCCAAAAGGTTTTGACAAAATGCATCCTGTTATCTCTGATATAGTTTGCGTCTTTTTTCATCGTGTTGTCTTTATGCATGAATATATTAGCCAAAATTTGTGGAGCCACACTTATTGTCGTTTCTTTTGAAACACGATATATAAACTCAATATCCTGATGTCTGACAAATGACTCATCAAATCCGCCGATTTTATCAAAGATTTCTTTTTTCATAAGAAGAGTACTACCGGCACAGTGGTCAACATTGAAGGAAAGCAACCTGAAGTTGAGGTCCCCATCCAGTAATGGCACGCTTTCAACCTGCTTATTTGCATAAATCCTTCTGAAGCCGCAAAGGCATGCACCTGAGTTGGTTACTTTCATGTATTCAAGTTGAATATGCAATTTATTGTTTTCAAACCAATCATCATCGTCCAAAAATGCGATATACGTTCCAGTAGCCTTGCTGGCGCCGGTATTCCTTGCCGCCGAAGCCATCATATTCTTTTGATGCGCAATATATTTGACAGAACCACTCTTTATATATTCATACAGCATGTTTTTCAATTCAATTTGCTTTTTTGAATCAAGCCCATTATCATCGACCACAATGATTTCGATTTTCACACCAGTTTGCGACAAACAGCTCTCAATAGCCCTTTTGATAAATTGCGGCCTTTGATAAGTTGGTATAATGATGGAAATCATCTCAATATCATTCATCCTCATCCCCCCGCCGGCTATGTTTCATATGATCTGGATTTATTTTGGTTACGGTAAATTTGAAATATTTTTTTCATAACAATCTCAACAGTGTAGCAATTTCTTACCTTTTCAATATTCCACGCAGACATTTTTCTCCTAACCGCGATTCCCTGTAAATCATCGATCGCTTTCACTATTCCTTCCGGGTCATCAATATCTATTAATATCCCGCCCTTGTCCTCTATCATATCGGGTATAGCCCCCACCTTCGTAGCAATAATTGGGAGGCCACATGTCATTGCCTCGAGGACTGCCATTGGGAAGCCTTCTGAATGGCTTGGAAACAGGAACAGATCTGCTGTCTGCAGATGGCTAAATACAACCTCTTTAGACACTTCGCCAAGATATTCTACATTCGGGTAGTCAGTATATTCATAGTCGGCGCGACGGGCTCCGATAATTTTGAAGTTTATATCAGGATATTTTTTTGCTACTTTTATTATTTCGACATATCCCTTAGACACCAGGACATGGCCGACGTAAACGATGGTTTTGATTTCATCCGATAATGATTTTTTCTGATATTCGGGTTTTAAAGAAATAAAGTTTGGAATCACAACGCTTTTTCTTTTAGCGATCCGCTGGATGTGTTGCTTCGAATGGTCGTTTAGACACAGTATTTCATCAGCCAGCCGGCTCAATCCTTTGAACATGAATTCCGATAATCTTCCATGAACCATGTTGGCGGTATCGCAATGATATTGCACTATGATTTTCGCCATACCTTTTGCCTGTCTGAGACATAAATAATCCTTTACCATTCCCATTAAAGAGCAGGAGGAATTATAATGCACGACATCAAATTTTTCTGATTTCAGCAAATTGCTGATTTCTTTCTTGATTCTGATCGCTCTTAATAATTCATCCTTAAATCGTCTCTCCATTGGCCGCTGCACTCTATTGCCGGTTACTGCGCAGTTAACGACAGCAATTGAGTTTTCTTTAGCTTCTTCGGAAGCAAGATAGTGTTCTGTCCAGCTTGTGATGCCTCCTGCAGGCGGTGGCAATGGTGTCACCAATAAAATTTTCAACCTTCCGTAAGATGAATCCATCATCGGTGTTTTTCCCTTCATCTAACTTTTGGAGTGCTGTTGAAGGATAGCCGCAACAATACAATCAGAGGTATAATCATCGATTCGATTCGTTAGCTATCATACTGTTTGATAATGTCAATATATTTCGAAGTGCCGTGACTCCTGGTCAGGTTGCCCATTATATATTTTCGTCCATTCTTACCCTGTTGGATCGCCTCTCCGCGATTCCTATAGAAATAAAGGATAGCATCTGTGAGCTTTTCTTTATTCCCGGCAGGCACACATAACCCGCAATAAGCTTTTCTTATGATCGAACAAAGTTCACTATTCAAATCAAATGATGCGAGTATAGGCTGCTCGGCCGACATAATACTCCATGTCTTGCTTGGAACTGAGTTCTGACCCACATTGACTTTTGATATAACCAACCCGACATCTCCTAGGCTGAACACTTTTGAAATATCACTGTATGGCTGAAATGGCAGAAACTTAACATTTTGTATTTTTTTCAAGGCCACGGTTTTCATAGCCTCCTCTTTATAAGCGCCATCTCCTACCAGTATGAACATAATATCCGAGTATAACGCCAATTCTCCAGCCACATCAAGCAGCAGTTCGATATTTTGTGTAAGCCCTATTGTACCACAATAAGTGATGTAAAATTTGTTTTGATCCAGATCGTATTTTGAAAAGAGATCATTTTGGCATTTCTCCACACGGACGATGGCTTCTTCATCAACCCAGTTGTAGATCACTTCAATTTTCTCTTCTGGCACACCTTTTGCCAGTAAGTTCGTTTTGAAGTCCTCAGAAATCACAATGATCTTGTCAGCGTTTTTATAGGAGAAATCTTCAATCTTCCTTCCGATTTTCCAAAGAACGGAATTCTTTTTAGCGAGGCCAGTGCTTACAAGGGAGTCCGGGAAGATGTCCTGAAGATTGTATATAAAATGGATGCCCGTTAACCGTTTGAGTATGGCTCCTATCGCTCCTTGAGTAGGCGGCGTGCTTGCCAGTAAGAGAACATCTGCTGAAGTACTTAGACCTTTCGATAAAAAGACCAAGTTGATCAGCAGATATCGAGCTGCGCGAAGTACTGCGTTCTTCCCCTCCCGTGGCATATAAAAACGATGTATTTTCAATTTACCGTTATACTGGGTTTCAAGGTCTACAGCCTGATACGCCTTCCGGGTAGCATCATCCACGCCACGGGTAGGCAAAGGAGAATAGAGTTCGACGTTCCAATCCTGCTTCGTCATGTCCTCGAATAGATTCGTAAACAAGTACATGCCTGCGGTAATCTCAGGGGTGTAATATGCGCTTAATACCAATACCTTCATACCTTTGCGCGCTCCTTATCTATTTAAGCCTTTCTTTTTTCGAGAATTTTTTTCACACTTTCGCAAACGTAACAAACATCGTTTTCTGACATACTAAAATAAATTGGCAGAGTCACTTCATGTTCACAAACATATTCTGTCTGTGGAAGAGCAGTTCTCATAGTCTCGTATTGCGTAAATTGGTGCACTGCCGGATAATGAACGCTAGTCTGAATCCCAAAATCGTTTTCAAGCAGTTGTCTAAAGGTGTCCCTGTCTACTGGGCAGTTTTCATTCAGCACAATTGGGAAAATATAGTTTGTTGATTCCTGTATTTTACCTTGAAACGGAACAGTGATCTCTGAAACATCAGAGAGCAGTTTATGATATAACGATGCGAGCAGTCTCCTTTTCTTAAGATCTTCAGCGAGTCTCCCCAGCTGTACTATGCCTATAGAAGCTCTTATGTCATCAAGACGGTAGTTGTAGCCAACCTGCTTGATATCATATTTTGTAGCATGGCCGTGTGCTCTGTCATAAGATGATGTCGTCATCCCGTGCGAACGCAGCAATCTGGCTTGCTCTGCAATAGCCTCTTCATTTGTGGCTATCATTCCTCCTTCTGCAGTTGTGATATTTTTATTGGAGAAGAAAGAAAAAGCTCCGACTGTGCCGATAGTTCCAAGTTTTCTGCCCTCATAAGTAGCTCCGGGCGCATGAGCTGTATCTTCAATAACTCTCAAATCATACTGCTCGGCAATATCTATAATTTCCTTCATATTGCATGCAAATCCACCATAATGCATAACCATGATCGCCTTCGTCTTGTCTGTGATCTTATTTCTGACATCATCAGGGGATATTGTCAGGTCTTTCCTCGAAACTATGTCTGCAAAGACAGGTTTAGCGCCTGTGTAATAAACTGCATTTACCGTGGCTGCAAATGTCAGGGATGGGACGATAACCTCATCAGATTTTCCGATTCCAAGAGCAAGAACCGCCAAATGAAGAGCTGCAGTGCAACTATTCACTGCTACCGTATATTTGACTCCAAGCATCTCGGCAAATCTATTCTCGAATTCAATAGTTTCGCTGCCTGAAGAAATCCATTTGGAATCCATGACTCTGAGCACTGCCTGCTTCTCTTCATCTTCAAAATGTAAATCAAATAAAGGTATTTTCCAGTTCATCTGACTACTCCTTCCTTCTTTTTCCTTTGGTATACAATAGTTTTTTCAAGGAAATACTTGTAGTCTTCGTTAGCTTGCTCATAATCCGAAGGTCTTCCAATATCCATCCAGTAACCAGCATGCGGATGGGCTTTGACCAGCTCTTTATTCTTCAGCAATACTTGCATTAAATCATCAAGCCCAAACGCACTATTGTCAGGGACGTAATCAAATACTCTTTTATTGAAAACATAGACTCCCATACTCACATCAAGCTTTATTTTAGGTTTTTCGCCAAAATCATAGATGGTTCCTTCATCGTCGATACGGATCACCCCGTAATCGATGTTCTCTTCTCTTTGATAAGTCGCAATTGTAAGTATCGCCTTACTATTAATGTGCTCGTTAAAAAGATTTTCATAAGAAAGGTCAGTAAGGACGTCACCATTCATTACAATGAAATTTTCCGGCAGATCGCTGATGAGTTTGATTGGCGCCACAGTCCCAAGCGGTTTTTTCTCATATGAGTATTTGATTTTGACACCATACTCCTCACCGTTGCCAAAATACGATTCTATGAGATGTCCCATATGATTGACACAGATATCCAGTTCTTCAATACCTTGCTTCCTGAGATTGCGTATAATGATTTCTAAAATCGGCTCATCTACAACCGGTACAAGTGGTTTTGGCAGTGTTATCGTGTATGGTTTTAACCTGGCTCCTTTGCCGCCAGCTAAAATAACCGTTCTCATTTTATTTCACCTACCTTTCTGAAAATCTTAAGAAACGTTAGAAAGATAATTCTTAAATCAGTTTTCACTGACATGTTTCGGATATAGTCGAGGTTTAATTCTATCTTGCTTGGCATCAGCGTCTCTATATAAAACAGATTGGGGTCGCTTTGTTTTTCCAATAAATCCCCTTCGTCAAAATACTCAAGGGAGGCATAATCGGTAATCCCTGGTTTTATCTTTAATATTTCCCGCTGTTCATTATTGTAAAGAGCAACATAGTTGGGGACTTCAGGTCTTGGCCCCACTATACTCATGTCCCCTTTCAAGACATTCCAAATCTGAGGAAGTTCATCAAGTTTGTATTGTCTCAAAACCTTACCGATGTCTGTCATTCTTGAATCGTTAGATGTAGTGATTTTCAGACCTTTATCGCCGACATCCGACCGCATCTTGCGAAACTTGTAGATAAAAAATTCTCTGCCGTCCTTACCGACCCTGATCTGCTTGTAAAAAACAGGTCCCGGCGAGTCTGCCTTAATCAAGATTGCCACAATGAGAAATATGGGAGCCGTGCAAATCAGGCCAAATGTTGAAAATATGATGTCAAATGCTCTCTTTATTAGAATTGTGCCCTTTTTATTAGATAAAAAATCATCTGCGGTCACATCAGCACAATTATGACTATTTTGCGGTTTATTATCGACTTCTTCAGTAATCAATTCGTTCATAGCCACATAACCGCCTTTCCAATATCGACCTACTCATTATATTCTATATTTATTCCCTAAAAATTCATAATCCAACCAAATAATTCTATTATCTTGTCAGGTAGAAGACTTATTTCGTTTATTAATGCAAAACGTGAGCTCATATATACTGCAAATTGAAACCAATCCTATCTCCAGCGGGCATCCGGGCTTCAGCGGGTTGCTTCCTGCAGAAAATACAGCTTGATAGTATGAAATAAAGGTGCTATTTTGATAATAAATAGCTTTGCTTTCGACTGATTGGGGGTATTCGCATGGATGATATATTAGCGTCTTTAGAAAATGCAGTTACACAGAAATCGGAATATCTATCATTGAACAGCGTTGATATCAGCAATATAAAAATTGAAAATAAAGTAAAACTACAATGCTTCCACTGCAAAAACTATAAGAACAAATGGACCTGCCCTCCCAAAATCCCAACAATAGACTATCTTGAGTTGTTTCACGAATACAACAACGCGGCAATTGTTTACTGTAAAATGCCATTTCGAACTAAAGAAGAATTCAATATAATCCGTGTGGAATCAACTAACCTTCTTCACAGAGCTATGCTTGAATTAGAAGAAATTCTATATAAAAACAATAGCCCAATGGCGGTATCATTCATAGGGGGCTCCTGCAAACTGTGCAAAGATGGCTGCTCAGAAGAAAGCTGCAGATACCCGGATCTGTCCCGGATACCGCTTGAAGCGACCGGTGTCAATGTCATAGCACTGATGAAAGAGACTCTTGACATTAATGTTGTATTCCCGCCAAAAGACTATTTGTATAGAATCGGTTTGTTGCTATGGTAGTTACTTATCTGCCACCGCACATAGTACTGAAGGAGGAATGAATATGAAAGTAATACTATTGGCTGCCGGCCTTGGAACCAGGCTTAAACCGCTGACTGATATTTCGCCAAAAAGCCTTCTGCAGATTTCAGATGGCAAAACGGTTATTGAACGAACTATTGAGTTGATAAACCACAATTGCACTTGTGAAATTGTTGTTGTCGTGGGCTATAAGAAGGAACGCATCGCAGAAGTATTATCAAAATATCACAACTGTACCATCGTCAGCAATCCATTCTATCGTGTAACAAATAGCATTGCTTCTCTATGGTTTGCCAGAGAACATTTAGACGATGAGGTCGTAATCTTCAATTCTGATGTGATCATCAGTGAAATGCTTCTTCAATTTATTATCGAATCAAAGCATCAGGCGGCTGTGTTCTACGATTCTTCAATCACCACTCAGGCCGATTATAAAGTGGCGCAACAATATGGAAAAGTCGTTGTCATGAGCAATGAGCTGCGTGAATATTCCGGAGAATATGTCGGGATAACAAAGCTTAACAAAACAGCTGCAGCTCAATTGAGAGCAAAAATTGAAAACATGCTTAATAATGAGTTATATAATGAATGGTATGAAACCGCTCTAGTCGATATGATTTTTGAAGATCAGTTTCAGTTGGAAGCTGTTGACGTTTCCGAGTTTGAATGGACAGAGATCGACAACGTAAATGATCTTATCAAAGCAAAACAGATCGTAGTTGAATCGAGAATACTGCGAAAAATCCGAAAGAGATAAGCAAACCGAAAGGCAGGCTATTTCAGTATGAACAAGAATAACGATCAAATCAAATATCTTGAAATCCTTAAGACCATTGAAGAAATAAGCCGAAAAGATAACATTCGCTATATGCTGACCTGCGGGACTTTACTTGGAGCGATCAGGGAAAAAGGTTTCATCGAATGGGACAATGATGCTGATATCATGATGCTACGCAGTGATTTCAACAAGTTCGAAGCCAACAGCGGCAGATATAATGATGATTATGGTCTGTTACTTGACTATCAGGACAAATTGCCCACTATTACGCTTAAGCAAAATCCGGATATTTTTACTGAAATCGTCTTGGTCGATTCCCTTCCATCAGACAAGATAAAACGCACTGTCAAATTAGCACTGCTGAAAACGGCTTACGGCATGCTGAAGACAGATTACCTGTACTCCAATTATCCTCTCAAGAAGAAGATCTTTGCCTACGGAACAGCCTTTCTGGGGAAACTCTTCAGCAAGAAGGCGAAGCTAAATCTATACAAATCAATAAGTCAGATTGGAAATAAGGAAAATCCGGACCTTGCTTTTTTCAGTAACGAACGATTCGTTTATTTAAAACTTGTATTCAAAATGTCCTTGCTGGATGAAATTATCCGCGTCCCTTTCGAAAATACGGAATTATCCGTGCCAAAGGAATGGGACACCATTCTCCGGCTATATTATGGTGATGACTACATGGTGCCGAAGCGATACAATTGATAACCAAAAACCCAATATTATAAGTTCAAATCAAAATCATAGGAATAGTGTGCTTCTGCTCCCATTTCAAACTTGTACCGTTCTTCTCCATGGATCATGTCAATACACTCTGCAATTCTAAGCTCGCATATTTTAATGATGCTTTCATTCAGAAGCAGGATCCCAGGGCTGAATCTAGCATATTCAACATCTATTGCCAATCTCGGTAAAATAATAGAATGATTGTCCTGGGATATAAATCCGTTACAGAAAGCCACTTGGCAGCCGTCAATATAAAGTATAAAATGCGCGCTGTTATCCAGCTTTTTCATCGCCATTGAACAAATGTCAAACTTCTTCAGGAAATTTTTATATATTAAACCCTCATTGTGACCATATCTTGACTTTCTTCTGACGGCATATAAATCGATCATTCTAGACAATTCCTCCTCGGAAAGAGGCTGTCTGTAGATGAGTTTGAGGGAAACTTCCTTGTTTTCTTCCTGAAGCTTCCGATAAGCTACTCTGATATGTTGCCGAGTTTTTTTGCTGATTGAAGTAAAATAATCATCATAGGAAGCGGCTAAATCGATATGTGTACAACTTATGGTCTCTTTCGGTTTATATCTTTCCATCAAATGGCGGCATAGATGACTATTCTCTCTCAAACGATTCAGACTAAGACTGCAGCCCTTAAGTTCCTGTGCGAGAAGGCAAAGACATTCCTCCAGTTTGCCTTCACTGATCTCTTTGCTGTATATGAAATCAATATATCCATATGTTGCGTGATATCCGAAAGCGAAATATTTATTGGTGAACCAATTTTTACAAAGCGGAATGATCATGATCGTCTCATTATTATCAACGATCTCAAAAAAAACTGGCCTTGCCTTCAGTACAATCTCGTATGGAAGATAATTCGAATATGCTATCTGGGCGTAACGATCGCTTTGATATGGGGTTAAATCTTCGTTCAACTCATAAAGCATCTTCCACTTCTCTTTCAATGGTGAGAAATCGTAATATTTATTAATTTCCATATCACTGTCTCTCCTCTCAATCTATGATTTTATGAAGCAGGACGAATATATTTCAGTATATAGTAAAGCATCTGGGAATGATCAGATATTCTTTTATGCACTCTGCCGGGGAAATATTTATTCAGCACAGATAAATCATCATATTCTGTATGATAAATTGCTCCGAGGACCTCAGTTCGGGCTCTTACGTTGTAAGGCGAAATCTCAAAATTTCCTGTCCAGAAGAATATTGTGGGGATGCCATCATTTCTAAACACCACATGGTCCGCCATTTTGTCCGGCGTTAATGCTCCGGAATCCAGAGCCGGATTTAGTTCTAGTTGAATCCCGGTTTTATCCGCCATTTCCTTAGCTTGTTCTGCATACTTCCCGCCAAAAACATATTGTTGATCACCTGCCAGAATGCTATCCAGATTGATCATTACTATGATCTTCTTTTTTTCTTCGGCAGACAGGGAATTCAGATAGTATTTTGCGCCTAGAAATCCGTTCTCTTCAGCGCCGAAGAAAATAAATCTGATCGTATAAGGTGTTTCCTCTCCGATCAATCTTGCAGCGGCTTCAAGTACAGTTCCAACACCTCCTCCATTGTCATCGGTACCGTTAGTTCCCACACTATCATAGTGGGCTCCAATGATAATCTCTCTTTCGTCCTTCCCGGTTTTAGTCGCTATAATATTTTGGCTGTAATATGTCTTCGTGTCTTTTTTAAATTCAAAACTCTGTAGTGTTAGATTTTCGGTTTGATATCCTGCTTCTTTAAGCGCCGACTGAATGTACTGTGCAGTATCTTTTTCGGTTGTAGTGCCGGATATTCGACTTCCAAGATTGTCATGTATATATTCTACATGAGAATAAGCAATTTCTCCAAATACGCTATTATTTACGATATCATCATAGCTTTTAGAAGTATTAACAAAAATGGTATTACTGTTACTATCCCAGGTGACTCCGAAATCGATTCTACTTCCCAAGTCCCGGAGTTTAAAATAATTATAGCCATTGATATTATATGCAGAAACGAACCCCGAATTTCCATTTAAAAAAATGCGAGATGTTGATGCTGTTGCGCTCTGAATTCCAGCGATGTCTGAAACTGACAGTTCGCCTCCAATAGCTGTATATGGTTTTTCAGTTGTTATATAAACGAAGTTATTTGTTTCATCCCAATTGATTTCAAACTGCTTTTCAGAACCATCAAGGATAAATGCAATATCACGAAGTTTGAAGTAATTGTTCCCGTTTATATTATAGGCTTGAAACTCTATCTTTTCTCCGTCTACAATAACCTGAGAGCTGGTGGGTATAGCTTTAACAGATTGAACGATCGCAAGATTCTCATTTCCGGAACGCGGAATGATTAAGAACACTGTCAATAAAAGCAAAACAATTCCGAATACAATAAATCGTTTTTTCATCTTTTTCTCACCAACTTCCTTAAATGAAAAAAGCATTAATACACAAAATGGCTGTTTTATCTTAATTCTACTTATACACTTCTTGATCATTGAATCCAACAAATATTGAAGTTGTCATATTGACTTCTTAACCATCGTTGATATAGTTATATCAACAATTATGTTGATATAACTATCTATATAGGAGGCGCCGATAATGGAGCATAGCATCTTCTATACCTTCTATCAAAATGCAGGCTTTAAGGTATATACATCCCGCAGTTCAGAATGGTGTGAGATCCAACATGGGATGCTGATATCGATACCTTATCACCGGCTGATCGACCCTGACAAAGATGAATTGGATGGTCTTCTGAAAGAATCGGGAGCATGGGGCTTACGCTTTCCTACAAATTTAGAAAATTTTGGTTTTGCAAGCAATTTGCAGGTATGCCGGCAGGTTGGTTATGATTATCAGTTTTTAAACTCAAATGTCCGCAGAAAAGTTCGAAAAGGTGAGAAATGTTGTGAAGTACGGCCTGTCGGCTTACAGGAGTTAAAGACAGATGGATATAGATTATGCCTGCTGACTTTGCAGCGTCAAAAGAGAGATGACCCGAAGGCGGATGTCGAGTACTGGAATAGGATTTGTGATGGGTTATTTAAAACTGATGGAGTCAATATTCTTGGGGTTTATTGTGAGGATCGTCTTGCTGCTTTTGCGATAATATTGGAAACTGAGACTATGGCAGAACTGATCATACAGAATTCAGACTCTGAGCTGCTGCATTGTTATCCGAACAACTTGTTATCTTATTATTTCACATGGCATTATCTTACAGAGAATAAAAATCCTCTGCCAGTATGCTATGGTTTGGGTTCGCTTGAAGAAACCCCCAGATTAGACCATTTTAAAACAGAAATGGGTTATGTACTTGAGCCAATCAAACAGCGGCTTTATTTCCGGAAAGAGTTAAGATTCTTCTTGCGCCCTTCATTCTATTATATTGCAAATTTCGTCAACAAGAATCTTGTGAAAGGAAGAAGTTATAAGTTCGACAAAATTTGCGCTATATTTAAGAGATATTTAGAGCAATACTAATTAGCAGAACAAGTATCCTATTCATTGTCGGCAACCAGATCGACGATGACGATCTCCGGCGGATTAAAGATCCTTGGAATAGGAGTGGTTTCACGAGCCAGTCCTCGGCTGATTATCAATATAGTGCCTGGAAACTCATATTTTCCGCCTCCATACCTTGGAAACAATCCTTGATCTGGAGCAAAAACGCCGTTTAAAATACCGGGTATTCGCCATTGCCCGCCATGGGTATGGCCCGAAATAATTAAATCAAAATCATATTGCAGATACCTTTTGATCTGTTCTGGCCGGTGGGTCAGTAATATCTTATATCTGTTATCGTCAAAGGCAGTCCCTGCTTGTCTGAGTTGTTCACTGAATTTCCGTTTACTAATTTCATAGTCGTCAATTCCACAAATATTGATCGTATCCGAACGGATATTCAGCACACTGCAGTCCCCTTCCAACACTATTACACCGTAGCCCTCTAAGGTATTTTTTATATCTTTTTGATCTCCTCTTCGAAATTCATGATTTCCTGTTACATAATATGTTTTGTAAGTGGCGGCTACTCTTGAAATCAGGATCTCCATATTATCGCGCGGCATATGGATATCAGCAATATCGCCCCCAAAAAGAACGGCATCAGGCTCTATTTCACTCAATTTTTGAATAATTTCACTCTCGCCCTCACCATACTCGCAGCTATGCAAATCTGTAATCAAAGCAAGCCTGATACTCTCGTGTATTTTATCAGTTTCGATTTGGTATGTGGAAATCTTTAAATCATCATCTTGACCAAATAGTAATATAACGAACAAAAAAATGGCCACCGCCGATAAAGTCCATTTCATCATATATCCATCACTTCTTTTTTTCCCATAATTATGGATTACTGTGTTCAATATTTTACGGTTATCCTGTAATCTTGAATGAACATTGATCAAAGAGCCTGTAACAATTAATATTACAGGCTCAAATCGATTTTACTTAAAATTCATCTCTCTTTTCTATCAGGAAGCAACCCTACATCCCGATCACCCAGAATTTATGTTCCTCTCCGTCGCTTCCTTTTTCGTTGCCGGTAAAGTACATATCTTTACAGAATGCCATATATTCCATATCCATATCTTGGGACGGGTCCGGCATATGCTTTAGGATGGAGCTGATAAAGGGAATCGTGTCTTTTCCGCTCTCTTTAACGTGCCTGTTGTACGATTCAAAGCTGTTATTCTTATAACCTACAAATTTGCTTGGGTAAAAACGAAATTTATCGTCTTTTTTTACAGCCACAAAACACGTGCCTTCTTTAATCAGGCCAATTGCAAAATCCTGCATGGCAGGGTCCTGAAGATACTTATCGAAGGTCTCTATGTTTTCTATAATTTCATCTAATCCTCCTATGAAATCCATTTTATTGCCCTCCTTTAATCTCCGAGTGTTACTTGGTTATATATGAATTTACACATTAAATGAATAACATAAACATCATAAACTCCCGGTCAGTATAATATTCATATGCTCAAGGACAATCACGCTGAGAACCAGGTCGATAAGGAATCCTCCCACGATAGGAACCGTAAAGAATGCCTTTGGTGACTGCCTTCCATATTTTTCGGTGACTGCATTCATGCTGACCACTGAATTTGGCACCACCCCGACGGCGTAGCCGTAAAATCCGGCACAGATCACGGCGCTGTCATAATCTCTTCCAAGCAGATTGAATACGACAAATATAGTGAACAGCACCAGCAGGATGACCTGGCCCAAAACTACAGCCATCAGCGGAAGTGCCATTCCCGCGATTTTCCAGACTTCCAGGGACATGATGGTCATGGTCAGAAATATGTTCAGAAACACTTTACCCAAAGCGTTGATCGCGTTATTGGGCAGTTCGATTTTTGCTGAATCCGCGATGTTTCGCACCACCGCTGCTGTAAATATCGCACCGATATATTCGGGCAGTACCATTCCTGCTTTGTTCATTAAAAGCGAAACCAAAGAACCTACCGTCATGACGATCATCATGTAGAAAAATCCCTTGGTAAAGTCCGGGATGCTGATTTTATCCTGCTCGACGGTTTTAACCTGATATCTGGCATAATCTACTTTCGTTGCTTCTCCTGGAACAGACGATTTTTCCGCTTCCTGCGCCTTCTGGACAAGCCCTTTCCTGTCGATCAGATATCTTGCGACGGGTCCGGCGATCAGATCGGCTAGTATGATGCCGGCTACGGCAGCAGCAATTGCTATTGTAGTTGCGCCGGCAGCGCCGTTATCCTCCAGGATAGGTGCCAGCGCCGCCGAAGTTGCAGGCCCTCCCATCAAAGAGATCGCTCCGACGCTCATCCCGAGCAGCGGATTCAGACCGAAGACTTTACAAATTGCCACACCCCATAGATTCTGAATGATCAGCATAATGACAGAGCAAAAAAGCAAAAGCGCAATGGCTTTTCCGCCCTGCTTGACGATCCTGATGCTGGCAGAAAAACCGATGGTTGAGAAAAAACCAACCATGAAAAAGTTCTTCAGCGACATATCAAACTCAAACGAAAACAATCCGGTTGTGTTGCCGATGAGATGGATCAGGGTAAACATCAGCCCGCCTACAACGGCAGCCGGAATGCAATATTTCCGAAGAAATTCGACCTTATTGACGATAAAGTTGCCGACAAGAAACACAACGACGGCAAATCCTATCATCTGAATCATGTCAACCCGAATAACCATTATCTCAGCTCCCGTTCTACACCGATGATTTCACCTTCTGTATTTTCTTCAATAAAGTTCAGCACATGGTCCACCACGCTATCCGCAACTCCCGATTCCATCGCAACGCAAACGAATCCCAGCACCACCCGCTGATGCATGTCCTGGTCTTCAATTTCCGCAACGGACACATTGAATCTGTTGCGGATTTTCGCGCTCAGGCTTTTGACGATCATGCGTTTTTCCTTTAATGAATGCACCCAGGGCGCATAAATTGTTACTTTCGCTGCTCCGATAACCATTCTATTTATTCCTTTACTGGTTCCAATACCGCATTCTCTCCTGCAATATGTCCGAAGGTCAAAGCCGGTCCGATGGTGCTTCCCGCACCCCAGTAAGCGTTCGCTGTGGGAGATGCAATGCAGTTTCCGGCTCCATACAGCCCCGGTATCGGATTTCCGTGAACATCCAGCACTCTTGCTCCCTTATCGATGACCGGGCCGCCATTTGTATCCAATGTTCCTGCCGCCAGGATAATCGCATAATAAGGTCCCTGGCTGCTGATCGGATGCATGGTGTAGTTCGGACTGCCTTCAGGAGGCCAGACAACTCCCGGTACTGTCGGAGGGAATGTTGTCCATTCCCTGTCGTAATTGTAGTCCCCGCGGTGGAAGTCGGAGTCTTTTCCGGTATTGGCAAATACATTGTAACGTAATATCGTCTCTTTCAAGTTTCTGAGAAAATCCGGAGACAAAACAAACCCTCCTGTATGGGCGGTCAGCATCCTCAGTCTCATCGACAGGGAATCCGAAAGCTTTTCAATGGTTTCGCCCGCTATGATATAGGACGGCAGCTCATCACTCAGAACCGGATATGGAGGAAATCCCTGCCATAACTCCGCGGTTCGCCGGTCATAAATCATGAACACAAACATATTGGTCCATTCCGCTTTCTGAGGATCCCAGACGAAGTGCATCATGGTGCGGTCGGTATAATTTCTTTTTTCATCCATGATCCGCTTCCCGTAACGATTCACCTCTATTACGCTATCGCCGGGAATATAGAACACATTGTTGGAGCCGTCCGGATACGCCAAAACATTCTCCAGGATGCTTTCGGCTCTGAACGCTCCGGCCATATTTCCAAGCTTGGCGCCTGCTTCTGCGGCCATTGTGATAAAGTCTCCGGTATTTCCCGGCGCCGCGCAGCCGCCGAAATGAGGCCCCCTCTGAAAGTGCAGCATCAGTTGAGGATTGTGGGAATACCCGCCGCTGCCGAAAATCACAGCCTTTCTAGATTTGGCTCTGACAATTTCACGCCCTTCCCTGACTACCTCCAGCCCGATCACTTCGTTATGGCCGTTCCTTATGAGTTTGCTTGCCTGGTGCGATGTCAATATACGAATATCGTTGCCTCTTGCCCAAGCTTCCAACTGCCGTATCATTTCGAATCCGTAACTGAGCTTGCCTTCCGGATTCTTCGAATATAGCACCCTGCCCCGGATCCCTTTGTTCTCGGGAAGGTGATCCATATAATCGACCTGAGGTTTCCCTATCCAGTTGATTTCCTGAATGCTATCAAGAGCTCCACAGCCTCCGAGAAAATCAACGGTTTCAGAAGCCTTTTCATAAAAGGTTTCCATCAATTTAAACTCGTTCTTTGGAACACCCAGCATTGGGGCATACGGATCATAAAGATGAGGGTAAGAATATCGTGCCATATAACCCAGGGCATCTTCTTTTCTATCTTCGATTCCGAGTTCCCTCTGGAACTTGTTATTTGGAGTCCAATACCCTCCTCCCGATCGAATCGTTGTACCTCCGGTGGTGGCTGCCTTTTCAAACATAATGACACTGGCTCCGTTTTTTCTGGCTGTGATCGCAGCAGAAAAAGCAGCAGCTCCACTCCCTACTACCAAAACATCCGCTTCATACTCATAGCTCCCGCCGGCGGAAGATTGACCTTCTATTTGATCTGTTTTAGCCGCCTCAGCCTCGATCAACAATTGAAATTTTTCTCTTGGCGCACCACACATAGGGCATTTCTCTGGTGGTTCCGGACCCTCATGAATATAGCCGCATACTGTGCAAATCCATTTTTTCAATCCCAGCACCTCCGCTTCGTTATAAGCCTTTCAATTCAATGTATCAGGATCTGATCAGGCTCTGATCAGCCCGATGATCCTCGATAAAATTTCATTGGCAGCCGCCTCTTTTGTCATGATCGGCAGTTTTTCCACTGTTTCTCTGGTGATGATCGTTATAATGTTGGTATCGGTAGCAAACCCGCCGCCTTCATCCTTGAGATTGTTGGCTACCATCATATCCGTATTCTTTTCCAGTAATTTTTTTCTCGAATTTTCCAGCATGTTCTGCGTTTCCATGGAAAATCCGCAGATAAACTGATCCTCGCGTTTCATCCTGCCCAGCCCGGCTAAAATATCTTTCGTCCGTTCAAGCTGTATGGACATGTCGCCTTCCTTTTTTTTGATTTTTTCGTCACTGACATTGGACGGTCTATAATCAGCTACTGCCGCTGCTTTGATGACAATGTCCTGCTCCTCGAAAAGCCCGGTTACAGCTTCGTACATGTCCTGAGCATTCCTTACCGGAACCACTTTGACAAACGGCGGGGCTTCGATGGCGACGGGCCCGCTCACCAGCGTTACATCCGCTCCTCTGAGCATAGCCATTTTCGCAAGTGCATAGCCCATTTTCCCGGTGGAGTGGTTCGTTATATATCTCACCGGATCAATTGACTCCTGGGTTGGTCCTGCAGTGATGAGGATCCTTTTGCCGCTCAGGTCTTTTTCATACGCAATTTCTCTCAATATATAATTTAAAAGAACCTGCTCATCCGGCATTTTTCCGATTCCTACATCTTCACAAGCCAGCAGGCCGACTTCGGGAATAATGACTGTAAACCCGTAATTCCGGAGAATCTCCATGTTGTTTTGTACGATTGGATTCATGTACATTTTTGAATTCATTGCAGGTGAAACAATAATCGGGCAGGTACAGGCAAGGGCTGTAGTGCTCAACATGTCATCCGCAAGCCCATGCGCTAATTTTGCAATTATATTGGCAGAAGCAGGAGCGATCATCATCAGATCCGCCTTTTGTGCCAAGGATACATGAGCGATATTGAATTGAAAATTCCTGTCAAATGTTTCGACCATGCACTTGTTCTTTGTCAGCGTTTCAAATGCAATGGGGTTGATAAAGTTCGTTGCATTTTGGGTCATGATCACGTGAACATCACAATGCATCTTACCCAGCATACTAGCCAGATTGGCTGTCTTATATGCCGCAATACTTCCTGTTACTCCCAGAATCACTGTTTTCCCAGTCAACATAATTTCACCTCATTTATTAATATGCCTATAAAATATTATACCCACTGTAACGGTCTTGAAATCCATACCGGCAGTTTTGTTTTCGCGTTGCCGCGAGCGCTGTTAATCTGGTTCTGCGTTATGAATAAGCTGTCTTCCAGGTTTGCATCGCTTAAATCCGCATCTCTCATGTCAGCTCCTCTGAGGTCCGTTCCGGTCAGGTCTGAATTCCTTAAATCTGCTGCTATCAGGTAGGCTCCCTTCAGATTCTGCCCCCTTAGGTTGGATCCAATCAGCTTCGCGCCTATAAGATCCAAGCTGCGGCCTAATGTCTTTTTCTTCCGGAGGATGTTGATATCCTGATTTTTTATCGATTCACGAAACCACTTGCTGAATAATGTCAGCAATTCATCCGTCTCACGTCCCAAATCGTCAATATCCGTGCTTCGAAGGTGACCTGGTGTTTCTATCGTCAGTTTATGAATTCTTTCATCCATCCTTTGTAATCTTTCCTTCATTGTCCCCGATGCATGCACCGCCATGTTCTGCGCATCGGCCAGGTACCATAACATTTCATGAAGCTGCCTCATCTTATGAAATACCTCGAACATTTCACTTTCCGGTGTTGACGGAGCCATCATCTGCGCAGCTTTCTGCCCGGCGCCAAAACATTCATAGGCCAGACAGCCTTTCATTTTCAGCGCCTGAAGCTGGTCATGAATCATGCATTTATATTCAGTGTTCAGATTCGGGCATCGAACTCCCGCCTCTTTATCAACAGGAAAACCATCTGAAGCTTTAAAATAAAGAGCCCGGCAGCAGAATCCAAAGCATTGTTCGCATACGGACGTTAGTTCAAGCCGGTTGACCGCTGTCATAATATCACTCACAAAATTTCATTCCTCTCCCTTTTTACTGTTTCCATTCTTTTAATATTTTTTCAAAAAATTCCCGTGTGGCATCCGGTGTGTTCAGATTGAATATCAACATACCATCACCGGTTTCCATGTAAATGAACGCCGGAACACTGGTATCGACAAAAAGCTTGATCCCCCCATATTCTGCAGTCCTGAAATGTCCTTTCAGATGATTTCCCAGTGCGGATCCATTGGTCCGCATCTCTATGGTAGGCAGCTTTTCCTGCAGTGTCACGCTGTCAATATCTTCCCAACGATTAAATTCACCATAAAGCCCATGTATCTGAATACCGTCCTGCTGCAGAGTAATCTGGGTCGGCTGCGCCGAAAAGAATAGCAATACACCTGTTGCCGCCAAGACCATTACTGTACCGGCAATCAGAAAACCAAGTTTTTTACCGGCCCCTTCACGGAGTTTCCCATGTTCATCAAACAGATTCCCATCATATTTCTGAGATTTCACCAGCAAGAATACAGTTGTAATCACCAGGATCGATATAGGCACTGCAATCCCTGGCGTGAATCCGAGAGTATTTAGAAATCCAAAAAAAAGAAAAACGCCCCCGTTGATATATGAATAGATGCCGATCAATTTTGCCAGCGGCTTAATATTCACGTTCACTTTTTTCTCTTTGGGCATTGTGTTATAACCGGATATCAGGAAGTAGCATTTAAAAACGTGTACGGCCAAGCCTAAAACGATTAATGATATTCCGATAATATAGTTGATCCACATACATTAACCTCACTCAGTTCCAGTTATTCAAGATATTCTCTCTGATATTATACTACATTGTCGCAGATGCTCAAGACAAAGGCGGTTTTAATGTCGCTTTTAATCGGGTATAAATAATTCATACGCGAGAGCGAAATACAAGGACTGTTTCACCGAAGAAGGAAGGTGTTAAATTATGAATACCGAGCTAAACTATAACGGAAAATCATCAGGGCTGATTGTAATCACAGGATGTGACAGCGGCATCGGAAAAAGCCTCGCAATTCAATTGTATAAAAAAGGCTATACGGTTGCACTGTCTTACCTGGATAAGAACCCTTTCGAAAATAAACCGGGGGTTTATTCAAAAAAAATGGATCTCAGGGTACCCGGGGAAGTTGACGATTTTATCAAGTTCATTAAAGAACTCTGCAATACCGGTGGCAAGCTCAAGGCTGTCGTCGCTAATGCGGGTGTTGCATTAGGCGGGCCTGTGGAGAATCTGCCCATGGCAGTTTACCGTGAATGCTTTGAAATCAATTATTTTGGAGCTGTAAGGATCATACAGGCTCTCATTCCCGAATTGATCAGGAATAAAGGTAAGATCATTGTGAATGGATCTCTCGCCGGTCAGGTCGCGCTTCCGTTTTTATCTCCTTACGTCTCCACAAAGTTCGCCCTGGAAGGGTTTTGTGATTCACTGAGGCGGGAAATGAACCCATATGGAATCAAAACCATTCTGCTGGAGCCGGCTGCCGTTGCAACCCCGATCTGGAATAAAGCCAAATTGCAGGATATCTCTTACGTGGAGGAAAAATATATGAACAGCCTGAACGCATTTCGTGACAATTTCATTGAAGGCGGCAACAAGGGAATGCAGGCTCACCTGGCCGCTTCATTTATCGTAAAAATTTTGGAAAAAAAGAACCCGAAATCGCGGTATATCATAGCAAAAGACAGGCTCAAATCTAATTTCTTGATTCATGTCCCGTCTTTTGTGATAGATAAAGCGGTTGTTAAAATGTTTAAAATGGACTACGGCAGATCGCCAAAAACTTAATGCTTCCCGCCGATTTTACATGAAAGATCCTGCCCAGTGACCTGGTCGGATATGATGTCCGGATATTCCTCCTTGTGATCCATAAACCAAAGGTTGGCATAAGAACAGGTTGCTGTGGCAGTCAGGCCTTCTTTTCTTAAAAAATCCGAAACAACAAACATCATTTTACTTGCAATCCCCTGGCCTCGCATGCACGGATTTACATAAGTATGATCAATATCCACGATTCCGTTTCCTTTTCTGATGTAAGTTGTCTCGCACATTAAATCGCCGTTTTCATCGACCCCGTAGATGCGGCCTTCTTCGAATCTCCAATCCATAAGTTCTTCCTCCTTGTTCTTTATGCTCAAATTTTATATAGTATACCATTTTTTCTGAGGCATGTAATAATTATCCCCCCAATCTTTACTCTTCAAACATCTTATGCTATGCTGAATAATAATTGGTCTAAAATTTTATACTTGCTATCGCGAAAGGACGACTTCCATGGAATATTTTAAAGTCGCTGAAACCTCTGATTTGCAGGAAGATAATACCATATTGGGTGTAGTCAACGGCCGGGAAATACTCATCGTTAAGTTTGAGGATTCATACTATGCCATTGATAACAAATGCCCCCATATGGGAGCAAATCTTTATAAACACGGCACTGTCGACGGAAACATCGTGATCTGTCGGAGACATCGCACCAAAATCGATGTCATGACCGGTAAAATCATCAGTAAACCGAAAGTCATGTTTATGACACTGGATGTGAAGGATACAACTAGCTACCCGGTAAAAGTCGAAGGGGAAGATATCCTCGTCGGGCTGGAATAAAGCCTTACAACTTTTGATCAGGCACACAGAAAAGAGCAGCCTCAAGGCTGCTCTTTGTTATCAGTCTACATTAAAAGAGAAATTATCAATTAACCGTGTTTTGCCGATAAAAACGGCCATTGCTACCAGCACGGATCCGCTGATCCGTTCAACTGCGGTAAGCGAAGCAGAATCCACAACCTTGATATAATCGATCCGGGCTAAAGGTTCAGATTCGATGACCGCTGTCATTTCCCTGATTAAATCAGCGGCATCGCGTTCTCCCTCCGTTACAGCATTTAAGCCGATTTTGATGCTTTTCGACAAAATGACGGCGGCTTTTCTTTCATCAGAATTCAGATATGAATTACGGGAGCTCATGGCTAAACCATCCGGTTCACGAATGATCGGGCAGCCAACAATCTCCAGGTTAAAATTCAGATCCTTCACCATGCGCTTCACCACTGCAAGTTGCTGGGCGTCCTTCTCCCCGAAATATGCTTTGTCCGGTGTTACGATATTGAATAATTTGGATACTACAGTACAAACTCCTCTGAAATGCCCTGGCCTGC
Organism: uncultured Oscillospiraceae bacterium; assembly: GCA_964486295.1. Taxonomy (GTDB): domain Bacteria; phylum Bacillota; class Clostridia; order Peptostreptococcales; family Anaerovoracaceae; genus CALBZG01. The sequence goes on along the minus strand of CAZAMF010000002.1, from coordinate 61,132 downwards.
TCAATCCGCACAGTTCTTCCGTAAGTCCTGTCATATCAACATAGGTGCAGAACATTTCTTCATACATTTCTGCACTGGATGGGGCAAATATCAGGTCGGCACCGCCTTTTTCGCACTTGATCCGGTCGCTTTCAAAATCCTTCGGATAACTGTTCAAGTCTTCCTTTGGTCCGAATTGCATCGGATTCAAGAAAATGCTTACCACAACACGGTCATTTTCATTAGCACGTTTCATCAGGCTCAAATGCCCTTCATGGAGATATCCCATAGTGGGCACCAATCCGATTGTGAGTCCCTCTCTCTTCCATTCTTTAACGGCTTCCCGCACTTCTTCGATTGTCTTTGCTATCTTCATGTCAAAGCCTCCTGGCAAAAAATAATAAAAGCTTATCATCCAATAACAGAATTCTCTTCTGAACAAGACAAACAAGCGATTCAAACAATGATAAATACTATTCTGCTTTATGTCAAATAAATACGGAATAATGATGAGTTCCTGCCGCTTGTTTCGTGGTCAAGACCATGATGAGGATTCCATTTTGTAATTGCGCCGTCACACGTTCCTGATCTTACAGCCCGTAAATCCAGTGCCGCAGACCTACCCGGGATCCGGCCGGATATTTCTATCACGATAATATTAAACCAAGCTTTTAGTTTTATCAAGTTTTATATTCTGTACCGTGAAGATATTTCATATTCCAAAGAAATGCTATATACTTAAAACAAAGCCATATTTCATTCGGGAGGTAATAATATGCAAAGATTAGCCGTACTTACCGGAGGCGGAGATTGTCCCGGTCTGAATGCTGTTATCAGAGCTGTTGTAAAGTCATCGGCCAGGTATGGCCTCCAGGTCATGGGAATTCGGGATGGTTTTAGGGGAGCCGTAGAAGGTGAATTCATCCCGCTGGATATCAACGATGTATCCGGGATCTTGCCGCGTGGCGGTACGATATTGGGTACTACCAACCGGGATAATCCTTTCGCTTATCAAAAGGATCCCGGTTCAGATGAAAAACCGATCGATCGCTCCGGGGACGTGATTGGGAATATGAATAAATTCAATATAGATTGCTTGCTTGTAATCGGAGGTGACGGCAGCCTTTCCATCGCATCCGGGCTTTTTAAACTCGGCTTGCCTGTGATCGGGATCCCAAAAACCATTGATAATGATGTCATGGCCACTGATCTGACTTTCGGCTTTCAATCCGCAGTAAATTTTGCTCAGGAAGCTTCAGACCGGCTCCATACAACGGCAGAGTCCCATCATCGGATCATGATTCTTGAAGTGATGGGTCGCTATGCCGGATGGATTGCGCTTTACGCTGGCATGGCCGGTGGTGCGGATGTAATCCTGATCCCGGAAATCCCATATAAAATCGATTCGATTGTCAACGCGGTTTCAGAGCGGGTCAATAAAGGAAAAAGATTCAGCATCATTGTAGCTGCTGAAGGCGCAAAAGCGGAAGGCGGTGAATATACCGTCGAAAAGATGATCAAGGGGCGGCATGATCCTCTGAAACTGGGTGGAATCGGTGCTCGTCTTGGAGCTGATCTGGAAGAAATGACAGGAATAGAAACGAGAGCAACTGTTCTTGGCCATCTTCAGCGCGGCGGCTCACCTCTGGCTAATGACCGTATCTTGTCCACACGTTACGGAGTATCCGCTGTCGAAGCTGCCCTCAACCAAAAATACGGCACCATGGTGGCGCTGCAAGGGAACCGCATCATTTCGGTCCCCCTGGAAGAAGCCATCAATCGTTTAAAACTTGTTCCGCTTGATGATGAAGTTCTGAAGACGGCACGCAGTATAGGAATTTGCATGGGGGATTAGGTTATTATCTTTTTAATAACCATCCTTCCCATTCAGTCTGTTTGAAACCCACAAGCACAAAATCGCCATCGATCATGATTGGCCGCTTGACCAGCATCCCATCTGAAGCCAGGAGTTTGAGTTGATCTTCCACACTCATGGCCGGCAATTTATCCTTGATGTTCAAGGTTTTGTATTGCTGGCCGCTGGTGTTCCAAAATCTCTTGATGGGGAGGCCGCTCTTTTGATACCACAGGTTCAGTTCCTCATAACTCGGATTTGCCGTCTTGATGTCCCTGTAATCATAATCCAGGCCCTGCTCTTCAAGCCAAATCTGAGTTTTCCTGCACGTTCCACACTTTGGATAACAAATCAGAAGCATATCATCACCCTACCTTTTTGACGTTTTTCGCGTATATGAATTATAGGAATATTTTTATCTAATTGCTTATATACCCAAAAAGTACCTGTGAACACTCAGGTCTTCTGTCAATTCCGGATGGAAAGATGTGACCAGCATATTGCCTTGTCTTGCAGCGACAATGTTATCGTCTACAGTGGCTAAAATTTCAACGTCTTTACCTGCTCTCACGATGTACGGTGCACGAATAAAAGTCATATCGACATCGCCGATCCCGGCGAAATTGCTATTCGTTTTAAAACTCCCCAGTTGACGTCCGTAGGCATTGCGTTCCGCCGTGATATCCATGGTTCCAAAATACAGATTCCCGCTGTTGGAGAGTTCATTTGCCAGCAGGATCAGGCCGGCACATGTGCCGAAGACCGGCAGCCCATTTTGTATCTGTCTTTGTATCTCATCAAAAAGATCAAGTTCCCTCAGAAGTTTTCCGATCACCGTGCTTTCTCCTCCGGGAAGAACGAGCCCGTCTAACTGATTATTGATCAGGTCGCTCTTCTGCCTGATTTCAAAACAATCCACACCCAGCTTTTCCAAGGCTCTAACATGCTCAATGAAGGCGCCTTGCAGAGCCAATACTCCGATTCTTTTTTTCATTATACACCTCTTTGAGCCATGAGCAAATCGATTTCATTCTCATTGATTCCCACCATCGCTTCGCCCAAATCCTCCGAAAGAGCGGCGATCATTTCAGGATCATTGAAGTTGGTGACTGCTTTTACAATAGCTTGCGCACGTTTTGCCGGATTACCGGATTTGAATATCCCAGAGCCTACGAATACTCCTTCCGCACCCAACTGCATCATGAGTGCAGCATCTGCCGGTGTTGCTACCCCTCCGGCCGCAAAGTTAACCACTGGAAGCTTACCGTTTTCATGAACAAACCTGACCAGTTCAAATGGTACCTGCAGATCCTTGGCTTCAGCATAAAGTTCATCCTCCCTCAGACTCTGTATAACTCTCATCTGACGGTTGATCATCCTCATATGTCTAACTGCCTGTATGATATCGCCGGTCCCGGGTTCGCCTTTGGTTCTGATCATAGCGGCACCTTCATTGATCCTCCGTAATGCCTCACCAAGATCTTTTGCACCGCAAACGAACGGCACCTGAAATCCCGACTTGTCAATATGATATTTATCATCAGCCGGTGAAAGCACTTCACTTTCATCAATGAAGTCAATCTCAATTGCTTCCAGTATTTGCGCTTCTACAAAGTGGCCGATGCGTACTTTTGCCATGACCGGAATTGAGACCGCATTCTGGATGCTTTTAATCATTTTTGGGTCGCTCATTCTCGATACTCCACCTGCTGCCCGAATGTCTGCAGGAATCCTTTCCAGCGCCATGACTGCGCAAGCGCCGGCTTCTTCGGCAATTTTTGCCTGCTCAGGGGATGTTACGTCCATAATCACCCCGCCCTTTAACATTTGCGCCAGGTTTTTATTCAATTCATAACGATTATTCATATCTGTGTCTCCTTTTATTGTGTTTTTCATTATATTCCCGCGGTATGTTTGATTATATTTCGATTCTGATATTGTCAAAAGTATCAATTCCTGTTATTTTAATGGTATCAGATTTTTGGAGGAAACACATAATGGAAATGATTACACTTCCCATCGAACCGACAAGCGCTAAAGCGATTTATCTTCAACTTTACGATTATCTGAAATCAGAGATCCAATGCGGTAAAATCCCCTATGGAGCGAAATTACCTTCAAAGAGAAAACTGTCAACACACTTAAGAATCAGTCAAAATACGATACAGGCCGCATATGATCAATTAATTGAAGAAGGATATGTCGTTCCGGTTGAGCGAAAAGGCTTCTATGTCAACGAATTGGATAATATTGTCAGAATAGATTCTTTGAATTCGGCCGCCGGATTTAATCCGGAAACAATCATGAATAAAGTTGAATACGATTTTTCTTATAACTGCGTTGATCAACAGACATTTCCTTATTCTGTCTGGAGAAAGCTGTTTAAGGAAGTAATCAACGAATATGACAAAGAAATCGTTGAGGTCGGCGATCTCAGAGGAAATTTTTATCTGAGAAAAGCTATATCGGACTACCTTCGGCAGTCCAGAGGCGTCAATTGCGAAGCTGATCAAATCGTGATCAGTTCCGGAACCGAGTATTTGTTTCAGATCCTCATACAACTTTTTGACAAAAACAATAGTTATGGTATAGAAAATCCTGGCTATGAAAAACTGAATCTCTTGTTCAACAGCAATCGCAGCCATTACAAAGCTGTGAACATCGATCGGGATGGAATGATGTTGGAGCATATTGAAGAAAGCGGCGTGAACATCATCTGCATCACACCGTCACACCAGTTCCCTTCCGGCCGGATCATGCCCATCAACAGAAGGATCCAGATCCTGAACTGGGCAAATAAGAGCTCTGACAGATTCATCGTGGAAGACGACTATGATTCCGAATTCAAATATAGCGGCAAACCCATACCTGCGCTGCAGGGTCTGGATCATAACGGGAAAGTGATTTATATGGGTGCCTTTTCTAAATCTCTTTCCCCCGCTATACGGGTCAGCTACATGGTTCTGCCCGAAAATCTGATGCAGGAGTTCTTAAAAAAACTGCCATTTATTATTTGCCCGGTGCCGGCTGTCGACCAAAAGGTTCTAACCCGTTTTATACAGGAAGGATACTTCGAAAGACATCTCAATAAAATGAGGAATGTTTACAAGAAAAAGAGAGAATGCCTGGAATCCTCCGTCGAAGGCACAGGAAGCCCAATGGAAATCAAAGGAGCTGATGCAGGACTTCACCTGCTCTTAAAGGTAAAGAACGGAATGACTGAAAGGCAATTGATCGATTCCGCTGGTTCAGCGGGGGTCAGAGTGTACGGTGTATCTAAATTCTACATTAAGGAACAGGCTGCGGGCCAGGAACCTCATGTGCTGCTGGGATATGCGGCTATGAATGAAAATGAAATAAAAAACGCTGTTCAGAAACTGAACAGCGTCTGGTTCCAGTGAGCTTATTGTTTGCTCCAGAAATCCACCGGTTCATGGAAGCAGAGCTCCGCCAGGAAACCCGCTTCACGCAGTTTTTCCTGAATAACATCCAGAGTCTTTTCATCATCAGCGGTAATCGTATGATAATGAAATCCTGAAGTCACATTTTTCAGCGGAAATGATTTACCGGTACTGATTTCATTCAGATAATGTTCCACATCCAGCCGTGACTTGATCAGCAGATCAGCTTTGATTAATCCATAAACCTTATGATAAACAAATACATCCAATACCCGGCCTCCATGGTCGACTATGGTATTGAGTTCCTCTCCGATTTCCTCATCCGTATGACGAAGCTTCAGGATCCTGCTCAGACCTGTTTTCTTGTGGATCATATACCCGCGGTTTGTCGATATGATGTCAAGATCGCCTGCTCGAAGCAACGCGATGTCCTGTACGATCACCTGCCTGCTCACGTCAAATATCTCTGCCAGTTTATCGCCCGAAACCGGAGAAGTGCTTTTTTCCAGAATTTCTCTGATATCTTTTCTTCTTTTTTCGCCGTTCATACTCAAAAACCTCTTCTCTGCATTTAAATAGTGTGCAGATTTTTCATTGAAATATCCAGAATTGGAGCCGAATGGGTGATGGCCCCGCTGGAAATATAATCGACGCCCAGATCAATTAGCCTTGCGATATTTTCCCGGGTGATATTACCCGATACTTCCACTTTCGCAGTCCCATTGATTAGTTTTATAGCTTCCCTGATTTCATCATAATTCATATTGTCCAGCATGATGATATCGGCACCCGCCTCCAAAGCTTGCTTCACCATATCCAGATTTTCAACCTCAACTTCGATCTTCCGCACGAAAGAGGCGTAAGCCCTTGCCATGGCAACGGCCTCCTTGACTCCGCCGGCAGCGCCGATATGATTGTCCTTTAGCATGATCCCGTCCGAAAGGTTAAATCGGTGATTATGCCCGCCTCCTGTCAGAACAGAGTACTTTTCGAAGATCCTGTTGTTAGGTGTTGTTTTTCTGGTGTCCAGAAGCTTTGTTCCGCTTCCCTGGAGCAGCGCCGCAGTTGCATGAGTATAGGTGGCAATACCACTCATTCGCTGAAGATAATTCAGGGCTGTACGCTCCCCCGAAAGGAGGACACGGATGTCCCCCGTAACTTTTCCTATTTGCTGCCCTTTTCTGACGACATCTCCGTCTGAAACATAAAATTCTGTTTCAACTTTTGAGTCCAGAAGTTCAAAAACTCTGCCAAAAACCTGCAAACCGCAAATGATGCCATCCGCTTTGCAGATCAGATCCACTTCGCCATTCTTCGAATCAGGCATAACACTATTTGTTGATATATCTTCGTTTGTGATATCTTCTCTCAAGGCGGATAAAATCAGTGGATCTATATTCAATTTCATGGTTATCTGATCAAACATCCTTCTTCTCCTCTGTCTGTAGCGCTTTGGTTTCGGATTCTTCCTCCTTATTGAGCCTGTTTATTTCCATTTGTATCAATTCACGATACTCTTTTGCCAATGCATCAAAATCATGGTACCGGGTGAGATCGCATTTACTGAAAACGGATTCATCGGTTTTAGTTTCGGGGAATCCTTCTGCCATCTCCAAAGCCGCCCGTTTTGCGAACACCAGACTTTCAAGGAGAGAATTACTGGCAAGACGATTTCGTCCATGCACGCCAGTGCAAGCAGTTTCTCCTATTGCATATAATTGGTTCATACTGGTCTTTCCATTATGGTCCACCTTGATTCCACCCATGAAATAGTGTTGTGCAGGCACCACCGGAATGCATTCCTTCGTCACATCGTATCCCATTTTTTTACAGTGTTCAACAATGTTAGGAAAATGACTGATTAATTCCTCTTCCGGTATGGTCCTGAGATCCTCCCAGACAAATTTTGTATTGTCCTTTTCCATTTGTTTTAAAATGGCTTTAGTCAATAAGTCTCTCGGCAGAAGTTCGTCCACAAATCGATTCATATTTTTGTCGTAAAGCTTCGCTCCTTCTCCCCGAACAGATTCGGATATGAGGAAGCTTCTATCTTCTTCTTTATCCGAATATAAAGTGGTTGGATGAATCTGAACATAATTAACGTCCTTCAACTCGATCCCGTGCTTTAGTGCTATGGCCACTGAGTCGCCCGTCAAATGCCTGAAATTTGTGGAGTGCGGATACAGCCCGCCGATCCCCCCTGTGGCCATGACGGTATAATTTGCCTGAATCATGAATATATTGCCGTCTTTATCCTTCGCCACCACCCCGTAACAGGTATTGTCACTACTGATAATATCCAGCATCGTTGTATATTCCAGCACTTTTACATTGGGTAGTTTTTCAACCTCTTCAAACAACTGGCCGGTTATTTCTTCGCCGGTTATATCCTGGTGGTAGAGAATCCTGTTTGCGGAATGCGCTCCTTCCCGCGTAAAAGACAGGCTGCCGTTTTCCTCACGATTAAAAATGACTCCATAAGAGATTAGATCGTTGATTACATCCACCGAAGAACGGATCATAATCTCTACCGATTCTTTGTCATTTTCAAAGTGGCCGGCTTTCATGGTATCCTGAAAAAAGCTATCATAATCCTTATCGTTTTTCAGCATGCAGATACCGCCCTGGGCGAGATAGGAATCACTGCTTTCTACGTGAGACTTTGTAATAATCAGGATTGATTTATCTTTTGGAAGATGTAAAGCACAATATAATCCGGCGCAGCCGCTACCGACAATTAAAATATCTGTTTTCATGATTTTGCCTCTTCTGATATCCGTTATTCCGCTAACTCCAGCATTTTTTCCAGAGAATTAAGAGCTTTTTGGCGAACTTCCTCATCTAATTTGATTTCATTGTTCTCGTTTTGCAGAACTTCCAGCACCTTGTCCAATGTGACCAGTTTCATATCGGCACAGATCTGTTCATTGCTGGCCGGGTAGAATATTTTATCCGGATTTTTCGTTTTGAGTTCATAAAAAATTCCGATTTCGGTTCCAATGATGAACTCCTGACGATCGCTCTTCGTTGCGTAATCGATGATCCCCGAAGTGCTCCCCACATAATCGGCTTCCTCCAAAATCTCCATCCTGCACTCAGGATGAGCCAGGAACAATGCTTGAGGGTGAGCGGCCTTCATTTTTATTACATCGCTCAAATTGATTCTATGGTGAATCGGGCAAAAACCCTCGTTCAGGATAATATTTTTTTCCGGGACCTGTTTAGCTACATATCTGGCAAGATTGCTGTCCGGAATGAAATAGATATTTTTTTGCGGCAACTTTTTTACAATTTTCACCGCATTTGAAGATGTCACGCATACATCCGAATGCATTTTAATCTCGGCGGTTGAATTGATATAACACACTACAGCCAGGTCTTCATATGTACTCCGAATTTTTAAAATGTTTTCAACCGATGCCATGTGGGCCATAGGACAATCCGCAGAGAAATCCGGCATCAGCACTTTCTTGCCTGGATTCAGTATTTTTGCACTTTCGCCCATAAATTTTACACCGCAAAATACAATGATATCTGCTTGCGATTCCGCTGCTTTTTTACTCAGAAAATAAGAATCCCCTACATAATCCGCGATCTTCTGCACTTCATCGCTGACATAATAATGAGCCAGAATAACCGCGTTCTTCTCTTTTTTCAGTTTCTCAATTTCGCTTATCACTTGTTTTCACCTTTCAGGTATAACTACGGTTCGGATTTGATCTTCTGGAGAAATCCGAAATAAATGTTGACTGATTATAACATATGCCTATGCAACTGACAAGACAATTATATTGACAATCATAATCACAATGTTTGTATAAAAAAACAAGGGCCGGGATCCAATGCTAACGCTGAGAAACTCCGGTCCTTCACTTTATGCTTCTATGTTCTATATTTTTCTGATAAAGAGAGTTATTCTCCAATCCCTGCCAGTCTCCTGGACAGCTTTTTCTTCTTTTCCAGATCGCTTTCCCTCAAAATAGTCATTCGATGAGCCTGAGCCGATCCGCCTCCGTGCATGTCTGATACGGTATCCGCAGTCTCGTAGGCGAGCTTTTCGATCAGCCTGAGCATTTTGATACGGTCTTCCGCAGAGGTATTCTCAGCGCCTCTCAAATATTTTTTCAGCAGGCTGCCTATTTCATCATTTTCGAAATCCCGATCTGATGGGAGGTCCGCAACATATCCGCCCGCAATATCTACCATGAGGCGAGTTGCCTCCGCCATCTCTTTTCCTTCATGTATTTTAGACGCGTTTGCCAGAACCGTATCGATAAAATAGTTGCCCGAGGGTTGTTTTTTCCCTTCATAAGAAGCGGCAATACAACATCCGTACATGGTTTCCGCACGATGGATCATATCCGTAATTTTTTCTTTCAGATGGCTCTGCGAGCCGGTTCCATTATAATCCATCATCGAGAGTGCTGCACCCACCATACAGTCGATCTTTCCGGATTTGCATCCGCCGTGGCTCTGCCGGTGAAACGCGGCGAATCTAACGGTCAGCGCTCCGGCGAATTCCGTCTCACCACACATAAATACACGCTCCCACGGCACGAAGACGTCATCAAAAATGACAGTTGGACAATATTTTGAGTAAAGTGTGTTTCCGATGTCACAGCCTCCCAGTTCTCTCATATCCAGGGTAGACCGGCCGACGACATGGATGAGCCCCGAAGTGTCTGAGGGGATCGCAAACGACACAGCATAGTCCTTTTCATCCGGCTTCATGGCTCTTGTGGGTAAAACAATAATTTCATGGGACGATAATGAGCCGGTCTGATGCTTTTTGGCTCCGCGTACAACGATACCATCCTTCCGCCGTTCCACGATTCTAAGGTACATATCCTTATCCTGCTGCTGCAACGGACCAAGTACCCGATCCCCTTTCACATCTGTCACTCCCGCATTACACGTCAGATCGTTATCCTGGACGTATTTTAAAAATTCAAGAAATCTTTTATTGTATTCCGTTCCGTATTTCAGATCTATATTATAGGTTTCTATTGACAAAGCACTCATACAATCCAAACCGGTACATCTCTGAAAACATGTGCCGACTCTGCCACCCAACATACGGTTGTTTTTGACTCTGGCCACCAGATCTTCGATGCTGGACGGCGGTAATGTAAATCGATTCACTTCTTCGCCTGTCAGAGGGCTGATCGTCACCATGGAATCACTGTGTTCAGGCATCCCGGCAGCTTTATAGGTCTCGGCAGTTGCTTCAATGCCCGCTCTGATACGCGGGTTGTCAACAACGTTGATGACCCTTTCCCCAAACATGTAAACAACAGGATTCAATCTGCGCAGTGATTCGATGTACTCTTCTTTTGTCTTAACAGCCATAATTGTTTACCTCCCCTAAAAAAAAAGAGCGGCATAATTTAACCGCTCTCAATTCTAATTTTAGTATTTTATAAATTTGCTTCCCGGCGCACCGCAAATGCTGCATTTTTCAGGAACAAATTTTTCAATATTTCCGCATACAGGGCATAGGTAATAGAATATTTCTTCTATCTGATCAATGTTCTCAAGAGCTTCCTTGTAAAGGTTCGCATGAACTTCTTCAGCCTTCATCGCAAAAGTAAAGGATATCGCTGCAGCCCTGTTTCCTTCCTCTTCGGCAGCCTTCAGAAAATCCGGGTACATTTCTTTGTACTCATGTGTTTCACCATCAACAGCATCCTTCAGGTTGTCCGCTGTTGTGCCTGTTTTCCCTGCTACTTCGAAATGTTTCAGAGCATGGATCGTTTCTGCGTCTGATGCCGCTTTGAACAATTTGGCAGCATTGAGTTTGCCGTCCTTCTCCGCTTTTTTCGAATAAGCCAGATACTTTCTGTTCGCTTGAGATTCTCCTGCGAATGCTTCCATGAGATTGTCCAATGTTTTGTTATCGCTCATTTCTTACCCTCCTGTTATGTCAGCAACTTTATGATTTAATTAGATATTATGTCCTTATGATAATTTATTGCACCGCAAAAAACAAGCATACAATGTGACTTAATCACTAGAATAAAAAAACCTCTGTCGTAGTATAGTGAACCCGACAGAGGTTATTTCATCAGTTATTAAAGTATTACACCGAAGCAAGAATGTCCTGAACATAATTCGGAAGAGCAAAAGCGCCGCGATGCAGGTCAGTATTATAATACTTTGTTTTCAAGCCCAGTTTGTTCCATAATTCCGGTTTGAAATCAGCAATCGGATCCAGAGTCTTGGAAGCAAAACCAAAATACCAGTAACCGGATGCATAGGTTGGCGTATTGAAGCCGTATACCTTTGCAATTGGGAACGTTTCCTTGATCTTGGCATGCGCTTTTTTCATTTCTTCGATATCTCCATCAAAGAATGCACCTTCATGCTGGTTGATCAGAATTCCGTCCTTGGATAAAACACGATAGCAGTCTTTATAGAACTGGGTTGTAAACAGACTTTCTCCCGGGCCGGCAGGGTCTGTCGAATCGACTAAGATGAGATCGTAAGCGCCATCCGGAGCTTCTTCAACGAACTTCAGCCCATCACAGAACATCAGATTCATCCTCGGCTCCGTTTTATAGACTGATGACAGAGTCGGCATATATTCTTCACAAACTCTGACAACGGCTTCATCGATTTCAACCTGGTCGAGCTTTTCTATACCGGCATATCTCGACACCTCCCTGGCTGTACCTCCATCTCCTCCTCCGATGATCAACACATTTTTGATCTCCGGATTCACAGCCATTGGCACATGAGCGATCATGTCATGATACACAAATTCATCTTTTTCGGTTACCTGAGTATATCCATCCAGCACCAGGAAAACGCCGAATGTTTCATTTTTGAACACCTGCACCTTTTGAAACGGGGACTGTTCTGTGTGCAGAACTTCTCCGATTTTCAATGATAATTTTACATCATCGTCCATATAATATTCTGAAAACCATAAATCGCTGTTTTTTAATAGCATTTGATCTTCCTCCATTTCTTCATTTTATTTTGATACGCTTATGTTAATCCGGCATGTTCTTGCCGTAAAAAACTTCATCCATTTCTTTTCGCACCTTCGATGAAATCACATTCAATTCATCTTTCGTCAGATCATCGACCGAAAAGTTGAAGAAATAATTATCAAGGTCAAAATTTCTGAGTTTGCATTTTGTATGGAAAATATTCTCCTGGAATATATTAACGTCAATCGTGTAGTATTGGGCCAGCAGATCCTTTCTGATATAGTCCTGTATCGAGCTGATCTTATGATCTATAAAAATCTTTTTTCCGTTGACCATCCTCGTAAACCCGCGTACACGGTAATCCAGAGTCATCATGTCCGCTCCGAAGCTTTCAATAAGATAATTCAATGCCATCAACGGAGATATCTGACCACAGGTCGACACATCAATGTCTGCTCTGAAAGTGCAGACTCCCCCATGCGGATTATATTCCGGATAGGTATGAACGGTTATATGGCTCTTGTCAAGATGAAACGCCACGGACGGATTGGCAGTCGGGATATTATGAACGGCTGATTTCGGCGGTTCGCTCTGTTCACAAATCAGGATGGTTACACTCGCTCCCTGAGGATCATAGTCCTGGACTGCGACATTTAAAACTTTGGCACCAATGATCTCTACGACCTGGCTCAGTATTTCGGTAAGCTTTTCGGCATTATACATTTCGTCTATATATTCGATATAGGCTTTCCGGTCTTCCACCGATTTTGTATAACATATGTCGTATAGATTAAAGCTTAAAGTTTTTGTGAGGTTGTTAAATCCATGAAGTTTTATTTTTTTCTTACCCAATAAAATCCCACACCCCTTCGCATAAGGTAATGAACAATCAAGCAATTATTATATCACAAAAGAAAATAAAATAAAGATAAATCTTACATTATAATTATAATAATTTTATCAGCGATCCATAACCCTTCTCTTCCATTTCTTCTTCAGGAATAAATTGCAGCGATGCGCTGTTGATACAATACCTCAGCCCGCCCGATTCCTTCGGTCCGTCATGAAAAACATGTCCGAGATGTGCGTCACCGTTTTTGCTCCTGACCTCCACTCTACGCATTCCAAAGCTGTTGTCTTCCAATTCGCGGATCAAATCCGGGTCGAGTGGTTTTGAAAAGCTTGGCCAGCCGCAGCCGGACTCAAACTTGTCGCTTGACACGAAAAGCGGCTCCCCAGTGGTCACATCTACGTAAATACCCTTTTTGAAATTTTTATAGTATTCATTTCTGAACGGCGGTTCAGTGGCATTTTTTTGAGTCACCTGATACTGCATATCCGTCAGTGTTTTTTTCAGAACTTCCTGTGGCTTTTTCGTATAAAACGGCCTATTCTCCTTAACAGGAAAATCCTTCGCTTTTTCGAACTTTTCGTTTCCGATATGGCAATATCCCCCCGGATTCTTATCCAGATATTTTTGATGATATCCTTCCGCAGTAAAATAATTTTTCAGCGGTCCCGTTTCGATAGCCAGTTTTTTCTCGAATTTTTCCTGAAGTTTCCGTAAAGATTCGTTGATAACTACTGCGTCATTTTCATCCGTATAATAGATTCCCGTCCTATACTGGGTCCCGATATCATTGCCCTGTCTGTTGACCGAAACAGGATTGATTGCGTCATAATACAGATTCAGCAAATCTTCCAGCCCGATTTTCGCGGGGTCATAAGTTACCTTAACGGTCTCCGCATGCCCGGTTTTTCTGTAACAGACGTCTTCATACGTCGGCTTTTCCGTAATACCGTTTGCATAGCCAACTTCAGTACTATAAACCCCACCGATCAGGGAGATGTATTTTTCCATCCCCCAGAAGCAACCGCCGGCTAAATATATTTCTTTATATTTTTTTTTGTCTACAGCCATATGCATCACGCTATCCTTTCCCCGATCCATGAAAAAGCATAAATAGAACCGTCAAACTCTTTCCCAATGCCGGTTCGATCGGTTCTGAATTCTCCATTCAGTCCTTTTTCAATTGCGTACAGATGAAAATGACATGCGGCTATTCCCATATCTATCCTTTGAATATCGTAAGCAAAAGCTTTGCTGTACCCGGCGGCTTTATATTCAAAAAAATGATATCCGTTATCCTTTTTAATAATTCTCCATGGCTGCTTATTTGAGGCTGAAGGAGCAAGCCTGACCATTTCCAGGGCCTCGTCATACGGAGCCATTTCAGAAACCGTAGCCGGCGATGTAAAATCCCGATTAAAAAATAAGTCATTCCAGGGTTTTCTGGAATCCCCTTTTGACACAAATCTAAACAGAGAGTCCGTAATGCTCCTATCTTTAGCAGGGTAACCCACAGGCGAAATAGCCGGCAATAGTTCATCTTCCTCCAGCTTCAGCGCCTTTCTGAATTCGCTTCTGTCGAATGTGCCGCCCAGCCAGCAGGAGCCCAAACCCAAGGATGTCAGATACAGGATCAGTTTTTCAAATTGATAACCCAGCGCCTCCAGAGCAAGATCGCTTTCCTTAACAATGGCGCAAAGATAGGTTGTTGCGCCCTTGATCACACCATATGTGCCAAGTTTTTCGCTATCTCCTGCCTTGCCGGTTTCTAAAATCTTGATTTTGACCTGCACGTTGAAAGGATTAGATAGAGAATCTATATAATTCAATATTTTTTCTTTAACCTCTTCTTCCAGAAGCCGGTCCGAATAGGTTCTGACAGAAACCCTGCTTTTGATAATATTCACTAAGGGCTCTTTAAAAATCATATTCATTATGAAGACCTCCATACTTATCAAATTCCGGTCCAGACAACCGCTATTCCAATTCAATCCGCTCCAGTTTAAAAATCACCGGGCGAAAACCATCATTGCAGCAGGCGATCATCACTTTTTCATCGTTAGTCCAGCCATCCATAATCGATCCCCCCTGCATGGCGGCATAAACATATTTACTGATGCAATCCCATGCCTCAGAACAGAATTGCCCATTCAGCATTCTCATATAGCCTTCTTTATCTACAATGAATTCCTGTCCTTCTATAAATCTGCCGCATTTCCCGATATCCGGATTGGCAAGATACTCATCAGCAATATCCTGATAATATTCTCTCCTCAAAACAGTAATTTTACAATTATTTCGCCATTTAGCAGCCATTTCTGCTTACCCCCGATCTTCAGATTTTATTTTCCACTTCTGTAACACACTCGCTTTTTATCTTCTGAACCAATGATTGCAGGGCGTCGATGACGTGCGGCCTGATATCCCCGCCAATCAGAACAAACATGATATCGTTCCCCACTTCCAGATGCCCTTCATTCAGCCAGACTCTGACATGGAATATACCCTCCATCTTCAATGTCTCAGCGATTGCTTCGTCAACTTTTTCCGCATCGTAGGAAAACTCCATTCCACCGACCAGCGAGCCATCATCTATCCCCTGACGGACCATTGCTTTTGGTGTCCGACGCACGATCCCATTATGAACCAGAAACATTCCTTCCCGATATGCTGTCGGATCTGCCTTTGCTTCCTTCAGCCATTCATCAATGGAAGGAATTTGTTTTTTCACTTTAGTAATTTCCATTAAATCCTCCTCTATAGATATGCTCTTTCGTATATGGATACACAATCCTCAATCTCCAGCCTGCTTCTATCACATTTGAACAAAGCGCCCATGGTTTCTTTAGCGTTTGTTGCCAGTGTTAAAAATTCATCCGGCGTAATACCATAATCAGACATTTTCAGATCCGGCACTCCACAGTCAGCCTTTAGTTTTTCAAGGGTCAGAATGAAATCCATTGGTTCCCGGGCATCTCCCATGCCCATGGCTTTGGCCATGTTAATAAATCTTTCATCGCACGCCTGTTTGGTTATCATGTTTGTAAAATATGGCTTGCTCAACATGATAAGACCGGCACCGTGAGGCAAATTGTGATGATATGCGGACATTGCATGCTCGAGAGAATGCTGGCTGATCAGAGTTCCTGCGACCATTACCATGCCGGACAACATACTGCCGAAAGCCACTCTTTCACGCGCTGCGATATCGTTTCCATCTTTAACTGCCTTGGCGAGATTGGCTGTAATATTCTCGATGGCTGTGAGAGCATACATATCACTCATGAGGTTGGCGTATTTTGAAACATATGCTTCCACGCTATGGAACAACGCATCAAATCCCTGATAGGCAGTCTGTTTAGGCGGAATCGAAATCATCAGTTCCGGGTCAACGACCGCTATGATCGGGAATAGTTCTTCCATTCCCCCAAGTGCGATTTTCTCATTGTTGTCGTCGTGCGTGATCACGCCGTAATTGTCCACTTCAGAACCTGTTCCTGCCGTAGTGGTGATTGCAACAACAGGGACCGGTTTATTTAGAAGAGGCTTGCCTTCACCACTGCCGCCGTGAACATAGCCCCAAAGGTCCCCTTCATTTTTTGCCATCATTGCTATAGCCTTTGAAGCATCTATTACACTTCCACCGCCAAGAGCAATAATAATATCGCATCTGTTCTCTTTGAAAAAAGAAGCGCCTTCCATGACTGTAGATTTCAGCGGATTCGGCTGGACCTTGTCAAAAACCACCGTTTCAATATTGGCCTTCCTCATCTGCTCCTCTACACGATCCAAATACCCGTTTTCTCTTGTTGACTTTCCTGCTGAAATAACGATCATTGCCTTTTTCCCTGGTAATTGCTGCGAATGCAGCTTGTTCAGCATTCCGGCACCTAGCAATACCCTGGTTGGCAAATAAAAATTAAAACCCATTGTCAGCCCTCCTGTTTCCGTCATTTTATTAATACTGAATGTTCAGTATTGTTATTAAATTATATAATAAAATCATGGGTAAAACAATTTGGATTCCATATTAATAAGGGTAATATATCTATAGCAAAATAGTTAAAATATTATTCGATAACCGACCAGCGTAAATATAAAAGAATAGTTGCGTTTACTGCCGATCAGGTGTAAAATAATTTGCTGTTGAGCAGTAGCACAATTGTAATGATAAAACAGAATTGAGGGTAAGGCTTACTTTTAAGCAAAGCCGGAAATTATGAAACAACAACTAAAACGAATATTGATCGGAAAACCTTTAAAGACCGCAGGCCTGAAAAACGAGAAGATCGGTATTATCTGGGGATTACCGATCCTTTCTTCCGATGCAATTTCATCCGTTGCCTATGCCGGGCAGGAAATGCTTCTGGTATTAATACCGGTTTTCGGCATCGCCGCATACGCAAAGATGTCATTTTTAACCGGATGCATCATCGCACTGCTGATCATTTTAATGATTTCTTACAGGCAGACCATCGACAGCTATCCTAACGGCGGCGGCGCTTTTATTGTCGCCAAGGAAAACCTGGGAGAAATCCCCGGGATGGTAGCCGGAGCGGCTCTGGCTGTGAATTATATCCTCACTGTTGCGGTCAGTATCTCATCCGGAGTAGCCCAGGTGGTGTCAGCGTTTAAATTTCTGGCTCCTTATAGTGTCGTCTTGGCTGTGTTCCTTGTTCTGCTCCTCATGTTCGGCAACCTGCGAGGTATCCGGGAATCATCCAGGATCTTCGGGCTGCCGGCATATGCATTCATCTTAGGCATTCTGGCATTGATAATCTTCGGCGCCATCAAATTGAAAACCGGATATGTTCCGCAAGAACCAGATTATTCACAACCAATTGAAGCAATAACCTTTTTAGTTATGCTGAAGGCCTTCGCCAGCGGTTGTACCGCCTTAACTGGTGTCGAGGCGGTCAGCAATGCAGTCCCTGATTTCAAAAAACCATCCACAAAGAATGCAAAAATTGTCCTGTTGCTGATATCGATCATTATACTGATTCTATTTGGCGGGACATCGATGCTTGCGAATTATTATCATGTGATTCCGGGCGAAAACGGTGCGCTGCTTATTTTGATGGCCGAACAGGTCTTTGGCAATACATTTCCTTATTATTATATAACTGCCACCACATTCATCATCCTCGTTCTGGCAGGCAACACAGCATATTCTGTATTCCCGACACTCATTGCGATCATGTCCAAAGAACAATATGCGCCAAAACAGATGAGCATGCGCGGTGATCGGCTCAGTTTTGATAACGGCATCATTATGCTGGCTGTGATATCCATTTTGCTGATTGTCGGTTTCAAAGCCAATGTATCCTCACTGATCGGGCTCTATGCAGTCGGCGTCTTCATTTCGTTCACCTTATCACAATGGGGAATGTTCATAAAATGGAAAAGAGAAAAGTCGAAGAACTGGCAGTTTAAAGCGGCAATCAATGGGATCGGTGCGATTTTAACAGCTGTTGTCGTAGTTATTATAGCATTCGCTAAATTCAGGGAAGGCTCATGGATCGTCATTGTGTTGATACCGGTGATGGTTATTATGCTGAAAAAAATTCATACCCATTACATTTCAGTTAAAAAGCAATTAAAAATGACCGACCAGGCATACAGCGAACTGGAGTCGACTGGATTAACCTACAGAAACAAAATCATCGTTCCGCTGGAAAGTGTTAATAAATCCAGTGTTCGTGCACTCCGATATGCCAATACGATTTGCGATGACGTGGTCGCTTTCAATGTTGCTCTGGATGAGGAAAGCGCTGATAAAATACAGGCGGATTTCGACAAAATAGGCATCGACATCCCCTTGGTCATCAAAATGTCTCCGTACCGAAAGATTGTCGATCCTTTACTGAGATATATCGAGTCTTCGGAATATGATCATGAGCCGGGTGATATGATTACTGTCCTGTTGTCCGAATTTATGGTAAGAAGGTGGTGGCACAGGTTCCTGCATAATAAAACCACCCGTTATATTGAGAAAAAGCTTTTAAAGCATAAACATATTGTGGTGGCATTGATGCCGCTTCAATTAAAGGATGACGAATCTTTCGCTGATTTATTCAAAAACAACAGAAAAGAGGGTAATAAATCATGAAAATAAGTGTAGGTGTGGAAATCGGTGCCAAATTCATACAGGCTGCGGTAGTGGACAAATACGGCAGATTGTTGGCCAGAGCTAAAATGCCGTCCAGTATCGGCCGCGGCCTGAAAGAACTTGTTGCAGACGCCGCTTCCCTGGTCAACAAGCTTCTTGATGAACAAGGATTTGATCTGAAAAATATTAAAAGCATAGGAGTTGCCTCTCCAGGCGTGCCCGATGAAGATGGAACGAAAATATTAAAAGCGTTCATCATGGGTTTCTATGATGCACCGATCAAGGATGAATTCGAGAAATATTTTGATGTGCCTGTTTATGTTGATAACGACGCCCACTGTGCAGCACTGGCCGAAAGTGTTGCAGGCGCAGCCGAAGACCTGGAATATTCGATGACCATCAACATCGGGACAGGTATCAGCGGCGGCATTATAATCAATAATCGTATTTATGGCGGCTACAGCAATGCCGGAGCAGTTATCGGTCATATGGTCATCGACAAGCATGGCAAAGAATGCTATTGCGGAAGAAAAGGCTGCTTCGAGACCGTATGCTCCGCTACTGCTTTAATAGAAGCTACCAGAGAAGTTGCCTTAAAAAATCCGGAATCAAAGGTTCTGGAAGTATGCCGCAACGATTTAAGCTTAATTGATGTTACGACTGCCTATGAGGCCATGCTGTTGGGAGATGAAGATGCCAAAGAGATTTTTGATGAATATATAGACAATTTTGCGGTGGCGTTGACCAATCTCGCCAACATACTAATGCCTGAGGTCATCGTGATCTGCGGAGGGATCGCCGACCTCGGCGAGGCACTTCTGAAGCCTATACGTGAAAAGTTATATGCATGGCTTTATTCAAAAGAAATTGCTTTACCACTCTTGAAGTTTTCAGAAATGGGGAGTGCATCCGTGCTGGTAGGCGCAGCGATGCTTGGTGCATATAAAAGGATGTAACAATCGACAGCATAAAGATACCGATAGATAATACAACATTATAGGGGCATATTCTCATCATGAGAATATGCCCCTTTCATCTCTGATCAAATCTAACGAATTAGAATCTGAAATATCTTTTTCCGTTTTCGATGGCGACGAGATTTTCCTCCACGATCCCACGAACCTTTGGATTAGGAATTGTCGGAACCTGCTCTTCTATCAATTTCACTCCGATCCTCCTCGTTGCTGGTGATGCGTAATCTTCGGTGTATTCCTTTAAAGTCATTAAAGCGTTGGAATGGCAGCAATTCTGTATCTGGCCGCTTTTCAGGAGCGTCATGAACCGGTCTCCGGTCCTGCCTTCCTTGTAGCAAGCCGTGCAAAAACTCGGTATGTAACCCAAGCCCATCAGCCAGTTTACCACCTCATCCAGGGTTCTGGTATCGCTGACATCAAACTGTTCAGATTTCTGATCTTCCGGCTCCGGTTCAGCATATCCGCCCACGCTGGTCTTTGAGCCGCCGCTGATCTGGGAAACGCCCAGCTTCAGAAGTTTTTCTCTCACTTTCTGATTCTCTCTGGTGGAAATGATGATCCCCGTGTAAGGTACGGCCAGCCTGATACATGCCGTGATTTTTGCAAAAATATCGTCGCTGATCCCGTCCGAGAAGGAACTAGCATCGATATCATCCGCATTTTTTACTCTCGGCACACTGATGGTATGAGGTCCAACGCCAAAGGCAGCTTCCAGATGCTCTGCATGCATCAAGAGTCCGGTGAATTCATAACGGTATCCTTCCAGCCCGAACAGAACGCCAAGCCCCACATCTTCGATCCCGCCCTGCATAGCCCTGTCATGAGCTTCAGTATGCCAAGCGTAATTGTGCTTCGGTCCTGTCGGATGCAGTTTCTCGTAAGTTTCCTTGTTATAGGTTTCCTGGAACAGAATATACGTGCCGATTTCGGCTTCATGGAGCCTTCTATAATCATCCACTGTCGTAGCGGCAATATTGACATTCACACGGCGGATTTCCCCGTTCTTGTGCTTGATGCTGTAAATAGTCTTGATACAATCCAGCATGTATTCCAGAGGATTATTCACAGGGTCTTCTCCCAGCTCCAGCGCCAGCCGCTTATGCCCCATATCCATTAAAGCGATGGTCTCTTTTCTCACTTCCTCCTGTGTCAGTTTTTTTCGCGTAATAGTTTTATTCTGTGCATGATAAGGGCAATATGTACAACCGTTAATGCAGTAATTGGACAGATAAAGCGGTGCGAACATAACGATTCGGTTGCCGTAAAAATTCCGCTTGATTTCAACAGCTAGCTCAAACATCTCACGGTTTTTTTCTTCGATTTCACAATCCAGAAGCAAAATCGCCTCTCTGTGCGTCAGCCCCTTTCCTAGTTTCGCCTTCGCCAGGATTTGATCGATCAGTTCCGCATTATTTTTATTTTCGTTGGCAAATGCCAGTGTCTCTCTGATTTCCTGATCACTGATGAATTCTTCCGCCTTCATTGATTGTACGTCATACATAATTTTATCCTCTCTTCTCTTTCTATTTACATTAATATTTAATTGCTTCTATCACGATTAAATCCCTGCGTATTTAGTCATGCTATGCTGATTTTATCCAGGATCCCAGATAAATGCGCGATCACCACTCCGTAGTTCGACATAGGCACTCCCTGGGACGCTGCACGTTCGATTCTCGATAAGACCAATTTACGGTTAAACATGCAGGCGCCGCATTGAATAACGAGATCATATGAGCTCAGATCCTGAGGAAAGTCGTTGCCGCTGACTATATCGATTGCCAGACGCGGGCCGATTTTTTTCTTCAGCAATGCCGGAATCTTCTCTCTTCCGATATCTTCGGACAGCGGTGCGTGGGTGCAGGCCTCGGCTATCAGCACTCTGGAGTTTTCCGTCAGCTTTTCGATGGCCGCCGCACTGCTCGTATAGTAATCCAGATCTCCTTTGTATCCTGCAAACAGAACGGAGAATGATGTCAGCTTACTGGATGCCGGCTTCTTATCATAGACAGTGCGAAATACCTGCGAGTCTGTGATGATCACATCCGGTGATCTGGACATGCCTGCTAAGGCTTCCTCCAGTTTATCCGTGGTCGCGCTCATAATCAGGCAGTGTTTATCCAGCAGGTCTCTCATGGTTTGGACCTGAGGCAGGATCAGCCGCCCCTTTGGGGCCTGAATGTCCTGGGGCATAACCAGCAGAACCAGATCCCCTTCCTTTACGAGTTCCCCTGTGATGGTTTTATTATCGTAGTCTTCAGGCAAGTTTCGCAGAATCGAAGTGCGGATCTGGTCTATTCCCGTTTTATTCTTAGCACTGACCAGAATCGGCTTTATTCCCGTTTCCGTTTCAATATGGCTCAAAGTGTTTATCGAATCTTCCATCAGATCCGATTTATTCAAAATCGGAATTGTCGGGATGTTTCTCTTTTTCAGTTGCTCCATCCATGCTTTTTCCTGCGCCACGTCAGGATCTCTGTCAAATACTATTAAAGCTATGTCGGTTTTATCCATTGCTTTCCGGGTCATTTCCACTCTGAGTTCTCCGATAGCGCCTTCATCGTCAAATCCGGCGGTATCGATCAGGACGCAAGGGCCGATGCCGTGTATCTCCATGGATTTAAACACCGGGTCCGTGGTTGTACCTGCAAACTCAGAAACAAGGGCCGTCTCATGTCCCGTGATGGCGTTGATCAGTGAAGATTTCCCGCTGTTTCTTTTTCCATAGATACCGATATGCAACCGGTTTGCCCTTGGCGTTTCGTTAAGGCTCATTCTCTTTTCTCCTTTCTGCTCTGATGATCTCCACGGTCTATAAGCAGCTCGTAACCGATCCGATTCATTCTTTTCTGAAGAAGTTCTCTTGATTCCGCCGCTTCCTCCCCTGTGGAGATTTTATTGTTATATAGCAGATATTTGCTTCTAAACTGCTTAGGTGACAGGTTTGGCATTACAACGTTTGCGCCGGCCAAAATCCCGTTTTCCCGCCCATTCTCGTCGATGGTTCCTAGAGCGGTGGTGGAAGGCAGCAGCGAGTTCGGAAGCATCAGTCTCAGAACTCCGATCAGGAAAGTTGTTAATTCCATAGTACCCGGCTCCCATTCGGCAAAAGGCGTGTCTTTGTGTGGAATAAATGGTCCGATCCCGATCATCTCCGGTTCCAGCTCCTTAATGAATAGAAGGTCATCCGCGAGATTTTCAAATGTCTGATAAGGCGAGCCAACCATGAATCCCGTTCCCACCTGATAGCCTATTTCCTTCAGATCCAGAAGGCACTGTTTTCGATTTGTCAGAGTAAGATCACGGGGATGCAGCTTCGAATAATGGTCTGCATCAGCCGTTTCATGGCGGAGCAGATATCGGTCTGCACCCGCTTCAAAGTACTTCCGGTACTGGCTGTAAGTTTTTTCACCAATAGAAAGCGTTATGGCGCAATCCGGGTAATTTGTTTTGATAGATTTTATGATTTCAACCAATCTGTCATCCGTGAACCAGGGATCTTCTCCACCCTGCAGGACATAAGTCCGGAATCCCAGTTCGTAGCCCTGCTGGCAACATGAGAGGATTTCTTCCTTGCTGAGACGATATCGCTCCGCTTGCCTGTTGCTTTTTCTGATCCCGCAATAATAGCAATCATTTTTGCAGTAATTTGATATTTCGATGAGACCTCGAGTATAAATACCGTTACCAAAAGTTCGCTTCGTTGATGCCTGAGCTTTCTCAAGTAAATACTCACTGTCTTCCTTGCTGAACCCGCTCAGCAATTTGACCAGTTCCTGTCTGCTCAAGATTCCTTCTGTCTGCAGTTTATCGATTAATTCACGCATTTTTTTCTCCTTGCATATAAAAAGCTCTGTGCCAAAGGCACAGAGCTACATAACAAATTTAAAAATAATTTGGTCAAATCAATTATTTCTATTCATTCGCTATGACTTCTTGCCTTTTCAATCGGGACGGACCCTTTCGGTTAGTACAATCTATCATTTGATATGATTATAAATTAAGATCGTGATATTTGCAATAATATTTTGATATATTTTTAACGATAATTTTTTATTGCTTTCAACTTAATCAGATCCTACCTTCTCTTTTCAACCAACTTACCGTATCTGCCAGAGTTTGCTTCATATCCCTGGTGGTGTACCCCAATGCATCAGATGCTTTCTGATGTGAAAATAAAGCATTCGACGAAAGTGTATAAACAGAATAAGCTGTGTAAAGCGGAGGTTGCCGTAGTATTTTATAATAATTCTCTGACAGCCTGGCAGTAAGCCTTACGAACCAATAAGGTAGTATTATCTTAATTCTTTTCTTCCCGGTTACTTCATGGAGCATGTCCAGAAGTTCCCTAACTGTATAGTATTTATTCGATAGGATATAGCATTCGCCCGGTACTCCTTTTTCGAAACAGGAGATAATTCCGCTGGCCACATCGCGCACGTCCACAAAGTCATAGCCACCCTCCATTCCCGCAATCAGCCGTCCTTGATAATAGTCGATGACAAGTGTTGTCAGATGCCCTCTGCCATTATCATACGGGCCGCATATTCCTGTCGGATGCACTATATTCACATTCAGGCCGCGTTTTCCTGCAGCCAGCACATAGGAAGTGGCCTCCGCTTTTGTTTTAGCATAAAGACCAACTACGTTGTCCGGGGCGAAATGTTCAGTTTCAACAATGCAATCTCCTTTTGGCCCCTCAGGAATAGCGTGAACCGAACTGACATAAACCAATTTTTCTATACGCTGTTGCTCACATAAATCCACTATATTCTTTGTTCCGATGACATTCACATCGTATATTTCCTGAACAAACCGCGAGGAAATGGAAACGATCCCTGCGCAATGTATTAGTATAAGCATATCGTTTTCCTGATTCCTGAAGAAATCAACGAGACTGTTCTTGTCGCGGACATCACCTCTGCAGATCTCGATATCTCCTTCCGGCAGGTTTTTTTCATCAGGCAATATCAAGGCACGGACAGATTTGCCCCTGTTGAGAAGCTCCCTGATGATTACACTCCCAAGATGACCCGCAGCCCCGGTGACCAGGTATTTTTCCTGCACAGATGTTTCCCGTTTCATGAGTCCATATTGACGCTCGTTTATCATTTGTGTTACCATTATCTCAAAATGAAGAGGTGCCTAATGATGAATATAAAACACAAAGACCCTTTCTCATCTGATTACAGTTTCTATAAAATGTGCTGGGTATTTTTGATATTCAGTTTCCTCGGTGATTTAATGGAAGGTTTTTATATGGTGCTTCTTTTTGGCCATTTTGAAAGCCGTTCCGGACTTATTTACGGGCCTATTTGCGAAATTTACGGCTTTGGAGCTATTATAGTCATCCTACTGTTATACAGATTCAGGGATAAAAGCATCTGGTTCCTATTTTTATCAGCCTTTACTATTTCTGTTGTTTTCGAATTCTCAAGCAGTGTATTCCAAGAGGCGGTTTTTGGTTATCGTTCATGGGATTACGGCAATGCAGTCTACGCCATCGCAGGCAGAGCGAATATGATCTATGCAACGGTTTGGGGCTTTTTCAGTGTAATTCTTGTCAGGAATGTCTATCCCAAATTAAATATCGTCCTGAATAAGTTTTCCAGCAAAATCGGCCTTTTCGTTACCTGGCTGCTTATCATATTTTTGATTTTTGATTTCACCGTATCTTCATTGGCTGTTTATAGATACAACGAACGGCAAAAGAATATTCCTGCCATGAATATTATCCAAATTGAAATGGACAAGTATTATCCTGATGCATATCTGGAAAAAATCTTTGCAAGAATTAAAACCGGAAGGAATTAGGCGGCGATGGATGAATTTCAGTTTGTCTCTTTTGCCATGATACTCATAAAGTCATCTCCGGAAATCGTCTCTTTTTCAACCAGATATTTTGCCAATTCATGAAGCTTAGCTTCATTTTCTATTAAAATACTCTTTGCTTTCGCATGGCACGATTTGATTATGCGCAGGACCTCTTCATCCACTTTTGCTGCAGTTTGATTTGAAACCAGCAATGTAGTGTCAGCACCCAGATAAGGATTGATGAGAGTTTCCAACGCCATCATGTCAAATTCTTCACTCATGCCAAATCTCGTAACCATTGCCCTGGCAATCTTTGTCGCCTCTTCTATATCATTCGCAGCACCGGATGTGACGGTCTTCGTGATGATTTCTTCCGCAGAACGACCACCCATATAGGTAGTGATCTTTTCCATAGCCTGTTCTTTTGTAAGCAGAACCTTCTCGGTCTCTTCAACCTGCATGGTATAACCTAATGCTCCCGATGTCCTTGGGATAATCGTTATTTTGTGGACCGGAGCTGTATGTGTCAGCTTAGTCGCTACAATGGCATGTCCGATTTCGTGATAGGCGATGGTCAGTCTGTCTTCCTTGGATATGACAGCATTTTTTCTTTGATATCCTCCGGTTACGACCACTTCTATGGCGTAATCCAGATCGCTTTGCGTTACGGACTTGCGTCCTTCCTTAACCGCATGAAGCGCGCTCTCATTGATGATATTCGCTAAATCTGCCCCGGAAGCCCCGGATGTCGCTTTAGCGATTTCGTTGAGATCAACATCTTTGTGCATCTTCACATCTTTCGAATGAACCTTTAGCACTGCTTCCCGCCCCAGCAGATCCGGCAGTTCCACCGGGATGCGCCTGTCAAATCTGCCTGCCCTGAGCAGCGCTTTGTCCAATGTTTCCGGTCTGTTCGTTGCCGCCAGTATGACTACACCTTTCTCAGAGGAAAATCCGTCCATTTCGTTCAGCAATTGATTCAACGTCTGCTCCCGCTCGTCATTGCCAACTATTCCCCCTAGATTTCTGCTTTTTCCGATGGTATCGATTTCATCGATAAACACAATGCATGGAGCCTTTTCCTGGGCCTGTTTGAACAGATCCCTGACTCTCGCAGCTCCCATGCCCACGAACATTTCAATAAATTCAGAACCCGAAATGGAAAAGAAAGGCACTTTTGCCTCGCCCGCCACCGCTTTTGCCAGCAGCGTTTTGCCGGTTCCCGGAGGCCCCACCAATAAGGCGCCTTTTGGTATTTTGGCGCCGATTTCCTTATATTTTCCCGGATTATGCAAAAAATCAACGATTTCACGAAGCGCATCCTTTGCTTCATCCTGACCGGCAACATCTTCAAATGATTTTCCGGTCTCAGCTTCAACATAAATCTCCGCGTTGCTTTTTCCGAATGTCATGACATTGTCCATTCCTCCGAGTCTGCCCGCGGCTTTTCCCATCAGAAAACGCCATAGAGCATAAAAAAGAGCAAATGGCAATACCCATGTCAGTATGAAGTTCACCAAGGGCGAGTTCTCTTTAGGAATAACCTTTTTAAAGTTCACATTTGCCTGCAATAGTCGGTTTGTTAGATCCGGGTCGTCCATTTTTCCCGTAACATAGATGCTTTCACTCCCGTCCTTGTTCTTTATCGTGAACCCTATCTGGTTGTCTTGAACTTCGACCGAGTTGACTTTGCCCTGTTCAATTTTTGTAATGAATGTCTTGTAATCCACTTCCGTCACACTGGCACTCATCAATTGCGGGAAAACAAGGATATTAAGAGCAATGATGAAAACCAGCATGGCGGCGTACAGGTAGATCAGGCGTTTGTCTATTTTCGGTTGCTTTTTAACTTCTTTCATTTTACTCACCTTGTCTTTCCGTGTAGGCGATGTTTTTATATTTCTTTTATATACATTTATATACATTTTCACCCTAAATCATTCATGCTGAACTATTTTTATATTTCTGAGGCAAAAAAATACAAAGTAGCTTGTTTTTTGCTGCCTTGTATTTATTGAGTAATATCAAATATGATTTGATACAGCCGCTAAAGATTTTTTTCATCAACGCTGAAAGTGTCCCATTGATCCAGGTCGCCTTCTTCATAGCCTTTCGTAAACCAGTTTACTCTTTGGACTGAGGTCCCATGGGTAAAGCTGTCCGGCACGACATAGCCCTGCGTCTGCTTCTGGATCCGATCATCCCCAACAGCACTGGCGGCATTCAGAGCCTCTTCAATATCGCCTTTGTCCAGAATATTCATATCTTCTGCATAATGCGCCCAGACACCCGCCAGATAATCCGCCTGCAATTCCAGGCGGACAGATAGTTCATTATATTCACTCTGGCTTAACTGATACCTCAGATTCTGAACTTCATCCATAACACCCAGTTGATTTTGAACATGATGCCCTACTTCATGAGCAATGACATAAGCCATTGCAAAATCCCCCGGTGCATGAAAAGTCGTCTGGAGTTCCTGATAAAAACTCAGGTCAATATATAGTTTGTTATCACCCGGGCAGTAAAACGGTCCCGTGGATGCTCCGGCTGTTCCGCAAGCAGATTGGACATATCCGGAGTACAACACTAAAACAGGCTCCTGATAATCAAGGTTTTCGCTATTGAAAATTTCCGTCCAGACATATTCCGTATCAGCCAATACCACGGATACGAACTCTGCCAGCTGCTTCTCTTCAGCGGTCTCCTGATAGGCTGTCCCGTTGCCCTGATCGGTTAGCTGCGACTGGTCGATGATCTGTCCCGGGTCGCCGCCCAGCAGCATATAAATGATCAGGACAATGATTCCAATACCCCCTCCGAGAAACCCTTTCCCGCCCATGCCAAAACCCCCGGATCCTCTCCGATCCTCAACATTTGAGCTTTGACGTCTGCCCTGCCATTTCATTGTGGCGGACCTCCTTTCGCAACTTCATAGCTTTGAAAATAGGATCTGTTGTCAGATTTATCAAATATTATTAATATGATTTAAATCTGCACATCGGCCAGCAGGATGTAAAGCCCGAGAGCTGCTACGTAAATTGTTGCGAAAAAATATACCCAAGGCAGTTTTTTCTGATAAAGATAGAATATCAGTCCACCGATAATCGCAGCGCTCAGCAGGACTACAAGAAGCGTTTTGGGATACAAGGTCATACCCACCAAGACGAGGATCGTCATCAGCGGCATTGTCAAAAAGGTTGCTTTCACTGTATCGTTGAGTTTCGAACGGAAAACCAGTACGGCAATCATCAATATAACGGTTACGGCAAACGCTCGCAATACACTCGGAGGGCTTGTGTTTTCCGGAATACCCAAAGCACTCATTGCAGTATTCGTTATAAAAGCAAAAATCAGAAAAGCGAGGTTGAATAGCAAGAAGCCCCCTGCTATAATAATGAACGCTGAAAATAGATTTTTTTGCCATGGTTTAAATTTCATTGTATTCCTCCTCTTGATTTGCTATGAAAATCATTATGACTTGCCATTGATAATCAGTCGAATATGGAATGGCTGTTTCATTACTTATACCCTTAACGATACAATATCATTAATAAAATCGATTGCCCTCTTTTCAATCTCAGATTTCAATTGTTCCTGATGATCAAAATCCGGTTCGTCGTTTAAAATCGATTCCACGATGGAATCAACCCCGGGTGATGCGGTTGATAGCTTATACTTTCCAGAAATTTTGTTATTAAGAAATTCGATATACTCCGCCTGAATTTTTCTGTTATTCGCGGCCAGCCAAATTTCAAAAATTCCTTTTTCGTGCAAGTATACGATGGCTATCTTAAGCCCCTCTTTTTTAAGATCAGGTGGAGTAAACGCAACATAAGTCATATCCATGTAGCCAAAATATACCGAGCTTGTATAATATTCCGGATGCCTGCATTCAAGAAACCCTTTCAATCCGAGCATGAATGAAAGGATCCCTTGATATGCGTGTTGTATGCACCCTTTTTGCAGTTGAGTCCTATATTCCCGAATATAGTGATTTAAAGACTTTGATTTCAAATTTTTTGAATCAATATAACGTTCTATATAGCTGAGAGGCACATCCATGTGCGCAGCAGTCTCCTGCACCGTGAGTCCACTATCCAGGAACCGTCTGATGACTTTATGAATGCTCTCCCCAACTTCAATGATATGTTGGTCCGGATCGTAAAATCTGATTGCCCGTTGCCCCCAGGAATGCTCGATCAGTGTATGAACATATTTTATATGATCAAATTGTTCCAGTCTTGCTGCGAAGGCATCCAGATCGTCTTCTTCGAAATACAATTCATACGCATGACTCCCAAGAATGATTTCATCTTCTCTTTTTCTAATAAAATTCTGCCAGGTTTCAATGGTTTGAAGTGTAACGCCGCCCGACAGTATCACATTCGCACCGAAATCTGAAATCACTTCCAAGCCCAAAACATCCATGTAAAATTGTTTTGCTTTTTCAATATCTCTTACAGCAATTAAAGTACAAATGTTCTCCATCCCGTGTCCCCTTCGCCTATTGCATGGTCCTGTTTTTTCTCAGTATTTTGCCATATGGGTGAGAAGGGTCTTTATTCTCAACCATAATTATTCTTTGCTCATTAACCATCTTATCAAGACGTGAAGCATACCAGCTATCGCTGAATAATACTTCGATCATCATATTAAATACCTATATTACAAGAGAAAACCGGGTAAGACTGAATGAATCGTCGGTATATATCGCGCAAAGGTCCATCCAGTCGACTCAACGCTGCCATTTTGATTCCCTCCGGAATGCCATAAGCCGCCTCAGCTATGCTGCCCGTGATCGCAGCAAGAGTGTCGCTGTCACCGCCAAGCGATATCGCATTTCTGATGGCATCTTCGAAATCAGTACTTTCGAGAAAAGCGATGATCGCTTCAGGTACGGTTGCCTGGCAGCTCTCATTGAAACGGTAACCAGGTCGTATCTCATCAAGAGTACGATTCAGATCGTACCCATATTTGTCCTTAATATATGCTTTTATTTCGTCTTTAGATCTGCCTTCACGAGCGAGGAAAATCGCTGCAGCTGTTGCCTGAGCACCCTTGATCCCTTCGGGATGATTATGCGTTACCGCAGCGCTTATTTTAGCGGAAAGCTCAACCCCCGAAAGTCTATCGTTCACCCATGCTACCGGAGAAACCCGCATCGCAGATCCGTTGCCCCAGCTGTTATAGGGATCCGCACCTTCAGAAAAAATCCAGTTCCAGAATCGTCCCCCATATCCGGCATCGGGATAAAGATGCCCGTATTTCTTCATCGCTGCAATGAAATCCTCAGGGCTCCCGCCGTTCATCGCCCCTTCCGCCACTGCCAAGGTCATCACCGTATCGTCAGTAAAAAAACATTTCGGACTAAAAAGCGGAAAATCCTTTGTTTTTATATTATCCCACTCATATACAGACCCTACAATATCTCCGATGATCGCCCCTAACATAATTATCTTCTGCCTCCACGCTTCTTATAGTCTTCGTCGATGCGTTTTTTCCAGCCCTCTAATATCGATTGGCTGGCGCGAGAACTGCTCACAACCTCACTGACCACTTCATAATTCAGGATGGTGCCTTCGCTATCCGCATTGTAATTTGCCGCCCTGTCCCTGCGGTTACCGCCGCGTCAATATTGGCTCCCAGAAAAATGAATTCCCATCCGTATTTCCTCTTCTGGTGTTCAATCATACTGCTGTTTTTTCAGCATGGCATTGAAGCCGCCGATGGTGTCGCTTTCAAGACCGCTCATGGATCCGCTTCTATCGAGGATCAATACCAATTCTGTCAATCCTTTTTTAAACGATCATGCGCAGCAGCATTTGCGAAAAAGACTCATCCAGATGTTTGGCTACATATTCCAGATTGTACTTGCTGCTTGTTTCAGTAGTATGGGTACATGTCGATGATAGCAGTTTGCCAACAGCTCCTCTTCCTTTTCATTTCCGCCGCGCCAAATTGGGCCTACAGTATGGATCACATATTTCGCAGGCAGACCATACCCTTTTGTGATTTTCGCCTCACCGACTTTGCAGCCGCCAAGGCTTTTGCATTCTGCAAGCAGTTCCGGGCCGGCTGCCTTATGGATCGCTCCATCGACGCCACCGCCGCCCAGCAGCGATGGATGGGCTGTGTTAACGATGGCATCAACATGGACTTTGGTAATATCGTTTCTTATAATTTCAAGGGGCATCCTTTGTCTCCCTTCAGACTTTCAGAAAGCCACGGAATCCTCTTACTGCATAATATGATTCCGCTCCGTTATGATAGACAAAAACCGTATCGTACCGACGATCGCAAAAGAGAGCGCCTCCAAGCCTTCTGATTTTTTCAGGTGTTTTGATCCAGCTGGACGTTTTCAGGTCAAAGTTGCCAAGTGTCTGAAGATGGCGATATTGCTCTTCTGTTAATAATTCAATGCCCATGGCTGCCGCCATATCCAGAGCATTATTTTCGGGCCTATGTTCTTTCCTTGATTCCAGGGCTTCACGGTCATAGCAGACATTTCTGCGACCGGTCGGGCTTTCCTGGGAGCAATCATAGAAGGTATAATCGCCCGTTGGTACATCGAAGTCAATTAAATCCGGTTCTCCTCCCGTTCTTTCCATTTCGCTGAGTGTCCAGAATTTTTCGGGATTTACCTCCAGTTTAGCCTGCACCTCATCCCATTCCCTCCCAGGGTGGCGATTTGGATGACTTTCGAATCTGTCTTTTAATATCAGGATCAATTGTTCTCTCTGCTTCGGCGATAGTTCTTTTTTATAAAAAGATGTTGTGTCCGTATTCATTTTATCAATACCTCTTGATTAAAAGATGGGGTGAGATCATTTTCATATATTATATTCAGTTTTCAGGATCCTATGAAATTGACCTCACTACAACTCTAATTATACGCGTGCAATTTGTTTTCTGCAATTTCAAACCCAGTCTTATTGATGGAACCATGTTGAGAAAAAATGATCACATTGACTAAAAAACATATTGACAAACTACTTATTATTCCTTATTATTACCTATAAAGTAACTATAAGGAGTTTTATATGACAAATAATTATTATACTGTAGAGCAGATTT
The DNA here is from genome assembly GCA_964486295.1 of uncultured Oscillospiraceae bacterium. Classification (GTDB taxonomy): domain Bacteria; phylum Bacillota; class Clostridia; order Peptostreptococcales; family Anaerovoracaceae; genus CALBZG01. Next base: position 28,138 of record CAZAMF010000002.1, on the reverse strand, counting down.
CAGACATGCTGGACATCCATGTGAAAACGATCCAGCGATACATTCGGGAAGGCAGGCTTCGCGCAACAAAGATCGGAAAAAGCTGGCGGATCAATGGGCATGATTTAAGTGTATTCGTCGAAAATAATAGAAACAGCCCTACTGCTTCAGAAGACCGTGCAGGCAAAGATGTGATTGCTTCGTCCGTTATTGATATCATGACTGATGGAAAAGAGGACGCCATACGCATCATGAATACACTGACAGCAGTTCAAAATTCAAAGCCGCCGGAGTACGGCCAGTCCTCCATGCAATCACAATTTATCGAGCGTGAAAACATGGTGCGCATAACCCTTTGGGGCAACATCCGGTTTATGGCCATCATGATGGATACCATTGCTTCCCTTACTGAGCCAAATATAGAGGAGTGATATATTATGAAAAATAGCGCTTTCAAGACTGAAGACGGGCGCGATAAAATACGCTCCCGTTATAATTCGATTATTGAACGATTCCCTTTCGAAAAAAAATATGTAGAGACCTCTGTAGGACGGACGTTCATGCTTGCAGCCGGCCAGGAGTCGAATCCTCCTGTCGTTCTGCTGCATGGTTCCTGCAGCAATAGTGCATTCTGGTTTCCGGAAATCATGGCGCTTGCCAATGATTACAGAGTATATGCCATAGATATCATCGGCGAAGCCGGAAACAGCGAAGAATACAGGCCCGATCTCAATTCGGATGCTTTTGCGATCTGGATGAAAGAAGTTTTCGGAGCACTTGGGATTAAAAAAGCGGTAGTGATCGGCAATTCACTGGGTGGCTGGATGGCGCTTAAGTTCGCCACAACGTATCCGGAATACGTATCCGGGCTTGTTCTGATTGCAGCCGGTGGTCTTACAAGAGTTCACAAAGGATTCATAAGCAACGTTGAAAAAGCAAAGCAAGCGGATGGAAGCATACCGGCAGGCGCTTCTGTAATCGAGCTCAACAACATACCGGAAAAAGTTCTGGATTTCATGAATCTGATCGTGGCAAATTTTAATCCGATCCAGGAGCTGCCTCTGTTTGAAGATTTGGCATTGCAGAAGCTCGGTATGCCAATTATATTTATTACTGGAGAACAAGATGAAATCTTCGATGCAGGTCAGTCAGTAAGGCGGCTTTCCGCTCTGGTACCGTCAGCCGAAATCTGTGTGCTTCCGAATTGCGGGCATGTGGTAACCAATTCTATCGAATTGTTTCTACCATTTTTAACGAAGGTCTCAATGCTTTTGCGCGACTAGAATAAAGGACAGAGGATAACCCAGACCGTCATATACATCCGTCATACCGACATCATAGTTATATTCATTATAAATTTTGATAGCCAATCCTTCCTCTATTGCGGAATTGATGATCTCTGACAAAGTATGCGTATAACTGGTGAATGTTTTGGATTCATACGGCGGGCTGATGTAGCCGATCCCATCGTTCTCGATCCATGGCTCCGTTCTGAAATAGGAATATGTAAGCTTGTTCAGGTTATTCTTGTCAAAAGACTTTTCTCCAGGGAGAGCCAGCATATTGACAAATGGGTGAAAATCATTGATTAGCATGATCCCTTCCGGCTTCAGGCATCTCGCGACTTTGTTGAACAGCAGCCTCAGGTCTTGAAACCAAGTGATGGCGCCGATGGTAAACAGGATCAAATCAAAACGATTATAGAACTTTTCGTCGATATCCAGGATATTGCATGGTATAAAATCGCAGTTTGTTCGGCCAATCTTCTGTGCAGTGTCTTTTGCCTGGGCTAGAATGTTTTCGGCGATATCGAATCCAACACCCCGTTCAGCGCCCAGCTGCATCATGGAAAGCAACTCCCTGCCGTTATTGCAGCAAAATTGAGCAATGGTCTTTCCATTGAAATCGATTTTTTCCAGCTCGTGAATAACGTCGTGATTAAAAAACGGAAGCCTCTGTGTTAGCAACAGTTTATAATTATCATCCCCCCAGCCCGGGGATCTGTGTTCAAACGTTTCTTCCCAGGCTTCCTTATTGCTCTCTATATAATTCATATTTTTCTCCTCACAAATCCTAGAATTCTTTCTTTGAATAAATCCTCACTGAAATATAAACAGAGAACAGCAAAATCGCAACGGCGATTACCGGCAGTAAATAGAACATTTGGCTGATGGCATCTTCGCTGGGCAACCGCAAATTCAATTTCGATATGAGCATCACCAAAACGGAAGGCGCAAGAAATAATATCATTACAACCAATCTGCCTTTTTCCACGCCGAATTTAAAGATAACCGGCAGAATAAAGGATGTAAAAATTACGCCCAAGGACATCAGTGCTGATACACTCATCAATACTTCTTTGGTATCCCCTGAAATCGCTAACCCGACGATGATCGCCAGTATTCCGCTTAAACCGGCGCACAGCAATGATAACAAATATTTTGATGCGATTAAATCTAATTTTGATAGCGGCATGGTCAGCGCAAATTTATCCCACTTCGCTCTTTCATCATATGCTATGGCAGATACGGGAACCAGAAGACTGAATATCATCATTACACCCGCAAAAAATGCGGCATCCTGGTTCATAATTCCAATGACAAGCCATATGGAAATAATAACCAGATATACTTTGCCTTGTTGCCTGAGGTTTAGTATATCTTTTAATAGCAATCCCTTCATGATCTGTTCTCCCTTGCAAAATACAACATAATATCTTCAATCGTTGCAGGGTCGGACTGGATATTCCGACCGATCTTGTTTTTCAGCGCTAATGCTTCTATCCCATAACTGCTTCTTCTTTCCCCAACAATGGCGGCTTTATCTAATCTATCATATTCGGATTCCGAGCATTTGATCAAAGTATATTGATCCCGCAATACGTCCTTTTCTTCGCTGAATATGATTTTACCTTTATGGATGAAGGTGATATAGTCGCATATTTTTTCTAGATCGCTCAGTATGTGTGAAGAGATCAATATACTGTGATTTTCATCCTGTATAAAATCTAAAAAGACATCGAGAATCTCATCTCGCATGATCGGGTCAAGCCCGCTGGTGGCTTCATCCAATATTAGCAGTCTGACATCATGCGAAAGTGCGACAGCTATGGATAGTTTCTTTCTCATTCCTCTTGAGTATTCTTTTACAGTCTTTTTTGCAGGCAGCGAAAACATCGAGATGTATTTGGAAAAGGCTCCACTATCCCATGTTTTAAAGCAATTTTTCATGATCATGTCGATTTCCCGGGCGTTCAGGTTATCTGGCAAATCGCTTTCATCAAATATCACGCCGATATGTTCTTTAAGATCCTGGTTTTTCGCCAGATCATCGCAGCCAAGCACAGCAATATGGCCGCTATCACGATGGACCAGATCAAGGATCAGTTTGATCGTTGTGCTCTTTCCCGCTCCGTTTTCTCCAATAAACCCCATAATACACCCTGACGGAATAGAGAAATTGACATTATCCAGTATAAAGTCCGAATAACGCTTGTTCAGATTTCTAATTTCGATTGCATAAGTCATCTTCAGTCCTCCTTATAAAGAAGCGTCAACATTTGTGTTAAGTCGTTCAGCGTCAGATTGCAGCCTTTTGAAAGGCTTATGATTTCTTCCATCGATTCTTCTATTTTTCGCAAATGCTCTTCTCTGATAAATTCTATATTTTTACCCGCAACAAAACTGCCCTTGCCGGTAACAGAAGTTATGAATCCATCCCGTTCCAGTTCCTCGTATGCTCGTTTTGTTGTAATGACACTTATGCGCAATTCCTTTGCCAATAGCCGCATGGATGGAAGCGCATCTCCTTCACACATCTCTCCGGATATGATCATTGACTTTATCTGGGTATAGATCTGATCATAGATCGGTTGTCCGCTTGCATTACTGATCAGGATGTTCACATAGCTTCTCCTTTCAAACTATTAGGTCACAACTTGTTTATATAGTGTATATACTTATTATATACATTATATAAACATTCGCAACATAAAAAAATGCAGACTGATTTTTTTGTCTGCATTTTTTTCACGATCACGAATAATCCGTTCTCATGATAAAGATTGTCTTATATCATATTATGACGGCTTTCACAACAAACCAAAGAGCTAAAATCCATATAAAAACGATTGGAATAGCATATAGCCACCTTTGCGGTTTCGCACTTTCCCACATTCCCTCCGCCTCTCTCCTGCAGCGTTCGAATACGTTTTCAGGGATCAGACGGATCGTTAAAGCAATCAACACGGGCAGTATGATCACATCGTCGAGATACCCGATAAAAGGGATAAAATCAGGAATCAGATCAATAGGCGAAAGAGCGTATCCTATTGTGATTGCCGCCAATATTTTAGCCGCTATCGGTGTATCTTTGCTTTTCAGGCTTAGAAAAACGGCCGGGATGTCCGTTTTTAATTGTTTTGCTCTTTCTTTCAGATTCATATCAATATTAGTTCCTCATTTCATCACACCATTTTGCGATTTCTTCAATCAGGTCAAATGGGATCGGCTTGTTGTACGGGAACTGAACTGCTCCCTTGCTAGTTTTATAATCCTTCAATCGATCCGAAAAATGCACCATAGCCTGTTCTCCCGGATAGATCCCTATGTGATTTTTATGTGCCGCAAAATGGATGATGTTGATTTTATTCCAAAAAGTCGGCATTCTCCATGATATCCGTTCAGTAGCATCCGGCAAGGCTGTACGAATCGTCTCCCTTACTTGCTCCAGCAATGGCTGCACACTCTCCGGCTGATCGGCTATATATGCATCAATTGTATACTCGACATCACCCACGTGCTTCTCAATTTTAGGCATTTAGTTTCACCTCTGTCCTGTTTTATATTTTAACAATCAACATTTCCAGCTGATTCTCGCTGGATTTGGTTCATTTTCAACGGCAATTTTCCGCAATGCAGCCTCCATTCGTCTACATTCTTCGGCCGCTTCATGCTCAATCTCCTTCCACGGTATATCGTACCCGATTCGGTCATAAACGAGCGCTATGGCTCCGTATAAAGCAAGCCCTATACAATGTCGCGCCGAATGAATGGTCGAAGCGCTTTGGCCGATTGCTCTTGCAGCTGCTTGAGCGGCAGGGATCTCCTCTGCATCACGGGCAGCAGCATGACATTCAAGGATCTTTATTTTCGCCTGGGGCAATTTAATAGAACCTGCCAGCCATTCCCGAGCCGCAGCAATGCTTTCTTGAGGGCGCATATCTTCCGGAAAATACTTGCTCCACACAGGCAATATACTGTTTTCAGCGTAATCGACTGCCCAATTCGCCAGGGTTTGTTTGCTCTGGGTTCCAATTAATTTTACCAGGGACTGTATATATGGAGCGTCCCAGTCACTCAACATTTTTCGTGTTTTCGGCATGTCAAACCTCCTAGTCAAAGTATATCAAAGTACATATTATATATATAGTGAAACTACAAAGTCAAAATTTTATATGAGGGTTTAAATATTGGCCATGCTTCTGTGTTTTTGATCCATATTGAATCGAAAACATCGGACATCTGTGCAAGCAGCCAAGACACATTACACATTTTTTCTTGACCCATACAGGCTTCTCGGATCGCATTTCAATCGCACTTACAGGGCATATCCTGGCGCACAAGCCGCATCCGATGCAACTGTCTTCAACGCTTAAAAATTTTGTTTTTCGTTGCGCTTCATACATGGGGCGATATAATTTTACCGCAAACATCGGGATTCGCTCCTTCATATGATTACCTTGCACGTTACCCTTAATTTGTCTTATAACTGTATCGATTAGCTGCTCCGCGGCTTCGTTGATTCTTCTTACTGTTTCAATGTCAGTCAAGTCAAAGATCGGCGTCCATGTATCAGGCATTTTCACACAAAAGCTTGCCGATAGATCAAAACCTATTTTTTTAAGATGGCGTTTGACAAAAGTAACCGACTGGCCCGTGGTCATTCCGTAGGTGGAAACGAAATAAATATAAGGCTGTTTGGCACTTTGCAATTGCAACTCCCCTAAAAAGCAGTCCACGATTGATGGCAAGCCCAAATGATAGGTTGGAGAAATTATGCCCAGCGCTTCTCCGTCTTTCAGAACAAATGAATATTCTTCGTTATTGCAGCAATCAACAATGGATCTCGTTTGATCGTTTGTTTCCGCCGCAATTCTTGTTGCCACATATTGACTGTTTCCAGTGGCAGAAAAGTATAAAATCATTCGACTACCCTTCTTTCATTACCTCATCGATAATGCAAATGTTTCCGTATCATAAGAATTCATGCATAAGTCAATGAAATTTTTCATTTGCGTGGTTATGTACTTGTTTTTATGATATGCGATTTTAAATGTACGAAAAAAACGAACACCATCGATGGGTTTTATGAGCAACTCTCCGGTTTGTGCTTCTTTTTCTACCGCACGTCTGGAAATCACAGAAACGCCCAGCCCTGCTATCACTGCAGCTTTTATGGTGTCTGCATTATTACATGTCCATGCAACCTTCCATGAGAGCTGATGCGCCCTCATTACATCCTCGAAAGTTTTGCGGGTACCACTTCCTTGCTCCCGTACAATGAAATTTTCTTTTTCTAGTTCGAGGGGAGTGACTGCTGATGAATCTGCAAACCGATGATTATTACTGCAGATGAGAACCAGCTCATCTTGCATAAACGGCGTAACCAGAATATCCGGAGAAGTTATTTCTCCTTCCACTACCCCGATGTCGGTCTGGTCTGCAAGCAGCCTTTTTTGGATTTGTTCAGTATTGTCTTCATATGCCTCAACATTGATTGCCGGATTAGTCTGCAGAAATCCGGAAACAAGTTTGGGAAGTACCGTTGCCCCCACCGTGACGCTGGCTCCGATCCGTATCAGGCCCGTTTCCTGGAGGCTTCTCATATCCTTTTCAATATCAGCATTCATTCGAACCATATGCCGGGCATAACCCAGCAGTTTTTCTCCCGCTTGTGTCAGGTAAAGTTTGCGTGAAAGGCGCTCAAACAATCGTACATTGTAATATTTCTCGAGTTCTGCAATTGCCTGGCTGACAGCAGATTGAGACATATACAGTGATTCTGCCGCTGCTGTCATATTCATGGTGTCACAAACGGTCACAAATATCTTGAAATGCCTTGTTGTCATAATATCCCCTTTTAATAAGTAATTACTTATAATCTCTATAAGATAATAATATTTTACTCATTGCTTGTCAAGAAGTATGATATCAGTATGGAAGGCACTAGTCTTGCAGTTGAATCGGAGGGTTTAGCTTTTGAAAACAATAACAAACATATTACCTGGAATACTGATTTCGTTCGCCATCGCCGTTCCGGCATGGCTGCTTGGGAAATGGTTTCCTATCATTGGAAGTCCGGTAATGGGTATCATATTTGGCATGATCTTGTCTTTCTGGAAACGTCCGGCTATATTCGACAGCGGGATTAAGTATACGTCGAAAAAACTATTACAATACTCCATTATATTGCTTGGCTTTGATATGAACCTTTTCAATGTTTTCAAAGTCGGACGCGAGACTTTCTTATTAATGTGCTTTACCCTGACAGCAACATTTGTCACCGCCTATTTCGTAGGAAAACTGCTGAAAGTTGAAGGCAAAACAGCCACCCTGATCGGAGTCGGCACATCAATCTGCGGAGGTTCAGCAATTGCGGCGACTGCTCCGGTTATACATGCCGACGATGAGAATGTGGCGCACGCCATCTCAACAATTTTTCTTTTCAACGTAATCGCAGCGTTTTTATTCCCTTTTCTCGGGCATGTGCTGGGCATGAATGATCACTACTTCGGGTTATGGGCCGGAACTGCCATAAACGACACGTCTTCGGTGGTTGCGGCGGGTTATACGTTCAGTAATGCTGCGGGCAATCTTGCAGTGATTGTGAAGTTGACCAGGACACTTATGATCGTGCCGGTAACTCTCACTCTCGCGTTTTATACATCGATGAAATCAGCTGATTGTGATCCCGGCAGCAGTTATAGTATAATGAAAATTTTCCCCTGGTTTGTGCTTGGATTTGTAGCGGCCTCAGTTATCAACACCTTCTTGCCTTTACCGCCGGGATTCGGCAGCCGTCTTGCACAAATAGGAAAGTACATAATCGTCATGTCGATGGCTTCCATTGGTCTTAATACCAACATATTAAAACTCATAAAAAGCGGTGGCAAACCGATTCTGCTGGGTTTTATCTGCTGGGCTGTTTTATCGTTGACCTCGCTTGGCGTCCAGTATATTTTTATTGCTTAGACTCAATATACTGACTAGCGGAATAGTATAGCATAATCAGAGATGCACTCAAAAGAATACCGCCCAAGATATCTGTAAACCAGTGAACACCTGACAGCATCCGTCCAATGACAATCACAGCAGCAAATATACCAAAGAGGATATTAATGGCGGTTCTTACAGTTTTGTTTTGAATGACGCGATGAAACTGCATTATTGCTGTGGGTATGACACATGTCACAAGCATGGTTGTAGAAGAAGGATACGACGCTTCCAGACTATCATTAATAAGAACCGGTCTGTAATTCACGATATTGTATTCAAAGAAAATATACGCGGACATCACCAGCAGATAAAATACTCCAAGTACAAGAATACTGCTATCCACTCGAAATATGCTTTTCCTCCTGATAAGTTGCGCAAGCCCAAAGCCCGCAAATCCGAGGGCGACTAGAATGGCAACCAGGCTCAGCCAGTCGGTAATATAATAGAGAAGCATATGAACACCCAAGAATTGCCGAACTGACTCATTAATGGTTGCAAAGCCAACAGATGAACCATTTGGGCCTATGGTTTTGACATCGATCTGCATGAGCGCAATTGTATAGAGGATAAACAGGATCAGCAGCCCAACCGTTGTGGCAAAATTGATTTGATTTCTTTTTTTCATCACAGAGACTCCATTCTTCATTGTTTTATAGGCATCTGCCTGATAATACATTAACCGAAGAGTCTCAAATATGTTAGAATTCCCTCGTCACGTCGGTGATACGACTCGTGTCATTGGCGTTTTATCAGTAAAACTCCTTTGATAATAAGCAACATAAATATGAAAAAAGCCGCATAAGGCTGCAAGCTTGCCATGAATATAATTACACCAAAGGCACTGAGGATCAAGGAAACAGTACTTTTGTTTTTCGTCCACATTAAGCCTTGATAATTTTGTAGTGTAAGAGTAACTATGCCCCAGACAATTGTAAGCAGAACAATGGCGAGATACGCCGCTTTATTAAACCACGGCACCTCTGTTAGGAAAAGCAATGATGTCTGGCTGATGAAGCTGCCACCCCGCTGCCCGAAGAACGGGAGGAACAGAAACATTACAAGAGAGCAATCGAGTAGTCCAAACACCAGATCCCGCATATGCTGCATTTTAAGCAAGCTGTCTTTTTCAGCAACACTTATCAATTCTTTTCCGGACAGCATTTCATCAACGGAGACAGAAAAGAATTCCGCGATGGCCTTCAATGATTCTATGTTCGGATAACCGCGCCCTGATTCCCATTTTGAAATCGCTGTTCTTGATACAAACAGAATTTCTGCAAGTTCTTCCTGGGTCAATTCTTTCTGCTTTCTCAATTCCTGTAGTTTTTCATTAAACTCCATAAATATTACGCCACCTCGCTCATTCTGATGGAATCGCTATTCCCAGCCTTTCCATACATCCGCTTTATAGCCAACCGTTGCTTTGTTCCCATTTCGGACAACCGGTGTCTTTATTAATTTGGGATTTTCAAGAATTTTTTCTTCTTTATCTTCTTCTCTTAGACACTTCAAAAGCCCCAATAACTGTTTGTCTTTACAGTTCTCATCAATTAAATTTTCATATCCGCCTAATGCCTGCTTAACGCTGTTAAACTCGCCTCTGCTCATTCCTTTCTGCAAAATATCAATGAGCTGATATTTGATCCCTCGTTCCTTAAAATACCGCTCCGCTTTCTTTGTATCAAAGCATTTAGATTTCCCAAATATTTGTATGTTCAAAAGGTACTCCTCCATATAACCGCTGATGCTTTTTTCCTGATCAGCATGTCTCCATTAATCACGTAAGAACTCATCGGCTATCATTCTAAATTCTCTACCGTTAGATAGTATTGCCGGATGTCCGCCCTGCCGAAAAATATGTATGCTTCCATGCCTGATTTTCAGTATCATCTCAGTATAGATCCGTTGAAAATATTGAGGATCGATAGAACTGATATACTCATCACCTTCACTTCCTACCAGCAAAATATCTACACTTAAGGTTTCCAGCGGTTTGTGGAAAAACCCTCTGTCCATTCTTGCATGTTCATAAATTGCAAATGTATCATTGTCTACAACACTTTCCCAATCATCACCATGCATAGATTGATAGAACGATCGTGCAACCTCATCACGTTTTGAAGCCTCTCGATCAGCAATGATATTGTTTGTAAACTCTTTTACCGGAAAATCGCCTTCAAAGCTGTCTGCAATAACCTTCCCTATCAAGTCTGGGCGTTCAATCGCAATGTTGATTGCAACTAAAGCGCCTCCGCTGCTTCCGATCAAATGAACCTTTCCGTATTTCATTTGTTCTAAAAATCCAATGACCTGCAAAGCTTCATCATGCCAAAGGTCCGGGCCGAATTCATGCAATCTGTCCGAGTGGCCATGCCCCAGAAAATCGATCAGAATGACCTTGTAATCTTTGGAATATAATTCAGTGATCGTCTTAAACATTTTGGACGAAGCCGTATTGCCATGTAATAGCAGAATCGGAATCCCCTGTCCCTGCTCTTCATAGTAACACGATTTATCTTCATACTTAAAATAAGGCATAATATCTCTCCTGATTACAATAATCAGCATTCTAAAAAACTTTAGAGATCATATTCATATTTCACAACGAATAGTTCTAACAGTTTTTCACTCCTGTTTCCTAATTCTGTGTTGGCGCCTTTAGGAATATTGACTAACTGGCCTGCTTTATAAATTTTAGTTTCATTTTGTTCAATAGTTACACTTAACTCTCCTTGTGTAATGAGCGCATAAACAATTGCATCCGTTGGGTGCTTCGGAAACACTTTACCCGGCGGAACGACAATGTGATTCATAAGCAGCTTTTCATCCTTAAAAATATTCTCAAATATCTCTTGATCCGTCATTGTGTAATGATAAACCTTCTCCATGTGGTCTCCTCCCTATAATATCCTCCGTGTTTGATTTCTTTAACCGCAGCTCGGCTCTTCTCCGGTTAAAAAACTTCTGATTATTGCAGCGGCACAACCGACACCTTGATTTACCTCTATGACATTGAACGGGCAGTTACGAGCACAAGCTCCGCATTCCATACAGGCATCACGATCATTTATGACGACCTTATTTCCGGATTTTTGGAAAACCCTATGCGGACATACCTCCAAACATATCCCGCAACCGTTGCATTTTTCAGGTTTGTGTTGCAATGTGACGACATCTTTTAGATATTTCATAGGTTTGCACCTCCTAAAAGTTGGACGAAGTCGCTGATAAGCAGGAGAACGGCCGCGCATGCGGTAGCAAATAGCATAATTGGAATTGCAATTTCCATTTCTTTGTCAACACCGGAAAGCGAAGTAAACGTTGAGCTCCCCGTAAAATTCATGGTGATGAATCCTGAAAGTGAAGGAAGAAGGAGTAAATACGCTGCGGCCTTCAGCCAGCCAAACGTTGGCATAGACGGCAGGCCGTTGATGAAAAGGAAAGCTATCGCCCAGAGGATACCGAGTAACCCGCCCTTGAAAGAAAAGGCTCTTCCGGGTATCCAAGGCAAAAGTATAGGTGTAGCAACCGCGCCTATTAAAACTGAACCGATAATACCATAAAAATCGATCCATCCGTAATGCCCAAAGCTGATAGCATTTAATATGAACAGTACACCAAATACGATGAGGAGCGGCTAAAATGCGCCGACAAGCTCCATCGGTGTGAGTACGATCCTATCACTTATCGTAAATCTTGCTACGCGCATATCCTCAGTGGCATACATACCATTTGCCAGATACGCTTTGATGTCCTTTGCCCGGACTGGCCCGTAAATTACACGGAAGCCTGTCTGCTTTAGCACCTCATGGGCTGCGACACCAACAGCCCCGAGCTGTGGCAGAATAATAGTATTGTGGGTTACGATTCTTGAAAGTTGAATGTCAGTAATCCGATGAATCACCTCTTCTGTGCCGAAGGTCCCTTTTCCGGCAGCACACCAGACATTGACACCATGGGTATCTAAAACGATGATCCATAAATTCAGTCCGCCCAACTGTTCGCGGAGCCTATCGAATGTCATCTTATAATTCGCTGTAACCAGCACCGGCGCTTTTTCATCCGGTGTACCGACAGCATAGAGGCCAGGCTCAACTTTGTAATCCATTCTTCCTATAGACCATCGGCATTTCCATGATCCCAAAGTATCTTTAAATGTGAGTGTCGTCGCAACCTGCGGGACTTCGCCCACTTGTGAGGCTATCCTTCCGGTTACCCATTTGGCATCAAAGCGCGAATCATTAGCACAAGAACAACTCGACTTCTCAACTTGGGACGCAGTAATGCTGGAACCACCACAACAGGTTTTTGCCATTTTAGATCACTCCTTACAATACAAACCTTGGATTATTTTAGCAGCAGATAGAATAATCCATAATTTTATTATCCGTGCATTCGAGCCTGCAATACTCATCCATGACTGCATCTGTATTATTATTGCTGAGTAATGTAGCGCCGGCGATCAAAACCGCAAATACAAAAAGTAAGATAATAATCATTTTCATTGACCTCCTTATGAAGAGCATCCCGATTCTGATATAGCTTGCAGCAGAATTTGAATGCTATCAAGAACCTGCTCCTGCTTATCGTTGGGGATCGCCCTGAAGATTTGCATAAAATAGTTTCTCATATTAGATTCGATTTCATTAAAGGATTTCATTCCTTCCGGCGTAAGCTTGATTGTTACATATCGTCTGTCGTTTGGGTCAAGCTCTCTTTCAGCTAAGTTATGGCCGACCAGGTTGTTGACAGTGCGGCTCATTGTGCTGCTATCGAGGTCCAGCAGCTTTGCCAGTTCGACAAGTGAAATATTGCCGACGCGTCCAATTTCAACCAGCGCGTGGCACTGCGCCATCGAGACGCCGCAGCAGGCTATTCCGTCATCCTCTAGGACACCAAGTTTCCGCTCCATTAATCGTATAAGTTCACGAAGCTGACTTGCTTTTTCTATGTCAGTCATAATAATCACCTCTTCATGAAATTATTGTAACATTAAATTGTTGCATATTGCAACAATTATTTTCATCTTTTAGAAATATTTATTCGTGTTTTAGGATACTGTAAACCATAAAAAAAATCGGGTTTGAAAGCTTACTTTTCAGTCCCGATTTTTGTTCAATTGGTTGCGACTCTACGTTCGTTACCTCACTAAGAGAGCACATGCCTCAACATGGCTCGAGTGGACAGCAATGATGTCATTTGCACCTTGCGTTCTCGGAAACTTATCAATAGCTTTTTGGCTATTTTTCTGAAAACTGACGTTCAAGGGAACATATCAACTTTTTTGTTCTCCTCAAATTTTTTACATTATTAATAATCAGTGAGCACTGAACAATCACGCTCTTGAGCTGTCATGTCAGTGCCCCCTTAAAAACTAATTCCAATATTACTTATTCGTTTATATTATTATTTTCGTTGCTACTCTGGCTGTCATTGACATTGCCTTCATCATTATTATCGATGCCACTTTGGTCGTCATTGACATTGCCTTCGTCATTATTGTCGATATTGCTCTGGTTGTCATTGAGATTTTCATCCTGTGCTTCAGCTTCTGTAGCTTGTTCTTCAACCGTTGCCTTCTGGCTATTTTGCAAAGCTGCATTTGCTGTTGTCGCAAAAGCGTTTACTGTTCCTCCAAGTGCAAGTACGCCTACTAAAGCTAATGTTGCGATTTTTTTCTTATCCATTTTATCCATCACCTAAATAAATTATCTAAATTATTTGTTTAACTGCTTTCATTTTATCGAGTCATACGAAATTATTTTTTAATGACATCAATCAATTCAATCCTACCTTGTCCACCTAGTATTATTTCTTCCGCAATCATTCCAACCCCAGCAGCATAATATTTTTCCTCAGTAAACCCGGATTCCAGAGGAGTCCATTCTTTAGTCTTAAGAACATTTGTGTAACTATTAGCACCAATCTTAACAGATTCTTCAAACCCGATTATTTGGGCCATATCTTCCGCATGTTTGTAATAATATTCTTGTCTATATGTGTCATCTTTTTTGATATTTGATTTCATAACAATTCCTGGCAGGGCTCCATCAATTCCTGCCTCCCAAGACCCTTCGGTACTTTTTACTTTGCCATTTTCATAAGTCTTCGAGTCCTCACCGAAATACCATACGTTTCCGTCCTTGTCCTGTGCATACCAATCATAAGTGGCTTCTTCCAAAACACCATCTATCTTTACCTGATCGCTTACGACAGTACAAGTAACTCCCATAATGTCTTTTTTGTCGGGAGTCACAACAACTTCAATATGTTCAAACCCATCTTCTGTTGTTCCTTCATAAATATACGCTGTTCCAATTTCAAGCGGCATATACTTATTATCAATAACGTCAACAAAATTATCTGGATCGATGTTCGGATTATATGATGTTTCACCTTTGCATCCCGTCATCAATCCAATAGCACCAATAACAATGCTCATCATTATCAATAAACGGATATTATCTTTCAGAATTACATTTGTTTTCATAATTTTCACCCCCATAAAATATTTCTTGAATAAAACATTTGTTACAAACTTTACTCACTCGCATTTTCTGCCTCAGGCGAACCAGATAAATCTTCCGCACCGTTATTTACTTGCGGGCTATTTACATCACTGCCATTATTACTGACATCCTGTGAGTTGTTGGAGCTATTACCATTATACACATTTTCAGAGGGGCTGTCAGCATCTCCATCTTTATTACCGGCTTCTGACGGAAGTGAATCCTTATTATTTTCATCGATATTGAAATCATCATCAAATTGAATTATGTGGTGTAAGTTGATTGCATTTTCATTGTGACCTGAGCCCAAAAAACTTCGTCAATAGGAATGTTAGTCACAATACGATAAAATCAAAAATGCAATGATTAAGGAGTGATCAACATGAAGAAAAGATTTACAGAAGAACAGATCATCAGGATTCTCAAGGAACAAGATAATGGAAAAAAAGCAGCGGATATTGTGAGAGAAAATAATATATCCGAGCAAACTTTTTACCGTTGGAAAAGCAAGTACGGCGGCATGGATGTCAGCGAGGCAAAAAGACTGAAACAGCTCGAAGAAGAAAACCGACGGCTGAAGGAAATGGTAGCCGACTTGTCCTTGGACAACAAGATATTGAAAGGCGTAATCTCAAAAAACGTCTAAAGCCTGCCGTGAAACGCAAGATAGCTTCCGAGATAATGAATATCTACGATATAAGCGAGCGTCGTGCGTGCAGGCTGATTGGAATCAGCCAAAATAGTAAACGATATCGGCCAACGGACAAGAGCTTGGACGATGATATTTCGAAGCGTCTTGTAGCATTATCAGCCCGTTGGAAGCGATTTGGATATCGCAGACTGCATATTATGCTGCAGCGCGAAGGTATTTACATCAACCATAAGAAAACATACAGGCTATACAAAGCGGCAGGATTGACCCTGTCAACGCGAAGTAAAAAGAAGAAATATGAAAAACGCGGAATGCCAGAACGCGCCATTACGGAAGCGAACGCACGTTGGTCAATGGATTTCGTAAGCGACAGGACGAGGTTTGGCTCAAATATTAGAGTCTTAACGGTTATTGATGAAGTCACCCGAGAATGCCTTGCGCTCGAAGTGGACAGTTCCCTAACTGGTCGAAGAGTATCAGCAGTATTGAACCGGGTTGCTCTTTTTCGTGGCTTGTTGAAAGAGATTTTAACTGATAATGGATCCGAATTTACCAGCAACGTCATGAATGCGTGGGCTTACGACCACCGTGTAGAGCATATATTCATTGACCCGGGGAAACCAATGCAGAACGGTTTTATCGAAAGCTTTAATGGAAAATTTCGTGCGGAATGCCTAAATCAGCATTGGTTTCATAATCTCTCTGAGGCAAGGGATATAATTGAAGCATGGCGCCAGGAATACAATCGGGAAAGGCCTCATTCTTATCTTGGGAACTTGACTCCGGAAGAATACGCAGTGCAAATTGCAGGCAATGCCTAACATTCTTAATATGCGAAAACAGGGGTCATGTCAGATAAATATTTATAGAAAATAAAGCCAAGAATAAAATCCTTATACTCATTAGCCTCAATTTTTGACCTCATTTGATTTGCAGATTCCCATATTGTTGCTGCAAGTTGCTGCTTATTCATATCATTTTCCCTCTCTCTTCACGTAGATTAATTCAATGTCATATCCCAAGCCTTCCATAATCTGCACAAAAGTTTTATTCAATACCCCACCACTCTTTTTCACAATACGATTTATATACTGACCAGTCTTGCCAATTTTCTCCGCAAGACCCATCTGAGTAATATCGTTTTCCAGACAT
This sequence comes from uncultured Oscillospiraceae bacterium, assembly GCA_964486295.1. Lineage (GTDB taxonomy): Bacteria > Bacillota > Clostridia > Peptostreptococcales > Anaerovoracaceae > CALBZG01. The sequence continues at coordinate 11,570 of CAZAMF010000002.1, read as the reverse complement.
TTCATTTTAATATCCTTTTCAATATTATTTAATAACATCTTTGTCCTCCATTTCTTACAAGGGTATTCTGTAATGGTTATATTTTAATTACAGGTTTATATTATAACACATTATAGCTTAATTTTAGCACAAATAAGACGATTTTATAAATATAATTGTTTTTTCACAAAAGTCCGTGAGTCAGAGTTCCTCCCCCAACTCCCGAAAAATCTATATTTCTTACCTTCTTGTTGTTGTACTAATCAACCTTTGATATCAAAACCACACACTCAACCTATCATAAAAACAGCAGTTCCCTTAACTCGCAAAGCAAAAATCAGTTCTATAGTCCCAACCTAACAATTCTTCTAGTCCCCGAACTGCTTTTGAAAAACAAAAAGAAAGGTCCCCAGCAATCGGCAGTTATTACCGAAAGTCTGGAAACCTCTGATTTTAGGCCTTTCCGGGCCTATTATTTATCTTTGCTTGACATCAATACTACCGTCTCAACATGCCCCGTCCACGGGAACATATCAACCGGGGTCGCTTCCACGAATTGATAACCTTTGCTGATCAGAATCCGGATATCCCGGGAGAGAGTAGCCGGATCGCAGCTGACATACACGATGCGCTTGACATCAGCAGCCGCAATGGCTTCCAGCAGCGCTGGGTCACAGCCTGTCCGGGGCGGATCCAGGATCGCTACATCTGCGGTAAAGCCCTCTTCCTGTAATAGCTTCGGTAGCTCAGTTTCCGCTGGTCCGCATATATAAGTCGCGTTCACGATGCCGTTGATCACGGCGTTTCTGTTGGCATCAATAACGGCTCCCCGCACTGATTCTATACCAATGACTTTCCTGGCTTTCGATGCAGCCAGCAAGCCAATGGTGCCCACGCCGCAGTACAGATCCAATACGGTTTCAATGCCCGTGAGCCCTGCGTATTCCAGTGCCTTTTCATAAAGTTTTTCCATCTGAACGGGATTCACCTGATAAAAAGACATGGACGAGATTTCAAATTTCAGAGGCCCGATTTCATCGGGTATTACCTGTCTCCCTGCAATCAAAACGGATTGATCACCCAGGATCTCCGACCCCGGTTTCTTATTAATATTTATATGAACACTCTCAAGGGAATAACCTGGCTCATCTTCCGATTCAGCCAGCTCGCTGATTCGATCATCCATCATTGTGACCAGCTTTTCAACATTCGGTATGCCTTTTCCATTGATCACCAGCACCACCATGACCTCCTGTGTACTCCAGGATGTCCGCACGATCAAATTCCGCAGAAGCCCTTTGCCGGAAATCGAATCGTACACGCTAATATGATCAGTTTTAATAAAATCCCGAAGTGCCGACGCTGCAGCTTCCGCAGCTTTAGTCTGAAGCATGCAGGTTTCGCAATTGATCACTTCATGACTTCTGGCTTTGTAGAAGCCGACGCTGCCATCTTCCGCAATCTGCATGACTGCTTTGTTCCTATACCGATAAGGCTTATCCATGCCGATGATATGATGAATCTCGGGATCTTTGATCCCTGCAAGTCTGGTAAGCTTTGATCGAACCTGTTCCTCCTTCAGCCGTAGCTGTGCAGAATACTCAAGGTTCTGGAACAAGCATCCCCCGCATTCCCCGGCATATGGGCAAGCGGCTTGAATTCTGTCAGGAGATGGTTCGACCATCAATATTTTTTCAGCAAAACCGTAGTTCTTTTTCAGCTTTGTAACGTGAACCCGAACCAGATCCCCCGGCAAGGTATCCTTAACAAATAAGGCCATGCCCTCTGCTCTGCCGATGCCATGACCTTCATTCGATATATCTTGTATTCTGATTTCAAGAGTGTTTCCAACTTGTATCATAGTTTCTCCGCTAATTCCTCTATTTTTTTTAAGCGATGGTTGACGCCGGATTTTTTTAATGGCGGATCCATTTGTTCGCCCAGCTCGGCCAGCCCGTCCTCCGGATTGTTGATACGGGTCAGTGCCATTTCATATAATTTGTCCGGCAGCCACTGCAAGCCTTTCTTCTCCTCGATCTTTCGAATAGCTGCCAATTGCCTCTGTGCAGTATTCACGATTTTATCGGTATTCGCATCGTCACAGTTCTTCAATCGATTCGCTGAATTTCGCAATTCCCTCTCCAGCCGAATTTCTTCGTATCTCAGAAGATGACCATGGGCTCCAACGATATTCAATATGTCGATGATTTGCTCGGATTCTTTTACATAAACCACCCAACGGTTTTTTCGTTCGGTCATTTTTGCATGAAGGTCCACAAAGCTATTGATCAGCCTTACAAGATCCTTTGCCAGTGCCTGGGTGTTACAGACGAATTCCAGATGGTAACCCTTTTCAGGATTATTCACGGTGCCGATTCCCAAAAAAGCCCCTCGCAGGTAGGATTTCCTGCAGCATTTTGTCCGGATCAATTCATCATAAATGCCGTCAGACAGGGTATCGAAGCCCTCCCGAACCATCAAAATGCCGGCCTCCCTCAGAATCTTTTCACCTATAGTGCCCTCGGGATCCACGACGGTCATATGATAAAGGCTGCCTTTCTTAAAAGACGCGCCGGAACTGATTTCCATTTCCATTTCCACGCCGAAATACTGCTTGAAAAGCCGCTGATAATGACTTGCCACTTCCAGGTTGTCTACAGTCAGGATGGGCTGCATTTTTCCACTTCGTATCCTGACGCTTCCGCAGAATCTGATAAATCCAGCGATTTCAGCCAGCATACAGCACTTCTTTTCCGGCACGATGTGGGCCAGTTCGTTTTTAATGTCAGTTGCAAAAGACAATTTTTATATCCTCTCAATATTAACGATTCTCTCAGGATCCAGACCGGCTTCCATGGCTCTTCCGAGTCCTTTTTCAAAGCCGCCGACGCGATCCGGTCTGTGTGCATCGCTGCTCAGTGCAAAAGACGCATCCGTGGTCGCCGCCAATCTGATTCCCTCTGTTGTCAGATACGGATGCCAGTTGCTGATTTCCATCAGCGTATTTGTAGCGGCGCATACTTTGGCGATTTCCAGGACATCAAACGGGCCCTTATCCCCGGGATGTGTCAGCATGAAAATATCATTTTTATAGAGCGCCTTGATAACCATTTCGGTATTGCGCACAAGCAGGCTGCCCCGGGCAGCGTATCTGATGCTGTCATTGTCGTTTTTGCCGAATCTGGTTGCAACAAAATTTTCCGCGGTGTATCCCCAAAGAGCAGCAAAATGATATCCGGCGATAATGAAATCAAACCAGCTTTTTTCGCCATCCTTAATGTCTATCCCGTTGCCTTTTCTGGCTATGTCAGCCTCGACACTTAAGAAAATCTCGATTTGCGGGTAAAGTGGCTTCAGTCTTTCAATTTCGGATCTCATCTTTGGAATATCTTCTCTCTTGATCCCAAAGGTCAGATGCCCAGGTCCATGATCAGAGATAGCAATTTTATTCAGGCCTTTTTTCACGGCGACTCTTACGTTGTCTTCGATGGACCCCTTCCCGTGAGAAAAGGTGGTATGTGTGTGGTAATCCCACAGCATTCTAAATTCCATATTAATCCCCTATGATCCTCACTTCCGGTTCCAAATGGACGCCGGTCCTGTCATAAACGATGTTTTGAACCAGTTTCATCAGGTTGATGATATCTGTTGCGGTGGCTTTCCCTCTGTTGACGATAAAACCGGCATGTAGCGGGGAAATCATGGCGTCCCCTACGGTCAGTCCTTTGAGACCGGCTTGTTCGATCAGGCGTCCGGCAAAATCTCCCTCCGGCCGCTTAAAGAAACTACCTGCGCTGGGCATCCATAAAGGCTGCTTTTCGCTTCTCCTTGTGGCCAGATCCTTCATCTTTGCAGCGATTTTCTGGGGATCTCCCTTCTGAAGTTCAATGGCAACACCCGTTACAACTTCACCGGTTTTCTGAAAACGGCTTCTCCTATAACTCATATCCAGCTCCCCTGCATTGAAATGAGAACTTAAGGAGCCGTCCTTGGTAATGGCCTCCACACTTTTGATCACATTTTTCAGTTCTTCGTCATATGCGCCGGCGTTCATGAACACGCCACCGCCAACGGATCCTGGTATACCCGCCGCAAATTCAAGACCAGCAAGGTTATGTTCCGCCGCAACCCTGGCTAGCGTAGAAAGCAGAACTCCTGCACCAGCAGTAACTTCAGTTCCATTAACCCGTATATTGCTGAATCCGCCGCCCAGTTTGACAAATGCTCCTTTATAGCCGCTATCCTTCACCAGGATATTCGTTCCGTTCCCCAAAATTATATAGGGCATCCCTTCCTGTGAAAGCAGCTCCAAAGTTCTCATAAGCTTTTGCTCGTCCTCGACCATAATAAAGAGAGCCGCTGCACCGCCTGCTTTGAATGAGGTGTGGTTTTTCATCGGCTCGTCCTTCAGAACGTTTTCTTCTCCAAGCAATTCAATGAGTTTACTTACTAATTCCATCTTTTATACTTCCAATACTTCCTATTATTATTTCTTATACTTCTTCGACCACATATACTTCCTCGGAATTCTCCAGCATCTCCAGAAGTTCGTTTTTTGTTTTTCCTTTAGGGAGTCTCACCGTGAAATACACTCCGGCGCTGCCCTGGATCATTGGCGGATCATTGCTGATATGCACATCCGAAACCTGAATGCCCATTTCATGAGCATCCACTTTAAAGGCTCTTAAAGAGGCCATGGAATGCAGCTCGGCATAAAGATCTACAATCTTAGTCCGATCATAAAAATAGGTTTCAATTCTCTGTAGAAATGCCAGCACAACAAAAATCAGCAATGCGGCAATCAGTGCGCCTGCATAGAAGCCGATTCCCATGGCAAGGCCCAGACAGGCAGAAGCCCATAGCCCGGCCGCGGTAGTCAGGCCTTTGATTTTGTGGCGGCCCGTTACGATAATAGTCCCTACACCGAGAAAACCGACACCGGTGATGACCTGAGCGCCTAATCTGGCCATATCGGTTCCCGCTCCCAGTATTTCAACCATATACTGATTTGTCATCATGGCCAGGCACGCGCCCACACATACAAGAATATGCGTTCGAAATCCCGCCGTATGACCGTGAGCGCCTCGTTCCAGTCCGATTATGCCTCCGATGATCACTGCCAGCAGCAGTCTGATCCATACCTGACCGAACGAAATGTGGTTCGCACCCATCAAAATATAATCCATCTGACCCAATGAAAACACGTTGACACCTCCCCGGATCCGTTGTTGTCGTCCCATTTAAAGGTTCAATTGATGCTATATTATAGCATATTCGCACCTCGTATGGTAGAATCAAAAAAAGGAGGCAGATCCCATGTACCGTGAAATCAAAAAAAAGAAAGTCATCCTTGAGAACAGGAAGCCTTATAAGCCTGAAGTCGCAGCACTCTTAAGGGAAATGAACACTATAGACTGGATCTATTCCTCCCTTCGTCTGGATGGGAACAACATCCCGCAGGAAGAAATCCGTAAAATGGCAAGAGGTGATATCACCATGAAAGCGACGCTGGAAGAACATGCTATAGTTGGCCGTTATGTTGAAGCGATTAAAAAGGCCGAATCTTTAGCTTCAATTCACCAACATATCGACAAGCAGCAAATTATGCAATTTTACGGCATACTTAACGGCATCAGTTCGCCCCGTTATCGGAAAGGCAATCCGGTTCTCATCGCCCTTCATTATAACCCTCCGCACTCCGGAGAAGTATCAGAACAGATGGATGCGCTTCTCAATTGGCTGGCAACCGACAAAGATGAGCTGAACATCATCATGAAAGCCGCTCTTCTACACAACCGCTTTATAAAGATCTATCCTTTCGAGTACGGCAGTGAAGCGATGGCCCGTTTCATGATGTACTATTTTCTTCTGCTGCAGGGTTATCCGCCTTTCACCATCGATATGACAGAGTCGGAATATAACAACCAGCTGGCCATGTATTTCAAAAACGGTTTTATCCAGCCGTTTTACGACATCCTTGAACGGGGACTATACAATAAGATGGAAGTCATCATGCAACTGACTGCATCATCCGACTGATCCCATAAAAATAAGGCTGTATTAAACAGCCTTGTTTATTCTGCAGTAAATGTGCCGGATTTGCCGCCGCTTTTTGACGCCAGCCTGATATCTGTGATCCTCATTCCCCGGTCAACCGCTTTACACATATCATAAATCGTTAGAGCTGCTACCGCCACCGCATGCAGCGACTCCATCTCGATCCCGGTCTTGCCGGTTGTGACAGCAGAGGCCTCTATATGGATGGCTGATTCTTTTTCATCAATTCGAAAATCCATTTCAACGCCTGTAATCAAGATATTATGGCACATCGGAATGCTCTCCCATGTCTTTTTGGCAGCCATGATCCCGGCTGTCTGAGCAACAGACAGGACGTCTCCTTTAGCAATGCCGCCGGATGTGATGAGCGACAGTGTTTCAGGCTTCATATATATGGTGCCTCTGGCCACAGATGTTCTTTTGGTGTCATTCTTTTCGCTGACATCCACCATTTTCGGCCTGCCTTTATCATCTATATGCGTCAATTTATCCATGTTCAACCGCCAATCCTGTTCATATTCCGATCAATGGCCGGCTCCCCGATCCGGAGAGTATGCCCTTTTTCTTTTGCGGTGATTGCCTCTGTCAACGCCTTCTTCATGGCCTGTTTGCCGGCTTCTTCCCCTTCGGCTGCGTAAACAGATAGTGCCCGTTTCAAGTCAAATTCGCTGTTGCTGTGAAGACAGGTCTTTAATTTTCCATCCGCTGTTACCCTGACTTTATTGCATGTGCCGCAGAAACCGTCACTGATGGCGCTGATGAACCCGATCCTTCCTTTGGCGGAAGGATATTTGAACAACTGCGCTACGCCTTCTCCCTCGCCATGGAACGGCACCGGCCTCAGAGCCGGCATCTTCGCTTTGATTTCCTCGTTGGACATAAACTGATATTCACAACCGTTGTTACCCTTAAAAGGCATCATTTCGATAAATCTGATTTCGTAGTCATGCTGGAATGTGAGCTGTAGAAAATCGAGTATTTCATCGTCATTGAATCCCTTCATGACCACAGCATTGATCTTCACCGGAGTCAGTCCCGCAGTGACTGCGGCATTGATTCCCTCAACAACATCATCGATTTCACCGCCTCTCGTAATTTCCTTGAAACGGCTGTACCTTAATGTATCAAGACTGATGTTGACGCGGTCCAGCCCTGCAGCAGCCAGTTCATCTGCCATGCCGGCAAGTAGAGATCCGTTTGTGGTCATGGTCAGTTCTCTCAATCCTTCGATGCTCTTCATTTTTCTGACAAAGTCGACGATGCCTCTTCGAACCAGCGGCTCACCGCCTGTCAGTCTGAATTTCGATATACCCAAGTCGACTGCTGCCCGTGCAATTCTTTCAATATCTTCGAACCTCAGGATCCTATCATGGCCAATATCCGGTATGCCCTCTTCCGGCATGCAGTATTTGCATCGGTAGTTGCATTTATCGGTCAACGATATTCTCATATATTTAATTTCACGTCCGAAGCTGTCTTTCATTTTCAATACTCTCCTTAATTATTTTCCTAAAGCCTGTCACTATTGTTGATTATATTTCTTAGCACATTACTCTCGATCCTCGGCTTGCCTTGCTCCGGGCCGTCTATGCTCATGTAAATTGCCGCCCCGGACGCAATAGTCTTGCCCGTATTCTTACTCTCAGCTGTAAGAACAAAATGGGAAATAGTCTTGCCGACGGAAATCGCTTTGGCGGTCACAGTAATCATATCGTCCATTTTCACGGCTTTCAGAAATTTGATATCCATGCTTACCGTTGGTATAAAAGTTGTTCTCGCATAAAATCTGGCCACGGCTGAAACCACCATATCAAATGCCTGAGCGATGATGCCCCCCTGAAGGAATCCGGCTCTGTTTGACTGCCACTCCTGAAGCGGAAACGCCCAGGTGATGGATTTGTCTTCAAAAGAACAACTGACGGGTTCCGCCTTCATCATGCCATTGATCCAGTCTTTCTGGCCGATATTGTTCTCATCCATTGTTTTCAGGATAAATTCTTCCATTCTTTTTTGATCATCCATCTTGATTCCCCTTTTGTGATATCCCTTTTAGATGCCGGTACAATCTCACTCATGCCGATATATTATATATTAAAAATGCTCGGAATTCCAGCAAATTATGCTTCCCGACGGTTCAATTTGCCGCCTTCAAGGAAGCTCTGCAGATTATTGACTGCTATTTTAAGCAAAATTTCACGGGTTTCAACAGGCACCCAAGCGTTATGCGGAGTGATAATACAGTTTGGTAATCCAAACAATGGATTATCTCCATCCCGATGCGGCGGCTCAACACTGATGACATCCAGGCCCGCTGCTTTAATTTTACCTGACTCCAAAGCAGTTGCAAGATCCGCTTCATTGATCAGTCCGCCTCTGGCCGTATTGATGATTACAGCGCCGTCTTTCATTTTTCCTATAAATTCGGCATTGATCATCCCCCTGTTTTCGGCGGTAAGTGGACAATGCAGCGACAAGAAATCGGATCGAATCACTGCTTCCGGGTCCTTGCTATAGATATTTATTTTCATGCCGAGAGCTTCCGCGATCTGCGCAACCCTTTTCCCGATGGCGCCGTAGCCGATAATACCCAGAGTTTTCCCTGCCAGCAGCGTCAAAGGCTGCTTCCAGAAGCAATCATAAGGTATGTCGAACCATTCTCCTTTTTGGACCGCCGAATTGTGGAGCGCAACCTGATTGGTCAGTTCCAGCAACAGCGCAATGGCATGCTGAGCAACAGCATCCGAGGCATACAGCGGAATATTTGTGACCGCAATACCCTTCTCCGCTGCAGCAATCAGGTCAATATGATTATACCCGGTACAAAGAAGTCCGATATATTTCAATTTCGGGCAATACTCCATAAACGCCCTGTCCACACCTACGGCATTAACAAAGATCGCATCGGCATCTTTAGCTCTTTCCAGCGCTTCATCACGGGTTGAGGTTTCATAGACCTTTAGATCCCCCATGTTTTCAAAACCTTCCCAGCTCAAATCGCCGGGATTGACCGTGTACCCATCCAATACTACTAATTTCATATTGCTCCCCTTTCTCAAATACGTCTGATGCTGATTTCACCCGAGGACAAAGTCTCTAGTGAGCCATCTTCATACTCTACGATTAAATGGCAGGAATCGTCTATTTGCAAAGCCATTGCTTTTTTGGAGGAACCTCCCTGCAGCACCAATATCTCATGCCCGACAATCATGGATCGTTCCCGATACTCCTTGAGGAATGTCTTCTCCCCCAGTGCTTGATAATATTCCCAAAAGTTTTTTAATATCTCCGCGGCCAGTCGGCTTCTGATGTCTCCCTCGCTTTGCTCCTGGTCGAATACACTGGAGGCAACCTCTCTTATTTCTTCCGGGAATCCCTGCGCCGGTGGATTGACGTTTACTCCGATTCCCAGAACGGCATATTCAAGGCCGCCGGTTTCCAGGTTCATGGAAGCCTCAGTCAGGATTCCGCACACCTTCTTCCCGTTGCAGTAGATATCGTTTACCCACTTGATCTTCGCTTCACAGCCGGAAACCGTTTCAATCGCCCTGGCGACCGCCGCAGCGGCAGCAGAAGTAATAAAAGAGGATTTCTCAGGGCTGAATTGAGGTCTGAGAAGCAGACTCATATACAAACCGGTGCCGGCCGGGGAATAGAAGCTGCGGCTGATCCGCCCTTTTCCCGCAGATTGTTCCTCCGAAATAACGACTTTCCCTTCTTTCTCCCCCGCCGCAGCCAATGTTTTCAGCATATTGTTGGTAGAATCCAAGATTTTAAAAACTTCTATATTAAAACGTTCGTAATCTCTTCCGAGGTGCTTTGCAATGCTCTGAACTGACAAGATATCCGTTTCGTCATTGAGACAATATCCCTTGTTGGTAACCGCTGTTATCTGATATCCTGCGTCCTGTAAAGATTTTACCGCTTTCCATACTGCGTTTCTGCTCACATTGAGCTTAGCAGCAAGCTCTCCGCCGGAGATAAACTGCCCCCTGTTATTCTCAAATATATAAAGTACCTGTTCTTTGACATTCATTTGTTCACCTGCTTCCATTTGATGCGAAGATACCAATCATACATGTATGTCTATCAGCCTATTTAGTTTAGCAAATGGAAAACCCATCGTCAATCCAATAAACAATTTGAGTTGACAATGGGCTGCTAAAGTACGATCCCGAAATGCTTTGATAATATGACCTCAAGAACATGTTTATCCGTTATTTCTTCTTCTATTATCTCGTCGACGATTTTGATCCGCAATACGTCCCCATCAATGGCTTTATATCCGTTCTCCGTACGAAGATTGACCCTTCGTCTATTCAGGAATCTGGAATTCGGGTGCTTGGCGTGATAACCGTTCAATGGTAAAAAATCTATAGGATCCATAGGACTGTCTCTGAATACAAGGATAGGGGTCCAGTTGCCTTCGGTTTCTCGACAGATCACATAGGCATTACCGGAAATCTCTATCCGGAACTGTTCTCCCCGAACTGTCTGGGGGACGCTTTGGTCAAGACGCAGAGCACCTGCAGGCCCGGGACCGCCGAATCCGACATCGCATAACCATGGGACACCATGCAAAACTGTAACCGTAGCCCGATGGTTTGGCGGAGTCAGAGGATCCAACTGCCAGACTACACGCGCCATCACAGCATGGCAGGTGAATCCAATGGCCTGCAATAGACTCATGAACAAACTATTCAGTTCAAAACAGTAGCCGCCGCGATGTTTCAGAACAATTTTATTATAAATTGCCTCTATCCCAAGATCAGGCTCCGTATGCTTTTCAAAAATGTCCAAGCCCTCAAATGGCACGTTAAGCAAATGCGCATAAATCAGATCATTCAGAGTCTCCGTGTTCAATGACAGATCACCGGTATGCCCAATCCTTTTAAGGTATTGATCTGCATCCGGCAGTGGCCGATATAAATCTTTATATATGCTGTCTATCCTGTTTATGTTATTTACGTTATCGTTACTTTCTATCGAATTCATACTATCCGCTTTCTTCTTGCCAATCATTTAAGTTCTGATGAAGGATTTTTCATCTAATGATATTCCACATTACTTAAAGAAGAAATCCTGCAACCGAAACGGTTACAGGATTTCTCTCTGGTCGGGATGACAGGATTTGAACCTGCGGCCTATTACTCCCGAAGCAATCGCGCTGCCAAGCTGCGCTACATCCCGAGATACGCACATCGTACAAAATGAATCATAGCACAAACAAATTGAATGTTCAAGGTTTTGTCATAATCAACAAATAAAAAATACAACCTAATCAGTTGTATTGTTAACGCATGGTGCGCGCAGAGGGACTTGAACCCCCACGGTCGCCCGCTAGCTCCTAAGGCTAGTGCGTCTGCCAATTCCGCCATGCGCGCAATTTAAAATTAATTGGTGACCCCACCGAGGCTCGAACTCGGGTTACCGCCGTGAAAGGGCGATGTCTTAACCACTTGACCATGGGGCCATAGAAAAAAACCGGCGACGACTTACTTTCCCAGGCAGCTGCCCGCCAAGTATCATCAGCGCGA
>CAZAMF010000001.1:0-333626 GCA_964486295.1 uncultured Oscillospiraceae bacterium | reverse complement strand
AATTAGTCCAGAGTTTATCATTTTGGAACTTGACTTTTAATAGTTAGTCTTTCAAATTAAAGCGGGGAAAGACTATTTTCAAAGTAAAATTTCTATCCTCACTGGCTCGGCGGCCCGATAATATTACCCCTCAATAAAACCAAAACACCAATAAAGAATATTATTCCAAGAGGGATCGCGATATAGACTAAAATCGAGCGCTGTTGATCGGATTGGGATATTCTAATTCATTATATACACCTAATATCAGCTAAATACATAACTATAAGAATTTTAAGGTTCAAAATACTCGAAATCTTTATTGAGAATAAAATGCTATCATTCGTCGCCAAATAAAAAAGCCTACGTGTGTAGGCTACGCTATTCACCGACTATATGTCTGCGAACATCATTGGTTATCCCTGCATAATCTTAACATAAAACTTCCTTGTTCGAGGTCCGTCAAACTCACAAAAATATATTCCCTGCCAAGTACCAAGTTTCATGGATCCATTTTCTATGATAACTGCAACTGAAGATCCCATTACAGATGCTTTTAGATGCGCATCTGAATTACCTTCCCTATGCCTATATTCGCCTCTTTTGGGAAATAATTTTTCTAAAGTATTCAAAATATCATGCTTCACATCGGAATCGGCATTTTCATTTATTGTTATGCCCGCTGTGGTATGAGGTATGAACACAGTAACAGTTCCCTCTGTTATTTTACTGTTCTGTAAATCTTGCTTGATCATATCCGTTATTTCTATCATTTCATTTGGTTTCATCGTCTTAATTATATGTTCCATGGCAGCACCCTTTCGTGGAAAGCAAGCTTAATATTGATGCATTTCTATTATACAATTACGGCGTACTGATGGCGAATCAATCTTTCTTCTGTGGGGTGTTAATTATAAAATATCCACCAGCTCCCCGCCAAGCGCCTTATTCATGCTTCTGACTGCACAGAACCTGCCGCACATGGAGCACGTGCCTGCCTCCTCCGGCTTCCTGTCATTCCGGATCGCTCTTGCCGCTTCCGGATCGATAGCGCACTCCCACTGCGCTTCCCAATCAAGGGTCCTTCTCGCATCCGCCATCCGGTCATCCAGGTCTCTGGCGCCTCGGACACCTTTGGCGATATCAGCCGCATGAGCTGCAATTTTAGATGCTATGATCCCCTGCTTCACGTCCTCCAGATTCGGAAGTGCCAGGTGCTCCGCCGGAGTCACATAGCATAGAAAGGCCGCTCCTGCAGAGGCTGCGATCGCTCCTCCGATGGCAGATGTGATATGGTCATAACCAGGAGCGATATCCGTTACAAGCGGGCCCAGCACATAAAACGGCGCTCCGCCGCATACCGTCTGCTGCATTGTCATATTGGCTTTGATTTGATCCATGGGCATATGACCCGGCCCCTCCACTATGACCTGAACATCTTTTTCCCAAGCTCTTTTTGTAAGCTCTCCCAGTCTTACCAGTTCTTCGATCTGGCAAACATCCGAGGCGTCGGCAAGGCATCCCGGTCTGCAAGCATCCCCCAATGATATTGTTACGTCATATTCCCGGCAGATTTCGAGAATTTCATCATAATATTCGTAGAACGGATTTTCCTTTCCCGTCATGCTCATCCATGCAAAAATCAAAGATCCGCCTCTGGATACGATATTCAGCTTTCTTTTATGTTTTTTGATCTGCTCAATGGTTTTTCTGGTAATCCCGCAGTGAAGCGTCACAAAGTCGGCTCCATCTGCCGCGTGCATCCTTACAACGTCGATAAAATCCTTCGCCGACAAGTCCGCCAGATCTCGCCGGTAATGGATGACCGCGTCATATACCGGAACAGTCCCGATCATGGCCGAACATTCTGATATCAGTTTCCGCCTGAACGGCGCGGTATCCCCGTGGGAAGAAAGATCCATGATCGCATGGGCGCCCATTTTGACTGCTTCCATCGCTTTTTTCATTTCGGTATCATAATCCACGCAGTCTCTCGAAACCCCCAGATTTACATTGATCTTTGTCTTCAGCATCGAACCGACTCCTTGCGGATCGATGCTTTTATGGTTCTTGTTTGCGCAGATCGCCACTTTTCCGGCAGCAACAAGAGGCATCAGTTCATCGACTGTCATGAGTTCCTTTTGGGCTACCTTTTTTAGCTCCCTGGTTGCGATTCCTTTTCTTGCCGCTTCCATTTGTGTTGCATATTCTATCATTGTCATTTCTCCCTATTATCGATATTCCACATGTGATCAATGGGGCCGTTTCCTTTTCCGAGGTCCAGCATTGCCTTCAAGGCTCCTGCTACATATTCTTTTGCCGACTGGATCGAAGCTTCAAGGCTTTTCCCTTTGGCAAGCCCGCAGGCAATGGCGCTGGACAGCGTGCATCCCGTACCATGCGTATTGGCGTTGTCGATCCTTTCTCCCAAGAACCATCTGTATCGATGATCATGAACCAGCAGGTCGTTGGCAGCACCGGCACTGTGACCCCCCTTGCAAAGGACCGCGCATCCGAATTCGTTGCTGATCGCCGCAGCCGCATTCATCATATCCTTTTCATTTTCAACGGATATTCCTGATAAAACGGCTGCTTCCGGAATATTTGGGGTAATCAGGGCAGCATGCCCAAGCAGTCTTCTTTTCAGGGTTTCCACCGCATCGTCCCTGAGGAGCTTCGACCCGCTGGTAGAAATGATGACCGGATCGATGACAATGTTCTTTGCGTGGTAGTATTCCAATCTCTCCGAGATGGTTTCGATCAGCCGGGCTGATGATACCATGCCGATCTTGACCGCGTCAGGATAAATATCCGTAAAAATACTATCCAGCTGTTTTCCTAAAAAACTTGGTGTGACCTCCATGCTGTCCGCTATGCAGGTTGTATTCTGAGCAGTCAGCGCAGTGACCACGCAAATGGCATATACGCCATTTGCGGTCATCGTCTTGATATCCGCCTGAATGCCTGCGCCGCCGCAGGAATCACTTCCTGCAATAGTTAATACTGTTTTCATCTTTTCTCCATTCGTTGTTTTCATCCTTCATCAGAAACATATTGAAAATATCCAGGTTGTCCGTGGAAATATCGCTGGCTTTCCTGATTTCACCCCATTTATCCATGCTGAAATCATCATGGACGCCGACAGTCCTGAAGCCCGCTTTTTTTGCCGTTTGAATCGCATTCAGCGAATCTTCGAAAACCCACGTGTCCTGAGGAATCGTCCCCATAAATTCCGCCGCTTCTAGAAATATATCTGGTTTATCCTTGCCCGCCCCTGACTCTGTGCAAGTAAAGATCCTGTCGAAGCAATCCATGACGCAAAGCCTTTCAAGGGCTGTTGTCACCACATGCCTGTCGCTTGTGGTAGCGGCTGTTATTTTTATGCCGGCCTGCTTTATCTTGTTCAGAAGCTGATAGGCGCCCTCCTTCAGCTGGACCTGATCATGATAATAATCCTCCGCGAGATGGTTGATTCCTGACATGATTTCATCGATCGTCAGATCCAGGCCGTATCTTTCCTTAAGATATGACGCTCCTTCGGTCATGGTCATCGTAAACAGGATTTCATCGAGTCCGGGCTCTGGTGATACGCCTGATTTTTTAAGAAAAAGTTCTCCGGCGCTACCCCAAAAGGCCATGGAATCCAGGATCGTGCCATCAAGATCAAAGATTGCCCCGGTCATTGTTCTCTGCGCAACCATCTTTTCAGCGGATGCTTTCAGTTCAGAGGTTGCCTTGATAATATCCCGCTGCCCAAAGATCGCGCTAATAGCGGCAATCCCGCATACACCCGAACCAGACAGCGACATGACGTTTTCGTTGCTGATCCCGCCGATGGCAACCACCGGGATATTGACCACCCCGCATATCTTTTTTAAGGTTTCATAACTGACGTCAGCGGCATCCGCTTTGGACCCGGTCGGGAATACTGCGCCGACGCCCAGATAATCCGCGCCGCTTCTTTCAGCCAGTACTGCCTGTTCTAATGTCGTTGCCGATACGCCGATTATTTTGTCCTTGCCGATCATCTCCCGTATCTTGCCGGTTTCCATATCGCCCTGCCCTACATGAACTCCATCCGCATCGGCAGCTATAGCAATACTGACATCGTCATTGACAACAAACGGGATATTGTAATTCCTGCATAACTCCTTTATCTCCTTTGCTTCCTCAAGGAAATTTCCAGCATTCAGTTCCTTCTCCCTCAGCTGCACAAAGGTCGCGCCGCCTTGCAGTGCCTTTTCCACCCGGCTCACTAGTGTTTCACCGTTAAGCCATGACCTATCGGTGACTGCATAGAGTAGCAATGATTCCTTATCGCACTTCATATTTGGCCCCATTTCCCAGTTCTTTGCCATCCAGGTTATACACGGCGTCAATGATCCTGTTTCGATAGGTTGAATTCCCATCAGACAGTTGCATATTCCTCCAGCCTATTTCTCCGGCGAGCCCCATGGCACATACCGCCGCAGCCGTCGCTTCCAGTTGATCACCGGGATTTGCTATGAGAAAAGCTGTAATCAGCGCAGACAGCTGGCATCCGGTCCCCGTCACTCTTCCCATTTCAGCTCTTCCATTTTTAATGACGAAGCATTTCTTTCCGTCAGAAACCAGATCGATGGCGCCGGTTACCACGATGATGCTTCCTGTTTTTTCGGCAAACGATTTCACAAACTCGATATGATCATCAAGGGTGGCCTCCGTCATGGAATCTGACAGATCTGCATCTACACCCTTGGTGTTCCCGGATCCAAACACAAGCGTCCTGATTTCGGATATGTTTCCTCTGATGACATCAAACTCGATTTCTTCCATCAGTTTTACTGCCGTTTCGGTACGCAGCCTGCTTGCACCGGCTCCAACCGGGTCAAGCACAGTCTTGCGTCCCAGTTCATTGGCCTTTTTCCCGGCGAGGAACATGGAGCGGATCGTATTTTTGTTCAATGTTCCGATATTGATATTCAATCCTCCGCAGATAGAGATGATGTCCTCCACATCATCCGGTTCGTCCGTCATGACCGGGCTTGCTCCGCAGGCAAGCAGCACATTGGCGACATCGTTCACAGTCACATAGTTCGTGATATTGTGAACTAACGGCGAACCGTTTCGAACATTTTCAAGGCATTTTTCAAACATATGATCTCCTTCCATAAATACAAACCGGAAATTCAGCAAACCAAACTAAATAAAAAAACTGCATCGATGCCAATAACGCATATATGCAGCAAAATAAGCCAGATATATCCCTACGTTGGCATTACCCAAATCAGGTTATGGGTCTAGGCAAACAGCCTACTCTCAGCCTGCTTTTCGCAAGCTCCCCTTGTATTTATTATATTATTATACAACATTAATACTAAGTGCGTAATATTTTTTACGCACGCAGTCAGTACCTCTATCGGTTATCCACTTTTTCCGGATAAAGATCATGGTTCGCCAAACGGTTCCATGCAACCTCTTCCCACTTTGTATTCAGCCTACCATAATTACAATACGGGTCGATGGAAATTCCTCCGCGCGGAGTAAATTTCCCCCATACTTCAATATATTTGGGATCCAACAGTGTAATCAGGTCTTTCATGATAATGTTGATACAATCCTCATGAAAGTCTCCATGATTGCGGAAACTGAACAAGTAGAGCTTCAGTGATTTGCTCTCCACCATTTTTATATCCGGTACATATGAAATCGTGATCGTTGCAAAATCAGGCTGTCCGGTAATCGGGCAAAGGCTGGTGAATTCCGGACAATTAAACTTCACGAAATAATCATTCCCCCTGTGTTTGTTCATAAAGCTCTCCAGAACAGAAGGATTATAATCCGATTCATATTTCGTTCCCTGATTCCCCAGCAAAGTAATTCCACCCGTTTCTTCACTATTTCTTCCTGCCATTCGCAAAACTCCTCCCTGATTTCAATTGATATCGATCATTATGCTTTCCTTGCAGGATCAACTGCACCGTTTTTCTCAAAAGCCGTGATCCTGTCAATGCAGGTACCACAGGCTCCACAAGGTTCTTCCCCGCCTTCATAACAGCTCCAGGTCAATTCATATGGAACTCCAATTTCAAGCCCCTTTCGCACCACATCACTCTTGCTCCACTTAACAAAAGGAGCTTCGATCTTCAGCTGCTCACCGCTTCCTATATAAACAGCCTGGTTCATCGCCTCATTAAAGGCATTGCTGCAATCCGGGTAAGCATTCCCCGCCGCGTCATCGCTATGTGCGCCGTAATAAACGACTCTGCATCCTTTTGATAGGGCTATGCCGGCAGCCGCAGACAGAAATAAACCGTTGCGAAACGGCACGTAGGTCGATACCGGATTCCCTCCGCTCTTTTCCAGTTGGTTAGAATATGCTTCTTTTGGAATCGTTGAGTCGGAATGTTGCAATAAAGAGCAATCGCTATGCTCAAAAATCCTTGCCAAATCTAAAAAAATGATTTCCACCTGATAGTATTCTGCGATGTTTCTTGCCGCTTCAATCTCCTTGGTATGTTTCTGTCCGTACGAAATCGACAAGGTGATCACATTTTCTTTCCCATATTCCTGAACGGCCATCCCCAGGCAAGTAGCACTGTCAACTCCACCGCTCATTAAAACCAAAGCTTTCATCAGACACCTCTTCTGCCCGCAGCCCAGATTACCTTATGCATCTGCAGCTGCAGCACCACATCATTCATTCGATGTTTTTTCATATAATCCACGACCTCTTCCAAATCGATTTTCCCAAATACGGTACTGAGGTAGACATGGCACCGTTCTGTTAATTCGATCCTGCGAATAATCTCTCTTGCCCTGTCCAAATCCTCGATACTTCCTGCAACAAATTTAACCGTGTCCTTCATGGTCAGGAATGAAAAATTCGAAACCAGCATGCTTGCTTCCATCAGGCTTCCGGGGAGCTTATAGTCCATAGTAAATGAGGGGGGATTAGAGATTTGTGAAAATGCCGATAGATCTATGCTGCCGTTTGTTTCGATTTCCACTTGCAGCTCCTTATCTTCCGAAAGAAACTGCAACAACTGCAGAATATTTGGATCGAGCAATGGTTCTCCCCCGGTCAACGTCACATTTTTCATGCCTGTTTCTTTAATATATTGATAGATCTGCTCTTCCGACATGAGTGTATAAGGCGCGCTTTCCTGGTTCGCCCACGCAGTATCACAATAAATGCAATTCAGATTACACCCCATAAAACGGATAAACACTGCTAATTCACCAGCCCGGATGCCTTCCCCGTTGATGCTGACAAATTTCTCAGCTACTTTATACTGTGCCATCCGGATCCTCCTCATACGATGCGCAATTACTTGGCGTTTCATAAACGGTAGCTGATTTCACCTGATATCCTCTGGCTGCCATCCTGTCATAAAAATATTTTGAGAATCGTTCAGCAGTAGGTCGGAAATCGAGCTCGACCAGATGGAAGCCCTCGTCTCTTAAGGCCTCTATTGTCGATGTCTTCAAAGAATCTTTCTCGACAATCAACGCATGGTCAAAATGATCGACCTCTTTTTTGATATCTCTCTTTAACGTCGCAAAATCAACAACCATGCCTTCCAACTGCTTGCTGGTCTGCAATTTCATACTCTTGACTTCAATGATGACGGTCCATCTATGGCCATGGATATTTCTGCATTTCCCGTCATAATTCTTCAGGAAATGTGCTGAATCAAAGCTTTGTTCGGATTTAAGATAATACATGACCGAATATTCTTCCTTTCGTAAAACAGATTGCAGCCGCCCTCTTACGATGCATTCTTTATGAAAATTCCCGAGCCAAAGCTTGGACGTCCAAAAAAAATAGGCATAGATAAACTATGCCTATACCAATTCCCATTTGTTTTGCTGACATGCAAAATCAAGTACTCAAAGATGCCGGAAATCTTCATTAGCCCTAGTTTTGTTTAGAGACAGGATGGTGCAAATGAACTGTCTTATTATTCTAAAGAAGTATAAGATTTTTTGTCGGAGATGTCAAGCTAGATTTCATGCGATTGACTTTTTTAAGTAGGTCACATTCTCATATGGATGAAGTCAAGGTATTCTTCTTGCTTGCCGTCCGACAGACAGCACTCGATGATCTTCCTGCCCAATGGATCCAGGTCAGGCAATAAATATTTTTCCAATTCTCTTTTGAAAAACGAAGCAAGAATTTCAGCGCCGGCATCATAACCTTCATTTCCAACCTCCGGCTGGAGATTGGTCTGCAGGAGTCCTTTCGCTAAAAAATTGCCGTCTATTTTCAGGGATTCCAAGGAATATCCAAGCAGCGGACATCTGGACTCGGCTATCTGTTCCGGCCTGAATTTTGCAGTTCCCCGTCTTGCAAGATACTCACGGGTGACCCACTGAGGCATAAAGCCCACCTCATAAGCCCCCACATGTTGATTAGGGATCAGGATGTACCTTGTCGCTGCTGCGGATTTGATCTGATCAAGCAGAAGATTGGCCTGGTCCACCATCCTTCCTGTAGCAAAAGGCCAGTAGGATCCCACGCCCTCACTGCGCATCCCTTCGGTATCGATGATGCTTGGATTGTCATAGCCCCTCGGTGCCACAAGCCTCCACAGCCATGCGAGGCTTGGAGGCAAAATATGAAATATCCCCATGATCCCATAGGAAGGATTCTCTCTTGTACAAGGCGGTGTTCTCACCCCAAAGCTCCTGACATCAACTTCTACGGGTTCGTCAACGATATCAGGGACAAACCTTCTTGGCATAATCACTCTTGGATTCGGGCAAGGTTGTTCCGGTGTATCCATGGTATGTTCCCAGAGAATGCAGGTCGAGCCTGGAATCCCCTGGAGATTTATAAATACCAATGGTTCTTTAGGATGGAAGCATAAATATTCGTAATGCGGATCCGTGCCATAGTGCCTGATATGGTTTATTCTCAGGAACCATCCTTGCTCCGCATCCTTTACTACCAGCTTCTTGCTGTCGTTCTGCAATAAAGGGTGGCATAGTGCCATATCATCCGTTACCGGTTGAAGCTGGCAGGTTTCTTTCAGTTCCAGGTACATTTTCTCTTTCGTCAGCGTATTGGTCGCAAGAATGATCCGATCATCCAGTTCCCTGTGGATCTGTTCCAGCATTTCACTTTTTCCACCGCCGCTTGCCCCTTCATGCATGATGATGATGATATTTTCATAGGGAGTGATCACCTTTACGGTAGAAGCATGAGCAGTTACCCATCCTTCCAGTTCGCCGATATTCAGCAGCACCCCATAGATCCCTTTTTTGGCGCTGGGGCCCGGGTAGAGATTATAAGAAAACACTTCATGCATATCTTCCAGCCTGTTATGAACAACGATCTGTTTGCCTTTAAAGTGTGTGTGCCGGAAAGTCGGAGCAAGATAAATCACTGCCTTTGGTTTAAATCCCATCGGTATTTTATATTTAGGAATGAATCCTTGAAGATCGGCAAGGCCTGCGGCAAAAAATCCCGCATTGGCAGGGGCTACAAGCAGTGCCGGGTAGCCCAGCTCAAGATCTCCTGCTATAAATGGCATAATAATGAGATCGTGACCCTTCAGCCATTCAAAGGTCAAATCACGCAGCGAATTAAAACTTTCCCCATAAAGATCCTTATATTTGGGCTTGTCGGTTTCATGGCCGTCTGCGACAATCATCGAGTCAGGATCTCTCCTTCGCATGTATATATCCGTATAGTTTACAACGATACCGTTTTTGCACTTTACGACGAAAGCTTCAACCACCCTGCCTTTATCCGGCACATTATAGGCTACTTCAAAAGTCATATTTTTCTCATCACCCATGGCGAGAGACAGCAAATGATTACGATCTTCAGGAACAGTCGTATTGACTCCGGAAGAAATCAGGTTTTGCAGTGCATCCGGTAAGATCATTCTTTCTAAAACGTTCTCGTTCATAGCAGCCACCTATGCTTTCCAAACTACTTATACCAGCAAATATTCGCGATATCATCTGTGATATCGTGATATTAACTTCAACTTATCACTCAATTTATTCTTTGTCAAATCACGCCGTTTCAAACACCTGAATACAGCGATTCAGCCACAATTCCGGCTGGACATCAAGGTTCAGGTATCAGTTCAATATATTAATGCAATTTGCGTCTTTTTTATTTTGTACTATAATGAAAGTGAGCTGCATCCTGGATAACAAAGGAGTGATAAGTTATGGAAGAACATTACGCTTTTATTCGTTGGTTCAACGAAATAAGGATCGAAGATGTATCAATCGTTGGTGGGAAAAATGCTTCTCTTGGTGAAATGTATCAGGAGCTTACTCCAAAAGGAATCAAGATCCCCAATGGCTTTGCTATTACTGCGGAAGCCTATTGGACCATGATCCAGTCAGCCGGCATCTATGAAAATCTGAAAGAGCTGATGTCCGGGATCGATAAAACGAACGTGTCTGATCTTGCTGTCCGTGCTAAAAAAGCCAGAGATCTGATCGTTGGAGCAGGCATCCCCGAAGGGATCTGGTCAGAGATCAAAGCCTCTTATTTAAAGTTGTGCAATGAATATGGTTATGAAGTTGACGTCGCTGTCAGGAGCTCCGCTACCGCAGAGGACCTTCCGACGGCTTCTTTTGCCGGGCAGCAGGAAACGTATCTTAATGTTCAGGGTTTGCAGGCATTACGTGAGGCATGCAGCAAGTGTTTTGCATCCCTTTTTACAGACCGGGCTATTTCCTATCGCATCGACAACGGCTTCGATCATTTCAAAGTTGCATTATCCGTTGGAATCATGAAGATGGTGCGCTCTGATCTGGCTACCAGCGGCGTCATGTTTACTATCGATACGGAAACCGGATTCAAAGATGTTGTTTTCATCACCGCATGCTACGGTCTGGGAGAAAATATCGTTCAGGGTGCTGTGAACCCGGATGAGTATTATGTTTTTAAGCCCACCTATCAAATGGGATATCGATCGATCATAAGAAAAAATGTTGGTGAAAAGCGAATCAAGATGATTTACGGCCAAGGTGATTCGAAACACTTGACGAAAAATGTAGATGTGCCTGATGCGGAACGTAAAAAGTATTGTGTCTCTGATGATGAGATTTTGAAACTCGCCGGATACGGGATCATCATCGAGGACCACTATTCCAATAAATCGGGCAAAAGCGTGCCCATGGACATTGAATGGGCAAAGGACGGAATGACCGGAGAACTGTTTATTGTACAGGCGCGGCCCGAAACGGTACAATCAGCCAAGGCCAAGGATTATCTGGAAACTTTCTATTTGGATGGCAAAGGTAAAGTATTGACCACCGGAAAAAGTATCGGTGAAAGAATAGGAAGTGGAAAAGCCCATATCATCAAAGATGCACACCAGCTTTCTGCATTTCTTCCTGGAGAAATACTGATCGCTGAGTCAACTACACCCGACTGGGAACCGGTCATGAAAACCGCCTCTGCCATCGTGACAAATAAAGGGGGACGCACTTGCCATGCTGCGATCGTAAGCCGCGAACTGGGTATTCCTGCCGTGGTAGGCACTCAAAACGCCACGGAATGCATCCAGACCGGAGATGAGATCACAGTTTGTTGTTCTCAAGGAGATGAAGGAAAAGTATATATGGGATCGATCCCATATCATGTTGAAAAATTTATACTGACAGATCTAAAACGGCCGAAGACCCATATCATGATGAATCTAGGAAATCCCGATCAGGCCTTTTCTTACTCCATGATCCCCAACGATGGAGTAGGCTTGGCAAGGATGGAATTTATAATCAATGACTTTATCAAGATCCATCCTATGGCCCTGGTTCATCCGGAAGCGATCTCTGATCAGGCTATCAGAAATAAAATTGAGGAACTAACCTTTGGATATAACAATAAAGAAGACTATTTTATAGAAAAGCTGGCACATGGAGTAGGAACGATCGCTGCGGCCTTTTATCCTAAACCCGTTATTGTGCGGATGAGTGACTTTAAGACGAATGAATATGCTAGTCTGATTGGCGGCAAATACTTCGAGCCGGAAGAGGAAAATCCCATGATCGGCTTCCGCGGTGCTTCCCGCTACTATGATGACAAGTACAGGGAAGGTTTTGCTCTGGAATGTAAAGCGATGAAAAAAGTTCGCGAAGAAATGGGGCTGGCCAATGTCATTCTCATGATCCCCTTCTGTCGCAGAGTGGAGGAAGCAGAAAAAGTCTTGGAGGAGATGGCTGGCAACGGGCTGAAAAGAGGAGAAAACGGCCTACAGGTGTATGTCATGTGTGAGATTCCTAACAATGTCATTCTTACGGATGAGTTCAGCAAGGTATTCGACGGATTTTCCATCGGTTCTAACGATCTGACTCAGCTTACGCTTGGCGTCGATCGGGATTCCGCACTTGTCGCGCATGACTTCGACGAGCGCGATCCTGGCGTCTATAAAATAATTTCCATGGCGATTCAAGGAGCCAAACGCAACAACAGCCATATCGGGATCTGCGGGCAAGCTCCCAGCGATTATCCTGAGTTCGCCGAATTTCTAGTGAAAGAAGAAATCGATTCCATGTCGCTCAATCCTGATTCTTTGATCAAAATAACGCTGACAGTTCTGGAGATGGAAAAAAAGCTTTCAAACGATTTATAAAATATGCAGGTTTTCCTTTATAGGATTTCAGCATACCCTTCCGTTCCATGCGCGCGAATCCGCTGCCCATCTTTGATCAGATTGGCAGCGTTTTTCACTTCAATAACTGCCGGTATACCATATTCCCGTTTCAGCAGTTCATCTCCACTCTTTAAAACATTTTATTTCTACGAATATACCGCCCAAATCGCTTTGTAAAGGTTTTGTTAATTGGGGTAGCTGTGAAATCTGATTTCAAATAGCGTTAAACTTTTCTTTTTACTGTGTAAGCCATAGAAGCTGCAGACATTGCTTTTATGAGTGACGATATAGATAAAATACCTAATATTAAGCGATTATCAAATTGCGAATTTCTTCCATATATGTTGAATGCATCTTTTCATGAGACTATAATTGAGTATATAAGATAGCGCTTTGAATCTTATTTTGAAAAATTCATATTTTGGGGGAGGGAAAAATAAAATGAAGCCAATTTATAAAACACTTCTTGAAATAATAACATGGATACTGTTTGCTAAAGGAATACTTTTAATCGTGATCACCCTCTATGCCACCGCTCAGGAGTACCTTGCAGGCAAAACGGCCCCTATCGAGGGATTGGCTTGCTGTGCTACAGGAACATTTGCTTTTGCAATAGCTTGTGTAGCAATATATATTAGAAAGAAAGTTGAATAGCAAAAAAAGCCCTGTCAGACTTAAAATAAATTTGGGGGTGGACACCGCTTCGCTCCTCCGGTCACTTCGTTCCCTTCGCTGTCCCATTTTGCTATGCGGCTAAAGCCGCGCAAAATCGGCATGGACTTTCTCATCCGCTCCCGAGGATACTCGTCATGATATTCCACACAAAAATAAAAACACGACCCATTTGGGTAGTATTTAATTTTTGTCTAATAACGCAGATTTTAATACAATCCAGCCTCACGTCAACAGTACTGAATTTATTCAAAATGTTAAAGTTTCAATACTATATCAGCAAGGTATTACATATCGGCTATTAAAAGATTATATTGTTTAATTTTATGAAAATCTTCTTTTGATAAAAGTAATCTATCTTTGAGATCTGCGTTTTCGTCTAATACATTTTTAGAAATAAGAACTTTCGTTGCAAACGGTCCAAATGGGTTAAAAGAAGTGCCTGATAAAATACCCCAAAAGTCACGAGTAGCTGAATCACGATGTTCTATCCAATAAGGATTCGCTGTGGTGATTGTAACGCGGCCACTTGAGTTGTACGGGTTGCTCAATAGAAAATGAATAATTGTATCATAACAATACATATTGCCTTTATACACATATTTGCATTGATTAGGTTCTTTAAAAGATGGGATATTCAGATAGAATGTTACTACTATTTCATTTTTTGTATCATCTTCGCAGAGCTGTAATAATGAGCGAACAACTTTTTTAATGCGCCCATCATATTGATAAACATATAATGTATTTGTACCTAAAGGATTCCCAGGGATTTGTTTTATTGTTGATGTCTTCATTGGAAAATCAACAAGCCTGCTAATTTCTGTATCCAAAGCAATTGCTATATCTTTTAGGGTTTCGACATCAATAGAAATAGCACCCCGTTCATATTTAGAAACTGTAGATACACTTTTATTTATTGCTGAAGACAGTTCCTCAATAGTCATTTTCTTTTCTTTTCTATTTTTTTTAATTCTACTTCCAATCAAAACAGATATATTAATTGATTTATCCAACTTCTCTCTCCTTCCCCAAGAGATTTAAATTTAGTTGGATTATAACATTATTAATATATATCTACAACTTATCATTATTTTTTATGTATATAAATAAAAACAAAAAATGCGAGGCTATTTTTATTTGAAGAACCTTGTAAATCCGAGTTGGAAAATAAATACACAAAGTTTATTGAATGTCTATTGCTATATATTTATTCTGGCATTCGTTGCTTTGTTTAAAGCTAAGTTTGGTTCTATAGGTAACGGGATCCTTGTCTGATTGATCCCCGAAGATACAAAGAGCATGGGCAGCCATGGTTCTTGCGTACACATGGAATGTCGCCGTGTTTCCAGTAATTGTTTTCATTTTTCTTTACATAAAATTACTCTTAAATCTATTAACTACAATTACATATGAATAACTACTAATGAATCCAATCCTCTATTATTAATAATTTTATATTATTCAACGCTTAAGTAGAAAGAGGGATGTTAATAATCCGCTCTTCCTCTCCATTTTTCGAGAATATTATATTCAAGTAAAATTTTGATTATTGTTTGAAGAGTACAAATTTGAATAATAATAAGTATGATACTATTATTGAAGCAATGATTTATTTGATCTTTAGATTGCTGTACTTGAAATTGTTTATTACTATCTGCGTTTTTATTACATTCGAATGCTATATTTTGGGTATGCCACTTGCCGAGTAAAAGTAAAATATCATGTTCTATTATAATTTAAAAAGGCGCCTTTTTAAAATTATTAATATTATTAGATTTCTTTTTCCATTAGTGGTAACATCATCCCGACATTTTTATTCTTAGCTGTTTCATATACGTATTGTCCCAATGAAATGTCTTCTGCAGCAAAACCAATGTTGAATGCTAAAATACTTTCTTTTTCATTTTCTCTTCCCGACTTTGTGCCGTTAATAAGTTCGCCTAATTGGCAATAGAATTTTGGCATCCCCCCAGGGAAAGATCCCGGCGATGACTGGTACCCAAGAGTCTGCTCCAAGTCATCGGTTATTATTTTACTTTCACCATGTAGTAATTCCGAAGACCACGCCCGTCCTGCTTCTAAACCTGCACCTGTCATTCCTGGTTTAAAGTCATTTGCTGAAATAATAGGTTCATGTAACCGTTGTGTACATGTCATTATTATATCTACATCTTTAACAGCTTCTTTGACTGAATTAAAAGGAATTACTTTGCATCCGGTTTTCTCAGGCATAGTTTCCATAAAATATTCTACTATACTTGGCTTTATGTCATATATGTGGCACTCTTCTAAGGTCGGGATTACATGTTTGATTGCCTGCAAGTGCATCCTTCCTTGAACTCCGGCACCTATAATGGCTATTCTTTTTGAATCCTTTCTTGCACAGTATTTCATAGTAATAGCGGAAGCCGCAGCTGTTCTAACCCCTGTTATCCAACGGCAATCCATTACACAGAGAGGCACTCCCGTCTCAGGATCATTCATCACCTGTACACCCAATATCTGCGGTAAATTATGCTTGTAGTTATTTGGATACCCTGATACCCATTTGATTCCACAAGCATCCATTGTTTTTAGATATACGGGCATTTCATGTATGAAACAATCTGTTCTAGTATGTACTCCTCGTTTAGGAGGACATTCCACTGTACCTCTAACATATTCACTGTTAGCAAGTTCAACTTGTTTAATTATAACGTCCCAACCTAAATCCAGTGATAATATATCTTCTTGTGATAAATATAGTGTTTCAACCTTTTTCATTGTCTATATCTCCTTTTATTATATTACTAATTTGTCCCCCAAAACTGTACGTGGTAACCATAATGCAAGTTCCGGAATATATGTTGTAAGAATTAATACTGGAATATAGCAAAACATAATTAATATAAATGAATATTTCATTATTTGTGCAGCGGGAACACCCGTTACCCTTGTCGTTAGAAAAATGAAAGGTGCACAAGGTGGAGTGATATTCCCCATACCTAAATTAACACCGAGAATGGCTGCCATATGTATAGGGCTTACACCAATAGACATACAGACTGGTACTAATATTGGAGCGGCGATTAAGGTCCCACAAATATCATCTGTTATCATTCCCAAAATAATCAGACATACATTTATCATAATCAATACGGCCCACTTTTCCTCTGATATGGCAGTAAGAAGATTTAAAATAATATCTGGTAATCCCTCTTGAATGAAAAGACGGCTTAAAATTGATACAAAAGTGAGTAGCATGAACATAACTCCAGTCGTAATACCGGCTTCAGTAATTACGGCTTTTAATTCATTAAATGTCATAGCTTTATAATAGAACATCGCCAACGGTATTGCATAAATAACGGAAACAGCTGCTGCCTCAGTTGGGGTCATAATCCCACCGTAAATTCCACCGAGGACAATTATTGGCATTAATAATGCCGGAAACGATTCTTTTGATGTATGTATTAGTTTCTTCCCTCGTTCTTTCATCGGCATAATTACAACATCAGGTATGTTTGGAGCTTTCTTAATTAGAACCCAAGATACAATGCTTAATAGAATGGTTAAGATTATACCTGGTATGGCAGTCGACAAGAAACATGCTAAAACTGACTGATCAGTTGACCATGCATATAGAATTTGAATTGCACTCGGCGGAATTAGCAGCCCTAATGGTCCCGAGCAGCATATGATAGCTGCATATACGCCTGGTGTATAATTTCTCTCTTTCATACGTGGCGCTAGTATGGAACCTATACAAGCTATTGTTGCAGTACCACTTCCGCAAATAGATCCGAACATTGCACTTGAAACTGCTGTTACAACAACAAGCCCCCCCTTAATGCGTCCTGTAAAGTTATCAATCCAGTCAATTAGCAACCCACCAATTTTACCTTTCTCCATAACATTTCCTGCCATAATAAAAAATGGGATCGCTAGCAGAACTACTGAATTTACTTTACTATAAGTTGTTACCAACAGCATTTGAGGATTAATGTCAAGCGTTAATACCAGCAGTACAACAGGGGCTGCAAAGGCATAAGGGATTGGAACTCCATATACAATCGAGATAGTTAGTAGTATAACTGCTAAAACCATAGCTATTTCAAATGTCATTATCTTCCCCCCCTTTCAGTAAAACTTCTGCTGGACTCATCTTGATATATTTTACGAGATGAAATATCGAATAGAAGAACAGACCGCAAATACCAAAATAGATCGCTAATTCAGAAGCAATAAGTGGTATTTTTAAAGCCGATGTTTTTCCACCAGCGTTAAAATTCCAAACTACATATTCAAATCCCCATTTCATCCAAAATGCCATGCAGATTACAGCAAAAGCATTTAAACTTATTTTATAATATTTTTTTGCTTTACCACTTTTGAATAAGAAACTCATCATGTCACCTCGTATATGAGATTCTTCCCAAGTGGCATAAGCTGCTCCTAAATAATATAGCCATAGAGTAAAAAGCATTACTATGTCTTCGTATCCGAAGAAATCTTTATGCATTACATAACGCATGAATACGCTCACAAAGATTATAACTAGCGGCACTGCTCCACAGATAAAAATGAGCAATTTTAGTATTTTTAAGAATGCTTGCCATAAAAACGTTTTCTCTATAGCTAAAGTAGTATTTTCCATACACTCAAGCCTCCTTGTGTTCGGCGGTGCGAGCCTTAGATGCTTTCATCCCGCACCGCCTTTATAATACGAGCAAGATATGAATCAATCCAGACTTTCAACCCAATTGTTTATCTCTTTCATTAACTCATCTCCAAAGTCATCTGCGAAAATTGGATAAACTTTTTCTCTAACGCCTTTTGCCACTGTCTGCAGTTCTTCATCTGTTGGTGTAATTATAGTAATACCATATTCTTCTAAGGCAGCTCTAGCTTCCTCCTCGGCTTTCTGAACTTCATTCATCCCTACAATATTTTCTTCTTCTGCTAGTTTAATTAGAATGTCCTGATATTCAGTTGGCAGACTTTCAAGAGTTTTAGTGCTGATGAGCATACCCATTGCTTCGTTAACTGCTTTGTATTCGACAAAATACTGAATGACATCCTTGAATCCAACATTATTACTAATTAAACTACCACCATACCACCCATCTGCTATACCGGTTTGAAGAGCAGAGTATAAATCCGCATATGGAATAGTAGTCACTCTATATCCAAATGCTTCAACCTGCGCAATCAGCGAGTCTATTGATGCAGAGCGAATCAGTGCATCCTGCTTTACGCTAAGATCAAATACCGTATCTAAATTACCAACCTTCTTTGCACCAATACCCATGAATCCATTTGGTAATAATCCTAATAGAGTAACACCTTGATTTGCATTCACATCGCTCATAGTTTTAAAGAACCAAAGGTTTTTATCGGAATATAATGTCTTAACATCATCCCAGTCTAAGACTATATATGGGGTCATCCCCGCATTAGCTTTTACATCATATTTGTCAGGAACCGTTTGCCATGCAAGATCAATGCTACCCATCATTAGTTCATCATATACCGAAGACGAGTCCCCTAATTGATTTGAAGGATAGACCGTGATTTTAACATCACCTTTTGTTGCTTCGAATACAGCATCCGCATACCTTTGGGCACTCTGAGTTAAAGTATGTTCGTTACTAGTCATCGTAGATAAACGCAAATTATATGTTGGCTCTGACTTACTGCTCGCATCTGCTTCACTTTTCCCTCCACCACACCCGGTAAACGTAAGGGTCATCAAAGCAATAATTAGAACTGGTATAACTGCTTTAACCTTTTTCATTTTTTTCCTCCTTTTAATCGAGATAACTTTTTTAATAATAGCATTAACCATCCTGGTTTTACATTAACTTTAATAGTTTAAATTGTCAAATTGCGCAAAATCTATTATAAGGACAATTTTTTTTAAAAATTTTCATATTAATGCCAAATATAGAGCACTTCTTTGTTACTATTAATTCTGCACTTCAAGTTGAAAAGTTGAATATAGATTTTATCGCATTTATAAGAATATTTTGTATTTTAATTTATCAAATATTCTGTTTATTTTTTAACAATATTACATTATATATTCTTCTTCAAAATTGATAACCTGCTTCCAAAGGATTAAAATTTTCCTTTTTTATTTCATCCACTCACCCTTATCCGACTTATTGCAGAATTGTAGCATATTTTACAACCTTTGAAGTGGATTTTATTTTTCGGGCGCCCTCAAATATCAGCCGGACGAACTTGGAAGATGACTTTCTGCAGAGGAGAAGCTTACTTACCCACTCACGTGGGTTCTCGTCATGATGTTCCATAAAAAAATAAAAACACCCCCCCATTTGGGTAGTATTTTTATTTTTGGCGGAGGACACCGCTTCGCTCCTCCGGTCACTTCGTTCCTCCGGTCACTTCGTTCCCTTCGCTGTCCCATTTTGCCATGCGGCTAAAGCCGCGCAAAATTGGCATGGGACTTTCTCACCCACTCCCGTGGGCCCGAGTCCTGTCTCCGGGCAAATAAAAAAGAGACCCTCAGGTCTCCTTTTTTATTTGGCGGAGGACATCGCGGCGCTTCGCCCGCTCCTCCGGTCGCTCCGTTCCCTTTGCTGTCCGTTTTCCCTTTGGATTCCCTTCGTGAATCCGGGAAAAAGGCACCGCTTCACTTCGTTTCGCTCCTCCGGTCACTTCGTTCCCTTTGCTGTCCCATTTTGCCATGCGGCTAAAGCCGCGCAAAATTGGCATGGGGCTTTCTCACCCACTCCCGTGAGTCCGAGTCCCGTCTCCGGGCAAATGAAAAAAGAGACCCTCAGGTCTCTTTTTTCATTTGGCGGAGGACATGGGACTCGAACCCACGGGGCTGTTACACCTTACCTGATTTCCAATCAGGCTCCTTAGCCACTCGGTCAATCCTCCACAGCCAAGTTACAATTTAACATAAACCTGGCTACATTGCAAGAGTTTTACTTCCGGCAATCAATTTTATCTTCATTTTTTTCTGGTCTCTATTCGTGATTTAATATTAGCGAATTCTCAACAGCTTCTTTCATCGCATCGATTTCAAGAACCTGATTGTGACGCACTAGTTTTTTATCCAGCCCCTTCAACCCAGCCGGGATCCTGACTCCGGTTTTTCTGTGGATCGCCTCGATGTATGCGAAGCCATCTTCTTCCTCCGGCAGTCCGATAGCCGCAGCCACACTGTCAGCAAATTTATATGGAGATGCCGTTGCGGCAATCAATGCAGGAGTCTCGTCTCCGCTTTCTTTTCTATAATCTTCATATACCTTGTATGCAACGGCGGTATGCGTGTCCATCAGATAGTTGTGCTTGGCGTACATTTCTCCGATTGCTTTTTGCGTATCTTCTATCGTGCAGAATCCCCCGTAAAAATCTTTCAGCCCCTCCTGGATCCTGTCAGATACAGAATAATTCTTATTCTTTTCAAGGTTTTCCATCAATTCTTTCACAACGCCGCCGTCGTTCCCGGCAAGATGGTACAGAAGCCTCTCAAGATTGCTCGAGATCAGGATGTCCATTGATGGTGAGTTCGTCAGGTAAAAATCTCTTCTGATGTCATAGGTACCGGTTCTGATGAAGTCTGTCAGCACTTTGTTCTCATTGGAAGCGCAGATGAATTTGTTCACAGGGATGCCCATTTCTTTGGCATAATACGCAGCCAGTATATTGCCAAAGTTTCCGGTTGGAACGACGATATTGATCGGCTGGCCTGCCTTCACTTCTCCGGACTCGACCATCTTCATATACCCATATACGTAGTAAGCCACCTGTGGGACCAGACGGCCGATATTGATGGAATTCGCTGAACTAAGCTTCCATTTCAATACTAAAAGCTTTTTCGCAAACTCGGTATCATTGAATATTCTTTTGACTCCGGTCTGTGCATCGTCAAAATTACCTTGGATGGCAAACACGTGCGTGTTGGCACCCTCCTGGGTAGTCATCTGTCTTTCCTGCACCAGGCTGACTCCCTGATTCGGGAAGAAGACGATGATCTCGGTACCGGGAACATCCGCAAAACCTTCCAAGGCTGCTTTTCCGGTATCCCCAGACGTCGCCGTGAGAATGCAAATCTTGTTGTTTTCCTTTTCCTTTTTCATGGCTGTGGTCAGAAGGTAAGGCAGAATAGAAAGCGCCATATCCTTAAATGCCGCCGTTCTTCCGTGATATAGTTCCATAAAGCTGGCATCACCGCTTTTAACAATCGATACCACATCCGGCGCTTCGAATTTATCGTTGTAGGCACCGTCAATGCAATGCTGAATTTCTTCGTCTGTATAATCGTCGAAAAAAGATTGAATGACTTTGAAGGCCACTTCCTTATATTTCAGTGAAGCAAGACTCTGAAGATCAAACGGCAAGGCCGGTACCTGATCCGGTACGTAAAGCCCTTTATCTTCTGCAAGCCCCGCGATAATGGCCTGCGCTCCGGTTTTTATGTCTTTGCTTCCTCTTGTGCTTTTATATTGCGTCATGATTATGTTCCCCCGCTTTATATTTTCAAACCATCATACCAAAAGTTGCATTATATTTCAATAGAACTAGCGTAGAAGTTCCCGATCTCCTTCTAGCGTTTTGCATTTTATTTTCGCGTTTCTGCACCAAAAATGCTGATGCGCCCTAAAAAATAATGGACAAATCGCGGTTTGCACATTATAATGTAACTTGCGTCAAACGAATATGTCGCCATGGTCAAGTGGTCAAGACGTCGCCCTCTCACGGCGGAGTCAGGGGTTCGACTCCCCTTGGCGATACCAACCTAGAATTATCGAAAAAATACTGACAGGATTAATCCTGTCAGTATTTTTTTTAGAATAGTGCTGTGTTTCTACAATTATTTAAAAGCTACTTTGCTTTGTTCACCGGTTCCGGAGTAACTGGCGTAGCGATTATTACTTTTGCTTTTTTGTCAGCACTTTTTTTCTTCTTCTCGCGATTCTTTGGACTTTTATCTCCCATATCAAATACCTCCTGATTTACCAAAATGCATACTACTCTGAAGCGGTTTCGGCTCCTAAAACATGAAGTATAGCATTTATCATCTGATCAATAGAACTGTTTTTCACGATCCCTGCTTTTTGCAAAGATTCAGCAAGCTTTATAACATCTTCTTCCTGAAGACTTTCCAAATACTCAAGGAACCCTGAAATTCGCTCATACTCATTGATAGAAAACAATACAGCATCCGGTTGGTTGTTTTTTAGAACAAATATTTTTCCTAAATCTTCAGCTTTGCTTCTACAATCTTTATAATTCTTAATCATCTCCGAATTGGAAACGATTGATTTTGTTGAAATATTCATTTTCAATTTCCTTATTTGTTTTCTTCCATATTTTTATTATACACTGCGTGACGAAACATATCAACATATTATTCTAATTTTATTAAATATAATATTTCTAATAATTATTTATATTTTTTGACTCGTTATGATTTTCTTTTGTGCTTACAGATTTTTGGCATCTTCTCAAAAAATAAACAAGGAGTCGGAATATATCCCGGCTCCCATAGGTTTGGCCTCGCGGCTTTAGCGGTGGCTGTCCATAGGATGAATTTACCACGTCGTTAAATGTTTGTCAATAAGTATTCTCATATTTTCACAATTTATTCGTTAATTTCGGCATCTTACAAATTATCGATTTTAGCCTGCCGAGCTTTGTGATTGCAAATAGTCATACAGAAAATCTACTGCCATTTGATAACCTTCAAATCCAAATCCGGCGAATGTTTTCAGGCAAGCCATCCCTGCATAAGAGAGCTTGCGAAAATCCTCTCGTTTTGAAATGTCGGATAAATGCACTTCGACTGTCGGCAGGGATACCGCTTTCAACGCGTCCAGAATCGCAATGCTAGTGTGGGTATAGGCCGCCGGGTTGATAATGATCCCGTCAGCTTTTCCATAGACTTCCTGTATTTTATCCACCAGACAGCCTTCGTGGTTTGACTGGTAGATTTCCGCTTCGACGCCTTTTTCCGCACAGATCCCTTCAAGATATTTCACGAGGTCCTGATAGGTCCTGCTTCCATAGACGTCCTTCTCACGAACCCCCAGCATATTGATGTTCGGGCCGTTGATAATGATGAATTTCACCTTTTGCCTCCCTATGACAATTCTCTGTAGTTGCCCAAAAATGCGAAGAATGCATCGGTTTCCAGTTGGGATAAAATATTCAGCGTCTTTTCGGATTCGATGGATGCTTCCACGTCAAAATAGAATCTGAATTCAAAATCCTTCCCCGGTATCGGGCGGCTCTCTATCTTACTTATATTAAGTCCCTGGGACGAGAACTTTGAGATCAGGTTATAAAGCGATCCCGGTTTATGAGCGACGGATGCGATAAATGTGATTTTATTGCTGCCCGGATATATTTCCATATTTTTTGAAATACAGATAAAACGGGTATAGTTGTGATCGCTATTCTGAACATTGACATTCAATGCCGTAAGACCGTAGAGACCGGCGCAGTTCGGGGACGCGATGGCCGCGATGTCTGTCCTGCCGGATTCTGCTACATATTTTGCCGCCGAAGCGGTATTGTCGAATACACTGGCCTTGATGTCCGGATGGGCTTTGAAAAAATCGCTGCACTGGCTTAGCGCCTGCTCATGGGATACGATTTCACGGATATCGCTCAATTTTGTCCCCGGTTTGGCCAAAAGGCTGTGTTCTATTTTAAACTTGAAGCTGCGAACAATATAGAACTTGTATTTGACCATCAGGTCATACACTTCAGTCACCGATCCGGAAGAACTGTTCTCAACCGGCAAAATCCCATACCGGCAAAGTCCGTGCTCCACGGCTTGGAAAACGCCTTCGAATCTATTGAAATAGAGTATTTGCGGAACCGAGAAAAATTTGTCGCAGACCTGCTGGGAATAGGATCCTTCAACTCCCTGGCAAGCTACGGTGGCTCTCGAAGGAAATTCTGCCGGCGTTCCCTTGACTGCCGAGCTGATTGCTTCTCTGAGGGCTGATTTTCCATGAGCCAGCTTCATGTGCTGATAGTTATGGCTGAGATCAAACAGGGTATTAAATAGCATTTTCGTATAATTTTCAAGCTCTTCCCCCGCGATATCCGTCACTCTGAACAGGATCTCTCTTTCCCGTCCTTCGGACAGCACCGGGATATTGTTCATCCGTTTGGTTTCTGCCACCTCTTCGATGGTTTCCATTCGTTCTTTGAATAAACGGGCAATCTGATCATCTATTTCGTCGATGCGTTTTCTGATGTCTTCCAGTTCCATTTCTTTTCGCTCTCCTCTCAAACATTTTCTCACTAATTTGCATTCTCTTCAATGTTAATCTTTATTTCAGTAGCTGTTTTCAGGATCTCCCTGAGTTTCTCCTTGTCTTCATCAATGATCGCTGTCGACAGTTCTTTTAGCCGGTCAACGAGATTCTCTATCTCGCGGCAAAGAAATTTCTTGTTATCTATAAATAGTTCGGACCACATCACATCGTTGAGGATGGCCACTCGGGTCATGTCACGGAAGCTTCCTGCTGAAAATCCGTAAAAATCAGATGCCAGTGGATTGGTCACATACGCGCAGGATACGACATGGGCAAGCTGGGATGTGTAAGCGATCATCTCGTCGTGTCTGGATGCTGTCGCGAACTGGGTTCTTCCGAACCCCATCATTGTCCCCAGCTGGCTTACTGTTTCAAGAGCATTTTCCGGAGTCCAATCATAAGGGGTCAGGATCAGAGAAGCACCGTCAAATAAGTCCGGTGAAGAGTTGTAGAATCCGCTCTTTTCAATTCCGGCCATCGGATGTCCCCCGATAAACCAGAACCCGCTGTCTCTGGAAATCTGCTCCAGCGAGGAGCAGATATTCTGTTTCACGCCACAGCAATCCATCACGATGCCGCCTTTTTTGAACAATTCCGCTTTGGCGGATATATAGTCTATGGTTGCTTTCGGATACAAGGCAACGATCACCACATCGCAGTCCGGCAAATTCCGGTCATCGATATAGTCATCAACAGCGCCGTGGCGCATCGCATCCTCCAGTATGTCCCACTCCGCATCGAAACCAAGAACCTTATGTCCTGTATTACTTTTAATGGCCTTTGCCATGCTCCCGCCAATTAATCCCAGACCTATTATTCCAATCGTCATCGACATCGCTTTTCCTCCCATCAATTGTCCGAGAAAGTCCGGATCGCCTGAATACTCTTCATCAGAGAAGAGAATGCTTCCGGAGTCAGCGATTGTGCGCCATCGCATAGCGCGTTGGCAGGGTCATTGTGTACTTCGATCATGAGGCCGTCCGCGCCCGCCGCTGTTGCTGCCAAAGACATCGGACGCACCAGTTTGGCATCTCCTGTAGCATGGCTCGGATCGACGATTACCGGCAAATGGGAAAGACGGTGCAAAACCGGAATGGCCGACAGATCCAGGGTGTTACGGGTATAGGTTTCAAATGTTCTGATTCCGCGTTCGCAGAGAAGAACCTGGTCGTTGCCGCCTGCCATCACGTATTCCGCACTCATCAATAATTCCTGGAGCGTATTTGCGAGGCCCCTCTTAATCAGCACAGGCTTCTTCAACACAGACAATTGTTTCAGGAGTTCGAAATTCTGCATGTTTCTTGCTCCCACCTGGATGATGTCCACCTCTTCAAATAGAGGAATATGGCATGCATCCATGATTTCCGTGATGATGGGAAGCCCCGTCACTTCCTTGGCTTTCAGAAGAAGTTTGATGCCCTCATCATGGAGCCCCTGGAATGCGTATGGTGAGGTTCTCGGTTTGAATGCCCCGCCCCTTAATATGGTGGCTCCGGCAGCCTTTACGGCTTCTGCTACCGCGATGATCTGTTCCTCAGACTCGATGGAGCACGGTCCGGCGATCACCTGGAAATGACCGCCGCCGATCAGCGTGCCATTGTCCAGTTTGATCACTGTGTCCGCTTCATGGAACCTGCGATTCGCCTTTTTAAACGGTTCCTGAACACGCTGCACATTTTCTACGATATCCAGAGCTTTGATCATATCAATGTCGATAGTTGAAGTGTCTCCGATCAGCCCCATGATGGTGTGGTTCGCTCCCACCGAAAGATGTGTGTCGAACCCCAGGCCCTTGAGCCACTTGGTGAAGCTGTCGATTTGTTCTCTGCTGGCGTTCTTTTTCAGTAATACTATCATTGTTTTCCTCCTGTCCTATAGCTGCTGCTTAAAAGAAAAAGCCTTGCTGTGAAGGTTTCACTGCAAGGCTCCTATTAACGACATGGTATCTTCTAATCCCGGTACGGCCGTCTTTATCCTGCAGTGTAACTCAAATAAGCTTTATTCGTATAATAAATAAAGCTAAATCCAAAATATACGTTTACAGAATAATTCTTGGTCATCATGTTCCCCTTTGGTATCGGTCATAAATGCCGCGCTTAATTGTTTTTATGAGTTTACTCTATAAAAACTTTAAAGTCAAGAAATATATTTTAATTTGTAGTGCAATGATTGATCAATTCTAATCAGTGATCATACGATTTCATAATCGATAATTTCATGTCTCTCGTTGTAGATCGGCTTGATCGTGTAATTTTCATCCGATGCATCTGTAAAATCATCGCCGATGCATTCCCAGCAATCATACCATGCGTCATCGTTCCAGCCGCTCAATGCATATTCTTTTCCGTCGATATCAACGATGTTGATGCTGTTATCCTTCCACCACGTTTTCATATCGGACCTCCTGTAAATTCGTTTTTTGTTCACTGAGATACGCTGATGTTATATATCTTTATTCCCCGGCAGGTCCGCTATAATCTAATATTTTGAAGTTTTTTCTCCGGAATTTGGGTCAGGACGACCGCAATGAACATCAGAACACATCCAAGCAACTCCCGACCGGTCATTCTTTCACCCAGAAACAGCATTCCGCTGATCACCGCGAATACAGACTCCAGGCTCATGATCAGGGAGGCTATGGTCGGATCTGTGGTTTTCTGGCCTATGATCTGGAATGTATATGCGATCCCAACAACGATCACCGATGAGAATAAAATTGGGAACCAGCAGGATAATATCGCTTTAATGTCAGGATTTTCGGAAATAAACATGAACACTCCCGACAACAAACCCGCCCAGATGAACTGCGCGGACGACAGCTTGATGGGATCAGCCTTAGCAACCGCCCAGTCTACTGATAAAATATGCGCAGCCCAGAAAAATGCGCCGATGAAAATCAGGAAGTCTCCCATTTCCACACTGAATTCCCCGGGCTTCAGAAACAGCAAGTAGAGTCCGAGTACTGCTAAAAATACGGCCAGCCAGACAAGTCTCGTCACCCTTTTTCTAAATACGATCAGCCCGAAAATCGGCACCAGCACAATATATAAAGCTGTAATAAATCCAGCCTTTCCCGCAGAACTCGTCACGATCCCGACTTGCTGAAAATTCGCTGCCAGGCATATGACCGTACCGCAGACCAGTCCGCCGACGATCACCGCTTTCTTGTCCGTAACCACTTTAACGCCTGACTTTTCTTTTTTGCTGTCAAATACTTTTGAAACAAAGATGAGGAGCAACCCGCCCAGTAGAAATCTCGCAAAAGTAAATGTCAGGGGGCCGATGGTATCCATTGCGATCTTCTGTACTACGAATGCATAGCCCCATATGATCGCTGTTGTCAGTAAAAATATTTCTCCCTTCATTTGATGCTGCTTTTTCACAACTGAGTCTGAAGGCATTTTACGTTCCTCTTTTCTATATTCTGTGTTCTATTCTGCTGCGTGTTTTATCTTCACCCAGGATCTGCTGAATTTCCCATATATCCGGAGACTGGGCACGGCCCATGAGCGCTATTCTGATCACAGTGCTGACATCGCCCACATGGCCTTTATATCTATCAGGTTCCTTTTTGTAATCTTTCGGTTTTGCCGCATAGTTCAGATCAGCGGCAATTTGACGAATTTTTCCGAACCAGGTTTCCTGGTCATCACTGTGATCATAGGAATCCAAGTACGCCTTTAATATTTCCTTCTCGTCTTCCGGTGTAACATTTGCAGGGATATCGTCCTCGATTCTGAAGTATTCATCGAAGAAATAACTGATAAAATCAAAAATCTGCGCTGCGAATATGAGATCTTTTCTTGGTTTTTCGCCGGTTCTACCCAGATCTAAAATTTTACAGATATATTCGCTTCCACCTTCAAACAACGGGTAGATTTCACTTCTGAATTCCCGTGCCCAATCCCTAAGAAAAATGAACAAATCTGAAGCGCTTTCCTTCAAAAGCACATCTTTGGATATGTCTCTTAGTTTATTTAGATCGAACAGGGCTCCGCCGCCGCTCATCTTTTCCGTGGTGAATTCAAATTCCTCAATATCCGCATTTGGGTTGGCGATGCGCCATTCTTCATAATTGGAATTCAAAATAGTCAGCAGATATTCCCGGACCGCTTTTGGATGGTAACCCTCCCTGCGGTAGTAATCCAAAGACAACTCCGGATCCAGCCGTTTTGAAAGCTTACGCTTATTCCCCTCCTCGTCGAGTTTCATCAGTTGCCCGGTATGGCAGAACACCGGTTTTTCAAATCCCAGCTTTTCGAAAAGCTCGATATGGACCGGCAGGCTCGGCAGCCATTCTGCGCCCCTGACGACATGGGTCGTTCTCATCAGATGATCGTCCAACACATGGGCAAAATGATAGGTCGGAATGCCGTTTTTCTTTAAAATCACGATATCCTGATAGTTCTCCGGCATCTCAAGGGTGCCCCTGATGCCATCCTCAACCGCTATATATTTGGCCTTTTCAGGGTCGGAAACGCCTTCTGATTTCAGCCGTATCACATAGGTCTCACCGGCATTGATCTTTTCCTCTATTTCCGCCAGCGTCAGATTTCGTGATATGGCCCATTCTCCGTAAATCCCCGGATTCAGTTTTTCCTCTTCCTGCTTGGAGCGTAGTTCATTGATCTCCTCTTCAGTTAGAAAACAAGGGTAGGCATGACCTTCCGATACTAATTTTTTTGCGTAGCACTGATAGACCTCCGCCCGTCGGCTTTGATAATATGGGCCGTAAATCCCATCTTCCCCGTCCTTTGTTACACCTTCATCGAATTTGATCCCAAAAAATTTCAGTGAATCGATAATGATGTCAACCGCACCCTCCACATAACGCTTATCATCCGTATCTTCTATACGGAGATAAAAAACACCGCCGCTCTGATGGGCCAGTCTTTCATCGACGAACGCACCGTAAAGATTCCCCAGATGGATGAATCCGGTGGGGCTTGGTCCAAGTCTGGTTACCTTCGCTCCTGTCGGCACTTCCCTCTCGGGATAGATGGTTTCATATTCATCCGGCGTCTTGTTGATGTCCGGAAAAAGCAGATCCGCTAATTTCATATAATCCATAATCATTCCCCCCATCTATTCATGTAAATACTCTTTGATGATTTCACCCAGGATCCGAATCCCTTTTTCGGTTTCCGCGTCATCCATATTCGAAAAGTTCAGCCGCATTTCATTGCATTTTGAAGCGCTTGGATAAAAACCGGAACCGGTGATAAACGCAATGTTCCTTTTCGTAGCTCTTTTCAGCAGTTCCCTTGTGTCTTTACCTTCAGGCAGTTCCGCCCAGATAAAAAGGCCACCCTTAGGAAGCACGAATTTGACTTCCGCCGGAAAATATTTCTCTATGGCGGCTGCCATCACGTCTCTTCTGTGTTTGTATAAAGCTGAGATTTCTTCGATATGCTGATCCATATCGCAATTCTTCAGATAGTAAGCCATTTGATATTGTCCGATGGTAGAGGATGCAAGATCGGACGAATTTTTGAGGATCAGATACTTTTCCATCATGTCTTTTCGCGCGCAGAGCCATGCAACCCGGAGTCCCGGACAGAAGGTTTTGGAAAAGGTTCCGACATATACGACCTGGCCTTTGGTATCGTAATGGCTGAGTGGCTTGGTCAGTTCCTTCTCAAAAGATAATTCGGAATACGCCGCATCTTCAATGACAGGGATTTCATAACAGGACATCAGTTCCATAAATGCGACTCTTCTTTCGACAGACCAGCTGCGCCCTGTGGGGTTCTGATAATCGGGGATCACATAAACCATTCTGACACGGTCGCCGTAATGATCGAGGCATTTTTTCAGATCGTCAATTTGGATCCCATCGTGATCTGTCGGTACTGCGATAAGTTCTGCTTCATATGCACGCAGTGCGTTTACGGCTCCAAGATAAGATGGTGTTTCGAACAGGACGACGTCCCCTTTGCCCACAAAAAGCATTCCGCTCATATCCAGTCCCTGCTGGGATCCGCTGGTTATAATGATTTCATCCATATCGAAGTGAACATCGAACTTTTCG
Source organism: uncultured Oscillospiraceae bacterium (assembly GCA_964486295.1). Taxonomy (GTDB): domain Bacteria; phylum Bacillota; class Clostridia; order Peptostreptococcales; family Anaerovoracaceae; genus CALBZG01. Next base: position 303,045 of record CAZAMF010000001.1, on the reverse strand, counting down.
GCCATCCGCTTTAAGATCAATTCCCTTAATTCCGGTAGACCGCTGGTGCTGCAATACGAAAACGCCTCCGGGCCGATATCTTCGATCGTTCCGTTAAAGGATTCCCTAATTTTATCCATCGGATATGTTTCTGGCGACGGGAACCCGCCTGCAAATGAAATGAAGTCCTCAGTTATCTTCATCTCAAACGCTTCCAGCAGCGATTTATCCTCCAGATGTTTTATTCTGTCTGCGTATTTCAAATTCTAAACCTCCCAGCTGTTTAAATAGTTTTCCTGTTCAGGTGTTAGCTTGTCAATCCTGATTCCCCAGGCGTCCAGCAACCTCCTTGACACAAGATCATCAATATCGGCAGAGACATCGATCACTTGTTTTCCTAAAACCGGATGCTGCTCTTTAATATACAGTGCCGAGAGGATCTGAACGGCAAAACTCATATCCATGATTTCAGCCGGATGTCCGTCTGCAGCGGCAATGTTGACCAAGCGCCCTTCGCCGATCACATAAACGCGTTTTCCGTTGGAAAGCAAATATTCAGCAATATTATTTCTGGCCGGTTTTTTCGATAACGCAGCGGCTTCCAACGCCGCCATGTCAATTTCAACGTTAAAATGTCCGGCATTTGCCAAAATGGATTTGTCCTTCATCTTCATGATATGCTCCAGGGAGATGGTTTGCTTGCACCCTGTGGCAGTAACAAAAATGTCCCCCAAAGGCGCTGCTTCGTCCATAGTCATCACCTTATAGCCATCCATTCGGGCTTCGATGGCTTTAACAGGATTAATTTCGGTGACGATGACGCTTGCGCCCATGGCAGATGCTCTCATGGCGATCCCTTTCGAGCACCAGCCGTACCCGCCGACTACCAAAGTTTTTCCGGCAATGATCAGATTCGTATTCGACATGATGCTGGTCAGGACCGATTGTCCGGTACCGTAACGGTTATCGAACAGGTGCTTACATTGCGCATCATTGACGGCAACCATGGGGAATTTCAGAACACCGTCCTTCTGCATCGCCTTGAGCCGGATCACTCCGGTGGTTGTTTCCTCGCAGCCGCCCCAGACTTCCTCAGCCAGATCCGGTCTTTTGCCATGGATCATGCCAACCAGGTCGCCCCCGTCATCTATTATGATATTCGGTTTATGTTCGAGAGTCATTTCTATATGCTTGTCATATTCCTGCGGTGTTGCTCCGTGATAGGCAAAAACTTTCATGCCGTCCGCTGCGAGAGCCGCTGCAATGTCATCCTGCGTTGAAAGAATGTTGCTTCCAGTCACAGCCATCTGTGCACCGCCAGCAGCAAGAACTTTGCATAAATATGCCGTCTTCGCCTCCAGATGGACAGAGAGCGATATTTTCACGCCCTCAAATGGCTTGGTTCTGCTGAACTCCTCATAAAACGCCGATAAAAGAGGCATGTTGTTTTTTACCCACTCTATCTTCATACGGCCGCTGTCCGCTAAATTGATATCTCTGATCTCATAATCCTTCATACTATCTAACTCTCCTTATTGATCCGCACATCTTTGATCTGTACATACATAAATATAATAACATAATTTTGTATTCATTTTGCTATAATTTTCAAGAAATCTGCCTGTTTTCGGCAATAAAAAACAGCCCGTGCTCCAAAAGCGGCGGACTGTCAGATTGAATTCCAACTGTTATTTTATTCAGGCTTCTTTGAGCTGTTTTTAATAAAAGTGTTTTCCTCGAGTTCCTGAAATGCCTCGTCCAATTCATCGGCGGTATTCATGACGATAGGCCCTCCCCACGCGATGGGCTCCCGGAGAGGCTCCGCCGTGAAAAGAAGAAACCTGATGCCGTTTTCTGTTGATTTCACACGAACCGTTTCTCCCTGCGAAAATAAAACAGCATGTTTTGCATCCACCACTTCACTATATTCCGGATCGAAGCAGCCTTCTCCGCTCACGATGTAAATAAAAAGTGTCGCTTCCGGTTTGCCTGAGAATTGCCATTCGGTATCCGGCGAGATTTCCACGTCGAGCGTGGTTGCCTTGACATACTTACCCTCAAATGCCCCTTTTCTGCCACGATAATCCCCTGCTATGATTTTGATTCTGCTCCCGGCCTCATCAATAACGGGTATTTTTTCGCTTTTTATGTCTCCGTAACCCGGATCCGTCATTTTGAATTTCGCGGGAAGATTCAGCCAGAGCTGAACACCCAGCATCCGCTCCCGGGGTTTGGGCATCTCCTGATGGATGATGCCGGATCCGGCGGTCATCCACTGGCAGTCCCCATCCATGATGCTGCCTTTGTTGCCGAGGCTGTCCCGGTGTTCAATATCTCCATGGATCAGATACGTTACTGTTTCGATGCCCCTATGAGCATGCCACGGAAATCCTTTTATATAATCATCAGGATTTTTTGAATCAAAAGCATCAAGCATCAGAAAAGGATCAAAATCTTTTGTATCACTGTAACCAATGACTCTCACCAGCTTGACGCCGGCTCCGTCAAATGCATTCTTACCGGTAACGGTCTTTCGAACTTTCCGTAATTTATCCATAAAATGACTTCTCCTGACCTAATATCGGTTTTGCGGCACCTTGATTATTCTTGAAACATTGAATCCTTTTTCATGCAGATCATCTATCAGTTCTTTATAGAGTCTGTCGCTCATTTTCGGTTTTCTGCTCAATATCCAAAGATAGTTTTTATTACTGCCGGTGACTACGGCATAGCTGTATTTTTCCTCATCGAGTCTGATGATTCGGTATTCGCTTTTAAATGGCCAAAAGAATCTAACCATAAGCCTTCCTGTGCAATTCGGATCCGGGACCCAACCGATGGCTTTGGCTACTTTCTTCTTGCAGAATTTATAGCCGGTATTGATGACCCTGATTTTTCCTCTTTTTCTGATTTTATAAAAAGCCGTGACATTGTCCATATCCTTCTCAAAAGAATGCGGCAGCCTGGCAATTTCATACCATTTGCCGGCGTAACGCTCCAGATCTACCTTGCGGACAGCAGGAATGTCACTTGTGCTGCCTGCAAACAATCTACTCAATATTCCCATATTCATCATCCTTCCAAAAGAAACAAGAGCCCCAATAAGGGGCTCTAATGTTTTACCACTTGCCTTTGGCTACATGACCCGCGATTTCCGCTTTGCTTCTTTGCTTGATTACCCAGGCCTCATCGTGAGCCTGCTTGAATAAAGCCACACAAGGCGGATCAAGATTGATTTCGATACCCTCTTTTGCCAGATTCTTGATTCTCATCGCCAGCTTTATGATTTCCATATGGATATCATTTGTGCGGTCTGAGTCGAAGATTTTCTTGGCATCCTCCTCGGACAAAGCAACAAACTTTTCTTTCGGTGCTCCGCATTTCGGGCAAACATCAGGAGCCTCTGCCCCCTCATGAAGGTATCCGCATACTGTACATTTCCACAACATCATTTTTGTCTCCTTTCCTGGTCTTCAATAATGTATTTTTAATCTTTGATTTTGGCTATTTCTTTGGCGAGCTTCTTTTTATGCTCCAGGTTCGCCATTCGGGCAATCATGATTCGCTGTGCCTGAGGTGAACCCGCTCCATGCATGGACTCCGTCCGATATCCAACGGCTCCCGTTCCTAATGTCAGGTTTTCTATCAGCCTCATGATCCTCATGCGGTTTTCGGTTGGGACAGTGCTTACACCGCGGAGATACTTATCAATGTAATGGCCGATTTCCGGACTTCTGAAGTCTTTTTCAGAAGGCTGAGTTACCATGATGCCGCCGGCAATATCTTCTGCCAAGCGTGTCATTTCATAAGGGAACCGGGTTACATTCTGCTTGCAGACATTTGCCAGAAGCAATTCTATCAAATACGCTCCCGAAGGGGTTGCGGCGCCCTCGTAAGAACACGCCAACGCGGATGAATAAATCGTTTCGTTCAAATGGGTCATTTCAATGAGCTTATCTTTGATATGAGATGCTTTTGCTGCGCCGTTATATTCAGCGGCGAGTGCTGCTGCTCCGATCAGCACGTCTCCCACACCGCACTTGCATGCATAGCTTGGTCTGTGATGACCTGCAAATCTCTCCACCAGCATCCCTACAAATTCCGTTTCTCCATTCAGGAAGATTCTATCGTTCGGAACGAAAACGTGATCGAAAATCACGAGAGCCTCATGTCCGCCGAAACGGCTGTTGCCCACATCAATTTCGGTCCCTTCCATTTTTCTGGTATCACAGGATTGACGCCCATAGATCAGCGTTATGCCCGGCGAATCCGTTGGCACGGAGAACGAAACCGCAAAATCCTTATCTTCAGGGTCCATCGCGATGGTCGGCATTACCAGCACTTCATGTGAGTTTACGATACCCGTCTGATGCGCCTTGCAGCCGTTGACTACAATTCCATCCGGTCTTCTTTCCACTACCCTCAGATAGAGGTCCGGATCCGCCTGCGCACTTGGGGACAGGCCCCTGTCGCCTTTTACATCTGTCATCGCACCGTCGGTGACCAGATCATTTTTCTGAGCATACTCCAGAAATTTAATAAATCTCTTCTGATAATCCGTGCCATATTTCTGATCCACTTCATACGAGGTGCTGTAAACGGCATTGAATGCGTCCTGACCGACACATCTCTGGAAGCAGCAGGCGGTTTTCTGACCCAACATCCTCTGCCTCTTGACCTTTTGAACCAGGTCTGCGGTACTTTGAAAAACGTGGTTGAATAAATTGATCTTCTCACCTGTGATGTGTGATTTGACAGTCATCAGGTCCTCGTACATAGGGTCCAGCGCCAGATCATAGGTCAGGGCTACAGCATTCATTGACGGTATAATGATAGGATGGTCCACCGGAGATTCGATCTTCTCTCCAAACATATAGACATTCAGCTTCAGCTCTCTCAGGCTGGCAATATATTCTGCTCCTGTTTTCATGGGCATAATTGACACTCCTTTCCTGTGCGTTCACGCACGAAATTTTCAATTAGCAATAACACTCTGTATACTGTTCAGCATGAAAATTATGAAAATAAAATCAATATTTTATTTTCGGGAATAAGTTTCATATACTATATATATCCCCAACCACGTATAAAAAATCACTCCAAAAAAATATATGGATATATAATTATGAAATAATCGAAGTAACCGTCAGCTTGACAGTCCCTTCATTTTTTATGGCCCCTGATTGACTTTGTACCAAAAAGTAATTATCATTTTTGATACAAGTGACAATGTTGGTTTTTGGTATTTTAAACTAGGAGGTATTCGTATGGTCATTAGAAATGCAACAGAATCTGACTATATTAGCGTGATTTCCGTTATCAATGACTGGTGGGGCGGCCGCCAGATGGCAGATATGCTTCCGCGATTGTTTTTCAAGCATTTTGGCGAAACAAGCTTTATCATGGAAGACAACGGAGAACTGATTGCCTTCCTTGTTGGTTTCATCTCCCCTGCCCACCCCAACGAAGCATATATCCACTTTTTTGGTGTGAATCCAAAATATCGAGGACAGGGCATTGGCCGTAAAATGTACCAGCACTTCGACAGCTATGTAAAACAGAAGGGTGTGGACACCGTCCATCTGGTTACATCTATTGTTAACAAAGCCTCTATTGCTTTTCACACTTCGGTTGGCTTCACTATTGATCCGGGTGACTGTGAAATTGATGGCGTACAGGTACATACCGACTACGACGGGATCGGCAGTAGAATAGTGCTTTTTACAAAAAAGATTTAGTGCTGAAAGAAAAAAGTGGGCTATACCCACTTTTTTTATTGATTATATTTTGCTAATGTCGACCCGGCAACCGGCATTATTAGGATCTGTGATTCGTCTCCCAGTTCTTTTAATGCTGCATCCACAGCCTCTTGTACCGTTTTAAACGGTATAAAATGAATATTTTTTACTAATTCATCTTCCAAATCCGACACCATATAAATCTTGGCTTTCTCCAATACCAAAGCGATTGCGGCTGCTTTGTGTCCGCCTAATTTGAAATTTTCTTTGATTTCTTTTATCATTTCCTGTGGTTCTTTACTCAGCATCCACTCTTCAAAAGTACTTTCTCCGAATTTTTCTTTAGCGGAAGCCGCCAGTATTATGATCCCGCCATCTTTTACTGCCTGTTTTGCATTGTCCAGTCCCTTTTGAGATTGGTAAAGATTGATATCCTTCGGAAATCCGCCCGGGGATACGATCACAATATCCGCTTGCTTCTCCAATTGTATTCCGTATAATTCATCCAATACCTTACAGCCTTCTCTATGGGCTTTGATATAGTGGCCTGCTACTGCCTTTACGATCTCCTTTTTACTGTTTAGAATGACATTCACAATAAAGTCTATACGAATATACTCTCCAGCTTCGTCAATATCCTGTCTTACAGGATTGGTGTCAAGGTTCCCTGCATACGCTTCTTTTTTCACCATATTTGAATGATTAGCCTGGATTGCGTCATGGCTCGACACCCCTGGCATGATCGCCTTTGCCCCACCGGAATATCCCGCAAAATAATGATATTCTATATTGCCCATGCAGATTATTCTATCTGCCTTCGCTACCGGTTCAAAGATATCTACAGGTGTCCCATTTTTGCATCTCCCCAAGTTGATACACCGGGTCATATCACTATCCATAATATTTATATTGCTGTTATATATTTCTTCTCCGACCAGATACTTTTTTTCTTCTTCGCTATGACCTCTATGGCTGCCACGTGCTAATACGATGGTGATGTCCTTTTCTTGTACCTCCGCCATCTTCAATTCATCGATCACCGGTGGAAGAACGACCTTGCTGGGCATCGGCCTTGTGATATCGCTTGTTATGATGACTATTTTTTCTCCGGGTTTTACGATATCCTTCAGTCTTTTAGTTCCTATCGGATTTTCCAGTGCTCTTTTAACTTCCTCTTCTCCTTTTAATTCAAATTCAATTTCATTTGGAAGTAATGAACACATGTAATTCTTTTCTTCTATTTCAAATTCTACATGATCTTTTCCATATTTTAATTCAAACTTCAAGTCAGCACCTCCGTGTCTTATGCTGTTTATGCTTATTCTATCAAGCCAGCCAACCGATACTTAATTCATGAAGCTTTGCTTCCGACGGCACGCCGTCTTCACCATATCCTCTTATTTTATACATCTTCACCAGTAAATCATCATACTCTTGTCTATCCACTTTATAAGACGGCGCTTTTATGTTTACTAACGGCAAAAAATGCTTTGGCGATGGAAAATCATCTTCTTTGGTCATTCCGCAGGCTATATTGAACATTCTGCCCATTGCAATGGCTCTTTCTCCTGCTTTGAGTATTTCATCAAGGCTGGTATTCCAGCCGGTAGCTGCCCGCAGTAAATCAACCACTGTCTGTGCTGAAACAGCACCTCTTGGCATGACAGCCAGTATACAGATACCGGCACTATTCATGAAGCTGGTCCACTCGGATAAAACCTTAAACACTCTTGCTTTTTCCCAACCGAAATCCAACGTCGGCACCGGCTGTATGACACCGATAGCCGAAAGCTCATCAACGATGGCTCCTGCTTTTGCAATCATCTGGTCATGGATCACATACATATGATCCGGCCCATTTTCTGATGAACCGTAAGCAAGTATCAAGCCCGCTTTTGTTCTTCCATCCAGAGATGCAGTTTCCTGCTTTTTACTGGTCATAATAAGCAGTTCGCTTCCCTTGCCTATTTTTTCTGCTGCCCGGAAGCTTCCTTCTGCAAGTAAGTCTCCAAAACCTTCCCGTTTTGCTATCATTTCTATCAGCTTATAAATTACTGCGCTGTCTCCAAAATTCACTTCGATACCGCCGGTATCCTTTGATGTCAAAATCCCCTTTTGGAAGCATTCCATCACAAATGAAATCGTTAATGCAGCGGTTATTGTATCAATGCCATAACGGTTGCATAATTCATTGGCTTTTGATACGACCTTCAAATCATTGCACCCGCAAATGCAGCTGAATCCGGCAATCGTCTCATATTCCGGTCCACCGAATTTAGGGTCAACATGGCAATTTTCCTCGTCCACTTCAACAACTCTTTTGCATTTCAACGCGCAAGCATAACAGCCCTCTCTTTTTTTAAGGAGTGTCTCAACTAATTTTTGCCCTGTTATTAGCTCCGCATCCTCAAATTCACCGATCTGAAAATTAAAAGAAGGCAAATATCCTTGAAGACTCAATGCGGCAACTGCTCCCGACGTCCCATAGTCATAAAGACCCCGGCTCTGCGGATGCTCCATCATGATGCTCAAAAAATCCTTGCTGATTTTATTTATAGCTGCCGGGTCATGAAACTCTATTTTGCCGGTGCCGGAAACTGCAATGGCCCTAAGGTTTTTAGAACCCATGACCGCTCCCATGCCGGTTCTTCCGTTGTAATGTTTCAAATTATTGGTAATGCAAGCATAGCGTACAAGCTTTTCTCCACCCGGACCGATCTGTGCTACTATTGTATGAGGATTCTTGAGTTCATTTCTAATCATCTCCTGCACTTCGCCGGTTTCTTTTCCCCATAAGTGCTGTGCATCTTTGATTTCCACCTGTTGATCCTGTATGCTTATATATACCGGTTTATCCGATTTGCCTTCTATAATAACGACATCAAACCCGGCTTTTTTCAGTTCGGGTCCCCAAAACCCTCCTGCTTCTGACTGTCCGAATCCATCGATCAGAGGGGATTTTGCTCCGACTGTATATCTGGGCATACCTGCCATAGGAAGCCCTGTCATAACCCCTGTAGCAAATATCAATTTGTTTCTTTCATCCAGGCCGTCAATTTTGGGATCGATTTCTTTAAGAAGATAGTACGCGATGATTCCTTTGCCGCCTATGTATGTCCTGTAAAACTGGTCATCCTGCTGTTCCACCGATATTTTTTTATCGGTCAGATTTATCCTCAGTATGTTTCCTGTGTAACCAAATGACATCAATAGTACCTCCCTCTCATTTTCAACCGCCGCCAAAAACCGGATATATTTCTATAAAATCACCATCGTTGCAGATCGTATTGTAATCACTTTCAACAACACCGTTAATGGTGATAACAGACAGATAGGAGTCATCTTTTAAGAGACGCTGAATGATATCTATGATTTTCAAGTTTTCTGTCTGCTGGAATTCCACCATACCCGTGTTATTACCCGATTTATATGTCAGATATCCATGCAGTCTCACCTTGATCATCAGAGTTCTCTCCTTACGATAAATTCTGAGTATAATAGACAGTCAGCATAAATCAAATCTTTGCCAACTGCCTATTAAAAAATCCTTTCAAACTTTTAAAGCGGGATCTCAAATCTTTTATTCGACTGTTACACTTTTTGCTAAATTTTTTGGTTTATCGATGTCGCATCCACGTTCTTTGGCAATGTGATAAGCCAGAAGCTGCAATGGTACAACGGAAAGCAGCGGTGTGATTTCATCCATGCACTCCGGTATGAACAGTACTTCATCCGCCTGCTTCAGGATCTCCTGATTGTTTTCCTTGGCGATACCCAGCACCCAAGCCCCTCTTGCCTTGACTTCCTGAATATTGGAAAGCATTTTTTCGTACAGTTTACTTTGGGTAGCCAGTGCCACCACCATAGTTCCCTGCTCGATCAAAGCGATGGTTCCATGCTTCAGTTCTCCGGCTGCGATGGCAAAAGAATTGATATAGGAGATCTCCTTCAGTTTGAGCGACCCTTCATAAGATACCCCTACATCCGGCCCTCTTCCAATAAAAAAAACCTGTTCCCTTTTGTAGATACGCTTGGCGATATCGCGGATTTTGTTTTCATCTTGTAAAACCAGCCTCAATTTGCCAGGTATCATCTTGAGTTCCTCAATCAGCTGAGTGTAGTAACCCGGATCGATGATCCCTTTGGTATGCCCCATATAGAGGCCGATGAGAAACATGCACATCACCTGCGTTGTATATGCTTTCGTAGATGCCACTGCTATTTCAGGTCCGGCCCATGTGTAAAAAACATCATCGGACTCGCGAGCCACAGAGCTGCCGACGACATTCACCACCGAAAGGATCCTTGCGCCTTTGCTTTTCGCTTCCCGCAGCGCGGCCAGAGTATCCAGCGTCTCTCCGGATTGGCTGACGGCAATAAACAGTGTGTTCTCATCAACAAAAGGATCTCTGTAGCGGAATTCACTGGCAACTTCCACTTCGACCGGAATTTTTGCCATTTTTTCGATGGCATATTTGCCCACAAGCCCGGCGTGATAGGCGGTGCCGCACGCTACGATGTAGACCTTGTTGAAGTTCAGAATATCTTCTTTTGTCATTCTGATGCCGTCCAGCAGCACCTGTCCATCCGGATCCAGCCTCCGGCACAGAGTTTCATGCAATCCTTCCGGCTGCTCATAAATCTCTTTCAGCATGAAGTGATCAAATCCGCCCTTCTCAGCCGCGTCGGCATCCCATGTCACATGGAAAACATCGCGATGGACTTCCTCTCTTGCGGCATTGTATATCTTAATATCATCCTTCGTCAGGATGACGGTTTCATTATTTTCTATGAGATAAATTTCTCTCACATATTTCAGCAGCGCTGGAATATCCGATGCGATGAAGTTGCAATTCTGCCCGATGCCGGCGATCAAAGGAGCGTCTCTTCTGAATGCCACGATTTTACCGGGTTCGTCCGCACAAACAACGCCCACGGAAAAAGCTCCTCTCATTTTGTCTATGGCTTTGAATACCGCATCTTCCAGATTCCCGTCATAGTAAATGCTCACCAGGTGTGCAATGACCTCCGTATCCGTCTCGGAATTAAAGTGTATACCATAATCATTTATGAGCCATTCTTTCAGATCGACGTAGTTTTCAATAATACCGTTATGGACAACCGCGATGGTGCTCTCCTGATTGCAATGCGGATGAGCGTTCAAATCTGAAGGCGCGCCATGGGTAGCCCATCTGGTATGGCCAATGCCTGCAGTTGCTTTAATATTTTCTTTACTCAGCAGAGTCTCCAGATTGGCGATTCTCCCTACCGACTTCCTGACTTCTAATTTGCCGTCCAGGCACAGCGCGATGCCAGCCGAATCATAACCCCTGTACTCCAGCTTCTTCAGGCCGTCAATAATGACTTCCCTTGCATCTCCTGTTCCCACATATCCAACAATACCACACATAATATTCTCCTCGTTATCGGACTCATCCGAATTTCTTAGTAATCAGAATGGCCAGGCTTTCGGCCAGTTCCGTGATTTCGCTGATGTTGCTTCCCTCGATCATGACTCTGACAAGCGGTTCGGTTCCGGAAGGTCTGATCAGCACTCTGCCTTCCCCCGCCATTTTCTGTTCCAGCCGCCTGATTTCATTCTGTATCTCCAAGTCACGTTCGTATCTTCTTTTATATTCTTCTTTGATCGATGCGTTTTTCAGCACCTGCGGATAAATCGTGATATCGTCGGCAATGCTGCCCGGCGTTCTTCCATCATATTTGATTGCCTTCAAAAGCTGCAAGGCAGATAAAATCCCGTCTCCGGTGGTAGTATAATTCAGAAAAATAATATGTCCGGATTGCTCGCCTCCGATGATGCATCCGGTCTTGAGCATACTCTCCAGCACATACCGGTCGCCGACTGCTGTCACATCGCGATCGATTTCTATCTGCTCGAGATATTTATGAAAACCGAGGTTGCTCATGACCGTGGCTGTGACCTTGTTGTCTACGAGCGCCCCAGTGTCCTTCAGCATTTTCGCACAGATACAGATCATCTTGTCGCCGTCGATGATCCTTCCTCTTTCGTCTACCGCGATGAGCCGGTCAGCGTCGCCGTCGAATGCAAATCCCATATCAGCGTGGGTTTTGATGACCATCCGCTGCAGCTTGTCGGGATGGGTGGACCCGCATCCCGCGTTGATGTTCAGTCCATCCGGGTCGTCTGCTATGGCAACAACCTGAGCGCCAAGGTCAGAAAACACCCTTTTGGCCGCCTCATAGGAAGCTCCGTTGGCACAATCCAGCACCAGTTTCATTCCATCAAGCCTGATGTCAATGGTTGATTTCAGAAACTCCACATAGTAGTCCAGCGCCTTTTTATCAGCTTCAACACAACGGCCCAGGCGGTCTCCGGTAATATTGGCTGTGATATCTATATCCCTGGAGATGATATCCTCGATCTGATCCTCGATATCATCATCCAGTTTGAATCCGGATTCATTAAAGAACTTGATCCCGTTATATTCGAAAGTATTATGGGATGCGGATATCATGACTCCCGCATCAGCATGCAGATATCTCACCAGATATGCGATAGCCGGTGTCGGCAGTACACCGACTTTGATCACATTGCCTCCCATGGCCAGGATCCCTGCAGAAAGTGCGTCTTCCAGCATATCCCCCGATATACGGGTATCCTTTCCAATGATGATTACCGGTCGTTCCTTGTCTTTGTTTAACACATATGTGCCGGCCTTGCCCAGATTAAAAGCAAGAATAGGCGTCAGGTCTTTGTTGGCTATACCCCTGACTCCGTCCGTTCCAAATAGTCTGCTCATTTATGTCTCCTTACTAAAAAGCTTCATTGATCGCATCGATGGTGACCTGAACTTCAGTCGGTGAAATCGAAATCTGTTTCAGCGCCTTATCATATTTTACGATGATCGGCACCGTATAGGTCCCCGGCCCGCGCCCGGTCAGATCAACCGAGAGCCTGAGGTCGCCGGGCAGCTTGATCGTATCCAGGACCGCTTTATCCCCCATCATATTGACTTCGATGGTGGATGTATTGATATAGGCTGAAAGCTCCGCACCCAGTCCATCAAATAGGATATTCGTTGTTTCAATGTTAACGGTTGACGTTTCGTATCCCTTTATGGTGATTGTAAGCATCGGCGCAGGATAATTGCCCGAAAGGCTGATCCCGTCAGGCAGTGAAAATTCAAGCGGTATCGATGTCGATGCCTTTACATCCGTGATATCGATAGCGGCAGCGGTCAGCGCATCGATTTTTTTAAGTGTTTCCGCATCCCCGGTTATATAGGCTTCTTTAGGGATGTCAATAGACTCCACTTCAAGTTCTTTATTGATCTCGCCTTCCACAGCGAGAGAAACATTCACCTTCTTGACATTCAGCAGGGATGCGCTGATGGTGGCAGTCGTTGAAGAAAGTTCGACGCTGCCAACATAATTTCCGCCTTCATCCATCGGCTGGATCGGTACACTTACCGTCCCGGAATTCATAATGGATGCGATCGGCACCTCCGCCACAAGTTGTTTGACCGCTTCGACTCTGGATTTTGCGCCGCGGATTTCCACCTGCTGCGGGCTGATCGTGATGTCTCCCGGTTCCATCCCCTCCTGGGTTTCCCCGGTAAATGTGACGTTCACTTCCCTGTTGCTTGAGACATATTTTTCGATGTTGACTTCCAGTTTGCTGCTCACATGCCCCGCAATGGACAAATTGTCCGGAAGCTCTATTTTAACAGGGATATAATTGGTGCCCAGCGCATATCCATAGACATCCATGGTGGCGCCGATATCCTCGACATTGATTTTGGCGATATCCGATCTTTTGCCGCTGACGATCACCGTTGTTGTATATTCATTATCTGTAAGAGCCAGGCCCCTCTGACGTAGAGTTTCTTGGTTTTGTATTTTGACAGGCACATTCTCGAATCGCTGTTCCACCGTCGGATTGATGTCGAGGATCACGTATCCCCAAAGAATGATGGCTATGATCAGGGATAGTATTCGGTTTGCATTCTTATTTTGAAACATTTCTTCTCATCCTCAGTTTCCCTAACAATGCAGGGCCGCTCTCCTCCATGTTGCCCAGATAGAAGTTAAGCAGCTCCTTGTCCACCGTCTTGACGTCAAGAAATCTCGACAGCTTGCCATCAACGGCTATCGAGATAATGCCGGTTTCCTCTGACACGATAATGGACATGGCATCGGAATGTTCGGTGATCCCCAGCCCTGCCCGGTGTCTTGTCCCCAGATCCTTGGAAAGCTCCTTGTTCTGGGTCAGCGGCAACACGCAGCCCGCCGCATATAGCTTAGCGCCCCTGACGATCACAGCACCATCATGAAGCGGAGAACCTTCGTAGAAAATGTTGCCCAATAATTCGCTTGATATTTCAGAATTGATAATAGTGCCCGTTTCAACGATTTCCTCCAGAGTGACCTCCCGTTCAAACACCATCAATGCGCCGATCTTTTTATTTGAAAAATTGTCGATTGCTTTGACAAACTGGTTCGTGATGCGTTTCGCTTTCTCTTTATCCACTTCACCCAGAGGCGATTTGATATTGATTTTATGCCGGCCGACGTATTCAAGGCCGCGACGCAGTTCCGGCTGAAAAATAATGACCAGCGCGATCATGCCGATGGTCATGGTTCCCCTTAATATCCAGTTTAATGTATAGAAATGCAGTTGCCCTGAGAGAAAAGTTGCCAACACTAAAAATAGCAGACCTTTTACAAGCTGCTGTGCTCTGGTTTCTTTAATGAATTCCATGATTTTGTAGACAACGAACGCCACAATCAGAATATCCAAAACGTCTGTAATTTGAATATTTGCGCCTATATTGGCCAGGATTTCCGGCATCAATTTTCTCCTCAGTTCCTATATGTACCTATTGTAGCGAAAAACACGCCCATTTTCAAGGGGTGCGCATAAAAAAGAGCGGCTCGTGCTGAACCGCATGCCGCTCTTTGGTCGTTCAGTTTATCTTTAACCGTTTGAAAATCCTTCCGGTGCAACAAATCCTAATAGGTGGTTTCCAGTAATCCGTAGTCATTTTCCTTCCTCTTGTAGACAACGTTGACGCTGTCTGTTTCCATGTTCAGGAAAACGAAGAAGTTGTGCTGCAGCAGTTCCATTCTTACAATGGCTTCTTCTGCCGACATCGGTTCAAGCTCGAACCTTTTTATTTTAACCAGCTTGGTTTCAAATGGTTCCTCTTCATATTCCGGAATGCTTTCAAAATCAAGGACTTTTTTAACACTCCTCTCCTGAAGCTTGGTCTTGAATCTGGACATCTGGCTGGCTAGTTTGTCGATAGCTTTGTCGACACTCTCGTAAATGTCGTTAGAGGCTTCTTCAGCCCTGAAAATCATCCCCCTTGCGTTGATGGTCGCTTCAATTTTTGATCTTCCCCTCTCACTTGAAAGCATTACATTGGCAACAATGTCCGATGAGAAGTACTTGCTAAGCTTTTCCATCTTCTTTTCAATAGTCTCTTTAAGGTTCTCGTTAGCACTGTAGTTCCTGGTTGTAATTGATACCTTCATGTTTTCGACCTCCTTTTTGACTGGGCGCATATGATGCAAAAGATGCATACGTTCCAGCTATTTGTCTTACGCATATTATACCCTAAAATCGGGGCAAATCTCACTCTCATCATAAAAAAGTTGTCCGGCTGACCTGGTCTTTGCCCCCACACTTGCCTTGATCCGATTTCCGGAGGACTTACATCTAAACTACGCCATGCTCGCGAAGCGCCCTGCGCTGCGTTTACGTGGATCCTTTCGCCCGTAGCTGGCCTGGATTTTCAACCACAGACCCGGACAACTTTTTTATGATGAGGCGCTCTTGAAGCGCTGTTTTTTCCTTAGCCATTTAATTAGCCCCTGCCGCAAAAGTCAGTAAATAAACCTTCTGCGCTCCGGATTCCAGCAAAACCCGGCTGCATTCATCCGCCGTGCTTCCGGTCGTATAAATATCATCCACCAGCATAACCGTCTTGTTTCTGATCAGTTGAGCCTGACCTTTTCTGACCGCGAAAATATTTTTAACATTTTCCATTCGATCATAAGTCGAAAGTCTGCTCATAGGCTTCGATGCCTTTTGGCGAACGAGGGCTTTCCCAAGCAGCGGAAGGCCGGTTTTATAAGCCAGTGGTCGCGCCATAAGCTCCGCCTGATTATAGCCCCGCTTTCTAAGCTTCCCCTTATGCATCGGCACGGGAATTATGCAGTCAAAGGCAAGCCCGGCTTCTATTTCCGGTAATATACGGTCATATAAAATATCGCCGATTTTCTCTCCTATATAGGCTTGTTCCCCATATTTGAATGCCAGCATCACGCTTCTTTCATAAAGACCATATTGCACACAGGTAAAGCCCTTTTCAAAAAGGTGGTGAAACTCCGAGCAGTCCTTGCAGAGAGAATGTTTATTGTCTTCATGCAATATTTTCCCGCATTTTGGGCAGGTTTTTCTATTTGCCCAGTGAAATGCCCTGACGCAATGATCGCAGAGCGAGTAAGGCCTGCTCTGATCAATGATGCGACCGCAGCAAATGCAATAAATATTGCTTGGAAATACGATCTCCGATAACCCCCTGATTCTGATCTTACTCCCCCCAAATCCCCTTAT
This sequence comes from uncultured Oscillospiraceae bacterium, assembly GCA_964486295.1. GTDB lineage: Bacteria > Bacillota > Clostridia > Peptostreptococcales > Anaerovoracaceae > CALBZG01. The sequence continues at coordinate 286,725 of CAZAMF010000001.1, read as the reverse complement.
ATCAGGTTCCTCAGCATACTCCTGAGACCTGTATTTCTTTCATTGATCGGATTATTATCCACCATGGACTTCAGCTGTCTCTCACTGCCGATGAGGATCACCATATCCCGCCCCCTGGTTACTGCTGTATACAGCAGGTTCCTGGTTGCAAGCTTCGGAGTTGTCCACATGACCGGCATCATCACCACCGGAAATTCAGAGCCCTGACTTTTGTGTACCGTAATGGCATATGCCAGTTCGAGTTCACTCAGGGATTCGAATTCATATACCACATATCTGAATTCATCATACACCACCGTGATTTGCTTGAAGTCTTCATCGATGGAGACGATCTCACCGATTTCCCCATTGAAGACCCCTTTGCCTTCAGAAAAATCGTCGGACCTTTTCCATTCCAGCCTGTAGTTGTTCCTGATCTGCATCACTTTGTCACCGGTTCTGAAGATCCTGCCCCATTTGTCCATCACTTCAGGCTTGCCCGGCGCCGTCTTATTCAGCGTACCCTGCAATACTCTGTTAAGATTACCAGTCCCCAGATCGCCAAGTTTCGTCATGGTAATAACTTGGATGTCCTGTGGTTCACTGCCTGCGCTGTGATATCCCGGAATACCGTTAAGCATCAGATCCTTGATCGTTTCGATGGCTTCCACCTTGGTGGCTTTCCTCAGCAGCAAAAAGTCACCTTCGCCGGAGTCCGGCTCCGGATATTCTCCCCGGTTGATTTTATGGGCATTTGTCACGATGAGGCTTTCTTTTTCCTGTCTGAATATCTCGGTGAGTTCAAAGGCATTGATATATTCACTTTCTATGATATCTCTCAGTACATTTCCAGGCCCAACAGATGGCAGCTGATCCGCATCCCCTACGATGATTAGCCGGGTCCCCGGCTTGACCGCTTCCAGCAGAGCGCTCATCAGAAAGATATCCATCATCGATGCTTCATCGACAACGACTGCATCGTGATCCAGGGGATATTCGCTGCAGCGCCTGAAAAAAACCGTATTGGAATTTTCATCGATTTCTGCTTCCAGCAGCCGATGGACGGTTGTGGCGTTTCTCCCTGTTGCTTCCTTGATCCTTTTGGCGGCTCTGCCTGTAGGCGCACAGATGGCTGTTTTTTCGCCTGACGCCGCCAGCAGGCTGATAATACTGTTGATAATAGTGGTCTTGCCGGTTCCGGGGCCGCCGGTTATAACCGATACACTGTTGCGGAGAACAGAATCTATCGTCTCCCTCTGATTTTCCGACAGTCTGAGTCCCGTGTCCCTTTCAATCAGCAACAGTTGTCCCCTGATATCTCCCACCGGTTTCTGAGGCGCCACCCGGGAAAGTGCCGAAAGCGCAGCGGCAATGCCCGCCTCCGCTTCGTAATATTCGGTTTTATAGATCGCGCGGGTTCCTTCAATTTCAGCGATATGGATATCCCCGTCAAATACCATATTGATCATTGCATCTTCCAGCGATTCACGAGGCAATCCCAGTATAAATTCGCCGACCTGTTCGATCAACTGGTCCTCCGGTGCATAGGTGCTCCCGTTTTCATTGAATTTGGAAAGCCCGAATAAAATGCCGCTGCGTATCCTCTCGTCATTTTCCGGCGAAATTTCCAGTTTCCCCGCCAGCTTGTCCGCTTCTTTGAAATCAACACCGAAAAAATCCTCCACAAGCCGGTAAGGATTTTCTCTGATCCGTTCCATTGCTGTGTCGCCGTATTCCCGGACGATTCTTTTTGCGAAGCCTTCTTCGATTCCAAGACTTTTCAGTTCTTTCAGGTTATTCATCATCGCAGCCATCTGATCTTCCGGGCACTTCTTCTGATCAAGCTCTTCTTATATACCATCGCCAGCTTAAGCAGCTGGGATTTTTCATTTTTCTTCGGATCCAGATGGACTGCATCGAGAACCATCTTCAGCATTTCACCTACCGCTTCTCCCTCTGCGATACCGGCCCGGATCAGGTCGTCGCCGTCGATGGCAAGATCATCCACAAAAATGGGCTCCTTATTATTCAGGATCTCCTTCAGCTGGATCTCTCTGCTCATGATTTTATCTTCATGCTGATCGAATACAATGCGCTGAGCCTTTGCGAGATTATGGAGATACAAATACCTTTCCATCCCTACTTTTGCTATAAACGATTTCAGTTCGATCTTGGTTCGAATAAAATATATCTTATGCATAAAATGCATCTGATCTTCGAAATGCTGGATTTCTTGCTTTGTGTAAGGAAGATAACTGGCGGCAGCCAAACAACGTTTCCCGTCGAATAACAGATAAAAAAGGCCCAGTCTTCGCATGCGGTCTTTTTTCGTCTTGCCGATATTGTCGCAGTAAACCGAGAAATCTTCCATTTCCCGGCGCTTCATAAAGGATGCGATTTCCTTGCCAATGATAAAAGGCATCAGGTCTGTTCCCGCCAGCATCCTCATTCCTTTTCCTGCATGGTCGGAAACGATGATCCGCTCCAACTCTTCTTTTATTTTTTCCTTAGAAACATGCTGCATCAGGGAAGACTTTGCCAAAATCGCCTGGTAAACGCTCTTATGCAGATCAAATCCCAGTTCGGAAGCCATCCGGATCGCCCTCAGCATTCTTGAAGGGTCTTCTTCGAATCTCTTCTCCGGATCACCAACAGCCCTGATCAGTTTCGCATTGAGATCCTGCCGGCCGCCGTACGGATCCACCAGGCCTTCATTCGGGTTGTCCGCCAGGGCATTGATCGTAAAGTCCCTTCTGGCCAGATCCTCTTCTATGCTGTCTACAAATTGGACTTCATCCGGTCTCCTATAGTCTGAATAAGTCCCCTCCACTCTGAATGTCGCGATATCCGCGATAATACCGTCTTCATCGGCTTCATTTTTTGTATGATCCAGTCTAATGACGCTATATTTCTCACTGATCACTTTGCCTTCCGGAAATAACCGTTTCAAATCAGCAACCAGCGCATTTGTGGAAACATCCCAATCGATCGGCGTAATGCCAAGCAGGCTGTCTCTTACACAGCCGCCGACGCAATATGCCTTAAACCCGGCAGATTCCAATGTCCTGATCATTGCGCTGACTTCCTTGGGCAGTTTAATCATTCTGATCCTCCCAGTCTTCAGGTTTATATATTCTTCGGTTTTCCAGCGTCCAGACCCTGCCGGAAAAGTCTCCGGGATCTGTAGCGGAAAGCGCGTCCTCCATATCAAAAAGCTTGGCATCGATCATATCAAGATAGTGAAGAAGTTCCGCCTCCGGAAACATCGGCTTTTTGGGGCTGCCAAATTCGGGCTCATAATGATGAGTGAGTACCATATGCTCCAACATGACTGCTTTTTCCCGTGACACTCCGAACTCCGCACACAATTTATCGATTGCCATCACGCCCTGCACGATGTGCCCCAGGAGCTGGCCCTCAAATGAATATCCCGGCGATACTCCATAACAGTTACTTTCGATTTCCCTCAGTTTTTCTATATCATGAATGATGACACCCGTTACCACGAGATCACGATTCAGACCTTTATAAACTTCACAAATTTTTTCTCCTGCCATCAACATACGTTTCACATGATACAGCAATCCCGCCATTTCGGCATGATGATTCCTTTGCGCTGCAGGATAATATAACAACTTTTCTTTGTTGCTTTCCAGCAAAGAAATGCAAAGTTTCTTCAAATCCTGGTCTTTCATGGACTCGGCTCTTGAAAAGATATATTCATACATTTCATTTGGGTCTTCCGGAGCCGCTTTCACAAGTGCCTTGATGTCGAAAATGTCGCCTTCACGGGTTTTTCTGATTTGGGTCACGGTCAGTTGCAGCTGATTGTTGAAATCCTTCACTTTCCCTTGAATTTTAGCAATGTCGCCTTCCTGTATCGTGTTGAGCAAGCTTTCTTCGTCGGAGTTGACATCCCACTTTTTCGCATTGATGTCACCGGTAGCATCCCCCAGCAGAAGGTCGCAATAATGCTTCCCGTTTGCGCCCATTTTAATGGCGATCGCTCGCACCATATAAAAATCGATTACTTCCTCGCCCACTCTCAGGGCTGAAATATCGTGTCTTGTCATCGAATTCCTCTTTCAATTTTAATGTCTTGTTTAGTGCCTTTCGCAGTGTTTTTTTCAGGAGATCACATCGTCCATCATATAATATCCCGGATTCTTGCCCTTGAGAAACCTGGCAGCCTCAATAGCCCCTCTGGCAAAACATTCCCAGTTATAGGATATATGACTGACTTCCATTCTCTCTCCCATCAGCCCGAAAATGACCGTATGGGTGCTGGAAATATCACCTGCCCTCACAGAATGGTAGGCGATATCTTCAGGGGCCTTGCCGGAAGCTTCTGCCATCACGGCGCCAAGTTCTTTTGCCGTACCGCTGGGCGCATCCAGCTTCTTTTCATCATGGTAATCTATGATTTCTATTTTTGCCATATCTCCAAGAGATGCCGCAGCCGTGCCGACCAGTCTTTTCATTAAATTCACGAGATAGGAGGTGTTTGCCGCTTTCAAAACCGGAATTTTCTTAGCCGCCGCCTTGATCCGGTCTTCCTGTTCTTCTGTAAAACCGGTTGTCCCGCATATAAAGGCTTTTTTATGTGCAACGCAAACATCCAGCACTTCCATAGATAATGCCACCGCGGAAAAATCAACCACCACATCACAGGAATCTATGATATCCTCAATATGATCATATACCGTTGCCCCAACCTCGTAACCGAGGCCCGAAACAGGGCCGATGTCATGTCCGATATAGTTCCTTCCGGTAGGTCCAAGCCCGCCGACAATCTTGATGTCGCTACTCTCAGCGGCTACTTTGACGATCATTCTGCCCATCTTCCCCTTGGGCGCAGTCACCAATATTTTTATCATTTTGAGCCTCCTGTTTTTAAAAGGTCAGGCGCATCTTATGCCAAACCGCCCCGCCATGAGTCGATTCTGAAACCCCCTCATCTTTAAAGCCAAACTTGGCATAGTAATGAACCAGGTGATCCTTGCAGGTCAGTACCAGTCCCAGTCTGCCCTGTTCCTTCGAATCAGCCATCACTTGCCTGAGGATTTTTTCAGCACAGCCTTGTCTTCTATATTCCGGGATGGTATCGACGCCGAAAATCATCTGCCATTTGCCGTTTTCGTCATGCATGCTTGCATCCGAATACATCTCGTCAGAGAGTTCTTCTTCATTTGTCGCCATTCCGTTCACGAAGCCAACCAGCTTCCCATCATCTTCCAACAGCCAAAAATGGTCGGGATACACTTCCAATCGATTCTTAAAATCACCTTCCCCGGCAGCCTCCGCAGGCGGGAAGCATTCTGCCTCCACCTTGGCGATCGCCTGTAAATCGGCCATCACAGCCTTTCTGATCAGCATTTGTCCTACTCCCTCCGTAAACGGGGTCGTCACTCCCACTCTATCGTCGCAGGCGGTTTTGGGGTCACATCGTAAACGACCCTGTTCACACCCTCAACCTCCTCTACGATCCTTACAGCGATCTTTCTCAGCAACGGATACGGCAGCTCTGCAACTTCGGCCGTCATGGCGTCGCTGGAATAAATAGCTCTGAGGCATATTACATTTTCAAAGGTGCGTCTTCCGTCTTTTACACCGGTTGCCTTACAGCCCGGTTCCAAAGCAAAATACTGCCAGATTTCTCTATTTAAGCCGACGTTTTTGATTTCCTCTCTGAAGATGGCATCCGCTTCCCTTACCATTTCAACGCGTTCTTTCGTGATGGCGCCGATGATCCGTACGCCAAGGCCCGGGCCCGGGAACGGCTGGCGCCACACCTGCTCGCTTGGCAAGCCCAACGCTTCGCCCACCATTCTGACTTCGTCCTTGAACAGCCATTTGATTGGTTCGACCAACTCAAAATCCATATTTTCAGGCAAGCCGCCCACATTGTGATGAGTCTTGACTACGCCTTTGCTGGACAGGCTTTCGATAATGTCCGGATAGATCGTACCTTGTACCAGATAATCAATTTTGCCCAGTTTTTTTGCTTCTTCTTCAAAAAGACGGATAAATTCCTCGCCAATGATCTTTCTCTTCTTTTCCGGATCCTCAACACCCTCCAGTTTTCCGAGAAATCTGTCAACGGCATCTATTGTCATCAGGTTCATATGGAACTGTTTGCCAAATACATCGGCTACCAGTTCCGGTTCTCCCTTTCTCATGAGTCCATGGTTGACGAACATGCAGATCAGCTGATCACCCACTGCTTTGTGAACCAGGGCCGCGCAGACAGCGCTGTCCACTCCCCCGGATAAGGCGCAGAGTATTTTTTTGGATCCGACCTGATCCCTTATTTTCTGTACAGCGTCATCAATGAAAGCTTCTATCGTCCAATCTCTGTCAAAACCGCATCGGTCCAGGAAGTCTCTAATGCTATCCGGCACCAGGCTGTTGGCTCTCTCCAGAACAGGGATCCCCAAATGCTTGAATTTTTGAATGCCCACATCTGCTCCTTTGACTTCATCGTCTCCAATCACACAGATGGCCTTCGCCAGTTTTATTTCTTCGATATCTATGTCAGCCGGCTTCACTTCAGAATAAACCTGCGCCAATCTGGCCACTTTTGCGACATATTGATTGTTGTGAGCACCAAAATCCAGCACCAGCAGCAATTCCTTATTCATATTTTCTCCTCCCGCAGAGTTGCGTTCCATCGACGCTTTCCATTGAATTGTAACATTTTAACTCACTTTTGTAAACTTAGTGTTTGCGAACAAATGTGTTGAACATTTGTTCTTTTTGGTGTATTATTACTATAACAACACTTTACCCATTCAGCGCGAGGTTGTCCTTATGAAGTCGGATATCATGCAAAAACTCAACATCCTTGCAGAGGGTGCAAAATATGATGTTTCATGCTCCACCAGCGGTGTGGATCGGAAAAACACGGGCCGCATGGGCAATGCCAGCTGCGCCGGGATCTGCCACAGCTGGTCCGCAGACGGAAGATGCATCTCGCTTCTTAAAGTCCTGCTCAGCAATGACTGTGTTTATGACTGCGCATATTGCGTCAACAGAAGAACTTCCGATTGCGCCAGAGCCACCTTTGAGCCGATGGAGCTGGCCGAGCTGACCATGGAATTTTATAGGAGAAACTATATCGAAGGACTGTTTCTGAGTTCGGCGGTTTTACAGTCTCCTGATCATACAGCTGAAAGAATGCTGGAATGTCTCCGGCTGCTACGGCTTGTCCATGGCTTTTCCGGCTATATCCATGCCAAAGTGATCCCCGGAACATCTAAAGAGCTGCTTCACAAAATCGGGATGGTCGCTGACAGGCTTAGCGTCAATCTCGAATTTCCCTCGCCCGAAAGTCTGGCGGTTTTCGCGCCGCAAAAAAAGCCCGCTTCCATATTCAATCCAATGAAACAGATCACCAATACACTGATCGAGCAGCGGTCTTTGCATGGCCCGGGATCCATGTTCAGAGGAGCTGACCTGAACTCCCGGGAGAATGTATTGTCCGGTCCCGATCTGATGGAGCAGCACGGCAGCAATATTGATGCCGGCGACGGGGATCTCTCGGATTATTACAAAAACTCTCCCCCGAATGCACTTCAAACATTGAAAAATCGAAAAGAGCGGTTTGCTCCGGCCGGGCAAACCACCCAGATGATTATCGGGGCCGGCGGTGAAACCGACAAGGACATTGTTGTGACATCCGAAAAAATCTATCACACGTTTAAAGTCAAGCGCGTATATTTCAGTGCCTACATTCCGCTGGTGGATTCTCCCATGCTGCCAGCCGTTTTTTCCGCTCCGCCTCTGAAGCGCGAACATCGGCTCTATCAGGCAGACTGGCTTCTCAGGTTCTACGGTTTCAGAGCCGACGAACTTTTCTCTGCCAGCAATCCGAATCTGGATCCGGACCTGGACCCTAAAATCACCTGGGCTCTGAACAACATTTCTTTGTTTCCCATCGAAATCAATACCGCATCCCTGGATGAATTGCTGAGGATCCCGGGTATCGGCAACGTTTCAGCATTAAGGATCCTGAAGCAGCGCCGTTTTTCGAAAGTCAGCTTCGAGGATCTGAAAAAAATGGGCGTCGTCCTGAAAAGGGCCCGTTACTTTTTGACCTGCGGCGGAAAATACTATGGAGGCAAAGATCTGGTGCCCGAATTGATTCGTGCCGAGGCCTTGAAATCCGCACAGGGCTTTCTGGACCCTGCAGGCATCAGGACCAGGCTCACCCCGGCGGAGGATTGCCAGCAAATTTCATTTTTCGATCCGAAGATCCGGTTATTACCACAAAGCTCTTTCATGGAACTTGAGGGAGGCCTATGATGAAGGATTATCTTTATGACGGCACTTTTGAAGGGTTTCTGACCTGCATACATGCCCACTATTATCATGAGAAAGCCTCCGGGATCTACAGGCGCGATCAATATCAAGCCTCTATTCTGTCCGATCCTTTTGAAATTATTACTGATCACGATAAAGCATCCTTGGTATACGATGCCATACGCTCAAAAATTTCCGATTTTGATTTAAAACGAGTGTACCGCGTATTTCTTTCCTCGGTAGATGATAAAGAGACCAAGCTAATGAATTACCTAATTCTTGGCTTCAAATTTGGTTATGCCACCAGCTCGCTGCATGGCAATCCCATCGTATATGATGTTCAGGAAGCCGAAATCAAAGTTTCCAGAGAAATCAACCGTCTTTCCGGGCTGATCAGATTTTCAGCTCTGGGAAATCATGTACTTTATTCTCCCATTGAGCCGGACCACGATGTCATCGAGTTTCTTGCCGATCATTTCGCAGACCGCTTGAAAAATGAATCATTTATCATCCATGACTTGCGCCGGAACAAAGCGGTGATCTCCAGCAACGGGCAATGGGTCATGACGCAATTCACCGATGAGGATTTACCGGGGCTGTCATCCGGAGAGGAGAACTTCAGGCGTCTCTGGAAAATGTATTTCGAAACCATAGCAATAAAAGAGCGTACCAATCCGAGGTGTCAAAAGACCCTCATGCCGGTACGCTACTGGAAGAACCTGACCGAAATGAAATGATTATTGAATTTCTGAAGCAGCCGGTTCTTCTTTTATTTCAACGGCTGTGTCAGGTTCGCTTTCCTGATGCGCCGGTTCGCTTTGCAATTCGCTATAACGGTTCAGAACAATGATGCTTTTAAATAGATCTCCATCGATTTTGATTTCGAAGAGGCCTTTCTGAAGTTTGATCAGATCGTTGGCGATGGCAAGCCCCAGGCCGCTTCCTTCCGTGCTTCTCGATTCGTCCCCCCGTTTGAATCGTTCCATCAACTCGTCAGGATCCATGTTCAGTGCCTGGCGGGATACATTTTTCACTTCCATAATGACCATGGTCGGTTCTTTCAGAGCGGTATTCCCTTGCTCCCTGAGATCGATATACACCCTGGTATCGGGTTGCGCATACTTCAGCACATTGCTCAAAATATTTTCGATGACTCTCCACATCAGCTGCCCATCGGCCCAGACGTAGTATTTTTCCTTTTTCTTATTCAGGATGAACTCAAGGCCTGATTCTTTTATCCGCTGGTCCAGCTCGCCAAGTCCCTGATTGACCAGGGAAACCATTTCAACTTTCTCCAAATGGACCGGCAATGCTCCGCTTGCCGCCTTTGCCGCTTCAAATAAATCATCGGTAAGCTGACAAAGCCTCTGAGTTTTCTGATCCAGCACGGCAAGATATTCCGTGGCATGTTCGCTGCTTAATCCCTCTTTTTTCAGCAGGTCGATATAGGTTACCATGGAGGTAAGCGGTGTTTTCAGGTCATGGGAAACATTGGATATCAACTCGGTTTTCATCCGCTGATTTTTAATTTCATTCTGAACAGCTACGCTGGCGACTTCGGAGATCTGATTGATATCCCTGGCTATTTCATCAAGCTCACCGTTTTTGCCGGGTTCCAGAGGAATCTTGTAATCCAGGTTCCCGCTCTTCACTTCGTCAATGCCTTTACGGATCTCATCATACTTTTTCACAAATTTCGGTGCAAATACCAGGAGCACAACAAACACAACAGGAGCCATAAAAACAGTTGCAGATAAAACACAAACGACAAGCGCCGCTAAAACAACCTTCTGCATAGTGCTGCCGCTTTTGAAAAGCACCCTGTATATATACATGATGAATGTGGCTGTAAATGAATTCTTAATGAATCTCCCGGCCTTGATCTTTCTGACCATGGCCATGATGAACCAAAGACCCAGAAAGCCGCCGGTCAATCCAAACACTCCGGCCAATGCGGCCGAAAGCACGCCGTCGGTCCCGAAGAGATATCCGCCCGAAATGCAATTGTTTACAAAAGCATATCCGAATCGGAGAAAGAACGTACCGCAAAAGAAGAACAAACCCAATGCGATAAACAACTGGAATTCCGTAAACCAGTTGTCGATCCCTTTCAGTTTGATAAGACCTTCTTCATCTCTCTCCCCAGCAGAAACGCACAGGTAAATAAACGAGCCCAAGGCCAGCAAACCACCTGCCACCATCAAAGCCGCAAATGCGATTAGATAGAACCGGATGTTATCCAAGCCATAATAATTTGAAGCGATGATCCAGTCCCCGTTTCCGTTATAGTTGTTGGGGAAAATGATTTCCCAAGGCGACCATGCAGATCCACCAGTGAGATTAATAATCGTCGCCCACCCGATCATACCGGCTAAAAAAGCGAGAAAGCTGAAAACACAGACAGTAAACATTAAATTATACGCACCCCTGTTGAACGGTTTATATTTTTTCGATTTTGTATCCAATTCCCCACACCACCTTTAAATATCTTGGATTTTTAGGATCGATCTCAATTTTTTCCCTGATCCTTCTAATATGGACAGCCACGGTATTTTCAGGATTGAAAGCCGGTTCATTCCATACTGCCTCATAGATTTGTTCCATGGAATACACCTTGCCTGCGTTCTCCGTCAGGAGCTTCAGAATCCCGTATTCGATGGGCGTCACAACCACTTGTTCTCCGTCCAGCGTTACGGACTTTTTTTCATCGTCGATCACCAGTCCACCTGTTTTATATACGCCAGTTTTGATCTGCATGCTGCCGAGATCCGTGTACCTTCTGAGTTGGCTCTTGACTCTAGCTATGAGCTCCAGCGGATTGAAAGGCTTCGTAATATAGTCGTCCGCTCCCATGTTCAGTCCGGTGATTTTATCGTAATCCTCACTTCTGGCCGACAGCATAATGATGGGAATGTTTTTTTCTTCCCGGATCTTCATCGTGGCCCGCTGCCCGTCAAGCTTAGGCATCATGATATCCATGAGGACCAGGTGGATCTCTTCACGGTCCAGGATATCCAGCGCTTCCATCCCATCATAGGCTTTGAATATTCCGTAACCCTCATTTTTCAAATACACTTCAATGGCATTGACAATTTCCCGGTCGTCATCACAAATTAAAATATTCATAAATCCCTCCTGTGATACAAATCATACTGAATAAATCTTAACAAACACCAAAGCCGTTTCTTAAGAGTTTCTTAAAGAAAGGAAAGACACATAGCTGGGTTCCATGTGTCTTTGATCCGCATAGGCATAAACGCCGCATTATTCGCTGATAAAAAGCTCCGCGCAGTAATAGAGCCCTTCGTTATTCGTTGCACAGCCGACACCGGTCACCGTAAAATCCGGATTCAGCAAATTTGCCCGGTGCCCTGCAGAATTCATCCAAGCTGACACCAGCTCTGCAGGAGTCGGGTAACCGTATGCCAGATTTTCTCCGCCTTCGTGAAAAGCGATCCCATATTCATCAAATATAGTGAAGCAAGAGAGTCCGCCCGGCCTTGTATGAGAGAATAACGTGGTTGTTTCCACTGCTCTGGCCTGGGCTGCTTTCATCACGGTAATATCCATGCGGAGCATCGGTATGCCTCGAAGGATCCTTTCCGCATTCACCAGATCGATGACCTCCCGGGCATAAACCGCCTGTTCCTCAGGTATCTTTGAAGGATCCCGGATCTCCTGAACTGCTAAACCCTTTTCCTGCTTCAGCATGACCGGGACCACCGTTTCGATGTCTGCCGATTTCAACTCGCTGTCCCATTTGACGCTGCACTGGAACGATTCTGCCAGATATCTGACCGGTGCGTAGGTCCTGCTATTTTTGATGATTGCGGTGGTGTCCATATTTACTGTTTTTGTATATACATATTCCGGTTCCGCTGCACCGAATCGGCATAATTCATAATTGATCACCGTGTTCTTCGAACCGATGGCAAATAACGCCGACTGCCCGCTGACGAAATAATCGGGCTCCGTGTCGCCGTCATTCAAATAGAAAAAAAACCTCTCATTGGGATATTTTTTAGAAAAAATGGCTGTCCTGGTTTCCCCGTCCCATTGAACACTTAACCCCAAAGGTCCGGCCAGCATATATAAAGGAACCATCGTCCGCGAATTCGCATCAATGAACGGAAGCGTATCTCCAAATGCCAGTGCTTTCCCATCAACCGAAATCCCGATGGTTTCCTGACCGAATGCAGGCATCGCCGTAAAGCTTATAACTAGGAGAGCCGTGATGATCCCCGCAATGATTCTTTTAGTAAAACTTTTAATATTCATAGTACTGATCAATCGAACTTCCTCCCTGATGTATCCAAATTACAAAACCACTTCAACACGCTCTCTGATTTCCATGCTGCTTTCGGCAACAGAGCAATCCAGTGCGATCACATGGACGCCTTTGCTTTCTGCCATCCTGAGTGCGTTCCCGAACGCCGGGTGAGTCTCATCATTTGGCGTAAAATATCTGATCCCGCTCATTTGGATAATAAAAACGATATACGCCTCATAGCCTTCTTCTTTGGCTTTAATAAGTTCTTCCACATGTCTGACGCCCCGCTCTGTGGGTGCATCCGGAAACATGGCCACTCTGTTATTCTCCAGAGTAACTCCTTTGACTTCTGCAAAGATCCTGTCTCTTGCGTTTTCAAAATAAAAGTCCAGCCTAGAGTTCCCGTAGGATGCCTCTGCTTTGATCATTTTCAGCGCGGGCAGGAATCTCCCGGATTTCAGAAATTCCCCAAAAGCTTTATTGGGAGCCTGGCTGTCTATGTTGATCAGCGTGTCCCCTTTATATACAGCTACCAGGTCATACGCCGTTTTTCGATTTGGATTTGGCGATTTGTCCAGCAATACCGGAGTGCCCGGCAAAAGCAGTTCGCGGCACCTTCCTGTATTCTTCACGTGAACGAATTCCCTGTTCCCGTCAATCAGCACTTCAGCTGAGAATCTGTTATGCCTGAATATGAACTCGCCTTGAATAATTTGTCCGTATTTCATTATGTTTAACAGGAGCCCCCCACCAGTTCCATAGCCTTCAGGTACACATCCTGGAAGCCGGGTTCATCGGCCAGTTCCACATGTTCGATCTGTCCGGGAATCTCTTTGACCAGTTGCTTTTCTTTTCGGCTTACCAGGACCATGGAAACTCCTGCACCCGCAGCGTTGCCGCAGAAGCTGACCTGGTTTAATTCCACTGCCGGCAGGAGCCCGATGGTCATTGCATTCTGTATATCGATAAAATTGCCGAAGGCTCCGGCTATCACAAATTTATTTATTTCACACGGAAGGATGTTCAATTTGCCAAGAAGTATGGATATACCCGCAGAGACGGCCCCCTTTGCCAGTTGGACTTCCCGGATATCTTTCTGTGTGATCACGACCTCTTTGGGATCTCCTCCTCCGGCGAGCAAAAATTCTCTGCCGTTTGTGCCGTTGCGTAGTCGTGGACCAAGTTGGCTGTCCGGGTGGATTTCTGACCATTCTTCTGACGATAAAAGCCTTCCGGTGTTTGATATCAGCCCCGCCTTCAGCATTTCAGCAATGGCATCGATCAATCCGGACCCACAGATCCCGATGGCAGGCAGGCTTTCAATAGTCTCGACTTTTATAATATCTCCTGTTATTTTAACCTTTTCGATTGCGCCTGGGATTGCACGGGTACCGCAACTGATACTTGCTCCTTCAAACGCAGGGCCGGCAGCTGTTGAACAAGCCAACGTCTTTACTCGATCGGTCAGAACGATTTCCCCGTTGGTGCCAATATCTAAAAACAAAAGTGTTCCTGCCGGTTTATTAAGCATGCGTGTTGCTAAAACCCCCGCGGTGATGTCCCCGCCCACATGACCAGCAATACCGGGCATCACGAAGACTCCTGCAGCCGGGCCAACAGCAAGGCCGCATTCAGATGCCTTCAACTCCAACGCTCCCTCGAACGCCGGCTTGAAAGGCGAAAATGCCAGGCCTGCCGGATCCTTACCGGCAAATATATGTGACATCGTTGTATTCCCTGCGATTGTGACCGCGGAAATATCCCGGCTGTTCCTGCCGGTTGATTTACAAAGCTTCTCTGTCAATTCATTCAAGCCGTCAATGGTTCTCTCCCGGATCTCCGTCAGTCGTTCCGGGTCGCCGCCGCAATATGCGATCCTGGTGATCACATCCGCTCCGAAGATGCGTTGAGGATTGGTTACGGCTTGTGCCGCCAGCATACTGCCCTTTTTGAGATCCCAAAGCATACCGGCAATAGTAGTTGTCCCAATATCAAAAGCGATGCCCAGGCCGTCTCCGTCTTTATCGGGCGCGAAATCCTCCGGGAATTCCAGCATTCCGGATTTCCTCGCGTTAGTAGTTCCCCCATCTTCACCCACAAAGCATCGTCGGCAGCTTTCGCAAATTCCCGTACACTGCAAAGGCGCTTCGGTACTGCTTCGTGTTGAGCCATTGAGGCAGTATTGGCATCCTGCTTCATTACCGCTGCAGTATAGGCACTCTCCCTGAAGCAGACAATAATCATCCTCCACCGCAAGAACCACGCCCCCGCAAGATTTTTCCGGTTTCAGTGTTCCATCGCCGCTCACTTCGATATCCACCGCTTCATTGGAAGCCAATTCTGCAATAGACTGCATTTGCTCAAGCTTCATTCCATAGAAACCGGGGCCGAAGCCGTCGCTGATCTTCAATCCCCAATTCGCCGCATCCGCTTCAATAGCCTCCTTTAATGCAAGTCGACCGGCGTCTGTGAAAGCCGTCCCCCACAGATCCGCCAGAAGCTGATCCATTGCCGAAAAGCCTCCCAGAGTAAAATCTCCGGCAGTCAGCATGTAAACATAGGCCCCTTTCACCGTTGCGGGGTCAATTTGCTCAAACCCGTTACAATTGAATAGGACGTCCCTGATTTTAAGATTTCTGCCTTCCAGAATGACAGCATCAAAATAGGACAGAACCGCTTTCAAGCTGATTCTGTCTTCAAGAATTTCCCTTATTTCGGCAGCGCGTTTTCTGATGGCTTCGTTCCTCGGACCGCCTTCGTTCAGCTTGGCGATTTCGAGAAAAATATCAGCCGCCGCACGGCTGCATTTGTCTTTATTTAATTCAATTTTTCTGTTTATGCCGTTCATTTTTTCATTGTAACATATCCAATATGATTATGAAATATCGTAAATTGGATCGGCTGATATGGCGGCCGCCTTATCGCTTATACGGGGCTAGGCGGAGGCCAGTACGGATCAGCAGCAGGGCAGCGAGGCCCAGGGCGGCCATACAATAGAAAGGCAGTTTGTAATCGTCGTTGACTGCCTGCAATTTGCTGATGATGGGATTTGAAATGGCGATGCCCAGCTGCAGCATTGATTGAAAATACCCGATGATCTGTTTGTAATCCCGACGGCCGAAGCACTCAACGGTGACCATCGGCGGCATCAAATTGGAATTCTTCTTGCCGCCCAACGCGAAAACTATCAGTGCGCCAAGCATCGGTGCAGTTCCTAAAATGCCGATCTGTAAAACGAAGATCGAGCCCACCATGAAAAATATGATATTGGCCAGGACATATGCCTTGGCCCCCATTCTATCCGATATCCTTCCAAGAACCAGAGATGCGAGACCGGCAACGCCCGCATAGATCGCCATCATCGTGGATGCCTCCGATACGCTGAATCCCAGACTTCTCCAAAACGCAGGAAGATAATTCTCAATATTTGTTGCCACTCCCACCAGCAGCAGTCCAATAAGGATCAATATAAAGCTCGGAGTCTTTTTGGCTTCCGCCAATAAAATGCCATCCTCTGCAACCGGCTTCACGGATACAGTTTCATCAGCGCCATATGGTTTCTGCCCTTTCCTTGCGGGAGAATCGATGAGCACAAACAATGTTATAAAAAGAGCCACCGCGCCCAGCAAAGCGCCCTGTATGATATAGGTGGTGCGCCAGCCAAAAGTCTCAATGCAGATGCCCAATAGATACATGATGATAGCGCCTCCAAACATGGATCCCGAAAAGGCAACACTGATCATTGTCGCCCTTTTTTTCACATACCAGTTGGTTATTGCCACGGAGCAGGATGCCGCCGTTGAATAGCCTATCACAAAACCGCCCATGCAGGCGCCGATATAGAAAACAAGCAGACTGTGAGCAACCGCAAACAAAAAGAAGTGAACAGCGTACGCGACGATGCCGATTACGATGGTCGCCTTCAGGCCGCATTTTTTTAAAACCCTCCCGAAGCTCATGTTCGCCAGGAATCCAAACAGAGTCGCAAATGAAGAGATCAGCGAGATCTGAGCAAGAGAAAAGCCGGTGTCTTCAACAATGGAAGGCATAAAGACCGCAAAAGTCTGCATCCCTCCCTGTATGACAAACATGATGACAAAACATGCGGCAACTACCCTGCCTCCAGAAAAATTCTTTTCAGACAATGTCATAAATCTACTCCTCACCTGACCCGATTTTCTTCAGTATAAAATTCATGTGCCTTCCGGTCCCCTTGTCCCGCCGGTACGAAAACCCGTCCGGACTGTCGAACGTGCACGTCCGGTCAACAAATATTGCGGCCGAGTCGATCCCCGCCAATTCGCATTGTTTTATTACAGTGAGCTGATTGTCGATATGGTACTTGTTGGTTTCGCTGTTGTAAGAGATAAACTCCTCCGCATAACCCAGCGCCATATATTTTTCAACCACGTCCCCATCGACCTCAAAGCGCTTCTGGCTGATGGCCGGTCCGATATAGACTCTGAAAGAGCCGGGATCGCAGTCTTCGGCGCGGATCAGGTGCCTAAAAACCTTGAGTGTGATTTCCTGTACGGTTCCGGCCCAGCCTGAATGGATCACCCCGATCACACCGTTTGATTCGCTTAAAAAAATCACCGGGACGCAATCTGCCGTGAAGCAGCAAAGCACAAGTCCGGCCTCATAGGTATATAGGGCATCCGTGTCAGCTATGGAGTTGTCAGCGGCAAAAGCGCCTCTCCCTTTATCTGCCGCTTCCACCCGGTAAAAATTGGATCCGTGGATTTGATGCGCACCAACGAAAGACCCGGGAGAACAATCCAGTAGGCCCGAAAGTTTTTCCCTGTTCAAAAGTACAAGCTCCGGTTCCATACAGGAATGCAGAGCCATATTATTTTCCTCCGGTTCCGTTCTGTCCCTCAGGGTAACGCCTACGGAAAAACAATCATCATTTCTGTAAAATTTCACCTTCATGTTCGACTGTTCCAATCAATTTCATTTTTTCGCCATGGGACAACCTTTTGATGGACCATTCCCTTTTCAATGCTTCGCTTTTTGTCTCAAACACTTCATTGTAGACAAGCCTGACCGGTCTTTTGCTCCGGGTATATTTGGCCCCCTTCTCAGAGTTATGCGTGGCGACCCTCTTCTCCAGATCCGTGGTCCAGCCGGTATAAAGCGTGCCGTCTGCGCAAATCACTATATAAACGTAATTCATTTTCCGTCACCCAAATATTTTCTGACTCCGGCCCATATCGGCCCTTTCGCTTCCCGTCCGATATCGATCTCATCGCTCCGATGGCGCCCGGGCGAATAATAATCCCGGCTGTCATCCATCATTTTCTGCAAATCATACCCCTCTTTGAGGATCATGTATTTTGCAACTCCGGGATAAAGCGCCTTGACCGGACAGCCATAAATACAGCGAAGGCACATATTGCACGCTTTCCCGAAGTGAGGTTTTCCGTCTATCATCTTTATATTATTCTCCGGGCAGCTGCTTTCACACCACCCGCAGGATGTGCAGTCTTCCGATGCCCGAATACGCGCACCCCATCGCTTTGCCGAAGATTTCTCCAGTTCGCCCAGAGAAGAGGCGATCCTGTCGGGCAAAGGAGGTTTGCTTCTCACGATCTTACCTTCCAACAGATCCTTCACGATCTCATCCGAGATGTGAGGGAGCCTGTTGAGCAGCATTCGGCACAAGGTGTCCTTGGTGGGTGTAAAACAATTGGCCGGCATGACGATCATGCTTTCGTATACCACCCGGTATCCTTTTTTCTCCAATCTCCGGATGCTGTCCGCTCTGCACGCTTTGTTGGGGAATACTTCGCCGCCCCCGGATACCGAGATGACGGCCGCTTCTTTCCCTTCTGACGGCTTTCGGCTATCGATCCATTTGGCAACCTTATCCGGCGCGTTAAATGCATGCACGGGAAAAGCCAGAACAAGAAAATCAGGATCGCTGTGATCTCCGCCATTGTCTCTGCTGATATCTGTCAGCCACGGGGTGGATCCATTTTTCCTGAAGCTTTCGTCCAAATGCCGGGAGACCAGGGCAGTGCCGCCGGTCCCGGTATAATAAGCGATTTGAACTGCCGACGTCTTATCAATCATCTGCCGCCTCCTGCCACTTCCTGTAGCCTCCCGCCGCATACCTTAGCGGCGGGATCCGATCCGATTCTTACACTGCCATTATACATTTTATTTTATCGAATACAAACCTCTGATATAATAAGCTGTATTCAGCAGAAATGAGCTTAAAAAATTAAAGGAGAAAACCTATGAATATCATACTGACCGGGATGTCCGGAGCAGGTAAAAGCACCTTGGGGGTTTTGCTGGCCAAAGCATTGGGCCTGGGATATGTGGATACGGATATTCTTATACAGCAGCACGAAAATAAATTGCTGCAGGAAATCATCGATGATGAGGGAATCGAAAAATTTCTGGAAATCGAGGAACAGATCGTTTCGAATTTGGATCTAAAGGATTGCGTGATCGCCACAGGAGGCAGCGTGATCTATTCCGAAAAAGCCATGTACGCCCTGAAACAGATGGGTCGGATCGTTTATCTGCACGTTCCCTACGAGGAAATCGAACGGAGATTGACAAACATCACCACAAGGGGCATCGTCATTAAAAAAGGAAAAACCCTTAAGGACGTTTATGAGGAGCGAGTGCCGCTGTACATACAGCATAGCGATCAGATCATTGACTGCGCCAATATGGATATCGAAGCCTGCGTGGAAGAAATCATTCGTTCTTTGACTTGACATAAATGTTTTCGCACCGGGTTTCTTTCATGACAAAGGAAAAAATCAATGCAAGAACTCCAGATGCGATGCACACCATGAAGCCCTTCTGATAAGCGTCCGCCGGCGTCGCCCCGGCAGTCATTTCCGCGTCGATGATCACGCCGCATATCACCGGCAGGATCCCTGCGGAAGCGAAGGTCGTAAAATTGACGATAGAGGTTGCCATTCCGGAATATCTCGGATTGCTGACTTCCTTAGCATTGGCAAAGGAAATCACGCCTACTGCTCCGCAAGCCCCTTCCACAACTGAGAATATATAAAGATACCAGACGGGCGGCTCAAACAGCAACAGCAAAATCCATATGGCCAGATTGATGAGGGCCAATATCACCATAGGAGGTTTCCTGATCTTGAGCTGATCGGACACAAATCCGAGACCTACATTGAAGAATGCGGTGGATAACAAATAAATGGATATGATGTTTGATGCCGCGATCTTATCCAATCCATATGTATATCCCAAATACGCGATACCAAAGGTCCCCGAGAAGATGATAATTCCGCCGTAGATCCCGCCGATACAGAAGGACGGTCCCCAGATCCTCGGGTTGCTGACGATATATAAAAGCTGAGTCAGGATCTTCTCGTGCCTCAACGTTTCTTTCTCAAAATTTTCATGCTTCGGATTCACCTCCGGAAGCCCGATCTGGACCGGAGAGTCTTTCGCAAAAATCAGAGCCAGGACTGCAAGCGCCAAGGTTATGAAGCCCATAGAGAGGAATGTGCTCCTCCACCCGATGATGCCCACCACAATTATAAGAGGCGCCTGAGTCAGAAGCCCTCCAATACTGCCAATAAAGACCGTAAGGCCGCTCATGGTAGCAAAATCTTTTGCCGGAAACCAGTTGTCCAGAATTTTCAGGATGGACAGAAATACCACCGCTACCCCCACTCCAATCAGAAGGCGGCTGGCGTATGCCATGGGCAGATTGACGGAACACGAAAAAATGATGGAAGCCACGCCTGCAAGACTGGCGCCGCCCACCACCGTATATCTCGGTCCAAACTTATCCACCAGCATGCCGGTAGGTATCTGCATAATGGCATAAGCATAGAAATACATGGAGCTGAGGTTCGCGATCTGCGCTGCGTTCATTCCGAAAGTACCCTCGAGGTCGCCTTTGATGGCTCCGATGGAAAGTCTCTGGAAGAAAACGATCAGATATATCCCAACCAACACGGCCCAGATCACCCATCGATATATTTTTAATTTGCTGATTTTGTTCATCACCGGTCACCTTTTCATAAGGCCAGTCTTTGATGCACCCTAAGTCATAAATGTTCAGATAAGCATTTTCACCAGCTGAGCTGAAACCGTAGCGCTTCTGTTCATGCTGCGGCAATAGATATAACAAGGTACTTGTTTATAAGAAATTACGATTTCGGCTCGCGCCCCGATTTCTTCCACAGGAAGAAGGATGGCGCCATGGATATGGTCTTCTCTTTATTCTACAGGCGTTCTGGCATCCACCAAAATGATCCCCGCTTCCCTGTACCGTCTAGCCTTCTCTTCTTCGGCATTGATTATTTCTTGATATTTTGGACCGCTTTAAAGTATACACTGATTCTGAGATACTCCCTAAACAAGATCAAAAAATGTTCGCACCCCCCAATTCACATTTATATTGACTGCATAATGGTATTACTTTGGGAATATTTGCTCTTGTTGTATGATATGTTTTTATTTTTTAATTCTATTAGTTCACCTAAAGTAATATTTCTGCGCCAATGGCAAACTTTCGGCTGGAGCACAATCAACGATACGCCCATTTATCCGAACTTCATAAGTCTTTTTGTCAATCTGAACACTCGGGCAGCAATCGTTTCTAACCATATCTCTCTTGCTTAAATTTCTTGTGTTTTTAATGGGCAGGAATTTGCCCCGGGAAGTTGGTATTTTATCTTCCAAACCACCATCTAAGGCTTCTTTTGTCACGAACACTTTGCACAGATCGTTTACAGCACTTCCATAAGCTCCAAACTGGCGTCTATAGATCATCGGTTCTGAAATTTTTGTACTGGCGTTTGAGTCGCCGATCGCGCTCATGACCATAAATCCCTGTTTGAATATAAATTCTGGTTTGGCTCCAAAAAACTCCTTTTTCCATATTACGATATCGGCTAAACTCCCTGGTCGAAAGGATCCAACATAATCATCTATCCCTAAAGCGATAGATGGGTTGATCGTATATTTTGCCAAGTAGCGCAAGACTCTCTGGTTGTCGTTGTCTTTCGTTTCTTCAGCAAGTGGCCCTCTTTGTTTCTTCATTTTAGAAGCTAATTGCCAGGTGCGAAGAACGGTCTCTCCTGCCCGGCCCATACCTTGAGAGTCGGAGCTAATAATGCTGATGGCACCCATATCAAGTAGTATGTCTTCTGCAGCGATCGTAGATGCGCGGATGCGGCTTTCTGCAAATTCCCGATCCTCTTTTATATTTCTATCAAGATGATGCACTGTTATAATCATCTCCAGGTGCTCCGCCACCGTATTGATAGTATAAGGATTGGTGGGGTTAGTGGACGATGTGATAATGTTTTCCAAGGAGCAGAGTTCCATAATATCCGGCGAATGCCCCCCTCCAGCGCCTTCCACATGAAATGCATGGATCGTACGCCCGCCAATTGCTTCAATTGTATCACACAATGATCCGCTTTCGTTTAAAGTGTCTGTATGAATTTGAACTTGACATCCATATTTATCGGCGACATCTAAACTTGTACGAATAGTAGCGGGGGTGCAACCCCAATCTTCATGAAGTTTGATGCCAATAATACCGGAACGGACAGCTGTTTCAATAACCTGTGGGATGCTCGATGCACCTCTGCCATAAAAACCCACATTGACCGGTATGTCTTCGTGTGCTTCAATCATAGGCTTAATTCCTGATATGGTTGTCTCCACAGACAAGGTTTTAGCGCCAGAACCCCCTCCAATCATCGTAGTAATACCATTTGCGAGACATTCCCAGAATTGCTCCGGCCCCTGGAAATGAACATGGCAATCAACACCGCCGGGGGTTGCAATCAGTCCACTGCCACCGGAAATAATTTCCGTTGCAGCAGAAACAATAAGGCCTGGCGTAATATCCATAGTATTGGGATTGCCGGCTTTCCCTATCCCAACTATTCTTCCATTTTTGATGCCCAAATCCCCTTTTACAATACCTACCTCAGGATCCATAATAATCATATTGGTTAAGACCACATCCAAAGCGCCTTCTTCAGGTGTCACTCCGGAAGTGAGCCCCATACCATCTCTAGCGCATTTGCCCCCTCCGGAAATACATTCATCTCCATAGTTTCCGGAAGCATAATCCTTCTCTATTTCGATTATTAACCCCGTGTCCGCGAGAGCAATTTGGTCTCCCTCAGTTGGTCCGTACAATTTATAATAGTCAAGCCTGCTCAGTTCTTTGCTCATGGTCGTCCTCCTTGATAATCCCCCGTTCTCTCGCTTTGTTGAGAGCATTATTTTTAACATTAACATCATTGACACAACCATTTGTCATTCCACTGAAGCCGATTAAAAATTGTCGCCCTCTATATTCAGTCAAATCAACAGTTAATATTTCCCCAGGGAGAAATCGAACCGATGTCCCAGATGGTATATCCAAATGCATTCCAAATGCCTGCTCACGATCAAAGACAAGTTTTTTGTTCACTTCGAAAAAATGAAAATGCGAGCCGACCTGAATGGTATGCTCCCCTTCATTTTTGACCGTAACCTTGCTGTGTTTCCGCCCTTCATTAATGATAACCGGCTTGTTTTTCAAACGAAAGAATCCGATTCTATTTTCATCCATAATACCGTCCCTCATACAATTAAAATGATATCAAATCCTTTACAGTGTCCCTGGAACTTTCAAGATTAATCGGATTTGTTATAGTGATCAATTTGTTGCCATCCGGCAAAAGTACCTCTAGCTGTAATACAGGAAGTAATGCCGAAGTTCCTTCCATCACATCTTCTAATGAAATAATTTTACTCCCCAATTCAACCAATTGTGAAACAGCATATTTGCCCTCTCTTGCTCGTTCCAACAGCTCATCACAGATAATCGCCTGAGCCTCGATATAATTGAGTTTTATTCCACGCTTAAATCTCCGCCTCGACACTTCGGCAATGCTGAAAATATGCAGGCGTTCCAGTTCCTTTTGAGTTAAACGCATGATAATTCCTCCTTATGCAATGATACGATATTGGTCCAGCTCAAGCAGAACTTTTAAAAGCACCTCTGTGCCTTTAACCAAATGTTCCCATTTGGTATCCTCAAGTGGACTATGGCTAATCCCGTTGATACTTGGGACAAACAGCATGCCGGTTGGAATGATGTCATTAATAAAAACTGCATCATGACCTGCACCGGAAACGATTTCTCTTGAGCGGAATCCACAATCACTAACAGCTGTCCTGACCGCGTTGATAACACGTTGATCAAAATGCGCAGGGTCAGCCCTCCAATATCTTGATATCTCTACCTGAACGCCATACTTCAAACAGGTAGATTTTATAATAGTTATTACTTCATTTTCCAGATCAGTCAGTGCCTCGTTGTCATCATATCTTAAATCTATACTGAAGTAAGCCTCTCCCGGAACAATATTCTTAGTTCCCGGAGAAACCGATATGACTCCCATGGTTATCACAGCCGGGTCCCCATAATCTGCTACGCGTTCCCTTAGTTTTAGCATGACATCAGCGGCTGCAATCAAAGCATCTTTTCTATGTCTCATAGGAGTGCTCCCCGCATGGTTTGCCTCCCCTTTGATATAAACATCCAAACCTACAATGCCCAAAGCGCCAGTTACGATACCAATGTCAAGGCCTTCAGCGTCAAGTACCGGGCCTTGCTCAATATGCGGCTCAAAATAAAATTTCGCTTGCGTAAGTCTATTTACCTGCTCTCCCATATATCCAATTCTTATTAGTTCATCCTTGTAGCTGTGGCCCTCTTTATCCTTTATTTCATAGACCCATTCCTTTTTGAATTTTCCCGCAATCACGCCGCTCGCAAGCATGGGGGGAACAAAACGGGCACCTTCTTCATTGGTCCAATCTATAAGCACCAACGGACTTTTTGTTTTAACCCCCGCGTCTTTTAAAGTGCTAATTGCTTCCAGACCCGCCATTACTCCATAAAGTCCGTCATATTTACCGCCATTTGGTTGTGTATCACAATGAGATCCTATACAAATCGGCAGAGCGTTTTTATCACTTCCTTCGGCCCATCCGTAAATAGACCCCATATCATCAATTTTAACTTGCAAACTTTCTTCGATCATCCACGATTTCAACAAATCCCTTCCCTCTTTGTCAGCATCAGATAGCGCAAGTCTCATCATTCCGTTTGTTTCACTGAAAGCGATATTGTTCATCATATCCATTCTGCTTTTTAGTCGCATTTCGTTGATCTTCATTGATTTTTCTCCTCCCTTTAACGAAAGGCCCGATCTATGAGATCGAGCCTTCTCGCCATACTATTTTACCGTTCATCATAGTTATTAAAGGCTTGATATCTTTGATTGCCTCAGGATCCTCAAGCAGGATATTTTTATCCAGTACCACTAGATCGGCGTATTTGCCTTCCTTGATTGATCCGATTTTATCTTCCTCAAAACTGCTGTAAGCCGGATATATAGTATATGTTTTTAAAGCTTCCAGAGAATCAATTCGTTCCTCTTCGCCTAGGCAATTACCTAAAAAGCTTTTTCTTGTAATGGCGCCATACATTGCTAACATTGGATTCACATCACAAACAGGGCAGTCGCTATTGCCTGGTGCGATAATGCCGAGCTCCTTATATGTTTTTTGCGGTATCGCATTTTTGACCCGCTCAGGTCCTAAGGCATTGAAATACCCTTCACCCAGAGAATATATAAAACCGAATGAGGAACCCACAACAAGACCTAATTTTTTTATCCTTTCAAGCTGTTTTCTGGTGGGCAGTATGCAGTGCTCGATTCGATTTCTCATGGAAACTATATCCATATTCTCTCCAGCTTTTTCGATCACATTCAATGCAAATTCTATAGCGCGGTCCCCAATTCCATGGATCGATACCCTTAATCCTGAATTGAACGCTTTACGTACGCTTTCGATCATCCCGCTCTCATCTTCACAGTAAATAATGCCAAATGCATTCGGGTCATTATAATAATGTTCCGACACAGCGGCCGTTCTCCCTGATACGCTGCCATCCAACACATATTTCATGCCTTGCAGGTTGACAAAATCGTTGCCAAAGCCGCTTTCCAATCCCACTTGGCATATATCATTTAATGTTGCTCCGCCTAATATCGTATCTTCTGCAACCGCCCATACCCTAACCCGTGCGGTCAAGCAATCCTCCTTATAAAGCTGTTGATAAATTCGAAGGCCCTCTGGTTGGCCAGCCATATCCCCAAACGTGGTGATCCCGTTTTGAGCCAGGGTTTTTAAGACAAGTTTCATGCCATTTTTCATTTGGTCAAAGCTGTATGGGGTATCAGGCAAGAGTTCCATAGCCCGATCTTGTAATAAGCCCGTTGGTTCACCGGTTTGAGGGTCCCTTTGTATACGGCCTCCCTCCGGATCCGGAGTATCCTTGTCTATTCCCGCCAATTTTAATGCCAAGCTGTTTGCCAAGACAACATGAACACAAGTACGCATAAGTACCACCGGATGATCTGGAGAGACTTTATCTAGATCCCACCGTGTGGGATCCTTTTTTACGGCAAAATGACTTTCGTCCCAACCAAATCCTTTGATCCATTCACCTTTCGGTGTTTCTTTAACCTTTTCTTCCAATGCCTTAAGCACACCATCGATGGACTTAGTATTTTCTCCACCACATTGTACACCTAATAAATTTTTAGCCAAAAGCATCGGATGCATATGACTTTCGATTAAACCCGGCAGAATAATTTTGCCATCGAGGTCTATTATCTCTGTTCCAGGACCCGCTAATCCTCGCGCCATTTCATCTGTTCCAACATATACGATTCGGTCGTTGGTTACTGCCACTGCACTAGCAACATCAATGGGGTCTTCCATTGTCACGACAACACCATTTACAAATACAATGTCTGGATATTTTGCGTACATTATGTGCTCCTTTCTTTTAGCCACACCCGCATGCATTTTAAATTATTTTCTATACTTTTCCATGGTTTCTTTATTCATTCCCAGTGGCGGGCCAATATCGTCTGGTATCAAGCTCTTATATACTCTACCCTTCAATCTTTCCCTCAATTCTTTTTTTGCGTTTGTAATAGCATCAGGAGTTGTTAAAATATCAATAACTGATCCGGCCATAACTTTCGACGCATTATCCATAACTTTTTTCCCGATACTGTTTCCTGCACATGCCGTTACCATCCAGTTATGCCATCCGCCAACCGGTGCCATTGTCATCCAGAAAGTTGCATAAGGAGCATTCCAGCTGAATTCAGATGTATCGCATAATGCCGTGCCGCTTTCACTGCATTCCTGCAGCTTCTCATCCAGCCCTGATTGCTCTAACCCCTCAGCCTGTTGCATCTGTTTTACAAATGCGTGATCCGCCTCAGTAAATACCGGAGGCCCGACCTCTTCGAAATTCTTATGCACTATTTCTGCCAATATTTTATTTGGGATTTTTTCATGTGTTGCTGTAATGAATTGTTTCTCTACGCTCGTCCCGGTTGCAATTGCGCCAGCTTCTGCACATTTATCAATCCTATCTATAATATCCATCATATCATCTGATTTAGTAAACCTTCCAATCACCCACATCGTTGTCTTGTCGGGTACGACATTGGGATATTCCGGACCTGTGTCAGGAAAGTTATAGTTGATCGTATTTGCCGCATCTGCTGCCGCAGGTACTAAATGTTCTCTTAACATTTCAATTGCATGAGCAGTCAGCAAAGCTGCGTCCAATGCGCTACGTCCATTCCATGGCGCATTTCCATGGGCTGTTTTACCTTTAAAATGATATTTTACATTGAAATATGCGTTGCAAAAGTCATAATCGGCACGATTGTAATTCCATGGATGCCAGTCTAAAAAGAAATCTACATCGTCGTACAGTCCGGCTCTTCCCATAAAAGGTTTTCCGAGGCACTGTTCCTCAGCAGGCGACCCGAAAACTTTTATTGTGGCATCTATATTGTTTTTTTCCAGGGCATATCTCAAAGCTACAGCTCCCAGCACAGCGGTAGCGCCCAAAATGTTATGTCCACACCCCTGCCCGGGCGCTCCTGGCACCAGCGGCGTCTTGACATTGCAAGCTGAATCTTGGGACAAGCCCGGCAAGCAATCATATTCTGCGTTAATGCCAACAGCGGGCCCTTTATCACCGTAAGTTGCAATGAAAGCTGTCGGCATACCGGCAACGCCTTTCAGTATGGTAAAACCGTGCTTTGACAAAGCATCAGTTAATTTTTCACATGCTAGATATTCTTCAAGTCCCAGCTCGGGATTAGCCCAGATAAAATCAGCAATCTCATAAAATTCTTTTTTGTTCTTATCAATCCAATCATATATAAATTCTTTAACGTTTTTATTTATCATTTGGAACCTCACTTTCACATCGTCGATGTAGTGTAATCCTGTGATTAGCTAACTAAAACAAGTTCAAATGCAGGGCAGGACGGAGCCTTCTGTCCTGCCCTGCAATCAAATCCATTCTTAATCTTTCATATGACTTCCTATTTTTATCCAAGCCAAAGCGTCTTTGGCGCCCATAATAGACAGCTGTATTATCATACCTATGCTGATCGCCATTCCGATATATACCATCAGAACAGCCATCGTAGGAATATGGAACAGCCCTGCTAAGATATAATGTAATACAAATACGACTGCAACGATGATCCAAAACAACTTCCATGATGCGCTCTCCGCACCGAGCCATCCGAAAATTCCCGGTTTTGTAACCTTGTCTTCCACGAGAGGGCTTACCTTCAGTTCTTCGCCTAAAGCTTTGTAGCTGGTGACTTCTGCTTTTTCGTATTCAGGTTTTGTAGCCAAGCTTACGATAATCATGACAGGAATCGAAACCGCCAGGCCAACATGGCACGCATGCAGACCATGCATAAGACCGCCCGGGCTCCCAACATTAACCCATGCATAGCATGCCCAGCCGAAAGATGCTGCTCCGCCAGCTAATGCTGATGATAATGCACCTGCAGTGGTAGATCTTTTCCAGAACCAGGCGCTCATTACCGGAGCAAAGAGTCCGGAAATAACGATAGCCTGCCCCAGGGACCAGAGTGGCACCAGGATTGGAAGCCAGTTTGCACAGGCGATTCCTATCATAACAATCACCGCCAAAGAGACTCTGCTTGCAAATAACAACTGTTTTTCCGTAGCATTTTTGTTTAAAGTCCTGTTGTATACATCTCGGGTCAAAATAGTAACTCCATTCATTGCAAAAGATGATCCGCAGGAGACGATCGTCATAATGAGCCCTGACAATATCAGAACACCTACCAGTGTTCCTGTCTGGTTCACAGTAAACCATGTGTAGAGTGCATCCCCGCTCAGGCCTTCAGGGATGTTGAATCTTCCGAGCAGCATGCCTGCCGCTATCGCTATTCCGCTGATAAACGGAAGCACGTTATAATATGAACCTCCTAATATTGCCAGCATACCGTTTGAGCTTGTCTTAGGCGATTCCGCCATATATGCCCACATATAGATCCACGGATCGACCAAATAGAATATCCCGAATGTGATCATCCAGACCGTGAACATCGTAATATCGACACTCCAGATATTCATCATTTCCGGCGGTAATGCGCGGATGAAGGTATCTACCATTTCTGTTGGATTTCCAATGATTTTGAATGCAACCCATGCCAATAGTACGATGCCAAGGGATTGAAGCAGTGATTGAAGCCATTGGTTGACCAACGCAGAATACTGGCCGGCTGTTACAAGATATAACAGCATGACGCCCGCGCCAATAAATACACCGACCTTAATATTGATGCCAAACATAACATTTGCGGAAATGGCAATTGCTAAAAACTGCATTCCGGTTATAACTCCCGGTCTTAAAAACCCAATAATTGCAACGGGCAGTCTCAAGGATTCGTCGTAACGTGCACACACGAAGTCCGCTATAGTAATTGCTCCTGTTTTTCTTCCGAACAAATTCACCCTCCGAGCAAATATAATGATAAATGCTACGCAACCCGTTACAACAAAGAGTGATGTCCACATACCACTAATCCCATTTGTGTATCCAAGACTTACATAACCCGCTACACTGGACCCTCCTACAAAACCTCCTAAATATGCAGCAGCCATCAACCAAAACGGAGCTTTTCTCCCCGCTAGCAAAAAGTCCTCGGACGATACAACAAATCTTTTAAACCAAAGTCCAATAATGATAAACATAATGCAGAGACCAACGACAGTTGCTAAAGTGATACTAATTACATTCATTTCAAACTCCTTTCATTGTAATTTGAATGAGATAAGCCTATTTTTATTTTTGATAACCGTTTTTACCATAAATATTTATGAATACCGCAACCCCCTTCTAAATTGGTTTTCCAAATAGATAACATTAAACGAATTGTATGCCTCCTTCCTTTCAATTCTATTGATGTCAAGATGTTATCTGCTATCTTCATATTAAGCAAAATACGTGCCAACGCGAAAACCTTAAATTTACAATATTTTGAATATTTGTAATAAACCGAAATCGGTTTATTCCTTTTAAACAATATCCTGTAAGGCTTGCAAACACTATCTTAAAATAAATAAACCGCAAAAGACTTAATAAGTCTTTTGCGGTTTATTCTTTCTTTAGTATAGGTCATTTGTTACTATAAATCATCATTTAATCTTCCTCTAATGATGGATTAACATATTTATGTATTTTCCTCATGGCTGCAGATTGACTGATATTTAATTTTTCAGCCACTTTATAGCTGCTTTTATATTTGTTGTACACAGATATCACGAGCTTTCTCTCAAACTCTTCAATCGCTTCCTTTAAAGGTACAATTCTGTTTACCATTATCTTTTCGTCATTTGTGTCGGACGAAGCAAGAATTGTAGCCGGCATATCCTCTAATTCGATAATACCATTTCGATCAAGCACGATTAATCGTTCGATCAAATTCTCCAGTTCCCTTACATTGCCCGGCCATGAATAATTCAGCATACATTCTATAACTTCATGGCTTATCATGATAATCGTGCTGTATTTGTTACAAAACTTGTTTCTAAAGTATTCAATCAATAACGGAATGTCATCCTGCCGATTTCTTAACGGTGGAATTGTTATCGGGACAACGTTTATTCTATAGTAAAGCTCGCTTCGGAATAGCCCTTCATGAGTCATTTTTTCCAAATCTTTGTTTGTTGCCGTGATTAATCGGATATCTACAGGTATAGAGTCTTCTCCTCCTACTCTTGTTATCGTACGACTTTGTAAAAAATTAAACAGCTTTGCCTGCACATTCAGCGGCATATCCCCTATCTCATCTAAAAACAAGGTCCCATTATTCGCCAATTCAATCAATCCTCTTTTGCCCTCTTTTTTGGCCCCGGTAAAAGCTCCTGCCGAATAGCCAAAAAGTTCTGATTCAATGAGATTTTCAGGTATAGCTGCGCAATTGATTTCAATAAAATTCCCCTTTGATCTGGCGCTGTTTTCATGAATCAGTTTTGCAAGCATACTTTTCCCGCTGCCTGTCTCTCCCAGAATTAAAATGCTGGAGTCTGTTGGGGCAACTTTTTTTGCCATATCTTTAAGAGATATCATCAGTGGATCTTGGCTAACAAACTCCTTCGAGTTTCCGTCCGGGCCATTGCCTATTGCAGATCTTTCTTTGAAGTATTTATGAAGCAATTTAAGTTCGTTAATAAATCGAGCATTACTAACAACGAGCTTCACATTGCCCTCTTCATCTAATACGGGCGTGCAAGTAGTTATTACCTCCCCCATTGGTACACTTTGGACGAAAGTTATTTGTCGTTTTTCCTTAATTGCAGTGCCTGTCATCGATGGTTTGTATACTCCAAGTTGTTCCATCTCAGAAGTGGTTCTGCCTTCCACGAATTCCCTTTTTATCTTACAATTTTTTTCAAACGCCGTATTGACTCGAAGTATAGTGCCTTTTCCATCCGTTATGTGAAAGTGGTCAACACAACTGTCTAATGCCAGATTAAGCATATCGTTCTCTCTTTTAATGCGTTGGATCTTGTCGAAAATCTGTGAAAACAAATCTCCTGAGTTTAAATTATCTTCTTCAACATTCAGAAGTCTCGCTATTTCTTTAAGCTTATTATCTAATTCCCCCATGAATGGCCCCCTGTTCTCACACCTTCTTTATCAATACAAGCAGAAATTATATTGATCATTATTTAAGTATAGCATAGAAATAAGTAGTAATCTGTGGATTTCATGCTACTTTGAAATTATTTATATTTTGCGTAGATTAGTGCATTTTTTTACCCCAAATAGTAGCTCCTAATTGCTTACGTGTTCTATTTTGTTTATGGAGGCTTTTGCATATATTATGATTCTTAAAGCAAAACCCAGGATTCAAAATTGAAACATGAGTTAGTCCTTTAGCGAGCTATAAATTTCCCTTTGTCAAAAACCCCATATCTTTTCCAAACAAAAATACATGGTAATTGCTAGAGCAATCGAAAGGCTCTAGAAGAAAACGATCAGATAGATCCCAACCAAAACGGCCCAGATCAGCCACCGGTACATTTTCAATTTGCTGATTTTATTCATCACCGGTCACCTTTTCATATGGCCAGTCGTTGATGCCCCCTAAGTCATAAATATTTAAATAACCCATCTCCACCAATTGCGACGACGCCGTGGCGCTTCTGTTCCCGCTGCGGCAATAGATAAAATAGGTTTCTTCTTTATCAGGTATAACTGCTTCTGCATTTGCGAAGATCTCATCCACCGGAAGCAGGATGGCGCCGGGGATATGACCTTCCCTGTATTCTTCAGGCGTTCTTACATCCACCAGGATGATCCCCTCTTCACTGTCCAGTCTGGCCTTCGCTTCTTCGGCGTTGATTTTAATGACTTCAGCTTTTTCGGTGTCCGTACTCGGACCGCCATTGGCTCCGCAGCCGGTTGCCAGCAGCATCGCAATCAATAAAATCATCAGCAATATTCTTTTTATCATACGGCCCTCCTTTTGTTGAAAGTAAGTAGCTCCTGGTATTCTCTCTCTATTTTTTAGGGAACCAGGGAATGAACATCGACGTTCTTCTTCTGTATTCTTCGTAGGGCTTGCCAAAATCTTTCAGAAGCCTTTTCTCCTCTGATAATTTTACGAAAATCAGCATGAATATCATAAACAAGATCACCATGATCAGGGCTGCTGCGGAGTTCAAATACACAGAAAACGCAAAATACATCATACACGCACCGAACAGCATCGGATTCCGGGTATATTTGTAGGGTCCGGACACCACAAGGTTCTGGGTTTTAGGACTGATATCGAACATGCCGATTTGCACGGGTCCACCCTTCCCGATGACGTTTTGTATCACGATGGACCAGATGCCGAATATGCCGCCGGATATAAACAACAAAGCGGCTAATCCTAATCTGACTTTATCCGATTGAAATAATTGGATACCGATAAATTGGTCAAGGTATTTTGCAGCGTTAAAAATGCCAAAGGGGATAATCAAGAGTACGATGGTGCCACCCGTAATATAGCCGATGATCTGCTGATGCTCATTTTTCATATCGTTTTTCACCCTCTAATCCACTAAATGGACCTGGTCTCCGGTCTTTAATCCTGCTGCATTTGCTTCGTCGGTATCAATATGAAACTCAAGAGAAAAAAGCGGATCGATCCGGACTACTACGTTCTTAAAAATCAATCCCCTTAACCCATCCGATTCAATATTTACCTGCTGGCCTTCGGGCAGATGAAGCTCTTTCGCTTCTTCCGGCGTCATGTGCAGATGCCGTATGGCGGTGATCACGCCTTCCCCCAGATCATATTCCCCTTTGGGTCCCATCAGTTTGATTGCAGGCGTGTTTTCAACGTCCGCCGATATTCTGATAGAAGGTTCGATCCCGATCATTATTGAACTTGTCACAGTCAGTTCGATCTGCGCCTTTTCCCGTTCCGGCCCCAGTATTCTGATATCATGCAATACGCCTTTCGGGCCTTTTACGCTGATGGTCTCTTCACAGACAAATTCGTCCCGTTGTTTAATATTTCTTAAAAAAGTCAGCTGATATCCCTCGCCGAATAGAGTATTGATCTGCTCTCTTGTTAAATGGGCATGCTTATTCGAAACTCCTACGGTAATGGTTTTCATACATTCCTCCGTAATTCCCGGAATCCTAATTTACTACTGTGCTATATTCGGTCACTATACCTGCAGATAATTGTTTCCCAATCCGTTGAATAAAGTCAGCCCCGTTGTGATACCGAGCACAAGGGTCAGAGCAATGCCGATTACTGCCCACAATAGAACCGCTCTGAAAAAATTTGATTTGCTCGGTTTAGCGCCTCCGCCGAAGGCCCACACAAAAACCATTACAATATTTACGATTGGTATACACAAAATCAGCATGGTGATCAGCCAGTCCTTAACGGTTACCTCGTTGTTCATTATTCTTGCCTCCAAATACACTATTGCTGAATATTTTATCATATTTATCGGTGCTTGTCACAGCTGGAGCATGCGTGTTTCCTCTGTGAACTTGTGTGATCCGGAACCTTGATTTGAAAATATTGTATTTCCTGTTTCACTTGTTATAATGTATTCGTGACGTTTAATCAAACTCGGATATGCGGAGAATATGCTATGAAACCATATGAACATAAGACCCAATATTATGAAACTGACCAGATGGGCATCATCCATCATTCAAATTATATACGTTGGTTCGAAGAAGCGCGTATCGATCACCTGGAGCAATTGGGGATTGGCTATGCAGAGATGGAAAAGCAAGGCATCATAAGCCCTGTTCTGGGCTTGTCCTGCGAATACAAGAAAAAAACCTATTTTGGCGAAAGTGTTGAAATCATAGTCAGGCTGACGAACTTCACCGGAATGAAGTTCAGCTATTCTTATGAGATCCTCGATAAGCAGACCGGCGAACTTCGCTGCACAGGCGAAACCAGGCACTGCTTTCTCGATAGGGATGGAAACCCTCTGCGAATGAAGACAAAACATCCAGAAATCTATCGGGTCATGATGGACGAGCTGGAGAAATCGAGGGAGAAGCATTCAATTTAATAGGTTAAATAATTCTTGGTATGAATATCATCATTCCGATAATCGCTGCTGCAATGGCAAGGATCAAGACTGCACCTGCGGACAGATCTTTTGCCAGTTTTGCTTTTTCATTTTGATGCGGCATTACCATATCAACTAATGTTTCGATTGCCGTATTAAACATTTCGCCAGCTATGACAACTCCAAATAAAATGATGCATATCATCCATTCCGTTCTGCTGATCTTGAAAAGGAATCCCGCAAGGATGACAAGCGCCATGATCAGAATATGGATCTTCATATTTTTTTCTGTTTTAAAGGATTCAAAAAGCCCGGCGAATGCGAACTTGAAACTACGAAACAAATTATGGGTTTTTTTACCTGTCCGATTATCCAATGTTTCCACCTATCCTAATTCTTGCAATTTACCTGATCTCTATATATGTACTTTGATCAGCACTATCAAGCAATAATAAACTCTCCGCGCTTACCTCTATTACAATGCAGTTTTCGTTTTCCGAAAGTCTGGTCAGATTACTAAATTTCTTTACCAACTCGTTGATTTTATTCTTACATTGATCAGAATCCTCAATTAGATTCGCTTCGCCGTAAATGGTCAGTGCTCTTATCTGTCCTTGACTATTTTCAACTTTTTGTCTTGTATCGATCAACAGACTCACTCTCTGGTTTTTTACTATATTTTTATATTTTGAACTTCCTTTAAGAGTGATCATATATATTTTAGTACAGTTTTCATCGCAAATATACTGCATCAACGATGTATTGGGTAAATCGTTGTAGCATGTAGATAATGCGCAGAATTCGTTTTCTGAGATTATTTTTTTCGCATCTGCAATCATATGTTTCTCCTATATTTTGTACTGATCCCTTTGCTTCATTTTCACCATTAGAAATGGGCATAATATAATCATATTCTAACATAAAAGGCCGGTATTCCCCTGGATTCGGGAGTGTTTTCAGATGTTATTTCCCGACCACCTGTTAATTATTTTTTGATTTTATATACGCATCAATTACAGATAGAATTATTCCAATTGCAAACAAACTATAGCAAATTAATCTGTTATCGCCGAAAACAATTCCAGCCAATATAAATCCAAATGCAATGGAAGTCAGTGGACTTAGTCTTTTAGATTTCTGATATTTATTACCAATAAACATCAGAACTAAAAACAATATAATGATAACTGCTGCTACGATTAGCTGTGACGGCGTCATAAACATTCTTTTCAACACCTTTCTTAAACAGAGCCTATGATTTTGATCCTTTACTCTGCGGTTTGCAATACCTTACGAAATCTCCACTCCTGCCACTGCAAAATAGCAGGTGTTGCCGGCTCGTTGGGCGATCCTCAGGGTCCCCTCCACAGGCACCCCTACAAAATACTTTAATTACGATTCTACTATTATTATTTTATATTATAATAGTAATTCCATGCAGGCGGTAGCGTTTTTACTTAGGTTCTCCCTTTTACAAAAATGCCCGACTAAAAAAACCGCTTATTACATCAGAAACTGTTCGCAACATCATAAGCGGTTTATTTTTCATTTGCGTCGGCCTTTGACCGGCACTAATTATTTATATTTAGAAATGCAGCTCCGTGCGCTGGATCAGGTCTTTCTGCAGCGGCTTGCCAAGCTCAACGAAATACGCGCTGTATCCGGCAACACGCACCAGCATGTCTTTGTAATCCTGAGGCTTCTTCTGTGCAGCTCTCATGGTTGCCGCACTCATGATATTGAACTGGACATGCATCGCCTGCTTCGCCATATACTCTTCGATAAAGCTGACAAGGTTGTCTCTCCCTTCTATGCCTGCAACAGCCTCCTGGGAGAACTTGAGGTTCATGAGCGTGCCATTGGTGGCGATGCTGTGATCCACCTTGGTAAGAGAGTTTACGATCGCAGTGGGGCCATTGATATCGTGAGACCCGCCATCCGTATGCACCGGTCCCATGTTGTCAGAGATGGCTTCACCAGCCTTGCGGCCATCCAGTGAAGCATTGGTATTCAGACCCATGCCTACATTGGCATTTACAGAGTAGACTCCCGGCCTGAACTCGCCGCCTCTTGGCGTCTTACGGCCTGCGATATTTCTGCAGTAGCATTCGAACATATATTTAAACAGATCATCTGCATAATCGTCATCATTGCCGTAATGATGGACCTTCGAGCTATTTACAAGCGCATTGAGCGCCTCATAGCCTTTCCAGTTTTTTTTCACAGCCTGAAGTAATTCAGCACCGGTGGTGCGTTTCTCATCGAACACCAGCTGCTTGATCGTAGCCAATGAATCTGCGCAAGTACCCAGACCGCTTGCCTGCGGACCCGTGCCGTTATACTTGGCTCCGCCCTCTGTCAGATCCTTGCCGGTAGCGATGCAGTCCTCGAAAAATGCGGAAACATACGGAAGCGGTTTGCGGGCCCGATGGGCTTTATCGATGATATTCAAACTGCTGCACATCTGGTCGCACCAGTAATCGAACTGCTTGTCGACGCTCTCAAGGACCTCGTCAAAGCTCTTGTATGTATCAAGGCTGCCGGTATCCGGGCCAATATGATCCCCAACAGCACCGCATTTCTCCCATCTTGCGCAATGCGGGCCGCAATCCAGGCAGCGTCCGCCATTGAGTACCATTTCCATCATCTTCGCTGTATTCACATAAGCGGCGTCGTGCAATCCGTACTCCTTGCCCGGAAGATTGAACTCCACGCAGCCTACTACCGCATAATTTCTAGCCTCTTCAAGGGTCATCCCCTTCTTCATCATTGCTTTGATGGTGGGACCGTCATTGAAGAGCTTCGGATGTCCGTAACCTGCGCGGATACATTCAACTGTTTTCACTTTTAATTCATATGGCGTATTTTCATGCATGCGGACCAAAGGCCACGGATTCAGCATCCGTGTATGGGCAGAACCTTCCAGTATCAACATGGTGAGATCATTGGTCACATCATTGCCGTCTCGATCCACGCCGCCGATGGTCAGGCATTCACCCCCATAGCTGCGGCCATTCCGCACGATCACGGTACCCTTATCCTTGAGTTTGACCGGGTTGTTCAGTTTAACAAACTGGACCTCGAGAAGCTCCAGGGCGAATTCTTTTGTAAGTGTGCCGTTCTTGATATCCGCCTCATAATAAGGATACAGCCACTGATCCATGCGGCCGTAGGAAACCGAATGCCCGTTGCTTTCGATTTGAATGAGAGTCGTTGCGAAATTGAACAGCTGCAACGCCTGCCAGTAGGTCTTTGCCGGTCCGCCTGCAATCTGATGGCAGTTTGCCGCCATGGTTTCAAGCTCTTTCTTCCTCTTAGGATCCTTTTCTGTTGCTGCGCGGTCATCAGCCAGCTTCGCATAACGCTCAATGTACCGGATCGCAGCCTTTAGGGAGATCATCGTCGACTCGTAAAAATCCCTCTTATCGGCATATTCCACATCTTTCTTGGTCAGCTGTTTGTAAGCTTCCTGAGCTTCCTGGATCAAACAGTTGAAGCCTACTCTCAGCAGTTTATCATAATCGATGACCAGATGCCCGACGCCTGCATAATGATACAGATTGGTCTGAAAAATCTTCTTCCCCACCTCAGAACCTTTGATCTGATCCTCTTCCAGTCTTAAATTGATCAGATCGTCCACTGTCTTCCCTACCCAGTAATTGCAAAGCTCCAGGATCTCTTTTTTGTCCTCTTCGGTCCGGATGTAGAATTGGTCATACTCACGCTGATCAAACGGAAAATGCTGCACTTCATCAATGATCCAGTTCACGGAAAACTCCGGATAGATCGGCGATGCCTTTGCCGGCGCAGCGATCTCACCCAGAATCAAATCCTCATCATAGATGTCAATATTGACATGAAGCAGTATATTCTCAAAGGCATAAGCGCACTGAAGCTTGGGCGCACATCCCTCATGTTTCTTGTATGCTTCGGTAACCAGTCTTAATCTCTCCACATCGACGTCGTAGGGCCTATCTAAGAATGTCTGCCTAAGACGGTTGACACGCGGGTATGGAGACCAGTCTTCATGGTGGACCTGATAGCCCAGACTGTACGTGTGGTCATAAGGCTCTGTACCGCAAGGTTTTTTATATGTGTTTTCAGGTATAGAACTCATTACAAATTACCCCCTCATAATTTTTACTGTTTTTCTTTCGTACCTACCTGGCAATGGATGCCGCGACCATTGAAATAATCCGCCAGTTCATTGATATGCTTCTGAAATGATTTCCTGTTTACCTTGACACCCTCCATCTTGTAGGGCATGCCCAGGGAACGATATTTTTCTTCTCCCAGACGCATAAAGCTCAGAAGCTGCAGCACCCTGATCTGCCCGCCAAGCGGACCCAGAATAAAATCAGCGGTAGCTTTAATGTTATCCATATCATCGTTTACATCCGGGATAACGGGAATGCGCAAAATCAGTTCGCATTTTTCTTCCGTCAGCCGCCGTAAATTTTCCAGTATCCTGGCATTGTTCACACCGGTAAACTTTTTATGGATCTCCGTATCCATATGCTTGATATCCGAAATCATCATATCCGTATAAGGCCGGATCTTTTCTATGACGTTCCAGTCGGTATGGAAGGTGGACTCCAGACAAGTCTGGATGCCTTCGGCTTTACAGGTTTTAAATAGCTCTGCCACAAAATCGCTTTGGAACAGAGGCTCCCCTCCTGAAACCGTAATGCCCCCGCCGGAGCGTTCAAAATATCCCTTGTCCTTGCGGATCTCTTCCATGCATTCGTCCACCGTCATGAGCTTGCCCCACTGCTTGATGGCATCCGAAGGGCAGGCATGATAGCAGGCAAGGCAATTGGTACACTTGCTGCTGTCAATGAAAGCAAGTTTGCCCCGGGTAAAGTTCAGTACGCCCTCCTGGGGGCAGGCCTTCTCGCACGCGCCGCATTTATTACGTGAAATACATTTGGTTTTATATACACCCAGCTGTATCTGCGCCATCTGGCTCTCGGGATTGCTGCACCAGTCGCATCTCAAGGGGCATCCCTTTAAAAACAGCTCCGTACGAATGCCCGGTCCGTCATGGATGGTAAAACGCTGAATGTTTAATATGATTCCTTCTGGTGACAATTGATTCCCTCCGTCCATGAGCAGTGAGTGCTCCTTCTTTCTATTCGATGAGCCAGCCGCCGTCCACATAGATGACTTGGCCGGTCATATAGGCAGACGCCTCAGAAGCCAGTAATACTGCGGCTCCTACCAGATCCGCCGGTACACCCAGACGCCTCTGTGGGATCTTTTCGATCATGGCCTCCACGACTTTGATATCGCTTAAAAGAGGTTTGGTCATTTCTGTCTCGAAATAGCCGGGGCCTATTGCGTTGACATTTATTCCGTATTGCGCCCATTCATTTGCCAGTGCTTTTGTCATCTGCACGATGCCGCCCTTGGCAGCGCAGTATGCCATCATATTCTTTAATCCCAGCACACTGGTCAAGGAAGCGATATTGATGATCTTTCCCTTAATATTGTTCTCTATCATATGTTTGCCTACAGCCTGATTCATAAAAAAAACATATTTTAGCTGGACGTCCATCACATTGTCCCAATCTTTTTCCTCAAAATCCAGTGCGGATTTTCTAATATTCAGGCCGGCGCTGTTGACCAATATATCGATATGCCCCTTCGCACTGACTACTTTTTCTACGAAATCATAGATTGCTTCGACCGATGTAATATCAACTGAAATTCCCGTAACATCCGAATTTGTTTTTTCCCGGATCTCAGAAGCGGCCTTGTCCAGCTCCGCCAGTCTCCTTCCTCCAAGGATCACCGAAGCTCCCGCAGCTGCCAAACCTTCGGCAATACCCTTACCGAGTCCGCTGCTTCCTCCGATCACAACGGCAACCTTTCCTTTCAAATCAAATATATCCATGGTTTTTTCTCCTATGCCTCCGAAAATATCTGTTCCACTACTTTCAGCGTGTTTTGTATATCCTCTTCCGTATGCTGAGTGGAGAGATAGAGCCTGCCTCTTTTTGAAGTAAAACGCACGCCGTAGTCCTTCGCCTTTCTTACAAAATCAACATATCCGTTCACATCTGCTTTTTCAATAAAATCCCTGAAGTCCTCCGGCGATTCGCTCATTCCGAAAACCAGGATGGCGATGGATCCGATGGAATCCGAATATATCTTTTTGTTATATTTTTCTGTAAGCCCCTTGATTCCGTCAGCCAGCATTTTCCCCAGCCTGTCCAGCTGCTGATACACTTCCGGATCCTCCAATGCCTCCAGTGTTGCCAAAGAGGCTGCTACAGAGATCGGATTCCCGTTAAAGGTTCCGGAGGAATGAACGCCTGATTCCATGATTTCTTTTTTCCCCGTTACTGCCGACAACGGATAACCGGAGGCGATGGCTTTTGCAAAAACGGCCATATCCGGCGTCACCTGATAGAGCTCCTGGGCTCCCCCCAGCGCAACGCGGAAACCTGTGATCACTTCGTCAAAAATCAGAACCACATTATATTTTGTAGCCAGCTCCCTCATGCCTTCCAGGTACCCTTCTTTTGGCAGGATCGGACCCGAATCCAGCATGATGGGCTCAGTAATAATTGCGGCTATTTCATGGGAATGCTTTTTCAGAGTATCCTCCAAGATTTCAAGGCAATTCCACGGAAGTATGATGATATCGTCTGCCGTTTCACTCCTCTGACCTTTTGAATGAAAAATCCTGCTAGGCTCGTGTTTTGGCCCCAGCTCATGCAGGTAGTCCGCATCAATGCTTATTTTCAGTTCATCGGTCCAGCCGTGATACTGGCCTTCGAATTTGATTACTTTTTTCTTGCCTGTAAAAGCTCTGGCTACTCGTAAAGCATGCATATTCGCTTCCGTACCGGAGCTTTGAAAGGATACGATTTCTGCACAGGGAATGATATCAATTAGTTTTTTTGCAAGCCTACACAGTTCCGGCGTGGTAGCCGCCAACTGAGTACCTTGTTCGAGCTGCTTGATAACAGCTCTATTCACTTGTTCCGGGCAGTAACCCAGAAGCATTGGCCCAAAAGCTCCCACATAATCGATATACTCGTTGCCATCCACATCATAGACCTTTGACCCTTTGCCTCTTTCCAGACAAATTGGGTATTCTTCATCTTCCCCTTTGTGGAATGAACTTGCCACACCATCGGACAAATATTTTTTTGTCTCTTCAAAAATCACCTTGGACTGATCTGTACACAACTTTTCCATATACTAAACAATAGCTCCTTCCCGATAATCTTCTGATTGTTTCCAGAATATTGCGTGATATCGTGTTTTAAATTGACCTCATTATATTATGATATTAACCCCTGTAAAAGAGTCAATTTTTGCAATCTTTATAGGTACAGTTGTTTTCACCCGAATAATAAATTGAATTCTCATTGACTATCTACTATACTGAAAGTATCATCATTGATTTCGTCGTTTTTTCAGTTTTGTTTAGGTACAGTTTAAAGGAGTGATCACTATTTTTATACTCGATAAAAATTCAACTACGCCGCTATATTTGCAATTATATCAACAGATCCGGGGGAAAATTGAAACCGGGGAAATTTTAGAAGGAAGCCGTTTGGTATCCATCAGAAATTTATCAAAAGAACTGAATATCAGTAAAAATACTGTTGAAAGCGCTTATCAGCAGCTCTATTCCGAAGGATATGTTACAAGTAAAGCGTGCAGTGGTTATGTGGTACAAAAGATCGATGCTGCTTTAATTGAAGAATTAAGAAAAAGCCCCAAAAATAAAATCAAATATCAAAAGTCGATTCATGACCAGGGGCCGGTCTTTGACAAAGAATATCATTTTCAATTTGGCAGATTGGATTTTAATTACTTCCCTTTGAAAACCTGGAAAAGAATTATGAATCAGGTAGTGGCTTCAGACAGTTTCGAGAATCTTGTTGCCTACAACGAAAGAAAAGGCGAAATTGAGTTGATCATTGAAATCATCAAATATATCAGCGCTTCCAGGGGTGTCGACTGTCAGCCGGACCAGGTGATCTTATGCTCAGGAACTCAATCCTGTCTGAGTTTGCTGTGCCAGTTATTCAGGGAATTCTCAACCAACGTTGCCATGGAAGAGCCTGGCTATGATGGCGCCAGGGTCGTGTTTTTAAACAACGGGTTCAATGTGATACCCGTAGAAATCGAAGAGGATGGGATCAATCTGAAGAAGTTGAATAAAACTGCCGCAAGATTATTGTATTTGACCCCGTCCCATCAATTTCCCATGGGCGTGGTGCTGCCAATCAACAAACGCCTTAAATTACTGGATTGGGCAGAAAAGAACAATGCTATGATCATTGAAGACGACTTTGACAGTGAATTCAGGTATAACAGTAATCCGATCCCATCTTTATACAGCAGCGATACCAAAGGCAGAGTTGTTTATATGGGTACTTTTTCCAAAGCGCTGGCACCGGGTTTGAGGATGACCTATATGATCCTTCCGCCGCATTTGCTGGAAATCTATAATAAGAATTTTGCCAAATATAATTCTCCGGTTCCTTTGCTTGAGCAAGCCATTTTATGCAAATTTATGAGCGAAGGTCACTGGGATATGCATTTGAGAAAGATGCGTGTGGTAAATAAGAGAAGATATGACATTTTGATCCGTACGATAAACGAGTTGATGGGAGAGAAAGTTATAGTTCATGGCAGAAATGCAGGGTTACATATCGTATTGGAATTAAGCAATAGTATG
Organism: uncultured Oscillospiraceae bacterium; assembly: GCA_964486295.1. GTDB lineage: Bacteria > Bacillota > Clostridia > Peptostreptococcales > Anaerovoracaceae > CALBZG01. The sequence continues at coordinate 243,478 of CAZAMF010000001.1, read as the reverse complement.
ACGGAGCAACAGCTTGTAGACAGTGCAAAATCAGTTGGAGTAACGGTATATCCAGTCTCAAGGCATTGGTACAATAAAGAAAACTATTCGGACAATATGGTTCAGTTAGGCTTCAGCAGTTTATCAGAGGATCAAATAGTTGAAGGCATTATTCTATTGAATAAGGTTTGGTTTGATAGTTAAGGCAAAAATCAGGATATCATAGTACAAAATGCAGTTCGTAACGAATGTTTGGCAAGAGCTATAAAATATGAAAGTGAAAGTTCTTCATATTTAGCTGGCACTCAGTATTTCTCCAATGGAAAACCGGGATAAATATGCGCTCTACATATTTAAAAATTTATGGAATCCATTCGGCTTTCCCATATTATTCCGGGAAATATAGTTCGCAGGCCGTTCCTTTCTTAGGCGCTTCCGTTCTAATGGCAGTAATAATGCCCGCTTTGCCAATTGTTTCAAGAGAACTTAAAAATTTCTCATTATCCCCGTCAATATATAGATAAAAATAACTATCGCCATTCTCGTTGCAGCGATCGATTATTTGATCTGCAAGCTCTTCAGCTTCTTTGATATATCTATCAATGTAATGGTAATATTCAGTTTCGCCGATCCCGTCCTGTTTCATTAGATATAACGCCACTTCCTGAGGACAGATATATTGTAAGTTTGCTGCCATAAAACACTTTCGAAAAATGTGTAACGGCCTAAGCAAATCAGAAAATGTGTTGTTCGTCAAATAATGCAACGAATATCCTTTATCTTTGAATAAATCAAAAAATGTACCCGCTGTTGCGTAAAGATATTCGGAGATAGATTCATCAAATGTCGTAAATTCATTAACAGATTTATACATATCATCAGCAATTATCCACGCAACATTCATTAGCTGCTCATTGCTTAATACCGAGAAATGTTTGGTTATGGATTTATTAATCAAGGTAATAATCTCGCTCTTTTCTTCGACGGAATATTTTCGAAAAACTTGTGAATGTTCAAAAATAGAGTTCTTATCTCTATTATCCCAATAATCCGTTATTCTACTAAAAAACCAATCTTCCATCGCCTATTCGACCTTTCAAATATAATTTCTTTTTACATATAACTTCAGTAAACTATAAACCGCAAGGATTGTTTATTATGTTTAAGCTGCTCTCCCATTATAACAATAATATTTGGAAATCTATACATATGTTTCGATATAATCAATATACCTCTCTCATCATAAACACTGTTATTGGCGACTCCATAGCGTATTGCACGATCAAGAGCCATGATGGTTGCTACGGCGCAATCAATTTTTTCCGTGGATTTTTCTATATCAGGCTTTAAATTGCCAGCAGGATTTGTCTTTATATAAATATTGTCTATTATCCATCGAAGCACCAGATGCCCACTATGGGCTATTTTAACTTCGAGAGTTAACTTCATCAGCTCCTTTGTTGATGGTGAAATATCCTTAAAACCTTGCCTAAAAGTAGCAACCGTTAATGTCATTAAGAATAATGTTGATATCATATTGGCCCCGTCTGATTTAAAAGATAGAAAATCAGAACAGATTTTATAACAGACTAAGGAATTATAAAACTAGCTCGATGATTTTTATGTTCGATGGCTCACGTGGATAGCTATCTCGAGCATAAATTAAATCTTATCCAACGTACCCTATCTTTGAGATACCAATTACTCCACGTCTTAAACATTTAATTTCTAAGGACTCAGGCTGTACAGTGCCAAAACTAAAAGTATCAAACCCAAATGTTTCTGCCTCAAAGGATTCAGGCTTGAATGTTTCGTAATCGAAGGTTGCAAGCCCAATATCCTTAATTATATCATCGGGAAGTGAGTAGTCCTGATCAACAAGCCCAAACATCGTGATTCCAGTTTCTACGCAGAAGGAAATCACTGTTTTGTATCCGATGTTATAAGAAAAGGACCCAATTAACGAACCTAATAAACTACCAATCATATATCCAACAACTGGAAGCTGAGGAAGTATTAATTGTCCGACATATCCACCAGCCATAGATGCTGAAATCACAAACATATCTTTTATTAATTCATTAGACATCTCAGTTCGTGTTTTTCCCCCTGTTGCAACCTGATAAGCTTGTTTCAAAGTGTTCATCGCAATAACAGTAACGGCACCTATAACTCCAGGGGATACATCTTTTAGAACTTCCCCAAGGAGTCCACTTTTACAGCAAGCTGTAATCGCAGCTGCAACACTACCACGGATAAAACCTTCCGAACTACCTGTAACCGCTGCAAATCCTATCTTTTTAAACTGGCCTTCTTCGATCTCGCCGTTTCTTATTAGATAATCGATTGTTTTGAATATTTCAGGTCCTACTCTAAGCGCAAGAGAGATTACAGCAGCACTCATCCCAGCTTTTATTGATTCCTTCATTACAAGTTCAATTGATAAAACTTCAGGTGCTGATATCCCGAAATCATCGGCTCTAAATTTTCCTTCTTTGGCAATTACTGCAAGTTTCTCGGCATCCGTCTTGCTCAGAGTTATTGATTCATTCCCTTTGTTATCTAAAATTCTATCTCTCAATAAATCTAATGTATCTTGATAACGCTTAACCTGCTCCGGACGTCTTGCTCCTTCGGTATTAATCATACGTTCCAACCAGGCAGTTGCCTCTGCCAATTGGTCATGGGGTATGACTCTAATCTGTCCGGAATAAATAGGATCATTTAAGACTGCATCTACATTAGAATAATTTCTATCTGCCAGGTACTTTTCTATACTATCAATACCGCCTTTGGCTTGGTATTCTTTAAATCGTTGAAATACGCTGACTGCTTGTTGGCATGCACTTTCTTGTGCGCTTCCATAATATTTTAAACCAAAGCTTTCTTTAAAATTACTGGATAAATCGATCGACCCAAAATTATGGCTTCGGTCAACAGCCACTCGATGCGTAGATTCATTTATTGCGGCGTTTACATTAAATGTGCCCGCATGCCAAAATTCTGCAACATCTCCTTTAAGCATTTTACTTGGGGTTTGTTTCCCGAAAAAATCATTTATGCTTTTTTCAAGCAAACTGATTTCTTTATCGATCGAATCAATATATTCCGCTCTTTTCGCACCAAAATACCCACCATCATAAGCACCTATAATGGCTCCGGAATTCTTTTCAAAGTATTCATATCCTTCTTGGAAGTCTACCACCATAATTATTACTGATTCAGACCTAAAAACGCGCTTAATCCTTTTAGATAAAACATAAGGATTAGACATGAATATTCTTGCTCTTCGATCTTATTATTGTTTGCTGCTTTTGTGAACAAATTTAAACCCTGTACAGGTGCGTTCACTATAGCAGCCGGGATTGCTTTCATAGGTGCCAAAAGCTTTTTAAGTCCAAATGCTTCATCTTTACCATCTTCGGCATTTGGGTCTGGTAATGCAAATACAACTGCTTTTTTTTCAATGAGTTTTGCAATCGCTGGTTGAATCTTCTTTGCGTATTGAAAGAAATTATCATACTCATCAAGAGAGACTACTTTATCAATAAATATCACACCTTGTTTACCAAGCCATCCGTATTGCATTCCATACTCAGAAAACTTTTCCTGCATATGTAATCTCTTATCTTTAATCAATTTACTGTTTCCAATAAACAAAATATACTGCTCTGAGGATATCTGAACGGCATTGGAATCATATTCCTTTTCTGTCCAAACCTGTGCTGCTACCGCTCCGTCTTTTGCACCAACAACCTGATCATTCTTATCGTCTTCAAGACTTATTAGTTGAGCTAAAAAGTCCCCGTACTGTCTAAGCTTTTCTTCGCACACTATAATTAATTTTTTCACGAAATATCCTCCATGATATCAGTTTTTCTCTTGTCATTCTTAAAGCACATACTGCAGTGACTTTAAGCAGTACAATCTAACATTAGTGATTATTGTTCTAGATCAAAAGTATGATAGTTATACGGCATAAAATAATCATTAAATGTATTAAATGGAATCTCAACTGTTTCCCATTTCCCATCACCTGAGCATATCGGTATATGACGCACCATTTCAGTTTTATCGATAACAGCTATTTGAGGACGATTTGATATTAGCCACAAATGGAAAACGTAATCCGTACTCGAAATTGCCGTTAACCATTCATTATAAGTAATATGGATAAGTGCTTCGTTAATTTCATTTTTTGACGATTTCACTTCAATTTTAAGCTTGAAATCATTTAATGGATCTACAATGGAAAGGAGATCGAATCCAACTTTGTTGCTATCGATTGAATACCAATCAGGCATCCTTCCAACACGTTTCTCTTCATATTTCAACGAAAGTTGTTCTCCGACTAAACCTGTCATAGCATTAGCATCATTATTAATTTGAAATATTTTGCTTTCGAGTTGAATCCACCAACTAGCCGCAAGATCGTCTATCGGATTATTCATAAGCTCACTATTATAGAAGCACGCTTGTGAATCTTTATCTAAATATGGAACACTTTCTTTACGTCCCCGCTTCAACAATAACATCCATGCGGGTTTAACTTGAAGAATGAAATCTCTAAGCATACGTCTGCTTACGTCAACAGAAAAACTTGAATAATCTTCAGCCTTCAGAGAGGGATGTATAATGTCTTCTGAGTCAATATAAATCCATTGACATTTTATAGATGTTTCGATAACATCTGCAGCCTTTACCCCTATAATGTTATTCAAATCCGACAAAATTTTATGTTGTTGGATAACATGATTTTTACTTGTATTGATAAGCCAACTTGCAGCGTTTAACATCCCTGGCGATAACCTAATCATATTGCCCACCACCTAAGTACTGCATTATTGCATCAACGTCGCTTTGATCTATGCCCCCATATTCATTGCTTTCTTCAGTTGAAGATATATCTGCAAGAATGGATAGCGACGGATCATTAAGTGCTCTACTCATCAGTTCAACCTTATTAATGAGTCTGTCATTAATAATTTCGTCAATTGTATTTGAACACTCTAGGACATAAATATTTGTTTGAGTGCCGGGCGTTAATCCATATCGGTGAATTCGATCTTCAGATTGCAAAAAATGGGCTGCATTAAAAGTTCTATCGACATAAATTGCATGATGGCACACCATATGCAAACTGATACCTTCTGATGCAGCCGCTGGATTTGCTACAAGTACCCACTTACTCGGATTATTTTTAAATTCCTTTATTTTCCATTCTCGGGTATCTTCTTCCGTCTCATCCCCCGCATCTACACCGCCATGAATAAAATCTGCACCAATATTAGAAAGTCTTAGAGCAATTGTTTCAACATTTTCAACAAATGAAGTCCATATAATTGTCTTATATCCCCGTATAGCAAATTCTCTTGCCATTTCGCAAGCTTTATCAATTTTAGTGCTGTTTTCTTCCATAATTGCATCACTTAGTCTTGAATCGAACATAAAATTTATATCTTTTACCAACAGGGCTGGATTTGATACATATTGCATAATTTTAATTATGCTCTTTCCTAAACTGCGCATAAATGCTTTATTGTTACGACTCATTCCAGCGGCATCACGAGCTGTTGCTGAACGTAATAAATTGTAGAAAATTTCCTGTTTAGGGCCTAATCTCAGTGGTACTCTTACCCTATTAACTTCCGGAAGTCCGAGTTCGGCTTTTGTAGTTCTTACAAATACGTTTTGAAAGCGATCTATAATATCGGATATATCGACTGTCACATCCGGATATAAAAAATTAAACTGTGGCAATAAATCTTCAATTGCCTGAGGCATCGGTGTTCCAGACATAACTAATTTCCTATATGGTATATCGGAAACCGAAACTATAGCCTCTGCTGCAATACCTTGGGATCCGCTCTTTATTCGATGGCTTTCGTCGAGAAACATAAAAGTTCTTTTTTCACAAATATAGTCTTTTATTATATCCTGAACCCTAATAAATTGTTGATAAGAAATAATGATAAATTGCGGTTTATCAGCTAGCAAAGTGGTAATTTTTCTTGCTCCACCCCGTAACCGAGTGAAATGTGCAGCTGGGTTCGCTAAACATTCAGACAATTGCTCATTCCATGCCTCGAGTGCGTTTTTGGGAGCTACAATCAGAAGCCGGTCATCTGGTGACGCATTATAAAAGTAATACGCTAAAGCCTCTGTAGTTTTACCGGCGCCTGGTACTGAAAATGTAGCACCAGCTGGAAGTGATGCTAATTTACAAACATTGCGAATCTGGTTATCGCTTAATGGGCGCACAAAACCAACTGATAATAGTCGTGCTTTTAGTTGATCTCCATTTATTTTTGGGATTTGTATCGCTTCAGTATAGCTTACTTTTTTATCCCTATTAAGTTTATCTTTAGCTGCATCTGACAGAATTATATTAGCTGGATATGCATATTGAGTCAAATGTAGCAATCTGGTTTTAAAAGAAAGGAATTTATACCAAGGAATTATTAGAGTAACTCCAAGAACTACTGCAGTTGAGCAATCGCTCCGTGCAATAGTACAGATTTGTGACCAAGCATATCCATCAGGAATGTTGGATGTAATATTAGCTGTATTATGGAGAGGATTATAATCGACTGTTATTATCATTCACTTAACCACACTTTCAACTGATGAATGCAGGTTTCGATATTGTCTAATTGAGCATTTACACCTGCTTTTGAAAGATTATAACCGCTTGAATTGTTTGCAATTGCAGCAATCGCACTTTCGAGTTTCCCATGAGCATCTTTTATATAAGAAAAAACACTTGTATTTCGTTTTTTCTCTTTCTGAATTTCTTGTTGTTCCTCAACGGCATCAGTAACCATAGACGCTATTTCATGATCACGATTACCGCTTTCAAGAATTTGAGTTAATGCCGCTAGGCGACCTTGTTCTTGATTTGAAACAAAGCCATTCTCAAGCAAAGATATTACATCCGGCTCCGTTCCTGAGGCGGCAGTAATGCTTTCGACTTGAGATGCATAGTTTGTCAAAAGCACAGCTTCTACATTCGGATAATATTTTTTGGCATTAACAATATTCTTGTGTGCACTATTCCCATCCAAATTATTATCTATTGCAAGCTTAATATATGAAAATCCAATGTTCTTAAAAACTGTTGCGTGTGCATCTGAAGTAAATGCTTTTTTTGAATAAAGATAATTTGCCAAATCTTTAAATGCCTGTAACTGGCCCGTAACTTTATCCCACTGTTTAGTTATACCATGTTTATGCAAAAACTCCTCCGCAAGATCATACATACTCAACAATTCGTCAACTTCTTTTTTAGAATCTTTTCTAAATATTTTTGCCAACTTTTCTGAATCGTAACCATACTTATCTCTATGCCGAATGATCATTTTTGCTTCAGCATGCCAAATATAATCCTCTTTGATATCTGGCGCTATCTGAAGATCAACTTCTAATTGTAATATTGAATCCTCATCAGAATATGGGAAAATTGCAATTTCTATATATTTATAAAATGGATATGTATCCGGCGAGTTATAATAAAGATTTCTCCAATAGCTTAAACGTCTATTACCATTAATTACAAACCCTTCCGGTGTGCAAATTAGAGGTTCCGTTTGATGCGTATCAGTCTTTTTGAACTCTTTCTCTAACCGAGAACGATTAACTAACTTTAATAATAAAGAATGCTGAATTTCCTGAGCCTCAGGAGAATTTAAATCACGAGTAAAAAAGTCCTCTGGGATACCAGTATTCGATGCGATATACTGATCCTGTGCGGACGAAGTGCGTCCGTTTTCTAAACGATATGCTGGAAGTTCAATCGGAACGCTAATAACTTTTAAATCTACCCTCTCGCCATTAAAGTGAATCGTTTTTATACGTTCAGACGAAAATGTAGTTAGTTTTTTAATCTCTTCCTCTCTTCTGTATTGCTCCCAACCATATTTTGAACCAGTCATTTGCTTCCCCCTTTATTCACCAACACCAATAATAATCATCGGAACTGTAATTACTGAATCATATATTGCTAATTCTTTCATTAACCTCGTTGCACGCGCACAGTTTTTTGCTTCAGGGTCACTATTGGGCATAATAAAAACTGCTGCAATAATAGAATTTTTATTGTATAAGGTTTGAAGTTTAAGTAAATCGGCATACATTCTTCCAATATTCCCAAATTGCACGCACGCCCCTATTTTTCGATGTAATGACGTTATGCTAATATTCGAATCAGAAGATAGTTTAACTGGCCCAGGCCATCCTACTTGTTGCATTGCCTCAACGATATATTTGCGAATAGTTTTGTCTGGAGTTTTATGTGCGTCAAATCTAATTGAATCCATGATCGGCATTAGTTTTTCGAGTATTTCACCAGGTACTACTGATTTGCCATTACAATATGAATAAACATTATAAATCATAAATATCTCTCCATTCTTCTGGGATCTTTGATAGATTGCTTTGGTTAGGGTCATATATCGGTTTATTATATGGGCGGTATTTTTCTAAACCATCCACAGCTTTTGTTAAGCGTTCTTTTGAAATCTTTATGTAGTCTTTATGTATTTCACAACCCCAAAATTTTCGTTTATGTATAATTGCTGCTACCCCCGCTGAAGCTGATCCGTTAAATGGGTCGAAAACTAACTGACCTTCATTCGTCATAGATAATACTAAACGTTCAATTAGTCCAACAGGAAATTGGCATGGATGGCCAGTTTTTTCAATGTGGTTTCCTTTAACATTTGGAACGTCCCATACATCTTCAGGGTTTTTACCAAGAGGATTACCTGATAGTTTCCCTTGATTAGGGCCTTTAAAGCTCCTCTTGCTTGGATATTTAGAAGGTATCCTAACAGGATCTAGATTAAATACATAATTGTCAGATTTGGTATACCACATAATAACTTCATATCTTCCGCTGAAACGTTTTTTGGCATGGAGACCGTGCCCGAAATGCCAAATAATTCGATTACGGAGTTGCATTTTTAACGATTTAAAAATCGGTGCTAATTCTATATCCAGAGGACTAATTGATCCATTGTCAATAAAATTACCTACCTGCCAACAAATACTTCCAGTATCTTTAAGCCTAATATATATTTTTTCAATAATTCGCTTCTGCCAGGCTAAATACTCGTCAATAGCGATTTGTTGTTCATATTCTTTCCCGATATTGTATGGTGGGGAAGAAATAACTAAATCAAATATCGGGGCCTCTGGCAATGAATCTAAGAGTTTCTCAACATCCATATGTATTAATGCATTTTCAGAAACATTTATTGAGCTGATGCCTTTTCGAGAAGATACTATTTTAATTTTGTTTTCTTTAGTCATTATGCAACCTCATCATATTTGCTGTATTAGATAATCAACTTTTAACGGTGTTATTTTGTATGCCAAGACTATTTGATTTGTTTAGAATATCTACCAAAACAATTGTAATTATAAGCTACCTGTTAAACTTATTCAACATTGGACACCTAAAACGGTCATTTAATCAATTGTTTAAGTATTATATTAAAGAGCATTGTTATCAAACAGGATATGATATTTTATTTGTAGTATATATGAATATCGAAACTATTTATTTCCATAATTCGCTCTATCAGAATCACCGCGACTATTCAAGACATTGTTTATATTAGAATTCTATTTTATAAATATAAGAACAGTTGAATTGGTTCTTTTTGAAAAATGGTTTATATTACCCGGGGTTTTGGGAAGAGAGTGACATCATCCCTGTTTCCACATATTAAGAATGTTAGGTATTGTCTGCAATTGCATTTCATATTTTTCCGTAGGCAAGTTCCCGAGATAAGAATATGGTCTTTCCCGATTTTGTTCCTGGGGTCTAGTCTACAATGATATCCCTTGTTTCAGAAAGGTTTTTAAACTGATGCCGATTAAGATATTCCGAACGAAATTTTCCGTTCAACCTTTCGAAAACCGTTCTGTGTGGTAATTATCATTTTATTGCACAATGGGTGCCCATATCTTTTCCATAATCGCTTAAAACATCTGATCTAAACAATATTTTGCATGGCTTAGGAATCATATAATTTCCGTGAGTACAAAATAGAAGCATATAACTACCTTAAATAAAGTATATTAGTTTCAGAGTAACCCTCAAAATTTCATTTTAACGGTCTCAGTCGATGGCGTTCTGCAGGTGATAATGTCTATTATAATATGTGGCTTATAATAATTTACGGCAAATTCTATTAATTATTGGGCTAATATTTATTTCAGCTATATCGCATAAAAAATTTAGAAACTATATCAAGTAGTTTACAATGATAATTTACCAATCAAAATCCTCACAAATTAATCTTAACAAGTTAATAAAACAATCAGTTTCATTGTTATATCCGTTTTGATTTACGCACTGAATTAGCAATTTTAATAAGATTTCTATCATAGACCTTGTTTTAAATTATACTTGCAACCTTTTAGCGTAAAAAAACATAGGTGTATAAAAATATTTAAAAGTCTAATTCGTTTAAAATAAAATATTTCATAAATTGTGCACTAACATAAGCTGCGTATGCTTGATGAGCATCATCTTTATCTTTATTAGCAAAATCCGATATTGCCTTAATACAAAGAGGGGTTGGTTTAGGCTTGATTGCTTGTTGTGCTGCAAAGTATAGTCCATATGCTTCCATATCTAAGGCATCAGCATTTCTCAAATGACTTCTTATTAAAATATCAATTACAGTGCTATTTTGCACTACAGAATCACCACTTGCTATGTAACCGTTTCTAATTGTTGGAACTTTATATTTACCACTGTTAAACCATCCCGAATGGATCTTCGATAGTACTTCGCTATAAGAATTAACGAACTTATTAACGATATCGGGTTCTGTTGAAATTGATGTTGCAGTTGGTATAAAATGTCTCAATGGATTTTTTTCAGCTTCAGCCAATCCCACTTCCTCTTTTGGAGTTGTGTACTTTCCGCTGCAGTAATCTTTTACTTCCTTCGGAATAATAATATCTCCTATCTCATATTCATTTTTAACGCCTCCTGCTATCCCAGGCATAATTAAATACCGCGGGGCAAAGTTATATATCATTTTAGTAGCAATAGTGGCTGCTGATACCATTCCCATTTGCATTAGGCTTGTAGTAATTACTTTTATATTTTTACTGTCCTTTCTCCATTGGCACTCGTAGTAAAGAGTAGAGTCTTCATCCATGCAAATACATTCCCAGGATTCAGACAATTGTTCAATAGCAGCCCGTTCCTTTGGAACCGCCGTTAAGATTGCAACATCGTAATTATACTTTCGCCCCTCACTTAGAGATTTTTCACAGTCTATTAAGTATTCTATTTTAGCGTTTATTTTACTTTTCCATTGTTCCGAACTGCTGTTATATGTAATGATATCAAAAGAGTTTTTCTTAACTTCATCCTCAAATTCTACAAATAATTCCTCATGTGCTGTTAAAACTATTATCTCACTTGGTTTGATAATACGTCTATCTTCTCTTATTATAGTAATTAGCCTTAACCCACCATTGTTTTGTAGATTACCACCAAATGTATCTGGTATGCACATATCAACAATTAGTAAATCAAATTTAAAATCAATCAGTTGTATAATTGCATCATTCATACTTGGGACAATAATTATTTCTTCTCTTTTTATTCTATTACATACTAATACTGCATTTACAATATCACTTGCTTTTTCATTTTGATCATCAACAACTAAAATCCTCATTTGTTCTCCTTATATTTAATAAGTTATTCTAAACGTAATAACTCTAATAATTTATTTTGCCACTCAATTGAGGTAGAGTCATATTTAATGCATCCCAAAAAAAAATTTTCATATTTTTCTTCGATTTCATTTAGTAGTTCATGCAATGTTATAACTTCATTACCCTTTTGGAAGTCAGCAAATCCGGTTACAATTATAACCATTACAGAATATCTTTTTCTTTTAATCTCTCTTAAAACTGACATTCCCGCATAGTTATCGAAATTGTCCTTACTGGATTCATTCTCTGATATAGGCATACTCATATCAAGAAGCACAATATCGAAAGCATTATTTAAAAGCTCGATTAATCCAGATTGATATGTTTTTTTCCAGTTGAGTTCAATATTATACTTTTCCAGGACTTCTTTGATATGTTTGTATTTAGCTTCTTGATCTTCCATACATAATATTCTCATTGATCGCAAAAATCCTTTCTTAAAAATTGGCTTAAGTTTGTTGCTATACTAATTTCGAATACTCCACCTTCGAGCTCATAATAATATTCCATTGGACTGTTCAAACTATAATAAATAGTTCGAGCAATCTTATATAATCCTGATCCGCCTTCTTGGCTGCTCTTATCATTATATTTTCCTGAATATATATTGTTGATCTTTTCACTTATTTTAGATTTAATTATTTCTTCATCAGCACTTAAAGATAAATTGTTCGAAACTGAAAACACAATAATTCCATCCGTGTTTTCCAGTTTACTATTTATTTTCTCTCTAATTTTACTGCCCTGAAAAGAATCTATTTTAATTCCTAAGTGTAAATCCTCCAGATTTTGAATTTTTGAATGTTCTACTGCATTTCGTATTAGAATACCTATAATATCCACTAAATAAGGGAAAATACCCCCATAATAAATATCCTTTATCTTAATCTCAGTTTTTACTTTGACATTACAGAATTTATTATTCATTTCCTTCTCAATTTCATAACAAAACTCAATTAATTCATCCATAGTAAAATTGGGGTATTTTTCATACTCCATAATTAAAATATCTTTAAAAGCTTCTATATCTTCAATGTATTTAGCTTTTGATAGCTCAATACATCTAATCATTTCGCTTTTTACTGTACCATCAAATTCTAAAAATTTTATACTGTTTCCCAATTCTTCTAGGGAATTGTCATAATAAGGTTTCAAATCTTTATCTATTTTATCTCTGAGTTCTTCTAGAATTCTACCAGTTGAATAATTTAATTCCCCAATAATAAACTGATAGAACCCAGCCACATCATTAAGCAATGTTTTATCAAAAATCCAATAATTAGCCAAATATTCTTCAAAAATGCCGTAATCAAATAACCCTTCATTTGATTCATCTAGTTTGATTCTCATCCATTTATCTTTTATTTCTTGGATTTTTAAATCAATGCTCTGAGAAAACCTAGATAATGCTTCAGTTATTAAATTATATTCTTCATCTGAAAGTTTATTTTTCCAATAATCATTGATAATATAATCAGCACTATCATCTTTCATTTTTTTAGAAAATATTTTTTCTGTTTCAAATGTTCTTTTAAGATTATCATTACAGAAGTTATGTCGAATTCTAGTGCTTAAAAAACATTCTAATGCGAAAGGTGATTCATATAAATATTCTTTTTTTATTTTTTCTGCCATACTCTGAAAGAACCGTTGTTGATCCCAATACTGTTCTGATACGAAAGAAATTATTCTTTCAAGTTCTTCTTTTTTACCCGTTTTTGTTATTACAATGTTCTTTAATTCTTGTACAGTTTTATATTTTAAGAATTCATTTTCTAAATCCTTGCAAAGGTATTGAAATAAATTCTCAGTGTCAATAAAGATACGATTATGGTTGAATGAATTTATTTTTCTCTGCAACTGAGTTGCTTTATAAATAGAGTTTAGTTCATGAAGATATTCCTTCATTCTATCACTTTTTTTATCTAAATTAATTAATACTTTCAATACCTCTGCTCTTAATTCAGCGGCACTACCATTATATTCAGATTTCGAAACATAATCTTTCATCAGTAATGACTGTGAACATACTTTATTGAGAAATAAAATGTCTTTTTCATGTAAATTAATATATTTTTCAAGCAATTGCTTTACTGTTTTATATCCTTGGTTTTCAATATAATCTAAATAGGATGGCAGAACTTCATCAATCGAAGATTTGTAGTAGAGGCTAAATATTATAGGTCTACATACATTCCCCTTAATTTCATTATCATTATCATCATTTAGTTCATATATTAAGTTTTTCAAGTTCATATGTACTACCAGTTCTTCAATTATTAAAAAACTGTCTACATATAAATTCATTACTTTTTCAAGGTCCCCAACTGCTAAGTAGCAATTATATAATGTTCTTCTAATTCTTTCTTGATAATACCGCTTACCCTCAATCTCATTGCTATTATCTAGAATTTGACAACATTTTTCAATACTATTAGGCAAATCTCCTTCTTTAATAAAAGATTGTATTTCGTAATATTTCCATCTTATTGGATCAATTTTTTCAATTGTGTTTTTATCTATTTCACCTTTGATCATGTAAAGTATTAATTCGCTAGTCACAGGTGCAAAGCTATTAAACTTTTCAATATATGATACTTTTTCTTCATTAGATTTGATACATTGGTAAAATAATGGTGTAAAAATACTATCATTCATCATGGAAATGTGCAAAATGTTTGAATTATAGTTATAATTTAATTTTCTAACCATAATGCTTAATATTTTATACTTCCACGATGTTCCGTAAAAGAGTTTATAGTAATTTCCAATTATGCTAGTGCTCTTCCTGATATCATATTTAAATTGATATATATTATTAACTTCAATCCAGAAATTACTATGAGGTATTACAATTTTTTCGTTTTCAATTCCAATCTTCATTAATAAATTACAAATTTCAAAATTGTTTGGATGAACTTTTAAATAATCCTCTATTTTATTTATTAAGTCATTATAATTTCCCTGAGTATAATCCTCTATCAAATTACAGGCATTTTCATCAAGTATAATGTTATCATCGACATTAAACAACGAGGCATATATGTTCCTAAGCCTAAAATCATTAATTCTCTGATATAATGATTTTACACAAACTTTTATTATTTCAGAGTATCTTTCTTGCCCACTTAATATTTGTATTGCATCAATATATGTCTCATAATAATCAATAAATGAAATTTGTTCATCGAAAACTAAGCTACATTTAATACCTTGTATTTCTTTTGGTTCAGTTATATTTAATTTATAATTTATGTATTTCCATCCGACATTTGATTTATAGCCACTTTCCAAGAGTTGCCTTATATTTGTATTAAATTCTTCAAATACAACGGTTTGATCTGTCATTTTAGAATAATAATAAATTAAAAGCAACGCAAAATTAGTATAAGTACTATTTTGTAGTTTATTTATAGTATCTAATATACTATCTCCTTGTTTTAAGAAATTCAGAACTAAAAATTTTTGATAAGTTGTCCATAAAGAACAACAAATTTTTTTTTCGATTTCGTCTAATATTCTCAATGCCAAATCATATTTTTCACTAAACAAAGCCTTTTCGTAATTGTTTTTTAACAATAAAAAAGTAGCTGCTTCTTCGGAAAAAGCTTCGACAAGTTCAGTACCCCAAGTTAATAGTGATTTAATTGAATAATCATGATTTTCGTAATAGATAAAATTTAGATCACATATGTTCTTTAAAGATTTCGGGAAATAATGGTTGCGCACATCTTTCGCAATTGAATTACTGCTCATGATTTTAATTAATATTTTTTCCTCGTTATCATTGTTGTGAAACCTAAGATCGCAATAAGGATTATAATTTTTACTTCTATAGTACTTTAAAAACTCAGCAAATTCTTCTCTCGTCATACTGTCCCCCTAAAGCTCAAATATATAATAAATAAAAAGGTAATATCATACCACAAAGCATTAACAAGCAGTTCTATATTCCATCAATTTACAGTTTACGACATCCTGTTTCATTATTCAATATCGCAACTTAAAAATCAAGCTTGCTTTTAGAAACGTGGATTGTTTACTTTGGGGAACTATAAATTTCCCTTTCTTAAAAAGAAGCATATCTTTTCCAAGTGGAAATTTTATGGTTATTGCAACTTATATCATCACACTTTAGATTGTCACCAGCAAAGTCTAAAAAATAATGTTTGGAATTCTATAAATTGGATTCTTATTTAGTTAGCCTCTTTATCATAATATTTTAGAAAAACCTAAAAACGGTCGTAAATAACTTAAATTTTGAACTTTACTATCAAACATCATTATTCTTTTTCTGCTTTCCATAGTTAGAAATTTTTAGCTACCTTCAATTTATAAATTCTGCCTTTTCATTAGTGAGAGTCTCATTTTATATAAAAAATAAATGGATAGTTTTGATTTCCACTTTTTGAATCCTAAAAGCGATGAATAACTACCCATTTATTCTATGAAACTATTTAAACAATGCGTAAAATCCCTTGAAATTTAGAGATTTGTTGACTCTGATTATTTTACATTCACTCCAGCCGTAATTTGCAGGAATTTGCCTCGCCAACCCTGATGTTGGAACCTCTGATAATATGCTTCATTCATTGCTATAAGTCTCGCCGTAGGTTGCGGTATTCTAGCTCCCTTTGGTCGCTAGAATTCTCGCCAACCCTGACGGTGGACCTTCCGTCAATTTACTTCGTAAATTGGGATAGGTCTCACTCCCACTCAATGGTTGATGGTGGTTTCGACGTAATGTCATAGACGATGCGGTTGACGCCCGGCACTTCGTTGACGATGCGGTTAGATACCTTTTCCAAAACCTCGTATGGAATGCGGGCCCAGTCGCTGGTCATACCGTCCACGGATGTGACCGCGCGGATGCCTACCATGTGGTCATAGGTCCTGAAATCTCCCATGACGCCCACGCTTTTTACATTCGGTAAAACTGTGAAGTACTGCCAGATATCACGATCCAATTCCGCTTTCATGATCTCGTCACGCAAGATGGCATCGGACTCTCTGATGATCCTCAGTTTGTCCGGTGTGACTTCGCCGAGGCAACGGATGGCCAGGCCCGGTCCCGGGAATGGCTGCCGCCACACAAGCTGGCTGGCCAGACCCAGCTCTTCCCCCACTCTTCTGACTTCGTCCTTGAACAGAAGTCTAAGAGGCTCCAGCAGTGTCAGCTCCATGTCTGCAGGGAGTCCGCCCACGTTGTGATGGCTCTTGATGACAGCTGCCTCGCCGCTGCCGCTTTCCACCACATCGGGATAGATGGTGCCCTGGAGCAGGAAGTCGATCTTGCCCACTTCGCTAAATATTTTCTTTGTTTCGGCATCGAAAACCTTGATGAATTCTGCGCCGATGATTTTTCTCTTTTTTTCCGGATCGGTAACGCCCTTCAGCTGATCCAGGAACTGTTCCTGGGCATCGGCCCTCCGGATCCGCATATTGAACTGCTTGCCGTAAACCTCCATGACCTGGTCGCCTTCATCCTTGCGCAGGAGCCCGTGGTCGACGAATACGCAGGTGAGGTTGTCTCCGATGGCTTTGTGGACCATCAGCGCAGCCACCGATGAATCGACGCCACCTGACAGGGCGCACAGTACTTTCTTATCGCCGACGATCTTTTTGATCTCTTCGATCTTTTCTTTGGCGAAGTTGGCCATGGTCCAGTTTTGCTCACATCCGCACACTTTAAATAAGAAGTTTTTCAGGAGATCCTGGCCGAATGGCGTGTGGAAGACTTCCGGGTGGAATTGCACCGCGTACAGCTTCTTTTCCGGATATTCCATGGAAGCTGTCGGGCAGTTGTCCGTAACCGCTGAAACCGTAAACCCTTCCGGCACCTTTTTGATATAGTCTGTATGGCTCATCCAGCATACGTTGTCTCTCAGGATCCCATCGTACAAGATGCTGTCATAGTCTCCGGCCCGGTCTTTCTTCGTGCCGAAGTAGATTTTCACCCTGCCGTACTCTTTAAAATCCGGGCTGATCACTTCTCCGCCCAGGACCTGCGCCATGAGCTGTGCACCATAGCAGATCCCCAGGATCGGAATACCCAGTTCAAAAAATTCACGAGGCAGCGTCGGCGCGTCTTTTTCATACACCGAAGCCGGTCCCCCGGTAAAGATCACGCCTAAAGGTTTTTCTTCCTTCACTCTTTCGTAGGCTTTTCTGTAGGATACGATTTCGCAGTACACGCCTGCGTCTCTGACTCGCCTTGCGATCAGCTGATTATACTGACCCCCGAAGTCCACAACCATTATTCCCTGATATTGCATGCTTGTTTCTCCTCTAAATCACTGCAAGCCGGCGGCTGCCGGCTGCATATCGTTACCTGATTACGTTGGTGCTTGTTTCTTTGAGCATGACGTCGTGGGCTCCGCCTTCCACGATGCTGGTTGCGGAAACCAGGGTGAGTTTAGCTTCTCTCTGGAATTCCGGGATGCTTAATGAACCGCAATTGCACATGGTGGATTTTACTTTATTCATGGATAGGGCCACGTTGTCCTTTAGTGTGCCTGCATACGGTACATAGGAGTCCACACCCTCTTCAAAGGAGAGTTTTTCGTCTCCTCCCATATCATAACGCTGCCAGTTTCTGGCGCGGTTGGAACCTTCGCCCCAATATTCCTTGACGTAGTTGCCGTTGATGTTCAGCTTGTTTGTCGGGGACTCGTCAAAGCGGGCAAAATATCTGCCAAGCATGAGGAAGTCGGCGCCCATGGCCAGAGCAAGCGCCATATGGTAATCGTAGACGATGCCGCCATCGGAGCAGATCGGTACGTAGATCCCTGTTTTGTTGAAGTATTCTTCCCGGGCCTTCGCCACCTCGATGACAGCGGTTGCCTGCCCGCGGCCGATACCCTTTGTTTCCCGGGTGATGCAGATGGACCCGCCGCCGATGCCTATTTTGACAAAATCAGCGCCGGATTCCGCCAGGAACAGAAAGCCTTCTTTATCTATCACATTTCCGGCTCCGATTTTGACATCATCGCCATATTGTTCTCTAACAAACTGGATGGTATCCTTCTGCCATTCGCTGTAGCCTTCTGAAGAATCGATGCACAGAAGATCCACTCCTGCGTCAACCAAGGCCGGAACTCTGTCTTGATAATCCCTGGAGTTGATGCCGGCGCCTACTACATATCGTTTGCCCTCATCCAGCAGCTCATTCGGATTTGCTTTATGGCTGTCGTAGTCCTTTCTGAAAACGAAGTGGGTCAGTCTGCAGTTGTCATCCACGATAGGCAGGGCATTGAGCTTGTTGTCCCAAAGCATATCGTTGGCTTCGGAAAGAGTGACGCCTTCTTTCGCATAAACCAGTTTTTCAAACGGTGTCATGAATTCCGATACCTTTGTGTCCGGCGACATCCTGCTGACACGGTAATCTCTGCTGGTGACGATGCCAAGAACTCTTCCGTTTGATGTTCCGTCATCGGTGACCGCCACGGTGGAGTGGCCGCTTTTTGCCTTCAACTTAAGAATATCCGCCAGCGTCTGGTCAGGACGTATATTGGAGTCCGATTTTACGAATCCCGCCTTGTGGCTCTTTACCCTTTTGATCATAGCAGCCTGGCTATCAATAGCTTGGCTGGCGAATATGAAGGAGATGCCGCCTTCCTTGGCTAGCGCTATGGCCATTTTGTCATCCGAAACGGACTGCATGACAGCTGAAGTAAGCGGAATGTTCATTTTCAGTGACGGTTCTTCCCCTTTTCTGAACCTCACCACCGGCGTCTTCAGACTGACATTTTGGACAGTGCATTCTTTTGAGCTATACCCCGGCACCAAAAGATATTCACTAAAGGTCCTTGATGGTTCGTTGAAATACTGAGACATTTTTTTCTCCTTTTAATCTCTAATAATCTCTAAATCTGTATTGCAAAACTCTTCCAGAGTTAAATTGTTATCATTAATAAATTTCGCTGCCGTGACGCCCACGTATCGGATATGCCACGGTTCGTAAACGTAGCCGGTCACATCCTGCTTGTTCATGGGATATCGGATGATAAACCCATACTCAGGCGCATGGCCCCGAAGCCAGATCCCTTCGGCAGTGTCCGCGTATTCCACCACCAATTCATATTGGACTGAAGCGGAGGAACAGTCCGCGGCCAATCCTGTCTGATGCTCCGATACACCGGGCTTCGCGATATTGGCGTCAGCCCATGCCTGCCCTTCCTGGTTGGTATAATAGGCATACAGGGAGGCTTGAAAGTCATAGGAGCGATAGGCTGTGGTTGATACGATTTCAATGCCTTCAGCCATTGCTGCTTCACACATGGCGTCAAACGCCAAAACGGCTTCGCTTCTCATAAAACGGCCTTCGGAAGTACGGTCCACCGCATAGTGGGTGATCTTCGTCAGGTCGTCAGGGGCATAATTTTCATCCACGGGATGTTCTTTGTCAACCAGCAGCAATAGACCCTTCTCATAGTCGCTTTTCAGCGCTGCGATCTCCTGATCGGTCAATTCCTGAAGTTCCGATTCAGGAACGGTAGCAACCTGAGCTGCGTTGCTGGCCGGCGGCGCAGTACCGATGATGATGGCGCCCAGCACCACCGCAGCTATAATCAGCAAAATCAGTACGAATAAATTTGCTTTCATTTTGCCTCCGGTTTGACCCTCTGAAAAAAAGATTACTTCATTATATTACGTTTCCTTTGTTCTTTCAATACAAAACAAAAACGAAAAGCGTCTTGCTTCGCAGCATGTCATGGTTAATTTGGAAAATATGGGTATAGTATATATATTAGCTGCATGAATAGAAGTAATCAGGTTATTTTAGTATTTTAACAGGTGAGTAAGGGGGCAGGAACGATGAAACTCAGATTATTACCTTCAACAAATTCAGGAAGATGGTCCGTGTTCGCTATGGTCATCGAAATAGTGCTTTTTACTGCAGTATCTTCGCTTCCGTGGAAAGACGGATCCATCACCGGTATTGATATCATTGCCGCCAATCCATTGCCGTCCGTTCTGACTGCATTGATGTTTGCCTGCGGCGTTATTGTGATCATTACTTCTTTCTTCTCTATCGTAAGGAAGAAAGAGCCGGCTATTTTGGTCTTCGCCGCTTTACTGACCGGCATTTACTGCACGCTTGCCGCAACCGTCACAATGGTCAAGATTTTTTAACGGCTGTCATAGGCCGGAATGCCGCAAAGGGCTGTACCGAATATCGGTACAGCCCTTTGTTATTCAACTTGATTACTTATGGTCCGGACTGTCTTGCGACTTTCCGGTGGCGATTACATCATGCCGCCCATACCACCCATGCCGCCCATTGGAGGCATCATCGGCTCATCCTTCTGAACTTCCACTACACCGGCTTCGGTTGTAAGGAGCATAGCGGATGCGGATGCTGCATTCTGAAGTGCGCTTCTGGTTACTTTGGCCGGGTCAACGATCCCTGCCTGCATCATGTCCATATACTGCTCTGTTGCAGCATTGAATCCGGTTCCAACCTTGGAGCTCTTGATCTTGGCAACGACGACGCTTCCTTCAAAGCCGGCGTTTTCCGAGATCTGGCGTACCGGTTCCTCCAGGGCTCTCATGATGATGTTTGCACCGGTCTTTTCATCACCGGACAAACCTTTTACATATTTGGCAACAGCCGGAATGGCATTGACCAGGGCGACACCGCCGCCGGCTACGATCCCTTCTTCAACAGCTGCTTTCGTAGCGTTGAGGGCATCCTCTATTCTCAGCTTTCTTTCTTTGAGTTCTGTTTCGGTTGCTGCTCCGACTTTGATGACCGCAACGCCGCCGGCTAATTTGGCAAGACGTTCCAGGGTTTTTTCCTTGTCGAATTCGCTGGTTGTTTCTGCTGCCTGCTTCTTGAGCTGGTTGCAGCGGGCTTCAATGTCAACTGCCTTGCCTGCGCCGCCAACGATGACTGTAGTTTCCTTGTTGACTTTGACGGATGTGGCTTTTCCAAGCATATCAACGGTGGCTTCCTTGATGTCGTAGCCAAGCTCTTCCGTGATGACGGTACCGCCGGTCAGGATCGCCAGGTCTTCCATCATGGCCTTTCTTCTTTCACCGAATCCAGGAGCTTTTACAGCGACACAGTCGAATGTGCCTCTGATTTTATTGACAACGATGGTTGCCAGAGCTTCGCCTTCCAGGTCCTCACATACGATCAGGAGTTTTTTGCCCTGCTGAACGATCTGCTCAAGCAGCGGAAGCAGGTCCTGTATATTCGAAATTTTCTTGTCGGTGAGAAGGATATATGGATTTTCCATCACCGCTTCCATTTTTTCGGTGTCGGTCACCATGTAGGCGGATACATACCCTCTGTCAAACTGCATACCTTCTACGACTTCCAGGGTGGTGCCCATGGATTTGGACTCTTCAACAGTGATGACGCCATCCTTGCCGACTTTTTCCATGGCTTCCGCGATCAGGTTTCCGATCTCATTGTCGCTGGCCGAAACGGACGCTACCTGGGCAATGGATTCTTTGGAACCTACCTGTTTGGATAATGCAGCGATCTCATTGACTGCCACATCAACTGCTCCTTGTATGCCGCGTTTCAGAACCATCGGGTTCGCGCCGGCTGCAACGTTTTTGAAACCTTCTTTTATAATGATCTGGGCAAGAAGAGTTGCTGTGGTTGTTCCGTCTCCGGCCACATCATTGGTCTTGGTAGCAACTTCCTTAACAAGCTGTGCTCCCATGTTTTCCATAGGATCTTCCAGTTCGATTTCTTTCGCAATGGTAACTCCGTCATTGGTGATGAGCGGGCTGCCGAATTTCTTTTCCAGCAGTACGTTTCTGCCTTTCGGTCCTAAAGTGATTTTCACTGTGTTTGCAAGCTGATCCACTCCGGAAAGTAATTTTTTCCTTGCTTCTTCTCCGTAATACATTTCTTTAGCCATTTTATGGTCCCTCCTATTCAACAACTGCTAATATTTCGCGCTGTGATAAAATAGTATACTCTTCGCCGTCGTACTTGATGTCATCGCCGCCGTACTTTCTGTATATCACTTTATCTCCGACTTTGACCTGCATCTCCTCGTCTTTCGTCCCCGGTCCTACTGCGACCACTTCCGCCATCTGAGGTTTTTCTTTTGCCTGTCCGGGAAGCACGATCCCGCTGGCTGTCTTCTCTTCAGCCTCGCACTTTTTGATTACCAGTTTGTCGCCAAGAGGCTTAATTCCAAAACTCATTTTGAATCTCCTTTCGCCATATGCATCAATTTAATTATTCATACAAATTTTGTTAGCACTCTATATATTTGAGTGCCAAATGTAATATACCTCATTGTATCCTTTATGTCAACAGTTTTGGGAACATTTTTTTGCATATTTTTGTTCAAATAAATGAAAAACACGCACGATGCGCGTGTTTTTGTCGATTTATCCGCGATTTTCCAATATTTCTCTCAAAAAAACCGTTGCTGGTTTACATAATATTATTTACCCTGCTTTTTATCCCTGACTTTGGACACATAATAGAAAAGATATTGTTGCGCGATGCCGCTGTATTCACCGAACTTTTCGTTTCCAAAATCCTCGATGGCTTTGAGGTTCTGTTCCGGGATCCCGTATAATTCGCTCATGATCCTTCTGATCCATACGTCCACGGGAAAGCAGCACATTTGTCCCAGGCCGAAGAGCATGATACAGTTTGCAACCTTAGGCCCCACCCCGGGCAACGAGCAAAGGTACCGATAGCCCTCATCCGGATGATCCCTTTGCAGATCATACAGCTTCTGCACGCCTTCCTTCATGACGGCCCGGGCGGTTTCGACGATATATTTCGCCCGGTAGCCGAGCCGGATCGGATCCAGATCCTCCGGTTCCAAAGCGGCCAGTATTTCAGGAGCCGGAAACGCGAATCTCTCCCTGCCTTCAAATACGCCCAACGGCTCCCCATAGGCGCGGCACAGATTATCGATGCAGCTTTTGATCCTGGAAATGTTATTGTTCTGAGAAATGATGAAGGAAACCAGTGCTTCCCAGGGATCCTGCTTCAAGATCCTCATGCCGGCCCCCGCTTCGATGACCTCTTCCATCACGGGATCACAGCCGGTGATCCGTTTCTTGATCTCCCCGTAGTCTCTGTTCATATCCAGATAATCCTGCCAGAATTCCCGGTACTCGGCATTGTCTTCTTCCGTATTGACTTCCAATCTGCCGTTCTCGATGGTCAGTGTGCCTTCATATTCGCCGCCAACCGGCCGGAATGAGATTTTTGCGGCTCTGCCTCCGGCTATGCCCACGTAACTGCCATCCGGCTGCCGATCCCAGCGAAAGCATTGTCCGCACTCAAAGGTATGCTTTAATGAAAAGTCTTTGATATGTTCTCTTACGATCATGTTTTAAGTCCCCGGACTTCTATATCCACATTGGCTACATTGAAAGCCGTCATTTCAAACACCTTATTCTCGATCATCCGCTGATATTCCTTCGCAGCATCCATGATGCGGCAGCCGTATTCCATGATGACCAGCACGGAAATCGAAACGCCGTGCTTGTCTGTCCCGGTGGTCACCCGGAGGACGGAATCCACGCCCTTCACTTCATTCGCCAGGATCGTTACGATATCGCTGATGGCATTGTCGGAAATATAAAATCCACCCATATAGCTGTAGGTGGGGCGGACCACTGATTTTTCGGTAAAAGCCGCCTTGCCGCTGCCCAGCCCCCTGAAAATCTTCAGCGGGTCCACAAAGTAGCCTGAAAACTCTCTCTTCAGCTGGAATGTGGGCACCGGAATGACGTGTTTCCCCAGTTCATGGCGCTGTTTATCGGCGATCAGCCGTTCTTTCTCCGTCGTAATATCTTCAATATAGATCGTTTTTTCCGGAAAAGGAAGCTCCAGCCTTTTGACGATCCGTTCGATCATCCTGTCAGACGTCCCCAGCACCAGGATGCTGCCCGGGTTTACCCTGCGCAGCTTTTCTACCACATCAGAGCGGTGCTCTTCTTCCGTGAAGAGAGCGGTTTTGATAGCCCCCGCTTTGGTTTTCTGGCGTTTCGCGGATATACCTGCGAGAATGCCGTTCCCATAGATCAGAAGGCCATCATCAATGATGGCTTCTATATCCAGATCCCTGCATAGGTTCATTGCCTGATAGCTTTTTCCCGTTCCGCTTTTCCCGACTAATGCGTATACTTTCATGCAAAAAATACTCCTATTTTTAATCTTTACTTGCCATACCTTTAATGTTATAATGGCTCTGTTCATTAGAAAAACGCAAGGTTTTCAAAGGAGGATTCAAAATGAGTTACAAAATCACTGAAGCTTGCATCGCTTGCGGAGCTTGTGTACCTGAATGTCCGGTAGAGGCAATCTCAGAAGGCGACAGCATATATGTAATCGACGCTGACAAATGCATCGATTGTGGTGCTTGCGCTAACGTATGCCCTGTAGATGCACCAGTGGAAGCTTAATAGTTCACATTAAACAAACATTGATGGCTGATAACCGTTTCGCGAGGAGTGAAGCGGTTATTTTCTTTTATTCATGGTATTGATATGGTACACAAGAGAATGCAGGCTGTCTGACAGGTGAACATTTTCAAGCGCTACGCGACTAGGCACTTCCAGATCGATGGGCGCGAAATTCCAGATCCCCTTGATTCCGGCAAAAGACAATTTGTCTGCGATTTCCTGGGCGGGCTGAGGCTGCGTACAGATCACGCCGATGTCGATCTTGTTTTCTTCCACAAAGGTTACCAGATTTTCGATATCCAATACTTCAACTCCATTGCTCTTTGTACCG
The DNA here is from genome assembly GCA_964486295.1 of uncultured Oscillospiraceae bacterium. Lineage (GTDB taxonomy): Bacteria > Bacillota > Clostridia > Peptostreptococcales > Anaerovoracaceae > CALBZG01. The sequence continues at coordinate 218,022 of CAZAMF010000001.1, read as the reverse complement.
ATCAGGTCTTCTTTTATATCAAACAGCGCTTTTACTGAAAATCCTGCCCGGCCATACGTATTATTGGCGATGGCACTACCCAGTTTTCCTGCTCCGATGATCACGATGGTATGTTCTTTGTCCAGCCCCAGAATGGCGCTGATCTCGTGGTACAGCCCTTCCACATTATATCCATAGCCCTGCTGTCCGAAGCCACCGAAATTATTAAGGTCCTGCCTGATCTGTGATGCGCTGTATCCGATCAATGCGCTCAATTCGTTGGAAGATATTTTATCAACGCCTTTCTTGCGCAATTCTTTGAGGTATCTTCTGTATCTCGGAAGCCGCCTGATGACCGCGCTGGATATTTTTTTTGGTTCATTCATAATAGGATCCCCCTGTTCTGATGTTTCAACTATTGCAAATTTTGGTTCTGTTTTTATCAATTAATAGGTTTTTACCCAAAATATTTAAAAACCCGTCATAAAGGCGGGTTTTTAGAGGCTTGACTTATTTTGTGTTTTCTTCGATGTACTTCACGATGTCGCCAACAATTTGGAACTTTTCTGCGTCTTCATCAGGAACTTCGAGGTCAAACTCATCTTCGATGGCCATTATGATTTCTACCGCATCCAGTGAATCTGCTTCCAGATCTTTCATCAGATGTGTTTCCGGTAATACCAGGCTCTCATCTACGCTGAGCTGATCGCAAATTATATCTCTTACTTTTTCAAATGTCATGACTTATCCTCCATATAGCTAAAATCCTATTACTATTTTCCCGCGGCATTCTTTTGCCGCCACGGGCAGAACAAAATCATTATAATGGGTTATAATCTCCATTGCAATAGTATTTATAAAAAATAATAACTTTTTATTGGGCCGTCGAAAAACGTTAATTTTGCAACGATTCCCACCTGTCGCAGGCCTCTTCGATGGCCTTATCTACCTGGAAAAGTCTGTCCGACAGGTCGGATAATCTGACATGATCCGTTCTGACGTCATCCGATTCCATCTCTTTGAGCAGGGTTTCCTGCTCCCGGTAAAGTTCCGCGATGAGGGCTTCCGTTTTTTCGATTTGGCGCATTTTGCTTCTTTTCAGAGATTCTTCTTCCTTGTTCATTCTCCGTCTTTCGGCAGATTCGCTTTTCGGCTGTTTGGCGACCGCCGGTTCACCGGACAGTTCTTCCAGATATTTTTTCGCAGAAACGATGCTCTGCTTTTTTTCAACATAATAATCGTATTTCCCGAGGTATTCTTTCATGCCATCTTGCTCCAGCTCGAAAATCCGGGTGGGGATTTTGTTGAGAAAATACCGGTCATGGGATACGCAGACCACGGTCCCCGGAAAATCCAGCAGCGCATCTTCAAAAACTTCCTTGGAATCAATGTCAAGATGGTTGGTGGGTTCATCCAGCACCAGGGTGTTGGCCCCCGACAGCATCATCTTCAAAAGGGATAGTCTGGCTTTCTCTCCGCCGGACAGCGAGCCGACTTTCAGAAACACCATATCATTTTTAAATAGAAATCTGCCCAGCAAAGAACGCATTTCAGTATCAGTATAGAGCCTGTAGGACTCTTTGAGTTCCTCAAGAACCGTATTTTCGTCATTGAGGCCCTTTTGCCCCTGATCGTAATACCCGAAAGCAACGTTGTGTCCGACCTTTAAATAACCGCTGTCAGCGGGAATTTCTTCCATCATAATACGAAGGAGCGTTGTCTTCCCTATTCCGTTGGGGCCGACGATGCAGATCCTCTCGCCTCTCTTGATGTCGAAATCGACATTCCGGAACAGGACTCTCCTGTTTTGTCCGCGGCCGAAGCTTTTCTCGAGGCCTTCAGCTTTCAGAACGTCATAGCCGCTGTTGTAGTCTTCTTTGAAATGGATCTTGATCCTTCCCTGATGATTCTCCGGTCTTTCTATCCGCTCAATAGCGCCCAGTCTTTTCTCCCGGGAAGCCGCTCTCTTGGCAAGTTTCTCGGTGCCCCGTTCCTTAAACCTTCGGATCAGTTCTTCCTGCCTTGAGATCTCGTCCTGTTGGGCTTGATAATGCCGTAATTCATCCTCTCTTCGGGCGCGCTTTTTTTCAGCGAACTGATCATAATTGCCCTGATAGGTGACTAATTTATGGTTTTCGATTTCAAAAATAGCCGTTGCGATCTGATTCAGGAAATACCTGTCATGAGAAATGACCAGAAGTGTTCCCGAATAGCTTTTCAGGTACTGCTCCAGCCATTTCAGCATCCCGATATCCAGATGATTGGTGGGCTCGTCCAGCATGAGAATATCGGGCTTTTTCAGAAGCAGGCAGGCCAGTGCCAGTCTGGTCTGTTCTCCGCCCGAGAGTGTGGATATCTTTTTATCGTAGGTGCTTTCGCCGAATGCCATGCTGCTTAAAATACCGACGATCTCACTTCTGTAGGTGTAACCGCCGGCCAGCTCAAAACGATGCTGAAGCTCGTCGTATCGCTTGAGTATCTTATCCAGGTCAGTTCTGGAGCCGGCAGCCTCTGAAATCTCCAGCGAGCATTTTTGCAGCTCGGCTTCCATCTCTTCCAGCTCCCGGAAGATGGATTTCACCTCTTCAAATACGGTGTTGTCCTCAACAAAGCTGTTTTTTTGCTTCAGGTAACCGATACGGCGATCTTTGGACACAAAAAAATCTCCCGATTCGCAGGAAATCTCTCCGGCCAGAATATTGAGCAGTGTCGACTTCCCGGCTCCGTTGGCGCCCACAAGCCCGATCCTGTCCCCCTCATTGATGTGGAAGGAAACGTCCTTCAGTATGATATCGACTCCGTATGCTTTTGTGATGTTTTTTGCGCTCAGTATGATCATATTACAATTTCAGATTTGGATATGCATCCAGATCCAGTCCGTCTGTTTTCCCTTCTATATATTTATAGTAAGCTGCAGCACCGATCATGGCGGCATTGTCCGTGCATAATACCGGTGACGGCATAAAAAGGCTCACTCCCCGCTTCTCGCATTCCGTTCTGAGCATGCTCCGAAGTTTGCTGTTTGAAGCGACGCCTCCGGCCACTGCCAGCTTGTCGTATTGAAGCTCCTGGATGGCCTTCATTGTTTTTTCAACGATCACATCCAGCACGGCCTGTTGAAAGCTGGCCGAAATGTCTTCTATATGAATTGGCCTCCCGGCCTGTTTTTCGCTGTTAATATAGTTCAGGACTCCGGTTTTGATCCCGCTGAAGCTGAAATCGTAGCTATCCTTCTCCAGGAACACTCGTTTGAAATGAACCGCCTCTGGATTTCCGGTTTCTGCCGCTTGATCGATCTGCGGTCCTCCGGGATAGCCCATGCCAAGCACTCTTGCCACTTTATCATACGCCTCTCCAACAGCATCATCCCGGGTTTCACCCAGGATCTCACAGTGATTGTATGTATCGACTCTGGCGATGGCTGTATGCCCTCCGCTGACGATGAGCGCAGCAAACGGCGGTTCCAGCTCTTTATGTTCAATATAGTTGGCGGCGATATGCGCCATAATATGATGTACGCCTACCAAAGGCTTATCGATGGCCAGTGCAATAGCCTTCGCTGTTGACAATCCGATCAGAAGCGCCCCCACGAGCCCCGGTCCGCTGGTCACCCCCACGACATCCACTTCTTCAAGGGTGATGCCTGCTTCTTCCAGCGCGCTTTCAAGGACCCGGTTTATATTTTCGAGATGGTGCCTGGATGCGATCTCAGGAACCACGCCGCCGAAGGTTTTATGCACCTCGATCTGAGACGAAATCACATTGGAAAGCACCTCTCTGCCGTTTAGCACCACGGCAACAGAGGTTTCATCGCAGCTTGTTTCAAAAGCGAGTGTTACAATTTTTCCGTCTTTCATCCGATCCTCTCCATGTTGAAATGATTCCGGTCAATGTTCTTCGGGATGATACCACATGATCACAGCATCTTCATTGTTGTCATCATAATAATGTTTTCTGATTCCGTCTTTTTTGAATCCGAGTCCAAGATAGAGTCGAATGGCGCTCACATTAGATACCCTGCATTCCAAAGTGAAGCTTTTACAGCCTTCCTTGGCAGCTTCATCCATCAGGGTGCTGACGATGCCCCGTCCGATATGCTTGTTTCTGTGTTTCGGCAGGACACAGATCCTGTTGATATGGCCCTCATCCAGGATGATCCAAAGTCCGCCGTATCCTAATATTTCTCCGTCTTTCTCTGCCACCACATAGCATTTCCGATGGCTGTCTCTGATTTCCGAGGACAGTGCTCGTTCATTCCAGGGGATCGCAAAGCAGATTTCTTCAAGAGTTGCAAGTCTTTCCAGATCCTCGGATCTGGCTCTTCTATACGAGATCTCATCCATTGAGTTTCTGCTCCCTCAGTTTGCGTTCCGCTTCAGCCAGCCTCATATAATCCGGCTTCAGTTCATTGTAGTTTTCTGTCCGCCCGGCTAAATAGTACTGTAATGCCAGCCTGGCAGCGGAAGAGGCTCTCTGATATCTGATTTCCACCGGTGCAAAGCGGACGCCCAGCCCGGTCCCTTCAGCCCATTCCAAAATCTTGTTCTCATATTGATCTATTCCATCTCCAAAAAACATGAAGTTTTTTGGAAGTGATACGCTTATATCGACCGCCTCACGGAGTTTTTCCAGCAGTTCCGTCAAGGTATAGGCACCGCCCGGGACCACCAATTTATCACCGAAATACGCGCTGCTGTAGACCTGATTTCTTCTTGCATCAAATATAGGGCAAATGATGGCTTCGTTGATCTGCTGATCGTTTCCGTCAACATTGTATCGGAAGGTTTCCAACGTGGGAACGCCGATGCAGGGAACCGATAAGGCCTGTCCCAATGCTCTGGCCGCCGAGACGCCGATCCGTATCCCGGTGAAGGAGCCCGGGCCCTTTGAAGCCGCCACAGCCGTTATATCCTTCATAGAAATACCCAGCTTTTGAATCAGCTCCTGAGTCATGGGCATGACACTTTTCAGATGATTGAGCAGCTCATCCCCGTTGATATCCGCTATGTTGCCGTCCTGATCGATGATGGCCACAGATGCCTTGGGCCCTGTGGTCTCCAGGGTTAGTATATACATACGCTATCACTCTCCGAACCCTTTCACATAATATTTTCTGGAGTTTTCAGTGTCCCCGTATTTGATAAAGATCCGGATCGCGTGATCGGGGATCAGCGCTTCGATTTGGTCCGCCCACTCCACCACCGTAACACCGTTCCCGTAAAAATAATCTTCGTATCCGATTTCGAACAGTTCCTCTTCATCCTTCACGCGATAGACATCGAAATGATAAAGAGGCAGTCTGCCGCCTTCATACTCCCGGATAATCGTAAAAGTAGGGCTTGTAACATTTTCGGTTATCCCAAGCCCTTCCGCTATATATTTCGTTAAAGTGGTTTTTCCTGTTCCCAGATCTCCGGATAAAGCCACCACCGAGCCCGGCTGCAGTTTTTCCGCCAATTTCATTCCGAAATTTCTGGTATCTTCTTCATTCCGGATCACATATTGAGTATATTCGCAAGGCATTGTTTTCCCCACTATTTTCTAAGGAATTTAGAAATCCGTTTGTATAACAGAAATGTTACCACGGAATTGATTCCTGCTTTGACCAGATTGAAGCCTAAAATAAACGGCATCAGGTCCATCACCACGGATCTTGGAACACCCATGAATAAAGGCGTGACCACCAGATTCGCCAGGCCCATAATGGCCGTCATGGCCAGCGTACCGGCAATTAACGCAACGACCGCTCTTTTCCTGGATTTCCCGGTCTTGTAAATATTTCCTGCAACGATCACGAAGGTGCCGGTGGCAATGATATGCATGATGATTCCATACACGCCGCTTTGGGCGCTGACCGTGACGCCCTGCACCACAGCGGTGACGACCGTAAGGCCAAGTCCCGCCAATGGGCCGAAGGCAAATGTGCCGATCAGGATCGATATATCCGCCGGATCATATTCCAGGAAAGGCACCGCCGGGAAAATCGGGAAATGGATCAGGTAGACCAGAACCACCGATATCGCAACAAGCATTCCCATCTTAGCCAGTTTTACCGTGCTTTTCTGGGTATTCAGGTTATTTGTCATTTTGTCTTCTCCTTGTCAACCAAGTTATTCTTGTGGATCAGCTTAAGTATTATATTCCAATTTCAAGGGTTTTTTCAAGTATATTATGAAATCCGAGTGAGCCTGTAGATCGCGTCCGCATAGATCCCCGCCGCTTTGATCATTTTGTCGATCTCGACATATTCGTTCTTCTGGTGCATGACTTCTTTGTCTCCCGGGAATGCCGGGCCGTAAGCCACAAAGCCCTGGGCCGCTCTTGCATAAGTCCCGCCTGCGATCACAAGTGGCTGTGTGCGGTCATCTCCGGTATGTTCCCGGTAAATATCCATCAGCGTCACGATCATCGGATGATCCACCGCAAAATAGATCGGTTTCTGCAGAGTGGTTTTGATCACGCCCAGATCGTAATCCGAAAGGAGCGGCATCATAGCGCTGTATACTTCGTCATCGGTCATCGTGACCGGATATCTGACATTGACGGTGATTCTGGCTTCGTTCCTGTCCATATGAGCCATTCCCACATTGAAAACCAGCTTGCCGCTTTCCTGGTCCGAAAAATCGATGGAGAGGCCAGCTCCGTCCAAATTGAATCCGATGTGTTGATTGAAAAATCCGATAAAATCATTGACGTCGTCTTCAACGAATGTCAACGTGCCCAGGAAATCCATGAGGATCGATATGGCATTGACGCCCTGTTCAGGACGCGCTCCATGGGCAGAGACCCCGTATGCCGTGATCTCAAAGCTTTTTCCGGTAGGCTTGCACTGCATCCGGACTTTTTTATCCTGTTTATAGTTTTGTACTTTTTCTTTTAATATCGCGTATTGCGAAGTGTCATTATTCTTGAGTACCGCCCTGGCATGATCCGCCACCATATTCGCTGCCGAGCCGCCTTTGAGAGAACTCAGCACAAAGCCCTGCCCCAAGCCGATTTTTTTGGATAGTTTTTTCGCGATGTCAAATACCAGGATCCCTTTTTCTCCGTGGATGGCCGGGAATTCGGCATCCGGCGTGAATCCGAAATCCGGAGCCCCGATTTTTTTCAGGTAATACTCCATGCCATTCCAGCCAGTCTCCTCATCGAGCCCCAGGACAAGGCGGACTTTTTTGTCCGGAACATAGCCCAGATCCTTGAGGGCCTTCATGGCATAAAAAGCTGCAATGGCCGGGCCTTTGTCGTCTGATGTGCCCCGGCCATACAGCCGGTCGCCCACCACTTCACCGCCATACGGGTCATAATCCCAGTCCGAGCCTTCGGGAACCACGTCGAGATGGACCAGGATCCCCATGGTTTCCTCTGTATTCCCTCCGAAATCGATATGGCCGCCGTAATTATCTATGTTTTCGAATTGAAAGCCTTCCTGATCGGCCAGACGCTCCATATAAAGCAGCGCCTCATGAACGCCTTTTCCAAAAGGGAGCTTGCCCGAAGGAGTGATCGTCTCATCCCCTTTGACACTTTTGATCTGAATAAGGCCTTTCAGTGACTCGATCATCGCATCTCTGTTTTTTTCGACTTCTGAGATGATTGTTTCTTTTGTTAATTCTTTAATCACTTTCTCCCGCACCCTCTTCTTTGAAATAGTCTGCAGCCAACTGCAGCGTTCCCAGTCTTTCTATGGCATCGTTATTAGCGTTTTGCGCCCGCTGAAGATGTCCCGATGCGGCCAGCACCGGGTTGCTGTCCAGATTGTCATCCAATGGAATGATGGAATATCGTGTTTTCCCTTCGGCTAAATACTTTTCAACCCAGGTCGGCACGGCATCAGCGTCCGCTTTCACAATGCTTTTGTTGTCTGTGTCATAGACCAGATCAACTCTCCCTATGGCACCGGTTTCCGTATAACGGTTGTTTACAGTCTCCGTCCTTTGGTTGGATATGAAATTTCCCAGGCTGAAGAACACCGGTGTTCGTCCGTTATAGATCTCCATTTCCTGCAAAACATGCGGATGGGAGCCGAATATGACGTCCACATCCGGATTCGACGCAAGTCTTTCCGCGAAGGTTCTTTGGTAGGCATTGGCGGTCAGCTGGTATTCCTCGCCCCAATGCAAGTACAGCACCACAATATCGATCCCTGCGCTCTTCATTTCTGAAATCTGCTGATCGATTTTTGCGATTTCAGCATCTGAGTCCTCATATCCAAACGAGTTCAGCCTCGCGGCAATCTCTTCCGAAACATAGTTTCCGTTGATGGAAACACTGCCGGGCACAGACGGTGTCTGATAGGTATAGGAAAGCGTCCCGATTCGTACACCTTTTACAACGCTTTCAGCCCATCTCGCGCTCTCTGTATTGTTTCTGCTGCCGGTAACCACAAATTCGTTGGAGAGGAGCACGCTGACAGTGTTGTCGATGCCTGAAAGGCCCCGGTCATTCACGTGATTATTGGCTGTGGAGGCTACATCAAATCCTATGTTTTTGAGCGTTACAGCAAGGTTGTCCGGCGTACTGAATGTGGGATAACCGGTATAGGGCTCTCCGCCGAATGTGGTTTCCAGATTGCAGATCGCCAGGTCTGCTTTTTCAATATAAGGCTTCACAAAGGTGAAGTTCTCATCAAAGGAATAGGTTCCGTCGCCGTTATTCGCGGCATTCAACTGCGGCTGGTGGACCATGATATCCCCCACGCAAAGGATTTCGATATCGACTGTATTGTTCACCGGTTCTTTTCCATCAGTCGTCTGCTTTTCAGGCGCGGAGTTTCCGGCAGTAAAAAATAGCGAGTAGCCAAAAAAAGCGCTCGCTATCATCAACACGGCCAGCATAATCAAAAACAACTTCCTCAGGTTCATGTCTATTCCTTCGTTCCGGTGCCGGTGAATGCTGTTCCTATACTGCTTCTACTCTTTCGACTTCCGGATATGATTCTTTCAGAATCCTTTCAACTACATTGGATAATGTCATGCGTGCGCCCGGGCAGCCGGCACAATGGCCCTGCAGTCTGACTTTCACAACATTGTCACTTGTATATTCTACAAATTCAATGTCGCCGCCATCTCTCTGTAAAAAAGGTCTGATCTGTTCTATCGCTTCCTTGATTTTATCTTCCATTTTTAATCCCTCCAGATAATTTTTAATCTTTAATCCTACTAATATATTATATCATTTATTCGTTATCGTTTATTGTTTATTTTGAGTGTTCAGTTTCTCAAATTCTTCCTGTGACATCACTACCCAGCTTGGTTTCACCGTGTATATGGTTTTAAATTCGTCATTCAGGACGGTTTTTATAGCCACAGATTTGGTCGGGTCACCGGTTTCATTGAAGCTGATAGCCCCGGAAGCCCCTTCAAATTCATGCTGAGCGAGGATCTGGCTCGCAATCAGCTCTCCTCTGGTGGCGGTGCCGGCCTCTCTGATGGCATTGATCGCTATGAGATAAGCATCATATGCCAGTACGGTTGCCTGTTCGGGTACCGCATCTTCGCCGTATTCAGCCCTGAAAGCCGCCATAAACTTATCGGTTTCCGAGGTGCCCGCCGCTTCATCAAAAAGTGCAGAAAAAGCGATATGATCTGCGCCTTCCAATCCGGTCTGATAACGGATGGCATCATCTTCCCAGTCATCCGTCCCTAAAAACAGGCATGACATTTCAAGCTGCTTTGCCGTATTCAATATTCTGATGGAATCATGGACACCGGCAGGTACAAAGCATACTTTGATCCCCGAGTCCTTGATCCTGTTCAGCTGGCTTGTAAAGTCCTCCGCACCCGAATCGAATTCCACCGATAGGGAAACTGAATCCTGATTTCCCGTCAGCTGGTTCATTTTATCCCTGTACGACTGGGCTACAGCCTGCGCTCTTTCGTCATCCCGGGGCATCAGCACTGCTGCCTGCAGCACGCCCAGTTTTTGTACCGTGTATTTCGCCAGGGCGATCCCCTGAAACGATTCCACAAAGCATACCCTGAAATAATAGGGATTGTTGCTTGTAACCAGCGGATTTGTATTCGTTATTGCGATTGCCGGCAGCTTGGCTTCGTCGAAGATCGGCGCTGCCACCAGGGAATTGACACTGCCGTAACTTCCCAGCACCACGCTGACTCTCTTTTCCACCAGATCATGGGCCACCGTTTCGCCGACATATACATCCGATTGATTGTCGCCGTAAACCAGTTCGACATCCTTCCCCAGGACCGTCGGGTATAATTGATGGGCCAGTTCAATGCCCATTTTTTCCAATTTCCCGGATTCGCGGTCTTCCCCGGATAACGGTTCATAAACCCCGATCCGGATCACGGAACGCTCTACGGCCTCATGGGTTATCCATGTGGAAACGAAATTATCGAGAGTTTGACATCCCGTTAAAGCCGAAAGCGTGACCATTATTAATATGATTGTGTAAATCTTTCTCAATCTTCCCATTGCCCGTCTCCGAAGCCGCCGCCTGATTATTCTCCCAGGTATGCTGCTTTGACCTTGTCATTGACCAGAAGATCTTTTCCGGCGCCTGACAAAGTAATTACCCCTGTTTCCATAACATATGCATAATCCGAAATTTCCAGTGCCGCTTTGGCATTCTGCTCGATCAGCAAAACGTTTACACCGGCGGCATTGATCACCTTGATGATCTCGAAAATGCTCTTGACGACCAGAGGTGCCAGTCCTAATGAAGGCTCATCCATCATCAGCAGTTTCGGCTTGCTCATCAAAGCTCTGCCTACAGCCAGCATCTGCTGCTCGCCGCCGGACATCGTGCCCGCAAGCTGCCATTTACGATCGTAAAGTCTTGGAAACAGTTCATATACCCATTTTGTATCTTTTGCAATGCCTTCCTTGTCTTTTCGAAGGTATGCGCCCATTGTCATGTTTTCTTCAATGGTGAGATCCGGGAAAACACGCCGTCCTTCAGGGCATAACACGACACCTTGTCTGACCACGTCCCGGGTCTGCATTTTTGTAATATCGACACCGTCAAATTCAACCGTGCCCTGTGCTTTCGGGATCAGGCTCATGACCGCCTTCAGCGTGGTGCTCTTGCCTGCTCCATTGGCTCCTATCAATGAAATGATCTGGCCGTCCGGTACATCCAGACTCACACCGCGTAGGGCATGGATCCCTCCGTAATATATGTGCAGATCTCTTATTTTCAGCATCAGTCATCCACCCCCAGATAAGCCTTGATTACTTTTGGATTCTGTCTGATTTCAACAGGAGTTCCATCGGCTATCAGTGAACCGTAGTCCAGGACATAAATACGGTCGCATATGCCCATGATCACCTGCATATGATGCTCGATCATCAGAATAGACAAATTAAAATCTTTTCTGATGCGTCCCACGAAATGCATCAATTCATCGGATTCCTGAGGGTTCATACCCGCTGCCGGCTCATCCAGAAGTAATAACTGCGGCTCCGTAGCTAAAGCGCGTGCAATCTCCAGATGCCTCTGCTTTCCGTAAGGCAACGACGTCGACATATCATCCTTCACATCGATGAGACCCAGTATTTCCAACAGCCTGAGAGTTTCCTCATGCATCGCTTTTTCTTCATGGCGATTGATTTTCAGTGTGGCCGTGAGCAAATTCGCCTTCAGCTTGACATGCTGAGCGATCAATACATTTTCATATACGGTGAGTTCTTTGAAGAGCCTTATATTCTGGAATGTTCTGGCTACTCCTCTTTTTGTGATCTTATCCGGAGTCAGCACTTTGACCGTCTCGTACTTCCCGTTGTTTTGCCCCGCATAGAGTTTTTTCATCTTCCCTTGCGGATGGTTGCTGATAATCATTTCCCCGTTCAGATAGATCGCACCGTTGGTAGGCGGATAAACACCTGTTATGACATTGAATGCCGTGGTTTTGCCGGCGCCGTTCGGTCCGATCAGGCCTACTATTTCACCCTTGTTGACATCCAGCGTTAAATTGTTCAGTGCTACTACGCCGCCAAACTGCATCGTAGCATCGCTGACATGAAGGACATTAGGTTTCACTTCCGCATTATTCTGCATCTGTTTTCACCCCCTTCTTCCTTCCGGCGCCACCGGATTCTCCTTTGGACAGCCTCCCCAGCCGCCAGAAGAATTTTCGCATGGCATTGTAAATGCCATCCCATGAAAATTCCTTTCGTCCCATCAGTCCTTTACTCCAGAACAGCACGACTCCCATCAGGAGCAGGCTGAATATCACCATACGAAGTCCAGGTCTGAAGATCGGGATCTGCCAGGCGCCAATATAATGGCTTGCGTCGAACCATCTCAGGATCTCTTTGCCGAACGAAATAACAAATGCGGATATGACTGTTCCTGTGACACTTCCAAGCCCGCCCAATACAATGATCAGCAGAAGCTCATACGTGACTGCGATCTTAAATTGGTTGGAGTCGATTGAAGTCAGGTGGCAGGCAAGCAGTCCCCCGCCGATGCCGGCGAAGAATGCGGAAATGACGAAGGACATTTCTTTGTGTTTAAACAGATTGATCCCCATGGCTTCCGCAGCGACTTCATCCTCGCGGATGGCTTTAAAAGCTCTCCCGTAGGAGGAATTGATGAGCAGCACGATCAATGCGATACATCCCGCTGATATCAGCACCGGTGTAAATAGCGTAGTATAGGCCGGTATGCTCTTTAATCCGAGGGAGCCGTTTGTGATGGGCCACATCTGGTCATTCGCAATGATCGCCCTGATGATCTCTGAAAATCCCAGGGTCGCTATAGCAAGGTAGTCACTCTTCAATTTCAGTACAGGCGCGCCGATCAAAGCGGCAAAAAAGGCCGCCAGCAGTCCGCCCATCAGCAAGGCCGACCAGAAAGGCAATTCGACGTTGGCGATTTTTTCGCTGATCGGGACCAGATAATAAACATTGACTCTCGCTTCCACAGGGATCGTAAATATGCCCACGCTGTATGCGCCGATGGCCATAAAACCTGCCTGGCCCAAAGAAAAAACTCCAGTAAAACCATTCACCAGGTTCATGGAAACGCCGATGAGTGCGTAAATAACGGCGATACGTACGATTCTAACCGTATAAGAAGACCCGATGATCCCTTTGTCAAGCATATAGACCACAGCCAGTGAGGCCACGATCAGGATCAGTGTCAATATCATCTTCGTTGATTTGTTCAGTGTTTTGTTAGTAAATCCCATGGCATCACACTTTCTCTGCGATCTTCTCGCCCAACAATCCCGTTGGCCTGAAGAGCAGCATAATAATCAGAAGAACAAATGTGAATGCATCACTGTATCCCGTCATGGAAGGGAATGCAGCTACAAGGAACGTCTCGGCTATGCCGATGAGGAAGCCTCCCACAACGGCGCCGGGTATATTCCCGATTCCGCCAAGGACAGCCGCAACAAAGCATTTCAATCCCGGCATCAGGCCGCTGAATGGATAAACCATAGGTCTCGGTGAAAAATAGAGGATAGCGCTGATGGCCGCCAGGGAACATCCGATGACGAACGTAATCGTTATGATCCTGTTTATTTCGATGCCCATTAGTTTTGCCGCTTCGAAATCCTTGGAAACAGCTCTCATGGCCATTCCTGTTTTTGTATGATTTACCAGGTATATGAGTACAATCAACATAATTATAGTGACGATCGGCGTGATGAACGTGACGATGGGCGCCGAAACACTGCCTATATGGAAAACCTTTTGCATGAATCCAAGTTGCGGATATGCGCGGGGCAGTCCGGTAAATAAGTATGTTGCCGAGTTTTCAAGTAAAAAAGATACCCCGATTGCGGATATCATGATGGACATTCTCGGAGCATCCCGAAGAGGCTTATAGGCTGCTTTTTCGATGACGACACCAAGAATAACCGTTGCAACGATGACAAACAATATTGCAATGTACCATGGCATTCGAAAGTTTACGATGGCAAATATAGTAAAATACCCCGCCATCATGAATATATCTCCATGGGCGAAGTTGATGAGTCTGAGTATACCGTATACCATTGTATATCCGATGGCGATGAGCGCGTAAGCCGAGCCAAGGGAAATTCCGGTTATACAGTTCTGAAAAAATGTTGTAGCATCCATTATTGTCTCCAATATTTAATATTTGAGTCAAATTCCTCCGATGAAGTGTTTTCCATAAATAAGGCAGGAGAAGGATCCTCCTCCTGCCTTCCTATGATTTTGAACCTTGAGTCAGCTGTTATTTAACAGTTACAGCTTCAACGAATACAAATTTCCCATCCTTAACGGTTTTGATTACAGCCATATCTTTCTGAGCGTCGCCAACTTCGTCGAAGGTGATTTTACCAGTAACGCCTTCATATCCATCCGTTGCTTTGAGAGCTTCTTTGATGGATTCGCCATCAGTAGCTCCGGCTCTTTCAATCGCATCGATCAGAACCATATACGCATCATAGCCTAAAGCCGATACGGCAGGAACCGGTGTGTAGTATTCAGCAGAGAACCCATCAACGAAATCTTTTGCTACCTGGCTGCTGTCAGCAAGACCGGCATCAAAGAATGTTGAAAGAACGATGCCTTCAGCATCTGCGCCTGCATTGTCAATAATAGAAACATTTTCCCAAGTGTCGCCACCCATGATCGGGCAGGTGATGCCAAGAGCTCTGGCCTGCTTGATGATCAGCGGAGCAGTTGTGATCGAAGAAGGAGCAAAGATCACATCTGGATTTGCAGCTTTAACGTTCTGCAGAATAGCATTGAAGTCAGCCTGGTTCTGCTGGAAAGTCTGAGCAACGACGATTGAATTTTCGTCACCGGTCAATTCTTTAAATGCATCCATGAAGAAATTGCCAAGGCCTGTGGAATAGTCGTCGCCAAGCTGAGTGATGACAGCAGCTGTCTTAGCGCCCTGCTGAACAGCATAGTTAGCAACTACAGTACCCTGGAAAGGATCCAGGAAGCATACTCTGAAATACCAGTCATTTGTATTGGTAACCTGCGGATTGGTGCATGAAGCTCCGATTGCCGGAATGCCAGCGCTGGCAAATACTTCTCCTGCTGCAATGGAAACGCCGGAACCGTAGGATCCCAGAACTGCAACAACTCCCTGATCGATCAGATAGTTTGCAGATGTAACAGCTACTGTTTTATCGGACTGGTTGTCGGATACAACTAATTCGATTTTGTATTCTGTGCCATCGATGGTGACTGTCGGCCTTACGGAATTGGCATACGTCATACCGTCAACTTCCTGCTGTCCGCCGCCGCCGTTTTCACCGGTAAGAGGCTCGAACACACCCACTTTGATCACGTTCTCTGTTGTAGTGTCTTTGCTGCCACCACAACCTACCGCAAATGCCGATACAAGCAGGATCAGCACCAGCAGCATTGAAATCTTCTTCATAATTCTTC
The DNA here is from genome assembly GCA_964486295.1 of uncultured Oscillospiraceae bacterium. Taxonomy (GTDB): domain Bacteria; phylum Bacillota; class Clostridia; order Peptostreptococcales; family Anaerovoracaceae; genus CALBZG01. The sequence goes on along the minus strand of CAZAMF010000001.1, from coordinate 202,701 downwards.
CTCCTTAGATTTTTGCATTAGTATATTATATATAGCAAAACACTTTTATATTATATAGTTTTTTGATGAAAAGTAAAGTGCCTGATGCTTTCAATTTACATATTATGCAAAAGGCTTTCCAAAAGATTTTTCAGCTCAACGGCGCTGGTCAGACTGTTGGCCTGTCTTTTAAATTCCGCGCTGCCGCGCAGGCCTTTCACGTACCAGCCGATATGTTTTCTCATTTCCCTGACCGCCGCGTATTCTCCCTTCAGGTCCAGCAGCAGTTCAAACTGCCGGATCATCATCCTGCCCCTTTCTGCCGGATCCGGCGGCGCAGGTTTGCTCCGACCCTCCCAGAGCGCCAGGCAGTCTCTGAAAATCCAAGGGTTTCCCATGGCCCCTCTTGCGATCATCACCGCATCGACTCCCGTTTGTTCCAGCATACGCATCGAGTCTTCCGCCGAGAAAATCCCGCCGTTTCCGATTACAGGGATTTTCAGCGCTTTTTTAACATCGGTTACGATACCCCAATCTGCTTCCCCACTATAGTACTGTTCCCGAGTCCGGCCATGCACGGCCACCGCGCTGCCACCCGCCGCTTCTATGGCCAGAGCGATCTCCACCGCATTGATGGAATCATGGTCCCAGCCCATGCGGATTTTCGCCGTGACCGGTTTCCCTGCGTTTTCAACGGCAGCTTTCACCAGTTGGTAAACCAGTTCCGGATTTTTTAATAGAGCTGCGCCCTCTCCGTTTTTTACAACTTTGGGCACCGGGCAACCGATATTGATATCCAGGATGGCATTTCCTCTGCTTTTCAGTTCATTGGCAGCGTACGCCATCACTTCCGGCTCTGATCCGAAAACCTGGATCGCGGCCGGCTTTTCCTCATCGGTTATGACAAGAAGGGCTTCGGTATTTTTGTCATGATAAAAAAGCCCTTTGCAGCTCACCATTTCCGAATACACCAGACCTGCCCCCTGTTCTTTGCAGAGTCGTCTGAACGGCGCGTCGGTTATGCCTGCAAGAGGCGCCAGAAAGAAGGGATTTTTCAGTTCTACATTACCTATTTTCAACATAAATGTATTATATCAGAATTTGTTCAGTTTGCGCAATTTCTTGTTTATGCAACTCCTCACATGGTATAACCCGATGGTCCTTGGCCGATAATTCGTCATTGAACGACAAGAAAACTCCCGATATAAAATCGGGAGTTTTCTTGTGTGACAAAGCGCAATTAATATATTTGCAATATGATCTAAAGAGCAATGGTTTGGTTGTTACGAACGGCATTAATGATATGCATAATTCAGTACAGGTACAGGTTCGTACATATCATAAACCCATTCCTGATCTGCGGGCATTCTGTCGTTTTCCGCAACGGACTTAATAACCTTATTCTCCTGGTTTTTCTGATCCGGTTTCATTTGATTTGCCATGATCTGTTTCTCGTTTTTCATTTCACCCTCCACAACCAGGACCCATGGATCCTGTCTGGCTGATTCTTTTTTTCTGCATTACGTTATCGCAATACAGTGGTGCATCAACAAAGCAATAATAGCATTATTAGGCCTCCTTGTCAAGTATTCTTCTTATGAAATCTACTCATTTCTTTCCGGCATGATTAAAGGATCTTGTTTCCATCGTGACAATGATTAGTCAAAATTTGATCAACATTGTTTTTATTATAAGGTTCAATTTTTGCTGTAATCTGAAATGTTTAAACATCGGTGCCGAAATCAGTTTAAATTGTTAAAATTTTATTAATTATGAAGTGTTTGTACGGTTATCAATACACATGTACGCTAAATATGCATAAATTCCATACACTCAACTTTAATTTGCTATAATGTTTACGCTGTTGCTGATGCAAATTTTGTTGCAAAATATGCATTTTTGGTATTTTCTATATTTTTTACTTTTTGGCACAAGTTTTGCAAATAAAAATAATTATCGGAGATGATTCCCCAGCATATTCGGAATCAATCAATATTTATAAGTTGAAGGGAGAGTTGTTTATGCAAGTTATTGAGATGATCAAGGCTATGGCCCATGGAACCGGTATTGCCAATTTTACAACCGGGCACATCATCATGCTTTGCTTCGGTTTGCTATTTGTATGGTTCGGGATTAATAAGAGGTTCGAACCTTTTCTTCTGATCCCTCTGGGTATAGGCTGCATACTTGCAAACATACCCGGCACCGGACTTCTTGATGTTGGAGGGCTTCTTTATTTTAATTATCAGGGGATCTTAAATGTCATCTACCCGCCGTTGATCTTTCTGGGTGTCGGTGCCATGACCGATTTTGGTCCGCTGATCGCAAATCCCAGCACCATCATTCTGGGCGCCGCTGCCCATTTGGGCATCTTTATCGCCCTGGTCGGAGCGAAGGTTCTGGGGTTCAACATTGCAGAAGCATGCGCCATCGGAATTATCGGAGGTGCCGATGGCCCTATGGCCATCTATGTCGCCACAAAGCTGGCGCCTCACTTGCTGGGACCGATAGCGGTAGCGGCTTACTCCTATATGGCATTACTACCGCTGATACAACCGCCTCTCATGAAACTGCTGGTCCCTGAAAACGAAAGAAAGATTGCCATGGGCAAGTTAAAGCCAGTTTCAAAAAGAGCTAAAATCATGTTCCCTATCGTGATGATCTTCGTTGTGTTGATTTTGCTGCCGCCTATCGCTCCGCTCATTTCCTGCCTGATGCTGGGCAACCTGATCAAGGAATGCGATGTGTTGAACAGAGTAACCGCAACTCTGGGCGAACCGTTTTTGGATATTGTCACGACTTTTATCGCCATTGCCATCGGTTCGACTATGACTGCCGAAAACTTTGCCAATATGCAGACCGTACAAATCGTTCTGCTTGGGTTCGTTGCTTTTATGACCGGCTCCGCCAGCGGTCTGATCTGTGCAAGGATTATGTGTTTCGTAACAAAAGGTAAAATCAATCCATTGATCGGATCCGCCGGCATAGCCGCCGTGCCGATGGCCGCCCGCGTGTCGCATAACGTCGGTCTGCTTTATAATAAACGTAGTTATCTGATCATGCATGCCATGGGGCCTAATCTTGCCGGCGTTCTCGGAACTGCCGTAGCAGGCGGCATCATGCTTACTGTATTGGGGGTGAAATTATGATCAATATAAGTACTGATATCGTATCCGATACCTTACACGGTGCAGTCGTGCTGAGTGTTTTTGACTTCTTCGCTTGTTTCTTTGTTCTCTATTTTATATCTTTATTTATCCGGGCCATTACATATTTTGACGAGAGGATCCCGCAGCCGAAAAATGGTAAGCGGATCAAGGGAGAATAGAAAAGAAAAGTATACAGGCTGAACAAAATGGCGCCCAATGAAGAATCTGTCTATCAAAACATGTAGATTCTTCATTGGACGCCATTAAATTTTATTCCAGAGTACTAATTTTTATTCATTCTCAGGTCGCCGGGTTTTTTGATGCAGGCGGTGCAGCCGGGTGACATCCCGGAACAGCCGCTTTCTTGTTCTTGTCATATATGATCTGAAGGCCTTCCAGGGACAGCATTTTATCCACATGATCGATACAATCCAGTCCTCTTTCGATAAGGGTTGCAAGGCCACCCGTGGCAACAACCTTGACCGGTTTGGTCGCTCCCATATCGATCAGCTCTTTTTTCATCTTCTTTACAATAAACTCTGCCATTCCCATATGCCCGTATACGAGTCCTGATTGCATTGCGTTGATGGTGTTTCGGCATATGGCCATTCCCGGGTCTTCCAACTCTACCTTCGGTAATTTAGCTGTCTTTTCAAACAACGCTTCAGAGGAAATCTTAAGGCCCGGAGCGATCGTACCACCCAGGTACTCCCAATTTTCAGTGATGGCGCAAAATGTTGTAGCCGTACCGAAGTCGATGATAACCAGCGGTCCGCCGTATTTTGCCAGGGCAGCAACAGCATTGACTATTCTGTCTGCGCCTACCTGCTTCGGATTGTCATATTTGATCTTCAATCCGGTTTTTATACCGGGTTCGATCACGATGGCTCTCCTGTTAAAATATTTCATGGAGAGATGCTGAAGTGTAAAAAGCACCGACGGTACAACAGTGGCGATGATCACATCTTCTACATCGCTGACCTTCAAGCCTTCGTAAGCAAAAAATTGATTGATCAGCATGCCGAATTCATCCGCTGTTTTGCTGTTGTCCGTGGCGATACGCCAATTCTGGATCAGTTCCCCGTCTTTGAAAGCGCCCAATACAATATTTGTGTTGCCTACATCAAACGCCAATAGCATTGATTTTATTCCTCCTGTACCTTCTAGAGCGGTATGTTTCCATGTTTCTTAGCCGGTAGTGAAGCGACCTTGGTACTCAGCATGTCAAACGCGCCGATCAGTCTTTTTCTTGTAGTCGCCGGCTCGATCACATCGTCGATATAGCCCATCTCTGCAGCTCTGTAAGGATTGCTGAATTTATCTTCGTACTCCTGAATCATTTCTTTTCTCTTGGCCGTAGGATCCTCAGCCGCGTTGATTTCCTTTTTGAACACAATATTCGCTGCGCCATCCGCTCCCATAACAGCTACTTGAGCGCTCGGCCATGCCAGAACCATATCTGCTCCCAGCTCTTTGTTGCACATTCCGATGTATGCGCCGCCATAAGCCTTCCTGAGGATCACTGTAACCTTCGGTACAGTCGCTTCGCAATACGCGTACAGGAGCTTGGCGCCATGACGGATGATCCCGCCGTGTTCCTGCTTCGGACCCGGCAAGAATCCCGGTACATCAACGATAGTCAGAAGGGGTATATTAAAGGCGTCACAGCGTCTCACGAATCTGGCCGCTTTGTCCGATGCGTTGATATCCAGGCACCCTGCCATAGCTCTCGGCTGGTTTGCAATGACACCGACGGTTTCACCGTTAAGCCTGATAAAGCAGGTCACTATATTTTTTGCCCAATACGGCATCACATCGAATATTTTTCCTTCGTCAGCTATATTGCGAATGACTTTATATACGTCATATGCCTTATTGGGATTCTCCGGTATGATTTCGTTCAATTCCGGAATGATTCTGTCGCAAACGTCACTGGTAGCGACTTTTGGTGCTTTTTCCCGGTTGCTTGACGGAAGATAGGATAAAAGCTCTCTGACATCCGCCAGCGTAGAAGCATCATCTTTTCCAAGGAAATGAGCCACTCCCGAAATCGAATTGTGCGTCATTCCTCCGCCCAGTTCTTCCGCAGTAATGTCTTCAAATGTTACTGCCTTGATGACCTGAGGCCCTGTTATGAACATCTGACTGGTCTTGTCCACCATGAACACAAAATCCGTGATGGCCGGCGAATAAACCGCTCCGCCTGCGCAAGGGCCCATGATAACGGATATCTGCGGGATCACACCAGATGAAATGGTATTATTAAAAAATATTTTACCGAATCCTGATAGCGAATTGACGCCTTCCTGGATCCTGGCTCCGCCGGAATCGTTCAGGCCGATGCATGGCGCGCCGGTTCTCAGAGCCATCTGTTGAACTTTTACGATTTTTTCAGCATGATATTCTCCCAGAGAGCCTCCAAGAACAGTAAAATCCTGAGCAAAAGCAAAAACAGTTCTTCCGTCGACTTTCCCGTAACCGGTCACAACGCCGTCGCCGGGATATTGTTTGCCGGCCAGGTCAAAATTCGTGCAGCGGTGCGAAACAAACGTATCTATTTCCACAAAGCTTCCTTCATCAAACAGCAGGTCAAGCCTTTCCCTGGCGGTAAGCTTACCGCTTTTATGCTGGGCTTCAATTTTGGCCGGCCCGCCGCCCTGAGCAATTTTTTCTTTAAGTTCTAACAGTTCTTCCAGGTTGTTCATTTTTATATCCCCCTTGATACTTTATTCGTTTTTCCCTTTTTCTCTAATCTCAACTTTCGGTCGGATCCTATAGATGTCTGAAAACAACAGAAATAATATAATATAAGATGACGGAATAATCAAGCAAATATCAGCACGATCCGATGATCATACGATAACTCTTTCCAGCCTTTTCAGTGCAAGAGCAATCGTCAGGCCCGGAACGACACGGTTTCCCGTGATTTCCACTCCCAGCATTTCGTTGATCTTTTTCAATCTGTACTGTACCGTGTTTGTATGGATCCCCATAAACTCACTGGTTTTCGAACTGTTCATTCCGGCATCCAGCACAAATGTTTCAAGTGTCTCGAGAAGCTGTTTCCCCTTTGTGCTTTCGTCAAAAATATCCAGAAGCTCCAGATAATTCTTCTTCACATATCCTCCCTGAAGCTGGATGTTGATACAGTTGCTCACCAGGGTCAATTCATATTTTGTAAACACCCTTTTGTAAGGGAAGACATTCTGGACAAATGACCAGGATTCGCTGATCAATCTGAACGCATCTCCGGCGCCCTCGATCCCGTCGACCCCTGTCACATGAAATATCCGTACATTCTTGTTTTCTTTCAGATTATTGAACAGTTTTACGCAATTTGCTTTTGCAGAAGCCTGAGCTTCCTCGCTACTTTTTTCGCTGGAAAGGATGATCCCAAAGGTCTCGTCGCCTTCGTTCAGCCTCACCAGCGTAAGATTGCTCTCTGCTTCAAAGGCATTCATGATCTGAACTCCCGCAGCTTTATCGATCCCTCTGGCAAAAAACACGCTGACGATTTCATTCGGCAATATGCCGGCTTCTTCTTTAAGCGAGTACGCCAGGGACTTGTTGTTCCGCATCAGCGCCTTGATAAATTCGGCTTTGGCATCTCTTTCGGGAGTATATTTCCACATACCCATAGCCAGCTCTATAATTTCGGCAAGTTTTGTTATTTCTGCTGCCGAATAAGAATCCTCATTGTCGACGATAAACATGAAGTATTTGGTGCCGCCGATGGTGACAGGCCCCCAGTATGTGAGCACGCCGTTGACATCGAGAAGCGTATAAACGGACGATTGCTCCACATCGTTTTCCCTGGCCCGGCCCAGATTAATGGCATCGGCGATGGTGGTTCTGTATTTCGTTTCCACAGTGAGGATCGGGTTGAAATCCTCACTCAGCAGAACCAGTTGAAAATCATTGTTGATGGCCGCTTCCTTTAAAGCTTCATGGAAGTTGGAGTGTTTTTCAAAATTCAAAAGATGAAATATGGTGTTGTTAATGAGTCGATTTCCAAACGTATCATCATTTACCATCGCGTCAAGCACCATGGTGATCACATCTCCGGTGGTAGGAATGTTTCTGTCCGGCATAATAATAAGCGGCATCCCCAATCTGTCTGCAGCTTCAAGGACCTCCGGCGCCAGGGACTTTACAATGGATCCGATATGAAAAACACAAATTCCCGCGTTCCTGCTTTTGCTCAGTTCCTCGATGGCGGCGATCTGTTTTGCCGGTTCATTGCGGGCATCGAAAAAGCCGGTCAGGACCAGCTCGCCCTGATGCGCCATGTATTTCGCAACTTCATTACGGTCCATGGTCTCCAGTACGGACACCGATCGTACGATATTGCCCAGCGCCGCTTTTCCGGCAGCGACTTCTGCATCTTTAAATACATCCAGCTGCAGACACTTCTCCAAAACAAGCTTCATGGCCTAATCCTCTTTTTTCTTTTCGGACTCATCATCCTTTTTCAAAGGTTTCGATTTGAGTCTGGTGCTCTTCTTCAACGGGAGCGCCTGGGCCAGTTGCTGGTCTCTTGGAGTCTCATCGTATTTCGCCAGTTCCTCTTCTTCCCTGATCCGCTCATCCTCGCGGATACGTTCGGCCTCGGCAGCTTCTTCGGCGTTGGCCTTTTTCCTGGCCTGTCCCTTAACCTCAACGTCGCGGATCAGCTCATCCGGAGTCATGGCTCCGTTATATAAGGCTTCGAACTGCTCGCCGTCCAAAGTTTCAATTTCAAGCAGCGCACTGGCAACCGCATGAAGCTTATCCATATGCTGCTTCAGAATTTCCTCCGCCGTGCTGTACCCATCTTCGATCAAGGCCTGAATTTCTTCGTCAATGGCCGAAGCCACCTCTTCCGAATAATTCTTCTTGGTGGAAAAATCCTTTCCCAGGAAGACTTCGTCTGTTGCGCTATAATTGACGGGTCCGAGTTTGTCGCTGAATCCGTATTTGGTAACCATATCGCGGGCGATTTCGGTGGCCCGCAATATATCATTAGAGGCTCCGGTGGAGATGTCTTCCAGCGTTAATTTTTCAGCTACACGCCCGCCCAGCAAGTGTACGATCTGGTTTTTCATTTCTTTTTTAGTGCCGTAATATCTGTCCTCCTTAGGCAGAACCATGGTAAAACCGCCCGCTCTTCCTCTCGGAATGATTGTGATCTGATGGACCGGATCGCTGTCCGGCAGGCTTTGCGCCACGATGGCGTGGCCCGCTTCATGATAGGCGGTCAGCCTTCTTTCCCCTTCGCTGATCACCCGGCTCTTTTTCTCCGGGCCGGCAATCACTTTTGTAATGGCCTCCTCGATCTCGTCCATCCGTATTTTGAGTCCATTTCGACGGGCAGTAAGCAACGCGGCTTCATTCAGAAGATTTTCAATATCAGCCGGTGTAAATCCCGGTGTTCTTCTTGCAAGTACCACCGGATTGACTTCCGGATCCAGAGGTTTATTTTTTGAATGTACCCTAAATATTTCTTCTCTTCCTCTAATATCCGGTATACCGATCACGATTTGCCGGTCGAACCTGCCCGGTCTAAGCAGCGCTGTGTCCAGAATGTCAGGACGGTTCGTTGCGGCAATAATGATGATCCCCGAATTGTCCGAAAATCCATCCATTTCCACAAGCAGTTGGTTCAGGGTCTGTTCTCTTTCATCGTGGCCGCCTCCGAGGCCGGCTCCTCTTTTACGACCAACTGCATCGATCTCATCGATAAATATAATACACGGCGAATTTTTCTTGGCCTGTTCGAACAGATCCCTTACTCTCGACGCGCCGACACCGACGAACATTTCAACAAAATCGGATCCGGAGATCGAGAAAAACGGCACGCCCGCTTCGCCTGCAGCTGCCTTGGAAATATAAGTTTTACCGGTTCCCGGAGGGCCGACTAAAAGTATGCCTCTCGGGATCCTGGCACCCAGCTGCCTGTATTTTTTTGGGTTTTTCAGGAAGTCGACTACTTCTTCCAATTCTTCTTTTTCTTCATCCAGGCCGGCGACATCCTTGAAAGTGACCCTTCTCAACTCTTCATCCTTGGCGATCCTCGCTCTTGACTTCCCGAACTGCATCACCTTGCCGCCGCCCCCCTGCTGGTTCATGATCATAAACCAGAAAAAGACCATGACGCCAATTAAGATCAGCGTCGGCAGCATACTGACATACCAAGGTGTGACAGCCGGTTCATCAGAGGAATATTTCAGCGTCCCCGCCGTGATCTGCGGAAAGATGTAAGTTTCATCAATGATCTGCAGATCGATGATGGATGGTGCATACGCATAGACGATGTCACCGTTTTTCAGTGTCCCTGTGAGTTTCGTGTCAGTAATGTTCAGTTCCTTGACACTCTGGGCCGATAAATGCGACACAAAGGTAGAAAACGGCACTTCCTCAGATTTCTGTTCCTGTGGAACTCCTTTATAAAACCAAGCCATAAAGATGACGATGGCAAATATCAGAAGATAGATTCCTATATTTTTAGCCAGTCTGTTCAATTGTGTATTTTCCTCCTTCGAATTTTAATTTGTATCCTTTCGCTATCCTGCCTCTAGCGAGCCCTGAAGGCTCCACCCTGTTATCTAAAGCACTCAAGAGATCGTCTCCGATGATCGCAATGACTTCATTGCCTTTTACTACCAGAGGAACGCCTCTGCGCTTTTCCCTCGGTATTTTTTCGTCCACAAAGAAGTCCTGCAGCTTCTTATTGCCCACACCGATCAGGTCGATCCGGTCCCCTTCCTGTTTTGTGCGGATCTTCATATCATGATCCAGAATCAATATTCCGGCCAGTTCATTCGCTATTACTTCGGATGCCTCAAGAGCATCCCTGCCCGGCAATTGATCCGGCAGTGTATTTCTTTTTGCCAGGATCACTTTCCCGTATTCTGTCCTAGCCGTAAATCCATGAGGCAAATCAATGGAAGCGCCCGTTCTTGACTCGCTTATCAGTCTATCGATGGAACTCAGATGCGCAGATGTGACATCCTGATCCAGTCCGGCATCTGCAAGCGCCATTACTACTGCCCGCCTCCTCACGGCAGGAGCCATTTCAGTCAGCATGCGGCAGTTGTAAGCATGATCGCTTTCCGTCGCTGCAAGCAAAGCCTTATGAGCGCATTCGCGCAGATACTCCCTGTCCATGCATGCGTTTTCTGCAAGTCTCGCAAGGGTTTCCACAATGTTGTCATTATATTTTTCTTTCAACAAAGGGATCAGCTCGAGACGTACTTTATTCCTTTTATAGATCGGCTCCAGATTCGTATGGTCTCTTTTCGCCTCTAGATTATTATTGGCAAGATATCTTTCGATCTCTATTCTGCTGATATCTAAAAGCGGCCTGATCACCGCCGTATTCCCTTCTCCCGTGCGGATATGGCTCATGCCGGCCAGCCCGTCCGTCCCTGTTCCTCTGATGATCCTGAGCAGAACGGTTTCCGCCTGGTCTTCCAGGTTGTGGGCGACAGCAATCTTTACAGATTTTCCGGTTTTCGGATCGACCTTTTCTGCCACTTCGCGGAACGCCCGGTATCTTGCTTCCCGGCCGGCCTCTTCGCTTGACATGCTGTTTTCGGCCGCAAGGCTGCTGCAGTCGATCTTGAACACATGGCAAGGAGTTTCCCATTTTCTGCAGAGTTCCTCAACAAAAGCCTGTTCTTCATCGCATATGCCCGGTCGTAGTCCGTGATTGATGTGGACCACATGTAATTCGATATGATATTCGTTTTTCAATTTATGCAGCACATGAAAAAGACACACTGAATCAGGGCCTCCAGAAAGACCCACTACAACTGTGTCATTTTTTTCGATGAGCTTATGCACATTGATCGTATTTTTAACTTCTTTTATCATAGCTAAAGAATTATATCATACTTTTTTGTCTGCAACAACAAAAAAGACCCCGAAATTTGGGGTCTCGCTTGTATGTTCTTACTCTTACGCAGCCGATAGAATCCTGAGAATCCTAATATATGTTAAAGAATCTTTTTGCGTTTTCACAGGTTATCCTGGCCACGTCTTCGTACTTCATGTTTTTGATTTCCGCAATTTTACGGGCGGTATATTCAACATAAGGCGACATATTTTGTTTGCCCCGGAAAGGCACCGGGGTCAGATACGGCGCATCCGTCTCGATGAGCAGGAACTCAATCGGTATTTCTTCCACCACTTCAATGAGTTTTTTTGCATTGCTGTAAGTCACCGGACCGGCGATGGATATCGTGGCTCCCAATTTTACGTATTGCTGTGCCAGCTCATTGCTGCCGCTATAGCAATGAAGGAGTACACGGGTGTCCTTTGTCACGGTTCCTTCCGGCCCCGGTCTTTTCGGAAACCAGCTTGCCCGCTCGTTTGCGAAGGCTCCGTGCTCTTTTAGTACGGTCATTACTTTTTCATGGGCGTCCCGATCGTGTATGATCATCGGCATCCGGTAGGAGTTGGCCAGCTCGATCTGGCTTCTGAACCAGTACATCTGACTTTCCCTGGAAGAATACTCTTTGAAAAAGTCCAGCCCTATTTCTCCGATGGCCTGAACCTTCGGTTTTCTGGCGAGTTGCGCCAGCAGCATCATCTGGGTCTCGTCGAACCGGTCTGTCTCATGAGGATGGCAGCCCACTGCGGCGTAGCACCAGTCGAACCGTGCCGCATGTCTTGCCGCCATGGCCGAGGAGCTCAGATCGAATCCGACATCCATCACATAACTCACATCGGAAGCTTCGATGGCTTTGAATAACGCTTCGCGGGTTTCATCATCATAGGACTCATTATTTAAATGGGTATGTGAATCAAATAGCATTTTAATCCCTCTATGTTACAGCGTTGCCGTCATCTGCGATGGTGGTGACAAACTCGAATCTTTCCTTGCCTTCCACCATATTATCCGCGAACATCAGCATTCCCCTGGATTCCAATCCTCTGAGCATACGCGGCTTCAGATTGGCAACAACGATTACCTTTTTCCCGATGCAGTCTTCAGGCTTATGGGAATCCGCAACACCTGATATGATCTGTCTGGTTTCGGACCCCATTTTGACGCGAAAGACCAGCAGCTTGTCCGCTTTCGGATGTTTCTCTGCGGCAAGGATCGTGCCCACTCTGAAATCAATTTTATCAAATACATCATATTCAATTTCGTCTTTTAGCTTCAAAGGGATATTTACTTCGGACACGCCGCCTTTCATGGCTTCCAACGCTTCAAGTTCGGCCTCCACATCCATTCTCGGGAAAATCGGATCGCCTTTTTTGACTTGTTCGCCGCCCATGCAGTCGAAAGTTAAAACATCGCTCCATACCGGCTCAGCATACCAGAGGCCCAGCTGTTTTCTGATTTTCTCTGTTGTGGTGTGCATAAACGGAAAAATCAGAACGGAAATGATCCGGAGGGATTCTGCAAGATTGTGCATGACCTCATCCAGCCTCTTTTTGTTGGCTTCGTCCTTGGCAAGCACCCAAGGAGCATTCTCGTCGATGTATTTGTTCGCTCTCCGAACCAGCTGCCAGACCTCTTCAAGGGCCAGATTGAATTCAAATTTATCCATATGAAGTTCTACCTTGGAAGCAGCGCCCAAAGCTATTTCTTTCAATTCCCTGTCACTCTCAAAAACATTTTGTCCAGCTGCAGGTTCTGCTTTTGGAACGATTCCGCCGCAATATTTTTCGATCATGCTTACGGTTCTGGACACCAGATTGCCCAGATCGTTTGCCAGATCATAATTGATCCTCTTGATCATGACCTCGTTGGTGAAAAGGCCATCCTGCCCAAAGGTGTATTCCCTTAGCAGGAAGTATTTCAACGCGTCCACCCCATATCGCTGGATGAGTTTTGCCGGATCCACTACATTCCCCTTGGACTTGCTCATCTTCCCGCCTTCCAGCAGCAGCCAGCCATGTCCCAGTACCTGCTTCGGTAGCGGAACGTCGCATGACATCAGCATAGCTGGCCATATAATGGAGTGGAATCTGACGATTTCCTTGCCCACCAGGTGAACGTCCGCAGGCCAATATTTATTGAAAAGTTCAGGTTCGTCCGGATAACCCAGCGCCGTGATATAGTTCGAAAGCGCATCCAGCCAAACGTAGATCACATGTTTTTCGTCGATAGGCACCGGGATCCCCCAGTCAAAAGTGGAACGGCTGATGCAGAGATCCTCCAGCCCCTGATTGATAAAGCCCACCATTTCATTTCTTCTGGTATCAGGCATCAGGAAAGAAGGGTTCTTTTCAAAAAGCTCCAAGAGTGCCGGGCCGTATTTTGACAGCTTGAAGAAATAGGCTTCCTCTTTTGCCTTTTCAACCGGACGCCCGCAGTCTGGACAGCAACCGTTTACAAGTTGGTTTTCCGTCCAGAAGCTCTCGCAAGGGGTACAGTACATGCCTTCGTATTCGCCCTTATAGATATCTCCCTTTTCGTACATTTTCATAAAAATTGCCTGAACCCGTTTTATATGGCGCGGTTCAGTGGTTCTGATGAAGTCATCATAGGAGATCTCCATGGTCTTCCATAATTCTATGATTCCTTCGACAATTTTATCCACATACTCCTGCGGCTTGACTCCCGCTTTTTCCGCCAGGCTCTGGATCTTTTGCCCATGCTCATCAGTGCCGGTCAGAAAATGAACATCGTATCCGGCAAGACGTTTAAATCTCGCCATGGCATCCGCCATGACCGTACAATACGTATGGCCGATATGCAAATTGTCGCTGGGGTAGTAAATCGGAGTACTAATATAATAAGTACCTTTTTTCTCTTCCATTTCTATCATTCCTTTCATCCCCTGTTCGAATGGGAACAGGCCATTTTCGGTATAAGTCGATGATACACCGTAAATATTAATATACCACGAAAAAACGCCGTTTTGCAATACATATCACTCATCCTCATCCTACGTTCCTTTTCTTATGCCCTGATGATTCTTTTATGCTATAATATTTTTTATGAAAAATGTATTGAAATTATATATCCCCTATATCCCAACAGTCCTGCTGACCGGCGCTCTCATACTGACGCAGGCAATACTGCAGTTGGAATTGCCGAAATTTATGGCCTCCATCATCGATAACGGGATCTTAGCCGGGGACCTTAGCGCCATATACAAGACAGGCCTGATCATGATCATTTTGTCTGTCGTTCTGACCGGGTGCGCTATTGCGGTCAGTTTTCTTGCGTCTCGAGTCGGAGCGCGTTCTGCGTGCCGCATCCGTTCGGAAGTCTTTAAAAAAGTGACCTCTTTCGGATCCGGCGAGATGGATCGTTTTGGTACAGCTTCTCTGATCACCCGGGCTACCAACGATGTTCAACAGCTTCATATGGCTTCCGTTATGGTGATCCGGATGGGATTTTTCGCTCCCGCCATGGGCATCGGCGCACTGGTTATGGCTGCCCGGACCAGCCCTGATTTGACCTGGACCATCGTCGTGTCCGTAGCCGCTACTTTTGTGGTCATTGCAGTGATCATATTTATGGCGATGCCGAAATTCAAGGTGTTGCAGAAATTGATCGACAGGCTGAACCTGGTGGTCAACGAGAGGTTGAACGGCATACTGGTCATCCGTGCATTCAACAGAGAAAAAAGCGAACAGGGCCGTTTTGATAAAGCCAATTTGGATCTGACGAAAACAAATTTGTTCATTGCAAGACTCATGTCGATCCTGATGCCCGCCATGACACTGGTGATGTCCTTCGGTTCCCTGCTGGTTGTCTGGGCCGGCGCCGGACTCATCGGATCCGGCAAGCTTAACGTCGGAGACATGATGGCCTTTATCCAATATGCAATGCACGTGCTGATGTCCAGCCTGTTTTTGACCATGTTCTTTATCATGATCCCGAGAGCTTTGGTATCATTGCAGCGGGTCAATGAAGTACTGGAAGTGGAACCGGCCATCAAGGATAAACCGGAAGCAGGAGCGGTGGTTTTGCCGAAATCATCCCCCGGGAAAGTAGAATTCAAAAATGTTTCCTTCCGTTATCCTGACGCGGATGAAAATATCCTGGAAAATATATCATTTACTGCAAATCCGGGGACGACCACCGCGATCATCGGCGGCACAGGCTCCGGCAAGTCCACTTTGATCAATCTGCTGCCCCGTTTATATGATGTCAGCGCAGGACAAATCCTCATCGACGGCATCGATATAAGGAATATCAGCCAGCATAATCTTCACGACCTGATCGGATATGTCCCTCAGCAAGGCATTTTGTTTTCCGGTACCATTGAGTCGAACTTGCATTACGGGTCTGAGGATCTTTCGGCTTCCGACTTGTCAAAAGCTGCGGAAGTTGCCCAGGCGACCGAATTCATTCTAACGAAGCCCGGTGGCTTCAACGAGCCTATTTCTCAGGGCGGTACCAATGTATCCGGCGGCCAGAAGCAAAGACTTTCCATAGCCCGGGCGCTGGCTAAAAGCGCTCCGATCTATATTTTCGATGACAGTTTTTCCGCTCTTGACTTCAGAACGGAAGCCGCCCTCAGAGCTGCGTTCAAAAAAGAAGCGGAACACAGCACCGTCTTTATTGTCGCCCAGAGGATCAGCACCATCAAGCAGGCTGATCAGATCCTTGTCATGGAGGAAGGCCGCCTTGTAGGGATCGGCACCCACGATGAGCTTCTCAGAACCAGCGACGTGTACCAGGAGCTTGCCGCCTCCCAGCTGGATCCGGAGGAGCTTCTGCTGTTCGATAAAGAAAGGGGGGCTATATAATGGCAGGTCCGGAACCCAGAATACGCGCTTCAAAAGGCCCCATCGGCGGACCGGGAGTCCATATGATCCCGGGCGAAAAAGCAAAAAATTTCAGGAGAACGATGAAGACCCTGATTTCCTATACAGCACCTTTTAAAGGCAGAATTATCCTGGCGGCAATACTTTCAGTTTTATCAGTAGCTTCTTCTGTTTTTTCACCGATGATCCTGGGGAAAGCCACCGATATCATTGCTGCCGGAGTCACTTCGGGGGCCGCCATCGATTTCAAATCGCTGTTCAGGTTTATGATCATTCTGGCAGTCATCTATATTGCCTCAACGATTTTTTCATTGGGTCTCGGTTTTATCATGTCCGGCATCTCTCAGAAAATGACATACCGGCTCAGAAAGGAGGTTTCAGAAAAACTGGATCGGCTTCCGCTCAATTATTTTGACCAAAGAACGCATGGAGAAATATTATCGAGAGTAACGAATGATATCGATACGATCAATACCACCATCAACCAATCACTGGCACAGATGATTACCAGTATCGTTACCATCGTGGGCATTCTGGCACTTATGTTGTATATCAGCATCTTTATGACGCTGATCGCCTTATTCATTCTGCCGCTCTCTGTTCTGGCCATCAGATTGGTGGTGAAGCACTCTCAGGTCCATTTCAAAAATCTGCAAAAGTATCTTGGCGAAGTCAATGGCCATATCGAGGAAATGTTTTCAGGCCACGTTATCGTAAAAGCCTTTAACGGGGAAGAGCAGTCTCTTCAGAAATTTGAAGAAATCAATGCAAAGCTGGCATATTCCGCAGAACGCTCGCAATATCTCTCGGGTATGATGATGCCGCTCACAAACTTCATCGCCAACCTTGCATTTGTATTTGTTTGCGTGGTCGGAGGGTATCTTTCGCTGAAAGGTTCTGTTTCAATCGGCAGCATCCAGGCTTTTGTCCAGTACGTCAGATCCTTCAATCAGCCGGTATCGCAGGTAGCCAACATCGCCAATATCCTTCAGTCCACAGCGGCGGCGGCAGAAAGAGTTTTTGAGTTGTTGAATGAAGCGGAAGAGGTGGGGGAAAGCCAGGCGCCGAAGCCTCTGGATCCAACTTCAGTAAGGGGCGAAATCACTTTCGAGCATGTGAGTTTCGGGTATAAAACCGACCCGAATACCGGCGCGGGACTTTTGATCAAAGACTTCAACTTTACTGCGAAGCCCGGGCAGCGAGTAGCCATCGTGGGTCCGACAGGCGCAGGGAAAACCACATTGGTCAAGCTTCTGCTCCGTTATTATGAACTGAACGCCGGGAGAATACTGATAGACAGGACCGATATCAAAGAATATTCCAGAAAAGATCTTCGCGATATTTTCAGCATTGTTTTGCAGGATAACTGGCTGTTCAATGGAACCATTATGGAAAATATCCGGTACGGGCGCGAAGATGCGGATGATTGCGATGTGATCGAAGCGGCAAAGGCTGCCCATATCCATCATTTTATAAAAACACAGCCCGGCGGCTATGGAATGGTGATCAATGAGGACGCCTCCAATATATCGCAGGGCCAGAAGCAGCTTCTTACCATGTCCAGGGCATTTCTCGCAGACGCTCCGGTTTTGATCCTGGATGAAGCAACAAGTTCCGTTGATACCAGGACCGAAGTTCAGATCCAGAAAGCGATGACCGAGCTGATGGCCGGGAAAACTTGTTTCATCATTGCCCACAGGCTGTCCACGATCCGCGACGCCGATGTGATCCTCGTGATCAACCAGGGCGATATTGTTGAAACCGGCACCCACCAGGAGCTGATGGCCAAAAATGGATTTTATGCCGACCTGTACAGAAGCCAATTTTAAATAAAGCTTTTAGGGTACCCTAAAAGCTTTTATAATCTCTTCCTTTAAACTCGTCTCCGGAGTTTTTCCCAGTGATCCTGTATTTTCGGAGCACTTTTTCAATGCGTGGATTCCGCTCCCGATCGGCTTCATAGAGTTTTCTTTCACGGGGGCTCAGGGTGCTGATCTCCCTGATATGTTTTCTGATGGGCCTTGGCAGAACCATCAGAAAAAGTGCCGGTGTAATGATTCCAATATCCAATAAAGTCCAGATCAGCAGCGCCCACCCCGTGTTTTCCAGACCCCAGGTGTTTTCAGCCACAGAGGCCACCGCAAAACATCCGGCAATAAAAATCAGCCAGGGGATATAAAACTTTTCCAGCTTATTGATCCCATTTTGAAGCGGTTTGTCGAACCATTTGTTTTTCAGGCTTCTGAATAGATGTCGAGAGCCCCTGAAGTTGCTGAACGCAATCAGATAGGCCGCCTTGATGTCATCTTTGGTGATATGATTTTCATGAGTTTCTCCTACTTCTTCTTCGTGCATCCCCTCATGAAATCCGATCAAAGCTCTGATCAGTATTCCGCTGCCCATGGTTCCGACACCGAGGGTCGAGCCGGAGGGCCTTTCCAGAACCAGTTGCCAGCCTTCCTTAAGTACAATGCTCTCTTCATCGAAAGAGATCACCGCATACCCTTTGTGGCAGTAAAAGCAATCATGCGCCTGATCCCATCTCTGCCCCGCGAACCCCGGCGGCACAGTCGCTTCGGTTCTGGTCTCGGTCAGCAGGATCGATTCCAGAACGCCCTGGCTGCCCTTTTCAAAAATCAGATTATAATCTGTGACCTTGCCGAAGCTTTTGGTATCCCAAGCCCCATCGAATGAGTCCTGTTCCAGTTCTTTTAATTTTACAGTCCGGTTTCCATTATAGGTCAGAATCAGCTCCCCGGATAAGACCATGATTATACGGTTGTAATCAGGTAGGCTGGTAAAGTCGGATTCTTCTTTTTCTATATCGGCGGAACTCAGTCTCCAAATGAAATTACGATCCTGATAACAAGCGTCGTTCGGATAAATGGAAAGCTCTCTTGTTTTTCCGCCTGACCATGCCTGCACGGAAATATCTGTTTCTTTATATACTTTATAATGTACGTCTTTCATCGCCGGCCCCCATTGGTTTTCCTGGTTCTGCGTGTCCTCCCGGATGATCGTTTCCCTCCCGAGCCCAGCCGGATCGTTAATAAAATCAACGCGGCAAAGTAAACCACAATGATCCCGCAGGTCACGGTGAGCATGGCGTCTGATTTTGGGGCCATGCCGATAAAGATCAGCATCGGCGCACCAAATACTATGGCGGTACAGCTTCCGGAAACCAGATTGTTGGCGGCAGGAGTCTTCAGGTTCGGGTCAATCTCTCTCAGCAGCAAAATGCCGGAGCTAACGGTTCCGGTCATCATGCCGTACATGGACATGAATCCTTCATAGAAATAGTCGGGATATATTTTTTTACACAGCCATTTCATATAGTAGAAAGTTCCTATTCCACCCGCAACAGCCATCAATAAGAAGACCGCCCAGTATCCGGATATGTCTCCGATCTCAATGGAAGCGATGCCGGCTACGATCATCAGATCGAATGCAAGCCCCGATATCCTGCTCAGCAGGTAATTGTTCTGATACTGCCGCGTCATAATGGATTTATTTCTGAGATTTTTCATGATCGTCCTGAGCAGCATGGCAAGCAGTGAGCCTGTTATAAAGTTGAATCCCCAGATCAGGCTGTTCAGTGATTCTGCGGCCGATTGCGACAATCCGCTGATTCCTGAGGTAATGCCCCAAGTGAGCAGATATGTCAGCAAATATACAATCAGGACAAGAGCCACCTGTACAGAGAGCCTGTCTACCGATTCCGAAACCGGTACTTCGTCACGATGCTGGAACATTTCGATGGTGACAGAGCCGGAGATTTCTTTGGGAGCTTCTTTTCGTATGAGTCCCTTTCTTCTCAAAACATTCAGGTATATCACCCCAACGATACAGGCGCAGAGAAAACCACAGGCCGCTATACCAAGGGCAAATGATCTTCCTCCGTTCATGCCGAGGCCCTCGTAAATTGTGCCAACATTATTGGCCTGCCCCGGTCCCTGTCCATATCCCATTGGAAGGAGTATACCGGCCGCCTTGAAAAAACCGTGTGAAAAAGTGGCTGCCGCGGTGATGGTGATCATCAGACCCATAATCGCTTGAAACAGGTATACACTGACAATCAGAGACCCGCTTCTGATGCCGATCCACTTGCCGGTTTCTTTCATATCAGACGGTTCCGGTACTCTCAGACTCATAGCGATGAATCCGAGTCCGATTCCGTGATAGGTGATCATTTCCAGCAGGCTAAGGCTCATATGCAATATTCCGATACTGCGTAACAGCAGCAGCATGAACCCGCCCAGAACAGCGATGGGCATTAAACTGTCCCGGAAGAATTTAAAATTTCTTCTCAATGCATTGGCTGCCAATATGATCGCCGAAATGATCCCGAACTGAACAACCATGTCCCATAGTGCCGTATTTGCTGCAGAAAAGTCCATGAATGCCGACTCCTTTCACGTTACACTCTTTCCAGTTTATACTCTTTCCGTATCCGTTTTCCCTGTCATATATTTGAAAAGCAGTACATATTTTCGCCCGCTTCGCGGAAATTTGGATTTGATTTCATAATGTGCGCCATAGGAGGAAAACGCAATGGTTTGCTGCCCGTAGATGGACATGTCAACAATATCCCGAAACCAAAACGTGTCATCTCCAAGGGCCAATCGATCCCCGTACATGATCAGCGTTTCCGTATTTAATTTCTGCCTTTTATGCGAGATCGGATCCACAAGGAAGAGGGTTTGTCCCGGATCGGTAAAAGCCTGTGCCGACCCGATGGTCTCCGATAACATCCTGATTTGATCTCGCTGCCAGTTGTCCCATTCAAGAATCGTTCTATACGGGACTGATTCACCTGATAGATACCCCATGTCATCCACCGTGCCGAAGAAATCACATGCATCGCAGAAGAAATGATCCCCGCTGCTTTTGATTGTTCCGATCCTGCCGCATAAGGGACAAATATAAACAGCCATTTCGATCCACTCCGCAAGATTTTTACCCTGGTAGCGGACTTGTTCCTTTGCCTGTCTGACATAGGCGTCTTCAAAGATGTCATTTTGTATCAGATTTTCAATTTCTTTGTCGCTTTTCTCTTTTAAGTTATCAGGACTGTAGACTCCCACTACCGTTCCTGTCATTTTTCCCTTCCGGATTGTTCGGCTCCATCTTGGACTGCTCAGATATCCCCCCTCAAACCGATACGTGACGACTGTTGCGCCGCAGGTCCTGACCAGCTTTGCTGTGGATGCGACGATAGGATAGGTGCGTCCGTTGAAACTCCGATTGCCCTCAGCAAATATGCAAATATTGTAACCCTTTCTGATTCGTTTGATCACGTCCTTGACGGCTTTTGTATCGATATTGCTTTTCATTTTTGAAACGGGGCCCGCCACCCAATCAAGCAAAGTGGACCGCATCCCCATGCTGAGCACATGTTCGCTGGTCATAAAGTACATATGCTTCGGGAAGCTTCTAGTAATCAAAAGCGGATCCAGGTTGATATTATGATTGGAAAAAACCAGATATGGTCCTTCGATGTCGGGTGCTTTCCCGCTTTCAAGCCTGAAGAGCACCCAACCTAAAGGATATAGTAAAAGTCGAAGAATTTTATAAAGAGCTACATGTCTAAGGTGCCCCTTCATTTCACGCTCCAGAGTTCATCGTCTGACGGCACATAGTTGTCCGGCATATAATAAGCGATCCTGGATACATTCATGAGGTGGGTATAGGTAAGATTTTCGGAAATCGAATTGTGGCCCCAGGACCCGCAGCCCAGGGTATTTGTTGGGTTCAGCCCGTTATAGAAACTTCCGCCTGCGCTGGATGCGCAGACCTGATTGATGACAAATCTTGAAACGGATAATATCTCGCCGGCATATTCAATGTGATCGACGCGGTCGGAATGAATGGAAACGCTATGTCCCTTTCCTTCCGCTTCGAGGTTCACTCTTGCGATTTCAACAGCATCCTTAAAATCATCGTATCGATAGGCTGCTAATACGGGGCATATTTTTTCTTTAGAGAGCAAATCCTGATCTCCGGCGCCTATTGACTCCACAACGATCGCTTTCGTATTTTTCGGTATTTCGATCCCCGCCAGCATTCCGATGAAATGGGCTGCCTGCCCAACCGCTTTGCTGTTCATAGATCCGTTTTCGAAAATGGCGTCCCTGATCAAATCGCGCTCTTTCGAATTTCTGACCACATAACATCCATTGGTTTCGAATTCAGCCATGACTTCTTCAAAATCCTCTTCCGGGCATATCACGCTCTGTTCACCCGAACAGATGATGCCATTATCGAATCCTCTGCCGGCAACTATTTTCGGGACCGCCTCTTTATAATCAGCACCCCGGTCGATGATGCACTGCACATTTCCGGCGCCTACACCTAACGCAGGTCGACCGGAACTGTAGGCTGCCTTGACCATTCCCATGCCTCCTGTTGCGATGACCACGTCGCAGGCAGAAATCAAATTTTTGGTGTTCTCTCTGGAATGCTCTCCAAGGATCTGGATAAGGTTCTTTGGCAGATTCAGTTTTTCGAGTTCGGCATTGATCAATTCAACCGTCTTGGAACTGCACTTAACAGCTTTATGATGAGGCGTTATGATCATTGAATTGCCGCATTTCAATGCAAACATCGCATTGCTCATTGGAGTCACGATGGGATTGGTGCTTGGGGTGATGGCGGCGACGACCCCTACCGGTTTTGCAATTTTGGTGATCCCGGTTACAGGGTCCCGTTCCAATATGCCCCGTGATTTTTTGCCCTTCAGGCTGTTCCAGATGATGCGGGCTTTGCTTTTATTTTTTGCCGTTTTGTCTTCCCAATTTCCCATACCGGTCTCTTCTACGGCAATTTTCGCTAAATATTCGGCATTGTCGTACACGATTTTTCCTATCGCGCAAACGGCTCTGTCGACTTCTTCCTGGCTGAGTTTTTCAAATTCGGACTGGGCCTTTTTAGCTCTTTCGATGTATTCGCCCACGTATTGCATGCTTTTTTCATTGATATCCTGTTCCATGATACTCCTCCTCCGATTCGACTGAAGCTTTCTTATATTATATCTTAGAGAATCTCCGAACGCAAATTCAGCACAAAGAAAATCGCACAGTCCGGGCTAGTGAACCCTGTCCGTGCGATCCGTTTCAATTTTTATTGGATATGTTTTTTGCCTATGTACCGAATTCCTGTGAATCCCGTTCTCTCGGAACTATAATGCCCTTGTCCAGAAGTTCAAGGAATATCCCCACAAGCCTGTGGTCAAATTGTCTTCCCGCCTGCCTTTGCAGTTCCTGCTTTGCATAGAAAACCGTATACTGGTCTTTATAAGGCCGTCTGGAAATCATTGCATCAAAGGAGTCGGCTATACAGAGGATACGAGCCGAAAGCGGTATATCTTCTCCGGAGATCCTTCTTGGATACCCGGTGCCATCATATCTTTCATGATGCCCAATTACCGCAGGGATTACATAGTCCAGCGAAGGCAGATGCCGGATGATTCCAACCGAGTTTTCCACATGGCTCTTCATGATTTCGAATTCGTCCTGAGACAGTCGTCCCGGCTTATTCAGAATCAATTCTGAAATTCCGATCTTGCCGATATCATGGAGAAGCGCAGCCTCTCTGATGATCTCCACAGAATCGTCGTTCAATCCGCAAGCATATCCCAATTCCGAAGCATAGTATTCAACATTCTTGGAATGGCTGAATGTATAGTGGTCTTTTGCATCGATGGCCGCTGCCAGTGCGTAGATTGTTGACGCATATCCCGAATAGATATCTTTTTTATGCACTTCCGCAGCCAGGTCCGTAGGATTGCTCCGCTCTCCTCCGCCCGAGCTCAATGCGATGGCGTTTTTTCCGCTTCTTTTAACTTGGAAAACAGCCATGTCGGCACTGTCCACCAATTCTTTCAGTGAAGTGGCGGCGTAAGGAATCGCTGAGATCCCAACGCTGATAGTCAGGACTTTCATCGAGTAATCCGGTGCGCTCTTATTAATATTCAATATCTGTTTCCGGATCACGGAAGCCAGATTCTTTGATCCCAGCAGATCGAATCCCGGCAGTATTACAGCGAATTCTTTCGCTCCATATCTCGCTACATGTCCACTTGCGCCGACGCTGGCCTTTATAATATTCGCTATTCTCTTCAGTGCGATATCGCCTTCGGCATTTCCGTAAAGCTGGTTATAAAGCTTGAAATCGTCAATATTCAGGATCATAAGAGCAAGAGACTTGTTCCTGTTCTTCTCATACTCGGTTTCCAGCACTTCATAGAAACATTTCCGGTTTAAAAGCTCAGTAAGTTCGTCCGTCCGTGCTTCCTGGACCGCTTTTTCATAAAGGGAAGAATTCTTGACCGCAATGGATCCGATGGCGCTCACCGATTCGAGAAAACTGATGTCATCAAAAGTATAGCGGTTTCCTTTCTCCTTGCTGGTAAGAAGCATTACGCCGACGAGGATATCATCGTATTTCAGCGGTACAAAACATTCGATTTCATAATCAATAATCATGCGTTTTTCTTCTTCCCACATGGATTTGAAATCGGCCAATCTCTTCAGATCTTCAATGAACAAGCATTCATTCCGTTCCTTTAGACTCCGGATGACAGGGTTTTCCGCCGACAAGGATACCGACAGATTATCCAGCGGATTTACAGCATGCGCGAGGTTGTAAGTCTTATCGATTTTATTTTCTATGCAAATGTAGATGTTTTTGACCGGTATGGTATTCTTAACCACCGATACCATCTCTTCCATGATATTCTTGATATCCAGGGTTTTTGAAACCGTGGAACCGAAGGCTTTGAGGTTATCAGCACGGGCAATTTCATCCCTGATGAAGATTCCATCGATAAACTTTTTCATCAGGTAGTAGATGATAATAGTCAGCGCGGTGAACAGGAGTGATATGATCAGCATCTTCTGTTCGGCAAGGGCAGTAAAGTTGGTTTCCAGGAACTGATCAAGCGGTTTCACGAAATTTGAAAAGATCAACAGCGATAAAACCGCAACGATGGCATAGCTGCTGCCTTTCGAAACAAGTAAAGTCAGTTTGAACAATCTCCGTCTGTACAGGGAATAGAAAAGGCATATAACCATGACCAGCCCGGACAGAATATCCATCGGTATGCCCTTAAAGATCGGGAGCAGATAGAGCAGGTGACCAATAAATATGGCGGCTATACCGAATGCAACTGAAGTAAATTGCCTCCTTCTCACCGCATCGCTGCGGAAACATTTTACAATCAGGTAGAACATCTGCGCCACCAAACACCCGCACAGGAGAACCATGAAGATGATCGGCCACTTGATATTGTAAACAAACCCCGTATTTCCGGCTGCATCCGTGACAACATCCGGCATATGCACAAATACGCCGGTAAATATATTGATGGTGCCGACTATAACAATCAGCAGAGCCCATATCTTGTCAATGAATACAGGTTTAGCGCCGGTGAAATCTCTTACAAACAGCATAAACGAGTAGGTAAGCAAAAGCAGACCTGTGATGGATATGTCAAACCATACCTTCACGCCAGGCCACAGCAGCATACGCATGAAGAAGGATCCGCCGGTCCAGAGCACACCGCTGACCAGCATGAACATAAATGATTTTATTACTTTTGTCTTTTTCGCAGCCAGGAATGCCAGAAGAAGGAAGGTATACCCTGACAGCGAGATTACCGGGATGAATGCATAACTATTCATAGTTAAACTCACCCCCATTATAGACACGAACCCGATCCTGGATCTTGATAAGATCCCTGATCTCAAAAGCGGAAGGATTGATTCGCCTTACTTCGCCCTTTTTGGCTCTATACTCTTTGAATGTTCCGGACTTCAGAATTGTGATTTCCAGAGGTTCCATGCCGAGGATCTTTTTAAGATCCTTGTAATCATGGTCAATATATTTAAAATAAATGCTCAGGTGCTCTTTGAGTATTTCAGAACTCACGGCATTGGAAGCCAGCGCGGAAGCCTTCATCTCAACAAACATATGCATTTTAGGCTTGTTGTTTGAAGTGAACTCTTTCAATGCGACCCAATCCTGTATTTCAAGACCGGATAATTCGACAACATTTTTCACAGCTTCTTCTGAAATACGGGTAAATCCGGCGATATCGATCACATCCGGCACCCGGTCAATATATGCAAATCTAGGTATCGCTGTCTTATCTGCATTATTTTCAAGGCCCATGCATCTGTACACATCACCCGGCCTATATCTCATGAAAGCGCCGCCTTTAAATACCGACACAACCAGTTCATACTTTTCACCGGTTTCCACTTCGTTCATGAGACATGTTTTCGGCTGATAAGAAGGATCTTTTAAGTTTTTGTTCATCTCATCTTCAGGAATGAACTCGTAGAAACAGGAATCCGGGAAGAAATACATCCCGTCCCGTGTCCATGTTTCGGTACCGATACAGCCCGGCTCCGTCCCCGCAAAAACCTCCATCGGGCGGATGCCCCATAGATCTTCCAGCTCATCTTTATAGCAGCTGTTGTCTGTGCCGGCCACCATGAAGCCGCGAAGCTTAAACAGATCTTTTGGCTTCATCTGGCGTTCTTCCTGCCTGCATGCGCTCTTTGCTTTCAAATAGCGCATGGTCATAAGAGGTGAAACAGTTTTCAGTCTGTTCAGAAGGCTGACCTTGGAATTTGAAGAACCTGCTGCCATCGAGGAGAAACTCTGGCTGATATAATAAACAACACTGCCCAGCCCAAAGAAATAGTCAATCCCTGCGGTCAGGCCCATCTTGAAGCCCAATTTGTTACGCTCGGAAAAATCCAGGCTTTCCGCTTCTTTAACCGGCGGCAGGAACTCAATACTTATTTCCTTATTCAACGCTCTCGGGAACAGCCCCGTTGCATAAGGAAGCGGCGCCAATCCATAAAGGAATTTATAATCCGGAGATACGTCAAATTTGCCCCTTTCAGTACTCGTCGCCATGATGAGGCAAGCCACCAGATTGTTCCGGAATGTATCCAGCATACTTTGCGTATATGGGGCAACCTTGATGGGATGTTTCCCCCCCTCCCATGTAGTCTGCAGCCATACTACGGCTTTTGCAGGCAAAGAGGAATCTTTTTTAAGCAATAAAGTGTCTGCGTAATCCGCATAAGTAGTAAGGCCGACACAATTTCGGAAATCTTCAATGGTTCGAGGGTTTTTCCCACGCAAAATCCCCCTGCCAAGTTCGCTCTTGCTCCATAAAGCAATCTGCTCCTCCATCAGGCGGTTCTGAATTCTCATATATGAATTTATGTCCAGCTCAAGGAAGCCACAGTATTCTTCCCAGATGGCTTCCGGCGGACAGCTTTTCAGTTTTTCCTCAAACCTCATCATGTCATTTCCTTCTGGAATTTAATGTGTCGGTACATCTGCGAATACTTTTGGGCGTCGGAAGCAGAAAAGGCACTGTTTCCTTATAACGGCCATAGTTCGTAAAGGTTCGCGGGAAAGTCCAAAGGTCCTGAAAAATTACGTACAGTATATTGCAAGCGCAAAATGCGATGCTGGCTTTTATTACTAGCGGTGCAGGGACCGCCAGTGAGAGAAAAATATATGCGCCGGTGAGCCAGAGGACTCCGGGGTGTCTGCATAATGCATAAACGCCGCGGCTGCATACTTCTTTCTTGCTCGTACAATGTTCCAGATCCGGAAAGTATGTGTCTTTAAAAGATAAGACCACAAACAGCGTATACACCAGCAATGTTAAAAAAACGAAAGCAAACATGATGCACACAACTGTAAAAGCATTTATTTTGATATAATCCTGCGATATCGATACGATACCGGCAGTACTGCCGAAAAGCAGGATACAGCCTATAAAAAAACTGCCACCAAGCAATCTCGAACGGATGATAGCGGCGTTGATATCGTATAGTAGGAAAAATGGAAACGCTGCCAAACCCGTTAAAATGTATGCCATGATCCTTGCCCGGAGCTCCTGATTTTCTGTTTATCTTTTTGATTATTTCTGGTTTACATATTACCATTTTTTTAAATGATATTCAATTTTTTTGATGATTTTTCAACGTTTTTTGGCAAAATAGCCGTAAAATATTTTTTTGCGGCAAAATTTAGCGCTGATACCACAACATCTTGTACTATTGCAAAAACATGGTACAATCTGCATTTTTCAAAAAAATCAAAAATATCGTTCATTTTGCGCGTAAATCGCGCTTAAATGCTGGAAGAAGTCGAAAAAAATAGCAAGGGCCGAATTGGTTTTCGGCCCCTGCATTCTCATATCATCAACCGGCAGATCTCATTGCTGAATTCCAGCGGGTCTTCAATAGGCAGCCCCTCAATCAACAGTGCCTGATTATACAGGAGCCTTGCATAGCTGCGAAGTTTCTCGCGGTCATGTTCATACGCATCTTCAAGGGCTTTGAACATCGGATGGCTGCGATTGATTTCCAGAACTTTCTGAGCAGAAATGTCCTGTTCGTTCGGCATTGCATTCAGCACTTTTTCCATTTCGATGGTCAGGGCGCCCTCGCTGGACAAGCAGACCGGGTGGGATTTCAGCCGCTTGGAAAACCTCACATCCTGCACCTTGTCTCCAAGCACTTCTTTCATAAAGCCGAGTATTTCTCTGGCGTTTTGTGTTTCGGCTCCTTCTTCTTTCGTGTCTTCTCCGGACTCCAGCAAGAGATCGCTTTCCGAAACGGATTTAAAATCCTTCCCTTTGAAATTCATCATCATTCTGACAGCAAATTCATCCACGTTATCCGTGAAATAAAGGATTTCATAGCCTTTTTCGGATACCATTTCAATCTGCGGGAGTTTGGAGATCCGCTCAATGGATTCGCCTGCAGCATAGTAGATATGGTTTTGGTCTTCCTTCATACGGGAGAGATATTCATCCAGCGTAACCATCTTTTTCTCAGTTGACGAATAAAAAATCAGCAGATCCTGCAAATCTTCCTTATACAATCCGTATTCGCTGTATATTCCGTATTTCAGCTGCCTGCCAAATGACTGATAAAATTCTTCGTATTTCTCTCTGTCATTGCCGAGCAAATTCAAAAGTTCGGATTTTATTTTATTTTTGATGTTTTTTGCTATAAGCTTCAGTTGCCTGTCGTGCTGCAGGAGTTCCCTGGAAATGTTCAGCGACAAATCCTCGGAGTCCACCATGCCCTTGACAAAGCTGAAACAGTCAGGCAGCAGATCCGGGCATTTGTTCATGATCAGGACCCCGTTGGAATAAAGCTCGAGACCCTTTTCATAATCTTTGGTGTAATAATCAAAAGGAATGTTCTCGGGAACATAAAGGATCGCATTGTATCTGATTGCCCCATCCACAGAAATATGGATATACTTCAGTGGTTTGTCGAATCCATAATGCTTTTCAGAGTAGAAATTTTCATAATCCTCCGGTTTTAACTCGCTTTTATTTTTGCGCCAGATCGGGACCATGCTGTTGATGACCTTTTCCTCGATGACCTCTTCATATTCATCCTGGCTTCCCTCTTTCAGTTTTCTGGATCTGACATCCATCTTTATCGGGTATCTGATATAATCCGAATATTTCTTAACGATGGTCCTTAGTTGATATTCCTCCAAAAATCTGTCATACTGATTTTCTTCCGTATTTTCCTTGATTTTTAATATGATTTCAGTCCCCACATCCTCTTTTTCTGCGGGCTCCAGCGTGTATCCGTCCGCCCCCTTCGATTCCCATTTATAAGCTTCTTCACTTCCAAGCGCCTTGCTGATGACTGTTACCGTATCGGATACCATAAATGCCGAATAGAATCCAACACCAAATTGCCCGATGATATCGAATCCATCCTTGAGCTCGTTGTCTTTCTTAAAATTATATGAGCCGCTTTTGGCAATGACTCCGAGATTGTCTTCCAGCTCTTCCCTGGTCATGCCGATTCCGGTATCCAGGATCTTCAAATGCCTGTTTTCTTTATCCGCGGTAATTTTGATAAAATAATTGTCCTGATTGAAATTGATGTTCTCATCCAATAGCGCCTTATAATAGATTTTGTCTATGGCATCGCTTGCATTTGATATGAGTTCCCTCAAAAAAATCTCATTATGTGTGTATATGGAATTGATCATCAAATCCAACAACCGTTTTGATTCTGCTTTAAATTGTTTTTTGGCCATGTATAAATTCCCCCTTCATTTCCGTCGTCGCATCTTTTATCACTCAATCGTTGAGAGTGCTAACAACAATATACCACTTCAATCCATTTTGTCAATATTAATGAAGTCATTTAAGCCGGCAAAAAAACAACTCCGTTAAGTAACGAAGTTGTTCAGAAAGACATCATTATTGAAACGTTTTTAAGTTTTTGCTGTTTATTTGAAAATCAGGACTGAACAGCTGGAATTGCTGACAACCTTTGAAGATACCGATCCTAAAAGGATTTTTCTAAAGGTTCCAAGTCCCCTGTTGCCCATAACGATCATGTCCACATTCAGTTCATCAGCATAAGTAAGAATCTCCTCCGCCGGATCTCCTTCCTTGATCACTGCCGATGCAACTCCTCCGGCTTCCTTGAATATAGCTTTGGCAGTTTCTATCACTTCCTCTGCCTGCGTTTTGTTGGCTTTTGCGATGGCGTCAAGCATGTCATGCCCTATGTAACTGTTTTTTGTTGGCATAACAACCGGGCTCGGTATAACCGTAATAATGTGGATTTCAGCGTCTTTCAATATTCCTGATGCCATACCCTTGAATATGGCGTTCTTGGATGGTTCGGATCCATCAAATGGAATGAGTATTTTTGACATAATATCCTCCTCTCATACAAACCTTTTACCCTGCAATCAAAAAATAATATGTATTATTATTATATCCAATATATTACCTTTGAAGCATATAAAAGTCAATGGACCCGGTTTTATGACCCTGAAACCTGGGCCAGTGATTTATGGCTTGAGCTTTTGCCTGAATCTTTCGATGGCCTTCGCTGTGTTTTCTTTGGTGGCGAACGCAGTTAACCTGAAGTATCCTTCACCTGCCGGGCCGAATCCGGTGCCGGGAGTTCCAACAACATGGACTTCCGTCAGCAGCTTATCGAAAAACCCCCAAGAATCCATGCCTTTTGGCGCTTTCACCCAAACATAAGGCGCATTGATCCCCCCATATACTTCAAATCCCAGCTCGGATAAACAGTCCCGGATCGCCTTTGCGTTGTCCATATAATATCTGATGATTTCGCGTGCTTGTTTCTGGCCTTCCTCGGTATAGACCGCTTCTGCGCCTTTTTGTACGATGTACGAAACCCCGTTGAATTTTGTGGTTTGCCTGCGATTCCAAAGCTGATTCAACTGTACAGGGGCTCCTGCCGATGTGAAGGCTATTGCTTCCTTCGGGACCACAGTGAAGGCACATCGTGTACCGGTGAAGCCTGCAGTCTTGGATAGGCTCCTGAATTCAATGGCAACTTCTTTAGCCCCTTCAATTTCATAGATGCTGTGCGGTATGTCAGCCTCGCTGATAAATGCTTCATAGGCGGCGTCAAAAAGGATAATGGCTTGATTCGTTCTGGCATAATCCACCCATTTCTTCAGTTCACTTTTCGATATCGCCGTACCGGTGGGATTGTTCGGAAAACACAAATATATGATATCCACTGGTTTTTCCGGAAGCGAAGGCACGAACCCGTTTTCAGCGGTACAAGGCAGATAAGTGATATCGGACCATCTCCCATCCTGCCCGAGGGTGCCTGAACGCCCTGCCATCACATTGCTGTCGACGTAAACCGGGTATACCGGATCCGTCACTGCAATCCGATTATTCAGCCCGAATATCTCCTGGATGTTCGCTGTATCGCACTTGGATCCGTCACTAACAAATATTTCATCCATGCCCAAATCAATGCCATGACTTTTGTAATCGGTTTCGATGATTTTTTCGATCAGAAAATCATATCCCTGTTCGGGGCCGTATCCTCTGAAGGTATCCGCCGATTCCATCTCAATCACTGCGTTACGCATGGCTTCAGTCACGACTTTCGGCAGTGGTCTGGTGACGTCGCCGATTCCCAGACGAACGATATCCGCTTCCGGGTTTTCTGATTTATATTTTTCCACCCTTCGTGCAATCTCTGAAAAAAGATAGCTCCCCGGAAGTTTCAGATAATTTTCGTTTATATGAGTCATTCGTTTTTCCTCCTAAAAATTTAATGTCGCGAAATAGTCCTCCGGCGTCTCTTTACGGCGTATCAATTCCGTAGTCCCATCCTCCTTCAAAAGGATCTCTGCAGATCTCAATTTTCCATTGTAGTTATAGCCCATTGAGAACCCGTGGGCACCGGTATCGTGAATGACGATCAAGTCGCCAATTTCAATTTCCGGCAGCATCCTGTCGACAGCAAACTTGTCATTATTTTCGCAAAGCCCGCCTGTCACGTCATACTTGTGATCAAGAGGCTCGTTTTCTTTCCCCATGACTGTTATATGGTGATAGGCTCCGTACATGGCCGGTCTCATGAGATTGGCAGCGCACGCATCCAGTCCGACATAGTCCTTGTGGGTATTTTTTTTATGCAATACCGTTGAGACCAGACAACCATAAGGAGCAAGCATATATCTGCCGAGTTCGGTATAGATCGACACATCCCCCATGCCGGCAGGGATCAGGATCTCTTCGAAAGCTTTTTGGACGCCCCGGCTGATTTCATAGATATCATTGGCCGGCTGTTCCGGGCGGTACGGGATGCCAACGCCTCCCGAAAGGTTAATAAAAGCGATATGCGCACCGGTCTCCTCTTTCAATTCTACTGCTGTTTCGAAAAGGATCCGTGCCAGAGCCGGATAATATTCGTTTGTGGTTGTGTTGCTTGCTAAAAATGCATGAAGGCCGAAGCGCTTCACTCCTTTAGAAATCAATATTTGAAAACCCTCTGTAAGCTGTTTGCGTGTGAATCCGTATTTTGCTTCCTGCGGCGTATCCATGATCGAGTTGTTGAGCACAAAATTGCCGCCCGGATTATAACGGCAACTGATCGTTTCGGGGATCCCGGCCACCTTTTCGAGAAAATCAATATGGGTGATATCATCCAGATTGATGATGGCGTTGAGTTTGCGTGCCAGAACAAAATCCTCGGCCGGAGTGACATTGGAGGTGAACATGATTTCATCCCCCTTGAAACCGACTTTATCGGACATCAGCAGTTCTGTATAAGAGGAGCAGTCTACCCCGCAGCCTTCTTCTTTCAGAATTTCAAGAATTTTTGGGTTTGGGGTCGCTTTCACAGCAAAGTATTCCTTAAACCCCTTGTTCCAGGAAAATGCATCATATAATTTCCGCGCGTTTTCCCGGATACCCTTCTCATCATATAAATGAAATGGCGTCGGATAAGTCTTTACGATCTCCCGGAGTTGTTCCGCTGTAACGAAGGTCTTTTTCATTGGCATTCCTTTCCTTTCATAATTTCAATCAGTTTTATTTCATTTTTAATGGAGCTTTTAAACAGATCGATCAGATTCTTTTTTCTTGAGTACAAGCAGGTCGAGTACTCTCCTTCATCCAGATCGCCGGTCATGACATTTGTGGAATCAACGATGATCCCCAGACGGTGGCCCATGTTTTCTTCGACATAAACGACAGCACCCTCTATAGCAGCAGGCATATCGGTTATGATGACCATCTTGATATTCCGTTTGACCGCAGAGTGGATATCTTCAAGGATCATCTGCAGGATATCATTTGACGCCGAAAGGTAGACACGCTCCTTGGCTTCCATGATCAAATTGCGCATTTTGTCCAGAATATGTACCGTTCCTCTTACTGTAATATACCCTTCTACATCCTCTCTTTTATCAGGCATGTTGCGAAGGATGATCTGTTTCAGATTTTCCATGCTCCTGATCTTGTTATTGCAGAATTCTTCAGGTGGCACAGCAGTATAACGGACCGCAGGACCTTCGATCATGTACGCTGCCCCTTTTTCTACAAGTGAGTTCAGGGCGCTGTAGGTATTGGACCTCGAAATGCCAGTTGTTTTGGCGACTTCATAACCGTTCAGATCCCCTTCCTTAGCCAACGTCAGATAGATTGATGCTTCCTGCCCTGTCAGCCCGAATTCGATCAACGATTGTTTTATATCCATCCCGTGCCGCCTCCGATCTCAAAAAAATAAATAGTGTTCCTTTTAAGGAACACTATAATGCCGATCAATTTGCATGTCAATAACTTTTCTTTCAAATATCAGGATCAATTCAGATAATCTATGCGTGTGCGTGACCTATTAGAGTATAAAAAATGAAGCGGCCATCACGATATAAACAGCGATGAGCTGTACCCCTTCCAGCCAGTTCGACTCCCCGTCGCTTGCCACTCTGTTGGCGATCAGGACCGAAAACACCAGCGCGATCAATTCGAATTCATTGAATACGATGCTCATCGGCGAGAAAAGCAAACTCAGAAAAATGATCACAGGTGTTACAAACAAAATCATCTGCAAGCTGGAGCCCAATGCTATTTCTGTCGCCACATCCATCCGGTTTTTTGCAGCCATCAATATCGCCGTGCTGTGTTCTGCAGCATTGCCGATGATCGGCACCAGAACAATACCTACAAAGAATTCACTGAGTCCGACGGACTTCGTCATCGGCTCCACTGCGCCTGTAAAAATTTCAGATTCGATTCCGATCAGAACGGTAGCAGCGGTCAAGACCAGCACCGCTTTTTTCAAAGTCCACTTTACTTGGCTTTCTTGTTGATGATCGACTGAATAGAGGTCTTTATGCGTATAAAATGAAAAAACGAGGCTTAAAATATAAATTAAAAACATAATCACAGCGATGACAACGCTTAACCCCTCATAGCGGGTTGTCAGCATTGAGGGTGCCACTGTATGGGTAAATATGGCGGGCACCGTCAGACCGATCACGGCGAAAAGCAGCATGCTGGCGGATACATCGATGATTTTTTGATTAAACCGTTGCGTTTTATATTTCAAGCCTCCAACGAGCATACTCGCTCCCAGTACCAATAATATGTTTCCGATTACGGAGCCGGCGATGGAAGCCTTGACAACCTCAAAGAGTCCTGCTCTCATGGCAAAAAATGCGATGATCAGTTCCGTTGCATTCCCGAATGTGCCATTCAAAAAACCTCCGATGCGAGGTCCTGAATAGAATGATATCTCTTCTGTCGCCTCCCCCATTAGTCCTGCCAGCGGAATAATAGCCAGGGCAGATAACGCAAACATCAGGGTCTGTGAAAGATGCATCAGATCCGCAACGAGACTGATTGGAACGAATATCAGAAAGTATCTTAATATTTTCATGATGATCTCCTTTTCTTATCCCGGAAATTATACCATAATCCACGACAAAATTGATCAACAATCTCTTTGTTCCATGAAGCAGTGTATGATATATTATTTGAAGTGACCCGCTATAAGAATGGAGAAGCAAACATGAAAAAAGCAGTTCCGATCCTTATCCTATGTATTTTAGCCGTATTGTCTCTGGCCGCATGCGGAAAATCTGAAGTCCAGACTTCTGAAAAAGGGGATGTCATCTTTTGCGAAAACGTAGACAGCGACGGCAATGCAATCAATCCATCTTCAAATTTTGAGGCAGGTGAAGTCTATGTACTTTTTAAGACAGCGGCTCCTTTTAATACTACAAGAATAAAACAGACGATCTATAAATTGGATGGTGATAAAGAAGAAATCTGTTTTGATCAGAATATCCGTGTCAAAACAAGCTGGTTCATGCTTTGGGGCCCTAGAAGTTTTCCCGAACCCGGTCAATATAAAGTGGAATATACCCGGCAGACGAATTCCGGAACTGTTCCGATGGGTGACGGAACTGTCACGATTTTCTGACCATCCATGGACTATAAAGCACGGTCCAGACAAGGAACAACAATAGTATCGTCGGAAACAGGTAACCGGGAGTTCCGCACCATTTTTCAAAAGTTTCAAGAGGAGTCCCCGAAGGTGCATATCTCAGGAACATATAGTTGCTGCCTATGTCTCGATTTACTATTGCAGCCGCTCCGGCAAAAGCCAGAAGGATCGCAAAACAGGACGGAAGTCTGTGATAATCCGGACGGAATCCATCCACAAAAATCCAGAGCAGCGGCAATGTCACAAGAATTGTATGCGTTGCCGCAAATTCCAGGTAGTAATAGCTGAATAAAGGATATGGACCCATCAGTGGAGTGATGATAGAGGCGACAGCCCCGGGCAGGCTTACTGCATAAGAAAATTCCTTCAAGATGACGTTTTCTGATATGACAGCAGCAAATTCAACCATCACCGACATTGTGCAAAGATGTAACGGAAGCATTTCAAGAGCGGAATAGTGTCCGATCAAAGCAACCCAGATCCAGCGGACCAAGGTCCCTGCTATCATAAAAACCGCTGCTGCAACCTGAATTCTCCGTCTGACCCTCTTGTTTTGCCGCCGATAAATCAGGATCGCCAAAACAACAAACATGGCAGAAACCGAAACCCATGTTAAATGCGTCGGCCCGAATGTCACAACACCAATGCCGGGCGGTAAATCAGTTGCATATGTCCAGAAGTAGTCAAACAAATTCCAGCCCCCTCAGAAAAAACTGCAAATGATAAAGGGTAGACAGTCAATCCATTTCAGAATTGGTCTACCCTCTATTTGAGGTGTACCACAATGGTGTACGTCCTCCTTTCCTAACTTCCCCTAGCCCGGTCATCTGATATGGTACATTCAGACATTGCTATCATTGTCCGGGTGGATCGACTTTTCTTCCTAAATCTGAAAACAGCCTTTCGACTAATTATTCAGACCGGAGATTTTGTGTTCTGGCTCAACCTGCTATCTTGTTAGGCCGATAACATCCAAGCCGTTTCTGTCGATTTTTCAGGGTTACTCATTAATTGGAAACCCTTATTCAGGATCTCTTCTCTTTGAGTGTCTTTATCATATCACTGAAAAAACGAACTGTCAATACTTATTATCAGAATATTTAATTAATTTTTTGTATTTTTGTTGTTCTTCTATTAACCGATCTGTGTCACCCATATGAGACAGCCCATCAGGATCACATAAACGAGACAGTATTTCAGAGTAAACCGAAGCATTTTACCTTCCTGATCTGTCAGTCCGGTGACGGCAGCGGCTATTGAAATACTCTGCGGAGATATCATTTTGCCCGCGGTCGCTCCACTGGCGCTGGCGGCGGCGATCCAGTCGGGATCCAGATGCAGCTGCAGCGCGGCCTGCTTCTGAAGGTTCCCAAAAAGAACATTCGAAGAGGTATCGCTGCCGGTGATGAATGTGCCCAGCATCCCAATAAACGGAGCGATGAAAGGATACGTAATTCCACTGAATGATGAGATGGCCACAGCAATATCATCAGTCATTCCGCTGTAGCTCATCACTTTTGCCAGCGCGACAATAGATATCACTGTTACGATGGTTTTCCTTGACTGCCATAATGTGACCGTAAAAGCTGTCATTACCCCTCGTATAGAGAGTCCCTGGATCAGCCCGCCGAAAATTGCTGACATAAATAGGATGCTCCCTCCGCTGGTGATCAGCGGAATTATAAGGGGTTTGCCCCCCTGGCCGAAATAAAATTGCTGTTCGATTACAAATGGCCATTGCTGAAGGAATCCAAGCGCCGGCACAAATCTTGTCAGGCCTATCAGAAGAAGGATCAGAATATATGGCATCCATGCTCTTGCCATTATCAGGATTTTATTTTGCGTTGCAATATCTGCAGCTTCGTTTGAGGGAGCGTCATCTTTAAATCTCCAGATTTGAAAAGATTGTTTTTTGCGGCAGCTTTTCGCAGCCGCGATGATCACAACCAATGCAAGCAGCGAACCTGCTACAGCGGCAAGCTCCGGCCCCACAAGCAGGACGGTGAGCGTCTGCCCCAGCGCAAAGGACAATCCGGAAAGGAGCGTCAGCAAAAAAATCCCTTTGAACCCGTGTATACTGCCGGTAATGACAAAGTTAAGAATGAAAGGCAATATGACGGCAAAAGGGAAGAGTTGAAGTGATGCTAATATTGCAAGACGATCCAGAGGCAGATCCGTCACTTGGGAGAGCGTTAAGATCGGAACCCCCAATACCCCAAAGGCAACGGGAACAGTATTGGCGATCAGGCAAACCACAGCCGCCAGAAACGGCGGAAATCCGATAGCGATCATCATAGCGGCAGGAATCGCCACCGCAGTGCCAAACCCCGCTACGGACTCCAGAAATCCTCCAAATGCAAAGGCAAGGATCAATCCCTGTATCCTCCGATCCTCTGAGATGCCGGTCAGCATCTCTTTGATCGTTTCCATACTTCCGCTCTTTTGAGTAATGTTATACACGAACAAAGCTGATATGATGACCCATATGATCGGGAAAATTGCAAAGGCCAGACCTTCTGTAGCAGCGCCCCCCAGATCGTCTGGCGACATATGGTATATAAAGAAAGCGATTGCTCCAGTGATCCCAAGGCCGGCCATCGTCGCAATGTGAGATGGAACTTTCAGAAAGCCGAGAGCGATCAATAGCCAAAAAATCGGTATAAATGCAATTATTCTAAGAAGTTCCATCTGAAGGTGCTCCCTTTTTCATTTTGATCCCCTTTTCGAATTTCTTTATCGGATGAAAATCGCTACAAGTCTATACAAAAACGAATTGTACAAGCAGCATGTAGGCCACCGTCCCCGCGCCGATGCTTAGCAGAGCATTGTTCTTCCAAATGTGCAGCAGCGCAATACAAATGATCGCTGCAGCTTCCGGAGCGCCGAATGGTGCTTGCGTGATGTGAACACCTTTCAGACAATATACTACCAACAACCCGATCACTGCGCAAGGCAATACATCTCCAAGATACTTGACATAAGGATGGCGGTCATTTCTGCCGGAGAAAAGGATGAACGGCAAAAACCGGGTGATCATGGTACCCAGCGTGACCATTAATATGATGATGATGGTTTGCGAAGGAGATAACGTCATGCCGGTTCCCCCTCGGTCATTCTTTTTCTGAGCAGCGTCAGCACTGTCAGTATGGAGATCATGGAAGGTATGATAAAGTTCCCCGGCCCGAAAACTTTCAGGCAGATAACAGAACAAACGACTCCCACAATAGCCGGTTCATGTCTTTTCTGAGTTCTCCATTGCCCTATAAATATCACAACAAAAAGCGCGGTCAAAACGAAGTCCAGGCCTTTTGTGTTAAAAGAAACCATGGTTCCCAGCAAGGCTCCGATGGCCGAACCCAGCACCCAATAGCTGTGGTTCAGTAATGTGATAAAAAACATAAACCAATTTTTGTTCACTCCCCGGGGAGGACTTGTGGAATAAATAATAGAAAAGGTTTCATCGCATAAGCCAAAAATCAGATAAGGCTTGATTTTTCCTGTATCTCTGTATTTATCCAGCAATGAGAGCCCATAAAACAAATGGCGCGCGTTCACCATCAATGTCAATATCAGAGCATTGATGGGATCGAAAACAGATGTGAGAAAGGTGATCGCCACGTATTGAGCCGATCCGGCAAATGCCAGCGTACTCATCATCACCGTCCATCCGACACCGTATCCTTTGCTGTTCATGAGGATCCCATATGCGATCCCGAGAAAAATGAATCCGGTGAAAACCGGAATCGTATTTGGAAAAGCCGCTTTCAATGCTTTGGTCTTTTCGTTCATCCCTTTGCCCTCTTAGTCTCTGATTTCAGCCGCTCAATCGATGGTCTGCAACTCCTTCATCCGTTACATTACTGGTGACCACAAAATCTATTGTAATCCCTTCCACAGGAAATGTCATGAAATACTTCAGATGAGCGGATAGCAACATGGGCAACGCATTGGTTTTCCTATATTCTTTATCGATCACCACGCAGCTCAGTAATAGATCCACATGGTCTCCCTCCTTTAAATCCTGCTTCCTGGCGATATCCTCCGTTGTCAGGTATTTATCATTAAAATGACCTTCCTTTATTCCTTCGAAAACAGTTTTTTTGATGGGTAATATATCCATGAAACCTGCGATTCTGTCCTTGTCCATCAGCATAATATCGGATTCGGGGCAATATTGAGCCCATTCAAACGAATCGGTGTATGGCGTGACATGCTCGGCATCGTAGTATTCCAATTCCATTTCTTCCATTTTTCTAAAGTCTTCTATGGTTTTCTCACTGCATATTCTCATATAAACCCCCATCCCGGAACAAAAACAAATCCATCTGACCATAGAATGCTTTATGGCCAGATGGTTGTTTTCTTCTGATTATGTTGCTATCAGCAAGTGCTCACATATGCTCCGCGAAGCTGGAATCCTTTATTATACCATTTATCCGTATAATCGATCACAACGTTGCTCACATACCTTTCCAGGTTTGCTTCATAAACAACTTTGATTCCTTCAGATTCAACGATAATGTCATTTTCGCTTTTCAGCCCATCCAGGGCCAAACTTAATTTTGGTCCGCCTCAACCATAGCCAGCAAACGATATTCTCAGCATCTGACTTTCGGGGTCGGCGGTTTCGGCGGCCATTTTTCTAACTTTATTTGCGGCCGCTTCTGTTATTTTCAGCATCTTTTCTCACCTCCCTGTATTCCCATTAAACCAGCATTTATCATTCAAAATCCTTTAAGTGGATTCCTGGTTTTCTAAAATTACCCTCTCTTACGGTAACGTTCACCGAATCAAAATATTCCAGAATCAGCATGGCGGTTTTTCTGCCCGTGTTCAGGAGATCCCTGAAATCCGCCACTGTAATCATTCCTTTTTTTTGCAGCTCACTTTTCAATATCCTGAAAGCCGCTTTCACTTCCTGTGCATCCATGTACTGGTCATCGTCCAGTTTGATCACCTTTTGTGCCGCTTGAAGAAACTTAAGAATTTCTTCTGTTTGCTTTATATTGTAACGAGTCTCCTCAGCCGCCTGGCGGGCGGTAACGCAATTTGATCGATTCGATTTCAAGTAAGCTAATAGCGCCATGACCTCTTTTCTCTTCAAAATTCCATCGATTTTGTCACGTTCATTCGATTCCAGCATATTGTCTTTCAGCTGAAATTTTTCTTGAGCAGCCAGATAATTGATGAGTGCGTTGAAATCTTTAGCCGCCATTTCGGGGAACAACCGGCTTTTTATTTCCTCCTTGGTGATCTGGAACCGATAGGGGTGTGTGGCAGCCAACCGATCAAACTGACTGTTGATTTCCAAAATGGATTTTTGATAAAATTCTATGCCGAAATACTTGTCTGTTTCTTTTATATACCCTGCTTTATACGCTGTAATTTCACCCTGAAGTATATTTTTTATGATCTCTTTATCTTCCAGCAAATCACGGTATAGCTCTTCGATTGAAACGAAATGATCCGATTCTTTCAAAATGTACTCGATCAGCTTTTTTGAGTCCGGTAAATTTGCCAGGCGCAAAAACTTCAGGCTCTCATCATCCGTCCGTTTTCGATTTTTACTGCGGTGGAATAATATGATGCCCCCGCCAATGGTTGTTACCGGAGAATAGCTTCGCAGGATGAACCGGTCTCCGCGCAGCGCCACGGTGGGTTCTTCGAATCTCAACTGGCAAAACCCAGAATTTCCGGAAGTAATAAGTTCCGTCCCGATCAGTCTGATTCTTGCCAGCACTTCTTTCGTGCCTATGTTTACGTGGACTCTTTGGTTATGATGGATGTCTCCCTTCCCCTTGATACTGCGGATCATTGCGTCTGCCAGCATGACCGGTTCGACCATTCCGGTCTCCGCGATAACCGAGCCCCTGCTGATTTCTGATTTGTCAAGTCCGTAAATATTCAGCGCGCACCGATCTCCCGTGATGGCACGTTCCACCTGTTTGTTGTGAACCTGTATCCCTCTGACTTTTGCCTTTATTCCTTCCGGCAATACGTCAACGACTTCACCTTTTGTGATTGCCCCGCCTGATACGGTGCCTGTCACTACTGTCCCATGCCCGGTCATTGTAAAAACTCTGTCAACGGGCATCCTGAATAGTTGCCGATGGTTTTTTTCTGATGCCCTGGCAGTCATTTCATCGATTTTATCAATCAGATCCTTTATCCCTTCTCCGGTTCGGGAGGATACCGGCAGGATCGAAATCCCCTCCGTCCAGTATTCCTTCACATAGTCACGGATTTCTTCTTTTCGCAGCTCAAGTTCCGATTCATCCACAAGATCTGATTT
This sequence comes from uncultured Oscillospiraceae bacterium, assembly GCA_964486295.1. GTDB lineage: Bacteria > Bacillota > Clostridia > Peptostreptococcales > Anaerovoracaceae > CALBZG01. Next base: position 160,750 of record CAZAMF010000001.1, on the reverse strand, counting down.
TGTCAGAGCAACAAGCCCAGTCGTTACTCCCAAAAGATTTAATATATCAATATGTTCCTGCGTTTGCGGCATGACCCCCTCGTCAGCCGCGATAACCAACATGGCAAAATCTATTCCGGTGGCTCCGGCTACCATGGTTTTTACAAACTTTTCATGCCCCGGCACATCCACAATAGAAAGTTCCGCGCCGGATGGCAGTATCATGGAGGCAAAACCGAGTTCGATAGTCATACCCCTGTTCTTCTCTTCTTTCAGCCTGTCTGTATCGATTCCGGTCAATTCCTTGACCAGCGATGTTTTCCCATGGTCAATATGTCCGGCTGTTCCCATCACCACATGCTTCATTTTGGTTCCCCATCCTCCAATGCATTCTTCATGGAAATCGCAATATGTGCAAAATCTTCGGGATCGATGGTGCGAACATGGAAATAAAGTTTGTCTTGAAAAATCCTGCAGACAACAGGTATTTCCGACTGTCTCAAGCGTCTCTGAAGCTCATTGATCTGCATAGAATCCGGTTTGTACGATATGGCCTTCCCCGCGAGGAAAGTGCCCGGTAGAGAACCTCCGCCCACTTCGTCCGTTACGTCCTCTATTGCGATGGATGCGTCCTCTCCAATTTCACGGATCAATGCCTCTTTGAGTGATACAGCTTTTTGTTGCAGTTGTTCGGAAGTCGCTGAAATCATGCTTAAAGCAGGGATCCTCCTGACCGCCGTTTCAGTATCAAGATATAGGTCCAGAACGGCTTTGAAGGCCGCAATTGTATTTTTGTCGCATCGCAGAATTCTTGCCAGCGGATTCTGCTTCAGCTCTTCGATCCATTTCTTTTTCCCGACGATGATTCCTGCCTGGGGTCCCCCCAGCAGCTTGTCCCCGCTGAATGTGATCAGGTCTGCTCCGGCCGATACGCAATCCTGTACGGTTGGTTCGTCGGCAATCCCCAGAGCAGAAAGCGGTATCATGCAGCCGCTCCCCAGATCGACCATTGTCAGAAGACTGTTTTCTTTGCCCACAAGCACAAGATCGTCCAGTGGCGTTTCCTCGGTAAATCCGATCACTTTATAATTGCTTGTATGCACCTTCAGCAAAATCGTTGTGTCTGTTGTTATAGCCTTTTCATAATCTTTTTTATAGGTCTTATTGGTGGTACCGACTTCAACCATCCGCGAGCCGCTTCTGGTAATGATATCAGGGATTCTAAAGTTCCCTCCGATTTCAACCTGTTCTCCCCTGGATACAATTACTTCTTTCTGGTTTGCGAAAGTATTCAGGCAAAGGAACACTGCCGCTGCATTGTTATTCACCATCATGCCGGCTTCCGCGCCGGTCAGGCGGCAAAGGCTCTCTTCGGAATGGAGGGTTCTGGATCCCCGCGCTCCCTGAGTCAGGTCGAATTCCAGATTGCTGTAGCCGCCGGCTATTTCCGCCATAAATTCAACTGCTTCTTTTGGCAGAGGTGCTCTCCCGAGGTTGGTATGCAGCACAATTCCAGTCGCGTTAATAACCCTTTTGAGCGTTTGCTGCAGCTTCAATCCGATGCGCCGGTTTAAAATTTGCAGAATCAAATCTTTCATATCCGTGCCGGAATGGATAGCCTGCCTCTCCGGAAAACCCTCCTGTTCCAGTATCAGGCGCCTGACCTCATCAAGAGAATTTCTGATATGATCCAGGACAATATTCCTGCCATACTTCTCTATCAGGGGACTGATCTGATGCAGTTCCATGATCTCATTCATGGAGGGGATCGACCGCAGTGCGTCTCTTGTACTCATCGCATTCAAAGTATACCTCCTAAAGAATAAAACATGGCCAAGCAAGGCTTTTCTCCCCTGGCCATGTTTTAGTTCACTTCAATATAATGCTCGTCATCTCCGTTCTTTTCAGAAACCTCTCCGATGATTGTCGCCCATGCAGGCTGGCTTTGATTGATTAAAGCAACCAATTCATCCGCCTTCTCTTTCGAAACGGAGATTAACAGCCCTCCTGATGTCTGGGGGTCGAAAATCATTATCTTTTCTGCTTCTGTGATGTTTTCACCAAAGAATACATCCTTACTGAAATGGGCCAGATTCGAGTAGGCCCCTCCGGGAACGGATTCCTTCAGAACCAGATCATGAACCAGAGCCATAAAAGGAACCTGATCAAAATGGATTCTGATTTTAACGCGGCTGGCTTTGGCCATTTCCATACTGTGCCCTACCAGGCCGAATCCCGTGACATCGGTGCAACTGTGTACACCGACCTTCTGCATGGATTCCGATGCACCGCGGTTCAGTGTCAGCATGGACTGTATGGCCTCGCTTAACTCGAATTCTGTAATAAAATCAAACTTATTTCCCGTGGTCAGTATCCCTGTTCCCAGCGGTTTTGTCAGGATCAGAGCATCGCCCGGTCGCGCCCCCGCATTGGTGATGACCTTTTCGGGGTGGATCACTCCTGTAACAGATAATCCGTATTTTATTTCCTCGTCGGTAACAGTATGTCCGCCAAGCAGTACGGCTCCGGCTTCTTTGATCTTAGATTCGCCGCCTTTGAGAATTTTCGCCAATACATCGTGTTCCACAGAAGTTGAAAAGCAGGCGATGGAAAGTGCCGTAAGCGGGCTTCCGCCCATGGCATACACGTCGCTGAATGCGTTGGCAGCAGCAATCTGTCCGAACAAAAACGGATTGTCAACGATGGGTGTAAAAAAATCCACGGTCTGCACAAGAGCCAGTTCGTCGGATATTTTGTATACGCCAGCATCGTCCATCAAGTCGAAGCCTACCAGTACGTTGGGATCCCTGTTTTCAGGGGCATTGTCTAAATGACACAAAACTTGTGTCAGGTCCTTTGGACTCATTTTGCTGGCTCAACCAGCTTTTGATGACATGTGTGTGAGTCTTTTTTTCGTCTGCTGTGTCATGAAACCGCCCCCTTTCTTGATTAATTGGCGGGAGCGTGTAGGAATTGAACCCACCTCGGCCGGCATAACCGCCCGACGACGGATTTGAAGTCCGCGAAACCCACCAGAGCCCATCCGCCCCCACATCAATATTCATGATTTAATTATACACTAGTTTGATCATTATTTACCATATCATAAACTCACTCTTTCGACTGTGATTTCATCACAGAACGATTGGTCGGAATTCTTGATTCGCATGGGACGGCTACCTGGCATTTTCCGCAGCCGTATCTTGGTTTATGCTTTGCTTCGGTTTTGCATAAAAATTCAAAACAAGGAATATGATTTTTTCCATTTTCCAGTGTTATGGCCATAGCGGGGCAATTTTCAGCGCATTTCCCGCACATGGAACAATATTCATAGATATCCTCATACTCCCTTTTATCCGGGGTAAGATATAAATCCGTGACGACACTTCCGAACCTTCCAGCCATCCCCTTTTGCGTGATCAGTCCTTTTGAAAGCCCGAAAGTGCCGAGTCCGCAAACAAAAGCCACATGCCTTTCAGACCAATTGCTGGTGAATTTAGCTTCGTGCCGGGGATTGTCGTGGTTGACCCAAAACCTTTTATCCAGAGACGGTACTAGACTTTCATACCCCGCTCCTTGTAATTCGGATTCCAGGTGCCGGCACAAATTAAACAACAATGCCTGACCTTCGATACGTGCATGCAGCCATTCTTCTGTGGGCCAGGACATGTCCCGCCTATTTCCTGTACGTACAGCTTCACTGAATGGCAAAAAGAAAGAGATGACAGTTTTGGCTTTGGGCAGCCATTCTGTCGGGAGCATAAAATGCTCTCCGATCACAGACGGTTGTTTCAGTCGCTTGAAATATTCGTCATCAGCGGATCCAAACGCCAGAATCGGTGTGTCAAAAATTTTCATGCCCACAACTTTATCTGAGATAGCAATTTTCTGGTCGATATAATTGTCTTCCGAACGCACAATGAAGTCTTCCGCAATTTTGATCAGTTCCTGCCTGTCCAACTCATCACCTCCCTAGTCTGATTAATTTGTGGGATCCAGTAGCAGCTTCACATTCGCCGCCATTCCAGGTTTGAAAATTCCTTTTGCATTGTCAAAACGTATCTCTACCGGGAACATTCCTGTTTCGGAATCGGAAGCCGGGGCGATTGACACAACCTTTCCCTCAGACGAAGCATTGATTGCCTGCACATCGATCTTTACCTTGGTTCCGATCTTCACCCGTGAAATATTCGATTCGGTGACATTGATATGCACGACGACTTCTTTTGCATCGATGAGTGTCATAGCCGGCACCTGAGGCGATACCATGTCGCCTTCCGCAATTTTCATGGAAGCTACCTCCCCAGAAATCGGAGCAGTTACCGTGCAATCATTCAGTTTTTTCTGCACGATCTGCAGCGCTGTTGCTGCGCTACTCAGTTGGGCTTTCGCCGTTTCCATTCTGGTTCTGGCGTTATCCAGATCCACCTTGGCAATGGCTCCCGCATCATATAAAGTCTGCAGTCGGTAATATGCGGAGGCGGCATCATTATAAGCCAGGCGGGCCGGAGCTGCGGCTTCTGCAGCTTGCTGCACCTGAAGGGCCAGATCCGCGCTGTCCAGCTTGAATAATACATCTCCTTTATTCACTTTTTGTCCCAGGTCGACTTTGACGGAAAGAACCTTGCCGGAAACGTCCGGGGATATTTCAAACTGATCAGCGGCTTCAACAAAACTGTTGTACTCCAGACCGGATCCTGCTGCGATTTCCTGCGTCGGATTTTTCTCCGGAGCATTTTGCGTTATTTTATCTCTCAGATGGACTTTCACAGTAGCATTCATCCCAAAGGTCAGTGGAAGATTCTCTTTATTCTCGATGAGAACCTTCACCGGGATCAGCTGCGTAACCTTCGTATAGGTCCCACTGGTGCTGAAGCTCGTTGGATTTGAAAGATATGTTTGAGTCGTCTGATCGATTTCTTCGATCACACCGGGGAATGTTCGGCCGGGATAGGCATCAATTTTAACATCAACCGTCTGCCCCGTCTTGATTTTCATGATCTCTGTTTCTTCAATATTGACGCCGATATACATATTCCCTGTATCGGCAACCACCGCCAGCGTTGTCCCCGGAGAAACGATCTGCCCCTCTGTCACGTTGTTCTTCACAATCGTGCCATCAATGGGCGAAACGATATACGGCAGACTTGCCTGTCGGCCCAGAATCTCGTGTTTAGCAACCTTCTGCCCCTCCTGGATCTGCCATTCCAGTAATTCACCGGAAGTTGCTGGCGTAATGGTATACATTTTAGCAGTGACTTTGGCATTGTCGGTGGTAAAGTAATTCCGGCTATAACTGAAATAGTAGAAAGACGTGCCTGCTGCAATGACCAGCACAACGGCTAAAATCGACCATAATATTTTCTTTCTTAATTTTTTATTGCTTCCTTCGCTGCTTTTTTCTTCCTTCTCCTGTTGGTCCTGCTGATTTAATTTCTTATCATCCATTTCAGGATCCCTCCTTTTACTTTCCAATATTATTCTTTGCTATGCTATCAATTATTGTTCATTACTCCTCAAACTGGCTTTTATACAGTTGAGCATAGAAGCCGTTTTGTCTGAGCAGTTCTGTATGATTTCCCTGTTCAACAATATCTCCGTCATTCATAACCAGAATAAGGTCCGCGTCCCTTATTGTGGATAATCTGTGTGCAATCACGAAGCTTGTTCGATTTTCCATTAAATTATTCATGGCCTTCTGGATCAGAATCTCAGTTCTGGTATCCACGGAGCTGGTGGCTTCGTCCAAAATGAGAATTTTGGGATCTGCTAATATTACTCTGGCAATGGTCAACAACTGCTTCTGTCCTTGCGATATATTTGTGGCATCCTCGTTAAGGATCATATTATACCCTTCCGGGAGAGAATGAATGAATTCATCGCAATGAGCCGCTTTTGCCGCCTCAATCACCTGCTGATCGGTTGCGTCGAAGGTCCCATACCGGATATTCTCTTTGATAGAAGCGTTATACAGCCAGGTATCCTGAAGCACCATGCCAAAGGCAGAGCGAAGATCCTGCCGGGTATAATCATAGATGTTGTGCCCGTCAATGAGAATTTTTCCCGAATTTATGTCATAAAATCGCATCAGCAGCTTAACCATGGTGGTTTTCCCCGCTCCGGTAGGTCCTACGATGGCAACTTTCTGACCAGCTTTTATTTCTGCAGAAAAATGATGGATGATCACTTTTTCTTTACTATATCCAAAGCTTACATCACGGAATTCCACTTGCCCTTTTATATCTTCAACTTCAATCGGGTTTGGCGTTTCCGATGTCTCTTCCGCTTCATCCAGAAATTCAAAAACACGTTCCGCGGCGGCCACTGTGGATTGAAGCGTATTGGAAATGGAAGCCAGCTGTCCTATGGGCTGTGTAAATGATCTCATGTACTGAATGAAGGCTTGTATGTCGCCGATATCCACCACTTTTTTGACGGCCAGATAACCGCCCATGATGCTGACCAGCACATAGCCCAGGTTACCGACAAGGGCCATGACCGGCATCATAATGCTTGACACAAACTGGGATCTCCATGCGGAGTTGTAAAGCTTATCATTCACCTTTTCAAATACATCGATGGAATCCTGTTCGCCGTTAAAAGCCTGAACGATATGATGCCCGCCGTACATCTCTTCTATGTGCCCGTTGAGATCGCCCAGATACTTTTGCTGATCCCTGAAATAACCTTGGGATCTTTTGATGACGATGCCCACGATCCCCATCGACATAGGGATCACGATCACTGCTGCCAGCGTCATCAGCCAGCTGATTGAAAGCATCATCGCCAGAACACCGACAATGGTTGTCACAGAAGTAATGACCTGCATGATGCTTTGGTTCAAAGTCTGGCTCACAAGGTCGATGTCGTTTGTTATTCTTGAAAGGATCTCACCATGAGTTCTGGTGTCATAATAGTCCAGCGGTATTTTATTCATCTTCACGGAGATGTCTTTTCGCAGCTCATAGGTCACCTTCATGGTGACTCCGGACATCATATAGCCCTGAACATAAGAGCAGACGGATGAAATGATATATATGATGACTAATATCAAGACGATCCTTCCGATATAATGAAAGTCCGTCAGGAGGTCCATTCCGCCATACCAGGCAAACAGACCTTCCGCCAGTTTCGTCGTGGCTTTACCCAGCAACTTTGGGCCGACAATGGAAAACGTCGTTGATAACAAGGCAAAAATCAAGACTATGATCATCGTCGATTTATATGGCTCAAGATACGTCGCCAGTGTGCGTACCGTCTTGTTGAAGTCTTTGGCCTTGGCGCCATACGCCATATTCATACCGAACCCGCCGCCCTGTCCTTGGCGCGCCGGCCTGCTCGTTTCACTCATCTTGCCAACTCCTCTTCACTCAACTGCGAATAAGCGATTTCGCGATAAACATCGCAATCCTGCAAAAGTTGATGGTGCGAGCCGCTTCCCACGATGCAGCCATGATCCAATACAATGATCTGTTCGGCATTCATAATGGTTCCCACACGCTGGGCCACCAGCAGGATCGTGCTTTGGGACGTTTCTTTTTTCAACGCAGCTCTCAGGTTTCTGTCGGTTTTAAGATCCAGAGCAGAAAAACTGTCGTCGAAGATATAAATCGGTGCTTTTTTCACCAGTGCTCTGGCAATAGACAGCCTCTGCTTTTGGCCTCCCGATACATTCGTTCCGCCTTGCGCGATGATCGCGTTGTAATTTTCTTCTTTAGTAGTAATAAATTCAGTAGCCTGGGCAGTTTCAGCGGCTTTTTCCACTTCATCCCGGGTGGCGTCCTTATCCCCGTAAAGGAGGTTGGATTCGATGGTGCCCGAAAAAAGAATGCTCTTTTGGGAAACATAACCGATCTTGTCTCTCAGTTCTTTACGAGTGACTTTGCGGATATCCTTGCCATCGATCAATATTTCCCCGGAAGTGACGTCATAAAAGCGCATGATCAGATTGACCAGAGTTGATTTGCCGCTCCCTGTAGATCCTATGATGGCTGTTGTCTGCCCCGGTCTGGCGCAGAAGCTTATATGATGCAATACATCATCCTGTCCGCCGGGATAAGCAAAACTCACGTCGCGGAATTCAATGACCGGCTGAAAATCGTCTTTATAGTTTACCGGATCTTCGGGATCCAGTATGCTGGCCTCGGTTCTTAGCACTTCTGCAATTCTATCTCCGGAAACTGAGGCTCGCGGGATCATGATGAACATCATGGACATCATCAAAAAAGCCATGATGATCTGCATGGAATACTGCATATAGGCCATCATATCTCCGATATTCATCCGGAATTCCGAAACCTGCTTTGCGCCCACCCAGACGATGATCACGGAAACCAGGTTCATGATCAGCATCATCACAGGCATCATCAGCGTCATGACACGGTTGATATACAGGTTTGTATCCGTCAGGTCCTTGTTCGCTTTGTCAAATCGGTCGATTTCGAAATTCTGTGTGTTAAATGCCCTGATAACCGGTATCCCTTCGATGTTTTCACGAATCACCTGATTCAGTCTGTCAATCAGGTTCTGGACGGCCTTGAACTTGGGCATAGCCAATGAAAACAAGATCATGATCGTTCCAACCAGACAAATCACCGCTACGCCGATGATCCAGGACATGGAGGAATCTCGGGAGACTGCTTTGATGATCCCGCCAACCCCAATGATCGGCGCATAGATCACCAGTCGTATCATCATAACCAGGACAGTCTGTATCTGAGTGATATCATTGGTGGTTCGCGTAATCAAGGAGGCGGTGGAAAATTTGTCAAATTCAGTACTGCTAAACTGCTGTACTTTTTTAAACACGTCAAAGCGCAAGTCATGGGATACTCCGGCAGCGGTCATAGCGGCCAGGTACCCGACGGTTATGGAGGCGACTGTCCCCAGAAGGGTGACTAATATCATCATGGTGCCCGTTTTAACAACAGAATTGATATTGCCCGTCATAACACCGGTATTAATTATATCTGCCATATAGTCCGGTAGTGCCAAATCGCACTGCGCTTGCAGGAATAGCAGCGCAACAGAACTGACGAGGATGGCGGTATATGGTTTTAAATATTTGATAAGCTTGATCACAGTTTAAGCTGCTCCTTCATATGTTTTTTTGGTTTTTCATATATCTTTTCTATAAGTCACTGACTATGGCATAAAGCTTTTCCAATAGATGAAGCAATTGCTTCGTATCCTCTTCCCCCATGCGGTCAAAAATCTTATTCATAGCCTGCAAATGGGCCTGATATTTTCGCGCCAGGCATTCTTCACCGCTCCCGGTCAGTCGTACATGCACCAGGCGTCGGTCCTTTTTCACAGCGCTTCTTTCAATATATTTTTTATCCTCCAGCGCATTCAAAACCTGTGAAACTGCCGGTTTGCTGATATTCAAAAGCTCGCTCAAGGCGGATATCGTTATACCTTCCTGCTCGGAGGAATTTGCTCTGATCATTTTCAACATCATGATCTCGCCTCGAGTAATTTCTCCCGAATCATTCAGATTCATTTTAATTTTGTGGAACTTCTGCATCATTTCATAGATTTTCTCTGCGTTCCCACCATTCATCATTCAACCTTCCTTCCAATTAATCCGTTCGTTTAGTTAAGTTGCTTAACATTTAATTTACTTAACAAGTATAGTGCGGTGTCCTATGAATGTCAATAACGAATTCAACCAAATCAAAAACCATCTATCGGCAAAATTATTTGTTAATAGATGGTTGGTTTTGTCCAGATTAATAAGACAGTCAGCTGTCTGTCTTCATTAATATTCATTCTCGAAACTTGCGCATTCGCTGATGAAATCAAATAGGACTTCGTTATCCCTGCAAAATCTGTAGTGGACGCGACAAGCAAGACTTTCACGGATATGCCTGGTCATAGCACCCTGCACCGGTGCTGCAAGAAGCTGGATTCTTTCTTCCAGCAAATGAACTGTCAGTGTAAGATTCCCTTGCCGGATCTCCGCATGACCGTCTTTAACAGAAACGGTCTTGGCGCCCAGATAGGTTGCCAGTCTGTATTCATGACCACGAAACATGATCAAGCTGATAATCCCTGTGAAAGTAGCTCCCAAAAAAGGAATATCTGCAACGGAAAGCATCAAAGAAGCTTCATCGTTGCTGCAATGAGTCCACAAATACCGTTTGGGAAAAGAGTAACCCCTGTCCCCTTCAATATATCCAGTTCCTCTCTCAAAATTCATCTTGCGGCCATTCAGCGTCAATTCACCATGCACCTCATGTGACATGCTGAACACGCTGTGGCGGCATTCCATCAGCGGCACAAATCTGAAAGGGCCCATGATGTCCCGCCGAGGGCGTTTCAGAGGGCCAAAGGAAAGGTTTCCGTAAGCTTTCAGTTCCTCAGAAGAGATATCAAGTGTGATCCCTTTTGATGAAAAGAGGCTGTTTCCCAATGCAATATGGGGTTCTTTACGGTTGATGACCTTCAGTGCTTCTTTTGGGAATCCGATGCAAAGCGCCTGTCCAGGGGTAACGATTTGCAATGAAGCTGCTTTCCCGTTCTGATCTCCGTGCAATGCAGGGATCAGCGCTATCAAACCCCCCGCCGCCTGTTGTTTGAAATACCAGCCTTCAAAAAATCCCTTCAAGTCCCTTCACCCCCTCTTTTCGGCAAACCCATGATCCGATGAATTGAGTTTACTTCAACAGAATCTAGCCGTCAACATTGCACATATTTTGCAGTAAACCAAATACCGCAGAGCCTGATCCCGAATCATTTAATAATAAAAGGGCCTGCTGAAAGAGCAAGCCCTAAATTATGGTTAAAAGAATGACTGGCAGGGTGATAAGCCCTTCGTAAGCTATATTTTATCAAATTTTATAGGTTCAGCCTCAAAGCTTGGCATGGAACCGCCCTGGCTCTGGGTCTCTTCCATCTCGGTAGAATCCTGACGTCCGATACGTTCATATATTTCAGGTTTCTTCTTCTGCAGATATGAGGCATATGCAAAGCCGTAGATTCCGAGAGCCACCATGGCAGCGAATAATATTGCGTTGATGGCACCGGATGCTCCTGTCAATGCGGCCCAATTCATGACCGCCTTGATCAAAACAAACGCGAGGCCAATCAGCGCAATGCTCGGAGCAATGAAAGTTGACCATGCCGAGAAATGATATTGCGTGTTCTTTTTGAAAAAAACGATAACAGCGAGACAGGCCATGAATATACCGAATACGATCAGGAACTCGCCTACGCCGGCAAACAGCAGATACAGATAAACCGGATCCTTACCGGTCACCAGGAAAATCGTCAGAGTGATCACCCAGATCGCTCCGACTGTGCTTGCTGCCATAAACGGTGAATGGTGCTTGCCATGAACTTTTCCAAGCGCTTTCGGCAATACTTCGTCCTTACCAAGAGAGAACAGATAACGGGACGCAACATTCTGTATGGATAGCAGCGATGCAAAGCATGAGGTAATAACTACTACTGACACGACATCTCCGAATGCCTTACTGAAAGTCCCTAAAATATTCATAAAAGCAATCGCAGCATCATTCGCTAATACTTCTGCCGAGCTGGCTCCATAATAAGCCAGGAATCCCCAAGATGCCAGGAAATAGAATGCTCCGATACCAACAACTGCCATCATTGTCGCACGAGGGATCGTCTTTTGCGGGTTTTTACACTCTTCACGATAAATGACCGTGGCTTCGAATCCCATGAAGTTCCCAACGGCAAACAGCAGCACGATACCAAAACCGCTGGTGGCGATGGAAGGAACTGTAAAACCTACCACGCCGCCATTGAGTCCATATCCCTTAATAAAGCATACCGCGTCAAATATGAAAACAGCTGCGCTCTCAAAAAGCATAACCCAGAACAGAACTTTTGCGGATAAATCGATTCTCCTGTAAGCGAGGAGTGTCGTACCCAATACCGAAATAATCGCGATGATGAACCAATGAATATGAGGGCCGTTGAAAATATTTTCAATTACATTTTGCGCATAAATCGCGATCAGAGGCGGCGCAAAGAGCGCAATCGACAGATATCCTACGATCAGCAGGAAGGCCGTCATTAATCCGGATTTACGACCAAGCCCGTCAGTAACGTAAGTATAAAACCCTCCGGGCCTTTCCATCACGGTTCCCATCTTTGAGAACCCTATGGCAAATAGCACCAGCATAGCCGTGACGAATATGTAAACCATCGGCACGCCGGACGCGTCTTCTCCCAGTAAAGGAAAATAAACAGGTATAAATCCGGATGTCGTTAACAAAGGACCAGAAAAAGCAAGTACCGACATAACCAGTGCACCTACGCCCATGTTCCCCTGAAGTCGATCTGCATTCAGCGTATTTTCATTCATGTTTTTTGTCATAGTTTTTCGACTCCTTTAAAAATTATTAAATATAAATGATTGATCCTATGATTGCTATAAAATTGTTCTGCAGCAGTAAATTACCTCCAGTGAGGATAAGTAACAAAGACAAACTTCGCATAATCGTCGGTGCTGAATGTCACCACCAGCCCCTGCTTTTGAGGAATGTAAACAACATCTCCAACTTCATACTTCATCACCGCACCTGACAGATTCTCTTTTAGCGTAATCACTCCTTCCAGCATGTAACAGCATCCCGCATCGTCATCGTATTCAAATTCAACGCCTTCGGACTTTTCCATTTCCACCACACCTACCGTGTAAGGTGCCCCATGACGCTTATCGATCACATCGACGATTTTAAAATTGTTTTCTTCACCACAATCCAGGTATTCAGTTATGATATCGGCCTTTTTTACTAAAACACAATCCATCGAATATTCCCTCCCTTGTTTATGAATACTATTTTCTGAGATATTACTATAGACTTTTGTGTAACAAGAGAGTCAAGGGATTACGCCAAATATTTATCTAATTTTCTGAACAGTTTCTCTATAGTAAATATTCGAATTTCCGCAAAATATCTTTTTAACTTGTTCGAAAATAAAGAGAAGCTCTTACCCGATCAATAAAATCGTTTAAGAGCTTCTTTAATCTTTGTTATGATAATATTTTTTATTCCAAATCCCGGCTTTAACGAAAAGTAACAGGAACCTGGATCCTGTAGCGCATATCCCGTTGGTTCCCCTTTATGGCAGGGATCGCTGCCATCTCCTCACAAATGTAATCACCGGAAATCAGATATTTGTTTGATTCGATTTCGTTGAACAGCTTCCTGAAAAAAACCATTTCCTGCTCAAAATCATCACAATATATGCTCAGGAAAGTGGCTGCGGGAATCGTTTTGATCCCTTCATAATCAGCATAAACGGAATCCACAAATGCAAATACCTCTGTTGAGCTTAGTCGGTTCTGTTTAAAGATATCCTCCGGAACGATTATTCCGGTATTGCAGAAATGGGAATAAGGCAGATTGATTTGCAGCATTTTTGTGCGCATTTTCCGCAAACCGAGTTCATAGACTTCTTCTCCATTATCGATATTATATAACTCATCCCCTGCATCAAATGTAAACATAAATCTCTTTTGTACATATTCCAGCACCGGAACGCCCACCGGCGGATGATTCTTTAATTTTTCATAACTTTCAATGACCCGTTCTATAGAACTCTTTTGTTTGCTCAAGGTTTGGATCTCCGCGTCAATTGTCGCTGATTGCCTCTCCAATAATTCCCGAATGATAGAAATATCGCCGGTGTCGAGTTGTTTTTTTATTTCATTGAGTTGCATCCCCAAAGATTTCATATATTGGATTAAATCCAGCTTTACACTTTGGCTGAGGTCATAATAACGATATCCCGTGTCGGAATCCGTGTGGCACGGCTTCAGCAGCCCGATATAATCATAATAGCGCAGAGTTTCTTCGGTAATGCCGTTCATGGCAGCCATCTGCCCGATGCGAATCCAACTCATTTCCAGACGTCCTTTCCTTCTAACAACATTTAGATCTGTTTATATTAGATAAATATGTCCCATCTCTAACTTGAAATTGCGCATTGATTTAAAATTATACCTTTAATTTTTATAAAATTCCATTATTATTTTAAATGCCTGATAACCGGTTTTGCTTAAAACTGTTCCTATGCAGCAGAACAAAGTTTCAGATGTTTTTACTGTATTTTTTCTGCAGGAAAACACCAATGCCGATAAAGCACGCCAGCGCGGCAAGAGTGACTAATAATCCCTGTAAATCGTTTTCTTGTGACTGTGCGCCTGCTGTTACACCGATCAACGTTGCTGGTATTCTGGATATTCCGTATATCAAGAAAAATCGTGAAGGTTTAATAGGGGTCAATCCTGCAATATACACCAATAAATCTTTGGGGATAAAAGGAAGCAGGCAAATGATCAGGATTCCCAACGCGCCGTTCCTTGAATTCAGCAAGTCGCTGATTTTCTTTAATTTATCCTCCTCTATCATTTTGGATACAAATCCGGCTCCCAAGGTCTTCGAAATATGGAATGCGCTTATGGTTCCGACCATAATACCAAGTATTGCCGCACTGAAGCCTATCGGAATGCCATAAACGTAGCCACCTGTGAAATTGAGAACATCACCGGGTAATACCACTAACAGCACATGCAACGCTTCTATAACAATAAACGCGACAATTCCCAGACTCCCTTTGGAGAGAATATATTGTCGTATAGCCTCTGCCTCATTGAGCTTGTTTAAAATCCAGTCATGATTGCTCAAGATCAACGCCACTAATCCTATTATAAATAACAGGAGAACAATAAACTTGATTTTTGTTTTACTATCTATGTCCCGGAGTTTCTTTAACATTTTCATCAACCTGCCCAGTCCTGCGATTCTGATTCGAACTTTGCCTAAGACTTAACACCATCCCCGGCTACAGCAAATGCATCAATAAAATCTTTCTCTATAGCATAAATGCTTGTGTATATAGCCTCTATACCCATTAATCGATTTAAAAACAGTTTTTGATTCTCCTCTAACGGCAACTCTTCATACCAGGGCTGTTTTTTCTTATCCTCCTTATGAAATGAGGAGTAAATGAGATAAAGAAGCATATCTCCCAAATAAGAATAATCCATATCATACTTGTAACGATTGTTATCAGCAAATCTGGCTAATCCAAAGTCGATCAGATATAAATCCTCTTCATCAATGAGAACATTAGGTATCCTTAGATCCCTATGGACCACACCATTTTCATGCAGATATTTGATTATGTTTATTGTCTTGATGCCAATGCCAAATACTTCCTCTACAGAAAATTTATGGTTGTGCTTAAAAAGCATATCTTTTAAAGTAATTCCGGGTTTTAACTCCAATACAAACGCATAGAATGACTTTTCATTGATCACTCCCAAAAGTTCAGGAATCCTTTTATCCCTGAGCTTTGAGAGTATCACTGCCTCATGAACGTTCTTCTCAAAATTGTGCGCAAAAATGCCGGGTTTAAATTTTTTTAAGATAACTCTGTGTCCAAGGTCATTTTTAGCATAGAAACATCTACCATATCTTCCTTCGCCAGCCACTTTCTCAATTGTGTATTCCCCGTATTTTGCCCCTCGATATTTCGATTCACTTAACATCGCGTTAGCTCATCCATTCAACCTGTTTCCGCAATTGTTGCAGAATTTAGCATTGGGCGGCATTTTTTCTCCGCAATTTGGGCAAAATAGTTCGATTTTTACCTGTTCACCACAATTCAGGCAAAACTTTGAACCAACCGGGATCTGCGAATTGCAGTTGTTGCATGTGAAAGTATTCTGCTGAACAGATGTTGGATTTAGTTGCCCTTGAGGATAGCCCTGCTGTGGCGGATAGGGTTGGTTTCCGTAATTATTGTTATGCCCGCCAAAGCCGCTTACCGAACCAAACGCATTAAACAAGCCTCCCAATATACCTTTTTTTTGATAGTGACTACTCCCATAATTGCTTTGTTTGTAATAATTTCCTTTTGAAGATCTTGATTTAAAACTCATTATTGATCCCTCTTTCTATTTTGGTTTTTGAATTGTTAAACTTGTAAGAGCCCGGATTTAGATCCGAAGCTTTTATATAATCTTTAAACAACCGCAGTTTCTTTGTTGATGATAATTTTTCTGAAAAGTTTCACAAACTCATACCACAGCACTGCTACGCACGAAATCCCGGCCGAAAGCAGCAGCTGCTCCAATGACAAAGGCGCTAGTTTCAAATATCCGCTGAGTGGCGTATACAACATAATAAACAGTCCGGCTAATGTGCCTATGATAACCGCCCACATCACTCTATCCTTTATCTGTCTGATGAAAGATTTAAATGCAAGTTCAGTATTTGAACTGTTGACCTGCACCAGCAGAACATTGGAAAGGAATATAATACTTAGTCCCATTGCTCTGGCAAGCGGAGCATTTTCCGGGTATATGTTTAAGAAATTGTAGTACGTTGCAAAGGATGCCCCAAATATTGCCAGACCTTGTATTACACTCTTGAACAGCATTGTGGCTGTTAACATTTTTTCTTTTGGATTGCGTGGCGGCCTTTGCATAATGTTAGACTCCGCAGGCTGGCGCTCTAATACAATTGAGCATGTCGGATCGATGACCAGTTCAAGTAAAACTACATGCAGCGGCAGAAGCAGAAGGCTCGTGGGATTAATGCCCATAAAAGGAGCAAGCAAAGCGGAAAACGCGATCGGTATATGGATAGTGAACACATAGCCCACTGCCTTTTTTATATTGTCATAAATTCTTCTGCCATCTTTGATCGTATCCACAATTGTTGAGAAGTTGTCATCCAGAAGTATAAGATCCGCCGCTTCTCTGGAAACCTCCGAGCCACGTTTGCCCATTGCGATGCCGATATCGGCATATTTAAGTGCCGGCGCATCATTGACTCCATCCCCGGTCATAGCAACCACTTCGCCATTTTCCTTGAATGCTTTGACGATCCTCATCTTATGTTCCGGCAGGACCCTGGAAAAAATGCTGACATCTTTCACTCTTTCTCTCAATTCCTCATCATTCATTTCATTCAGTTCATCACCGGTGATGATCTTATCGCTGTTTGGCATATTGATCTGATTTGCGATGGAGCTTGCTGTAATTCCGCTGTCTCCGGTGATCATAACGACCCGGACTCCGGCCTTTGTACAGAGTTTGATGTCTTCTTTTACGGATTCTCTTGGCGGATCCGCAAGGCCGATCATACCCAAAAGCTCCAGTTTGCATTCCAGTAAGGAGTTAGGAATTTCATCTTCATTTTTAGGCACCATCTGGCCTACAGCGATCACGCGGAGGCCTTGTTTTGACATTTCGTAAATTTTATCTTCTGCTGTTTTCCTTTCATCGGGAGAAATGTCGCATATAGTAAGGATACGCTCCGGTGAACCTTTTGCAGCAATAATGATTTCGTTCCCATTCCTCCAAACATGTCCCATCATTTTCAGCTCATCTGTGAAGGCATATTCTTTTAACAGTTGCCCGCCGAAGAGGATCTCCCTTGAGATCCCCAGTTCTTCACATCGGGCGATCATGGCCTTTTCCATCGGGTCGTAAGCGTCAGGCTTGCATCCCATACCCATTATTCTGGATATATATTTTTCATCCCCGGATACGCTGAAAGTTTCCCGCACCGCCATCTTATTCATTGTTATTGTACCCGTCTTATCCACACAAAGAACAGATACTGCGCCTAATGTTTCGACCGAAGGGAGTCTTCTCACAAGGGATTGTTTTTTCGCCAATCTCCAAGCCCCCATGGATAAGAAAACAGTCAAAATAACCGGGAACTCCTCAGGGATCATGGCCATTGCCAATGTGATTCCTGAAAGGATACTTTCGATGATTCTACTTTTAAGCATATGATCGGGAATATTGAAAAATGTTACAACACCAACCAATACAAACAGAACGGCGGCGATCATACCACTCAATTTTACCAATCTGCCCGTCTGCTTCTGAAGAGGTGTTTCTCCAACCGGTGCAATCGCAATATCTTTACCGATCTTGCCATATTCAGTTGCCAGGCCGATTTTATCAACCAGAATCGTGCCCGTTCCCTGTGTAACAAGGGTTCCTGCATAACAATAATCCCGCCGCCAATAGTCATTATTCTCATTGACATAGTTATCGCTGGTCACCTTCCAGACCCCGAGTGACTCGCCTGTCAGCGAAGATTCATCAACACATAGGGTGCTTGCCCTTACGACTGTACCGTCTGCGGGGATTTTGACACCTTCCGCAATGTACATGATATCTCCTGGAACGAGATCAGAGCTGTTGATGATCGTTTCTTCCCCATCTCGTAGAACCTTGATGCGGGGGGCTGATAAGTCCTTTAAAGCTTTTAATGTCTTGTCTGTTTTCCATTCCTGGATCGCCTCAATACTAATGATCCCCACTACGAACACAAGCATGATGGCTCCATCTTTCGGTTCTCCAAGAACAAAATAGACCGCAGCTGCGATGATCAGCAATAAAAACATCGGCTCGGTAATGACGTGAAAGATTTTTTTAAATATATTCTCTTCCTTCTCCGGTACCAGCTCATTTTTGCCATACTGTTCCTGAAGTTTTGTTGCCTCCAAGGTTGTCAGCCCCTTCATCTCCTTCAATTCATTGATCCTTTGATCTGTCATAAAATTACCTCCAATTAGTTAGTTTTGATAGAGAGCTCAATGGCATTGCAATTTTCAGGGGTGCCCCAAAATAGGTATAAAAAAAACCTGTGGGATTATCACTGTCCCACAGGTTGTATTCACCTGCTGCCTTGTTAGGCCCAGCCCCATGAACTTTGTAAAAGTTCATCGCCTGCTCAGTTTGTACTGTAGATTTATATGCAGTGCAAAGAGATATTAAGAGGATAACATGCAAATTATGGATTTGTCAAGTTACAATACATATCATGAACATCAAATCATGCTGTCTTTCAAAACACTGATGACTTCACTGTGTGTTAAGGTTTTATAACCACCTTCCAAGATAAATGAACCTTCAGCGATACCCTCCAGCATGCCTTCTGTCACCCCCAGGTCTCTGATATTCATGACCAGCCCGAGTTCCTTCATGTACTCTTCCATCCGGTCCAGTCCTTCAGAGGCGATCTGGTGATCCGTTTTCCCCTCCGGATTCACATTCCAAACATGGATGGCATAGCGTTTAAATTTCTGAAGCCCGGAATGCATGATGAATCTGTAATAAGGCAATGATATGGCGGAAAGTGTCATGCCATGGGTTGCGTCAGTATATGCTCCGATGGACTGTCCGATCATATGAACCATCCAGTCCGAGGATTTCCCTTTTGAGACAAGGGTATTCAGCGCCCATGTTGAAGTCCACATGATGTTGCTTCTGGCTTCGTAGTCTTCCGTGTTTCTGATGGCGATCCTGGAACTGTGGATCAGTGATTTCAATAATCCCTCCATGATATAATCCGAAGTGTTGTCATCCTCACCGGAGAAATACTGCTCCAGTATATGCGACATGATATCAAAGAACCCGGCAACCATCTGGTATTTCGGTAAAGTATAGGTAAGCGCCGGATTTAAAATGGAAAATTTCGGATATACCGATTCACCGAAAACACGGCCGATTTTCATTTTTTCCGCAGGATTTGTCAGAACGGATCCGCCGTTCATTTCAGAGCCTGTGCCCACCATCGTCAGAACGCACCCTACCGGTATGATACTATTATCGACCTCTTCCATCCTGAGATAATATTTGTCCCAGGGTTCCTCCTTGCAATGGGCTGAAACCGAAACGCCTTTTGCGTAATCGCATACCGATCCGCCGCCCACCGCCAGAATCAGATCGATTTTATTATCTTTGGCGATCTTACAGCCTTCATGCAGTTTTTCGACGGTGGGATTTGGCATAACGCCCGCATCCTCGAATACATTTTTATCGTTGTCTTTGAGGATGCCGATGACCCTATCATATAAACCGCTTCTTATAATGGAACCCCCTCCGTAAGCCAGCATCACATTCTTTCCGTATTTGGGCAGTTCCTCATTCAAATAGTCCAGCGAGTCCTCTCCAAAATACAATTTAGTGGGGTTTGAATAACTAAAATTTCCTAACATGATTTTATCCTCCGATTTTTTTATTTCTCATAGTCCTTTGCACTTGCAAGCCTTGCGCCACTTATTTCGGCCTCAAGGTGCATGAACTGCAATTTGATACTACTCCTTAGAGTTCACTTCAAGTCAATATCTTATTATATAATTATTTGAGATTTTGGAGGATTCTGATGTTCTTCACAGAAGACGAGATGGAAAAGAATAAAATTTATGTTTCGTTCATTGATCATTATCGACATCGGCATCATTGCTGTATCCCCGCTCTTCCCAATAGCCGCGATAAGCTGGGTCGTCCGAAAGTTCGATCCCAGTAACCCATCGCGCCCATTTATAACCCAGTTTGTCCTCGGCTACCACAATAAACGGGTAGCCCATTTCATCCGGAAGAGGGAGTCCATTGGCCGAATAGGCCAAGATCCGTTGATTATCAATAATGTCCTGGAGAGGCAGTGATGTGGTGTAACCATCCACTGTATGAAAGATCACCGTGTTTGATCTTGGATTGATACCCGCAATATCCAGGATGTCTCGCAGCAGGACGCCTTTCCAAAGGATCGTGGCGTCCCAGCCTTCAACACAATATAATGTAATCTTCCGTTCGTAAGGTTCCAGCCTTATGATATCATCATAATTTAATTCAACCGGCGTATCTACAAGCCCGCTGATCTTTAGTGAATAGGTTTCGATGTCAATATGTTGAACCCCTTTAATGGAATTATCTCTTGGGCCAACAGCCGGGTCGAGCCGTGCGCCCCTGTATTCCCGGACTTCGTTTTCCCTGTAGCGATCTTCCGTGGCGCCGGACACGCCGTCCGGGTCTGTTTGGTTTTGCAGACCGCAGCCAGTCGCAAGCAACAATGCAAACATCAATATACCGGCAGATATTAATCTGTTTCTCATGTATTTGCCCATTTCTATTTTAAACGCATACAGAATCCGATTGCTTTACTTTTTAAGTATAACTGCCACTCCACCGTGGAAATAAGGCTCCGAGAAGAGGATCTTTTTCTTCCTTTCTTCAGTAATATATATGGATCCAAACATGTCGATTTTGCCCGCAAGGAGTGTCGGAATCAACTCCGAAAAAACTAAATTATGAATTTCAATATCCATCTTTAATTTTTGGCATATGCGTTTAGCCAACTCAATATCAAACCCGGTATTTACATTATCACCAACAATAAATGAGAATGGACGGTCTACCGGGGTCGTACCAAATCGCAAGGTTCCATTTTCTCCGCTCAATTTAATATTTGGCATGAGCCCTATCGCGCCGGTTTTCGGAAACCACCTCTTTTTCATGTCTTCATAGACACCATTTGCTTTAAGCTCAGCTAAGGTCTCATCTACCGCTTTTTTTAAATCCGGTCTATCAAGGTTAACAGCAATTCCAAAATCAACTTCCGTAAACTTTTCCTCGACCATGTATAGTTCAGGCGAATGCGCTAAAATATATCTTAGTAACGGTTCATCGTAAACAGCGCCGTCCACTTCCCCATTCTTAACTGCATTAAAGCAGTCCATGATCGTTCTGTAATATCGGATCCGTGCGTGGGGTAGTCTGCTTAAGACCATCTCACCTATTACCATCCCTTCCGCAACTGCGAATGTTGCATTTTCAAGCTCTGAAATCGAACTTATTCTTTTCGCTTTTTCTTCAACAGCCATAATGCACCTCCTGTATCATTACTTCTATATATAAGTTGTTATACTTTAATATTTTTTGCCCACCCCGGATGATCAATCCATCTAATCAAAATAGATGCTTCCCCCTAAGAATTCGCGCAATATAGAATTGAATGGGACTTTTGCGGTGTCCATCGGCTCAGAGAAAGCCATCAATCGAAGCAGCCGGTCCCTTGTCTCTGCAAATGGGCTGTCATCCTCAATGTTATTCAGCGATTCTTCTGCGAAAGGTCTAAGCGCATTCATTTCATAAAGAAGGCTGGAATTGAACATGATGTTAGCTTCCTCCTGAAACTTGAACACGTTTTTGATCTCTCCCCGTCTCACGTTTTCCCACTGCTTCATCGTTTGTTCAGGATGCACGCCGCGGAATCGATGGTCTCTGACGATTCTTCTGATCATTCTTACTTCTGAGCTTGGGACTCTGTTCGTCAAGTCTATATTCAATTCATAAAGTGCTGTTAGGTATGTTTTAAACAGTACATTTCTGTTAATGTTTGGAAACAGAACCGGATTCAAGGCGTGTATCCCTTCCACAACAAGTATTTCGTCTTGTCCAACATGTATTCTCCTTGTATTTTGCGTACGATGACCTGTTTTAAAATCAAAAACCGGAGTTTCAACCGTATTCCCATCAATGATCTCTTCAAGTTGCTGCTGAAGATATGGGAGATCCAGCGCCTCTATGCATTCGAAGTCGTATTTGCCCTCTGCATCCAGCGGTGTTTTTTCTCTGTTTAAAAAATAATCATCCAAAGAAAGAGTGACCGGATTAAATCCGTTTACGTTCAGTTGTGTCGATAGTCTATGTGCGAAGGTTGTTTTGCCGGAAGAAGATCCGCCAGAAATGAGCAGGACCCTCAGGATGTTCTTCTGCTGAAGGATCATATCCGCAATATTTGCCATTTCTTTCTCATGCAGAGCTTCTGCCATTCCAATCAGTTTAAGAGTGTCGCCGGTTGCAATATAACCGTTGACATCACGAAGCAACTCCAGCTTAATATTTTTAAGCCATTTTTGCGTTTTTTCATAGGTCGCGGAAAGTTTGTCCGGCGGGACTAAATGCATATCCGTACGGCTGGAATCTGTAAAGTCCATAATGAATCCGTCTCCATAAGGGACGATATCGAAGGGATCGATTTTTTCCACGCTGGTTTCGCATGGATAAATCATATCAACATCGTTACCGTTAACATGGTAATGGTAATATCCCCCCTCCTGCTTGACAAACTCAATATGAGGTTTGGACTTGATCCACTCTTTCAGTTTCAAATCGATCTGGCGGACTTCTCTTACTGAAATCGCAGTGTCGGCAAACCTGCAGAACACTCCTTCCTGAATGGAATAAGCGATTTTCAAAGATTCTTCAGGGAATAACTGCTTGATCACTAAGATCAAGCCAAGTTTGACAGTCTGACGGCTCAGCGTCAGATGCGTTTCTGCCATGTCCTCACCTTCTTTCAAATTACAGCCTTACTTGACTGCAAGTACTTACTGGAGAGAATATTCTAAAAGTATTATACCCAGACCTCATCATACTAAATATTATATTTTACCAATATCACTTGTATAGACTCCCGAAACCTGTTACAGAAACCCGTAACATAAAAAACCGGTAAGGAGCATTAGCTCCTTACCGGGAAAACGTTCTTGTTTTATTCATTTTTAGCCCCGCCCCAACGATTGACGCAGAGCCTTATTTTAGAAACCGATTAATAGAGTTTCTTTGGTTTTTCGCCAAATATCTGCTCATATCTCCATTCACGGGTTACGTTACCAAATGATGCTTTAGCCCAGAATGCAAATACGACTCCAAGGATACACCAACCGATGACCAATGCCCACTCAAACGGCCAAACCAGAGCCGATGGCATGCCAGGCATGAAGATGATGACCATGATGGCACAAGATAAAACGCCGAGATAGCCTGTCATAACTCCACCTGGAGCTTTGTAAGGTCTTTCAAGGTCAGGCTCATACTTACGCATTTTAACAAATGCAAAGCATACGAAGAACCATGAGAAAACGATCAGGAAGCTGCCTGAATCGATGAGGAACACACCGACTTTTCTTCCAAGAAGCGGGCTGAACATGGTTACTAATCCAATCAACAAGATTGCATTGGAAGGAGTCTTGTGTACCGGATGGATCTTTCCAAGGAATTCCGGAAGCATCTTTGCTCTAGCCATCGCGCAGATTGCACGTGATCCACCAACAAAGAATCCGATCCATGTAGTCAGGATGCCGCAAAGACCTCCAACGATGATTACGAGTGTGATGCCTCTGCCGTAAACTTTTATTGCTGCATCAAGGGTAGCAAGACCATTGGCATCTGAGTATACCAGCTCGTCATGAGTCATAGCCATACCTACGCCAAGAGTGATCAATCCATACCATAACGATGCAATGATAACGGAAAGCATCAGAACTTTTCCTATTTGATTATATGGAAGGTTGATTTCAGGAGCCGTCTGCGGAATAACGTTGAAGCCAACAAATGCCAGCGGAGTCATTCCTAAAACAAGCGCGAAGCCTTTCATATCAGTAAATGCAGGCACCAGGTTCGCAGTATCTCCTTGAGAGAGAGTCCCTGCAACAAATGTGATGCCGACAAGACCAAGAACGATTGTCAAAATAAGGTTGATTGTAGCTGCGATAGAAACTCCCTTGTAGTTCAGGAAAGTGAATAATATTGTGCCGCATACGCCAACTGCTACCCAGCTTGCGTATACCTCCCAGCCTGCAATGGTCCACAGATATCCGTGTTTATCATAACCCGGGAATACATAACCAAGTACGGTCGGGAAAGCAACTGCTTCAAATGCGGCTACGAAAACATATCCGGCAACGATGAACCACTCTGCGATAAATGCCTGAGTGTTACCCATTGTCCTGATTGAGTAAGCTAACTCTGCGCCGGCAACCGGTAAAGCTGGTGTTAATTCTGCATAACAGAACGCTACGAATGTTACGATTATTGCACCTACTATAATAGCAGCCACTGCACCCCAGGTACCTGCTGCCAAGATCCACGTGCCTGTAGTCCAGACCCACATCCAACCGATCATTGCGCCAAAGGATAGAGCTAAGACGTCGCCCTTCTTAAGAACTTTTTCATATTGTACATCCTGATTAGCCAAACGACACACTCCCTTTCATAATAAAATAATAAAGATAATTGCTCAAACTTAACAGCTTTTTAATTTCTTTATTTCACCTCCTTCAGAATCCATTTCAAAACCTATAACCTGGTTATCTATGACAATGAACGTTTTAACGCTCACATGCCAGCCATGAAGTTCAATAACACGATCCATTGAGATACCGGAAGTACAAGATATTATTCAGTAAATTCTGTCATTTCCTTTTGTTGTAATCACTTTATGTTCATTTTTTCTGCAAAATTATTGAATATTGCTATCATTTGCAGATTTTTTAGACAAGTATGTATATTCGTATTTAATAAACAAGATGAATTATGAGTTATTTCCATTAAATTGTAAATGGTTTTACGAATACGCAGAATATTCTGTTAATTAAAATTATGTTATTAAACTGTAATGTTTTGGCTGAAAAGCTTATTTTGGCAACAAGGTTTGCGTCTTAAAGAACCTGGTATAACGAAATTTTACGCGCTTTTATCTCTGAAAAAACGGGGTCGTTTGGCAATTTATTTTTGCATAAAAATTTTTCATAACATTAATGCGTTAAAAGGTTTAAATAAAATTGTTCTGTCAGAATTTTTTTACTAAATATTTTTTTGAATAGGTTATAAATTCTGTAAACGGCAGCAACTTATCACTCCCGCATACTTTTAATATGATTGCTCTGCTGGATCGTCAGGGCTATCCATATGGTAATGCTGATTTGTAAAATTGGCACATGCCCAAATTTTTCTGGTAAAAGTAAGATAAGTATTATATAATGACTTTTATTATAATACTGATAGGAGTTGATACGATTGAGCTACAAATGTCCTCATTGCAATAAACCAGCCATTTCTATCTTTAAGAGGTTTTGGTTGAGGAGGTATATGAAATTCAACTGCAAGTCTTGCGGCACGCAACTTAGGTTAAGAAAGAAGAATCTAAACCGCGGAGCAGCCGTAATTTTCCTACTGTGGTTTGCAATTACACTTGGGGCAAGTTTTTTGCCGTACAGCACTTTTGTTAATGTCGCTTTATATCTCGTCATCCTTTTCGCTGCTATTTCTGTTGTAAATCTCTTCCTTCCATTGGAAGAAGTGCCGCAAGGGGATACCGAATAAACTAGTTTAGTAAAATAACTTTATTTTATTTGAATTAGAATCAATTTCGAGAGACAGAGTAAAATCTGTCTCTCTTTATGATTTCCTCTTTATTGAATTACTGTTTTGCCTGCTTCACCGAAAGCGATATACGTTTCTTTTCCAAATCCACCGACAACACCATGACTTCAACAATGTCTCCAACAGATAGCATTTCCGAGGGATGACGGATGAATTTGTCCGCAATTTCCGAGATGTGGACAAGCCCGTCCTGATGCACACCGATATCGACGAACACCCCGAAATCAATGACGTTGCGTACCGTACCGGTGAGGATCATTCCGGGGGACAGATCCTTGATATCCATCACGTCCTTTCGCAGTATCGATGTGGGAAGTTCGTTGCGCGGATCGCGCCCAGGCTTCATAAGTTCTTTTATGATATCCCTGAGCGTCGGAAGACCAACCCCACATTCACTACTGGCCTTGGCCTCCCCGTAGCTTCTTACTCGCTCCTGAAGGTCGGAAATCATCCCGTTCGCCACATCCTTGAGTGAATACCCGCATAACGCAATCAGCTTCTCCGCTGCAGCATAGCTTTCGGGATGGACCCCCGTATGATCCATCACGTTTTTACTTTCGGCCACGCGCAAAAATCCTGCACACTGCTCGTATGCTTTCGGGCCAAGTTTTGGCACCTTCAAAAGCTGCTTACGCGAAGTGAAAATACCGTTTTCCTCGCGGAAGAGAACAATGTTTTTCGCAGTACTGCCATTCAGCCCCGAAATTCGCTGGAGTAGCGAGGGCGATGCAGTATTTATATCGACACCAACTGCGTTGACACAGTCCTCTACCACACCGAAAAGTGCATCGTCGAGTCTTTTTTGCGGCATATCGTGCTGATACTGCCCTACGCCTATTGCCTTGGGATCGATCTTCACCAGCTCCGCCAGCGGATCCTGCATCCTTCGCGCTATGGATATAGCAGAGCGCAAATTTACATCGTACTGAGGGAGTTCCTCCGCCGCAAGCTTTGACGCAGAATATACCGAAGCGCCCGCCTCGTTGACGATCATGTAGCTTACACCCGGCAAACCGGCAATCAGTTCGCAGGTCATCTGCTCCGTCTCACGAGAGGCAGTACCATTTCCAATAGCAATATGCTCAACCTTGTGTTTCATGATCAATTTTCTCAAAGTGTCGATGGCTTCTATTTTCTGCCTCTCACCAAAGGTGGGGTAAATCACGGCAGTATCCAGGGTCTTGCCCGTTCCATCCACGACGGCAACTTTGCACCCGTTACGATACCCCGGGTCAAGTCCCATCGTGACATGATTCTTTATTGGTGGCTGCATTAAGAGAGGCTTCAAGTTTAGGGAAAAATTGTGGATCGCTCCCTCCGCCGCAGTATCGGTCAGTGCACCGCGCACCTCCCTTTCCATCGATGGAAAAAGCAGACGATCATATCCGTCTTCCGCCGCACGACGAACAAAATCTGACGCATTGGAAGAGGGTTTTACGATCATGTCCCATACAAGTCTTAGCGCCTGTTCCCTATCTATTTGTACCGAGGCCTTAAGAAATCCCTCTTTTTCGCCACGGTTGATCGCCAGGATCTGATGCCCTTGCAATCGCGCAATAGGCTTTTCAAACTCGTAGTATAGGCTGTATACCGAATCCTCAGATTTTTCCGCAGCGACAACAAGGCGTCCCTTGCTCATGATCAGTTCACGCAGACGGCGTCTGACATCCGCGCTGTCCGCTACGATCTCAGCTACTATGTCCGATGCACCTTCAAGCGCATTTTGTGTATCCTCTACACCCTTGTCTGCATCGATATACTCCGCGGCAAGCACCATTATATCGGGTAAGTCCTTGCTCTGCCCGAACAGAGTCAGTGCGAGCGGTTCAAGTCCTTTTTCCTTTGCAATAGTCGCGCGGGTGCGTCGTTTTTGCTTATATGGGCGATATAGATCCTCCACTTCCACAAGCGTCCGGGCAGCATCTATTTCAGCCGTCAGCATCTCAGTAAGCTTACCCTGTGATGCAATGGACTTCTTAACCTCTTCGCGACGTTCACTAAGATGACGAAGATAGTTCAGTCTATCCGCCAGGTCACGAAGCACGGTATCGTCCATCGTTCCATGCATTTCCTTGCGGTAACGTGCAATGAATGGGATGGTATTTCCCTCATCGATCAGGTTTATGACATTTTTGACGTGTTCTTCACTTTTGTTGAGTTCTCTTGCGAGTATGTTTGCAATGCTTTCCATCTGTACTCCTTAATCAATGTTGCATCTCGAAATGATCGGATACAATTGTATCATTATTATCACTTGGAGGAAACCGAAATGACTGCTGCGGTCAAAAGCGATTTCCCATATGTTATTTCACGGCAAATTAAAACCACCTACCGATAAACTTTTATCAATAGATGGCTATGGTTGTGGTGAAGGTGGTGGGAGTCGAACCCACGTCCGAAAGCATTTCCGTAAGATTTTCTCCGAGTGCAGCCGGTTGTTTGTTGTTTCGGAAACGAGATCGCCAATCCGGCAGGCTAAATCATCTCCTATCCCGTAGTTCCCCTGTGCTACCGGGAGATCACACAGAGTTTTCCTGTATCATGACGCCGGGATTCGGACCTACAGGTGAATCCGAGCCGACGACGCGCCGCTAAAGCGGCTGGCAGCTATGCTGCGAATGCGTAATTGTTATTATTTTTAGCGTTTATATTTAACGTGCCATTTTTAACGCAGACTTGGCAAACTGCGACTCGCTTATCTTAGTTCTACACCCCCGTCGAAACCTTTACACCCCCATATTGTGAACGGTACCGCGTGTATTCCTTGATAGCTAGATTATACAACAAAACAGCAAATTTGTCATTACATTTCTATTATTTATATGTTTCAATTTATTTACTTGTCACGCTGCCCATGAGTCCGAAAAAATCAAACAGACACTGTTAAATAAACATCGTTGTCGCCATCAGCAGCGCCAGCATTCCGAAGTTCATGGCTGAGAACGTTGCAATATATTCCTTCTTTTTTGCATCAATTTTACGGGAATAGATCTTATAGGATATCAGACTGGCAAGGGATGCGGTCAATGTACCGAGTCCCCCGATATCGACGCCAAGGATCAGGTCGCGGTAATTATCAGTGAAAGCAGACAGCATGACGGCAGCCGGCACATTGCTGATCAGTTGGGAAACCAGGATCCCCGAATACATTTCTCGACCGGAAATCGTTGCCCCTATGAAATTTCTTATGATCTCAAGGCTCGCCAGATTGCCCACAAAAATGAAAAAGAATACAAAAGTCATCAGCAAATAATAATCCACTTCCAACAGCAAAGACCTTTTAACCGTCACTGTGATCGCCAATACCAGCAGAAAACAAATGCGATAATCCACAAGGTTCATCACCGTCGCCAGCGTGACCCCGAAAAGTCCGGCATACAAATAAAACAGATTCTTCTGCTTGATCACCCCTGTGTCGCTGAAGGACACTTCTATTTTCTGGTTCGGCATCATCATCGTTGTCAGCATAATGATCACAAAGCTGGCCAAGGCGACTGGAAATGTAATTTTCATGAATTCCCAGACGTCCAAGCCGTAGGTTGAGTAGAGATAAAGATTCTGCGGGTTCCCCACAGGAGTCAGCATGCTGCCCATATTGGCGGCTATAGTCTCCAGCACAATGACAAAAACAAGCTTCCCCGATCCCGCCCGATCCAGCGTTAATATAGTAAAGGGAACGATGGTGATCAGTGCAACGTCATTGGTCACCAGCATGGAAAGCAGGAAGCTCAGCAGAACGAGGATCACTGCGATCGCTCTCAATGTCTTGGCTCTTTTCAGCAATTCCTTTGAAAGGACTTCGAAAGCGCCAGAATCCTTGATGGCGGCAACCACGACCATTAAGCAAAAGAGGAGCGCCAGAACTTCAACATCGATGTAAGCAAAATACGATTTTTGCGGGTGCACAAAAATGGCCGACAGCAATGCTGCCAGCCCCGAAACACAAAATACCGTTTCCTGCTTGAAGAAAAATCTAATTCGTTCTTTATGAAGCATCTCTTTCTATTTCCACTTTTTCACTGCGTGCTGAATTTTTCTTTCGGCATCCTTTTTGGCCAGGTCTTCCCTTTTGTCGTAAAGCTTTTTGCCCCGTGCCACTGCAATTTCCAGTTTGGCTCTGCCTTCCTTATTGATATAAAGTGTCAGCGGCACCAAAGTCAATCCCCTTTGCGTGGTCAGCCCGATGAGCTTTCTGATTTCCTGTTTATGCAGGAGCAGTTTTCTCGGGCGCAAGGGATCCACATTGAAACGGTTTCCCTGTTCGTACGGGCTGATATGCATGCCGTAAATAATCAGTTCGCCGTTTTCGATTTTTGCATAGCTCTCCTTTATGCTGGCCTTGCCGCTCCGGATGGATTTGATCTCCGTACCCGTCAGAACGATCCCCGCCTCATAGGTGTCTTCTATGAAATAATCATGCCGGGCCTTTTTATTGGCGGCAATATTTCTCTGTTGTTTCATGGTTTCTGTGTTCTCCGGTTATAGTGTTCCCATCTTATTGAAAGGATAGAGCCTGAATACCGCTTTTCCGAGTATGTCATCGATCTTGACACAGCCAACTTCCTCGCTTCTGGAATCAAGGCTTACGACACGATTGTCTCCCATGACGAAAATTTCGCCCTCAGGAACCGTGAGTTCGGAAATTTCTCCGGTGGTGTAGCCGTCTTTCGTGTAATTCTCAATTAGGGCTTCTCCGTTTCTATAGACAACACCGTCTGAAATGCTGATTTTATCACCGGGCAATCCGATGATCCTCTTGATCAGGTCTTTGTTTCCTCCGCTGATTTTATTTTCAATGTCGGAATGAAACACGATGATGTCACCATATTCAGGATCTCCAAAAAGGTGATATGCCTGCTTGCTTAAAAATATATAATCGTTGGCGTATAAAGTCGGCTCCATGGAGCTTTCTTTGATAATCGTCGGTTTGACAAACTGAATGATGATTAGAGCGATGATTATTGCAACTGCTATGTCTTTGAGCAATTCTTTCATTACATAATTCCCCCTATATCTGAAAGCGGCCAGACGATCCAACGCGCTTTGCCGCGGATTTGCTTCATGTCGACAGGCCCCATGGTTCTTGAATCCAGATATGGTCCTGTCAGTTCTTCGGCCTTCATGTTTTCGGGCAGGTGATCACAGATCAGCCACACCTGATTTTCGGATAGTTTCACCGGGCCGGGATAATCTCCAAGCAGATCGGCTGAGCTGATGGTCTTCCCAGGCAATGCTGCTACTCTGAGAATAGCATTGTCATTTTTTATATTGCTTTGGTCTCTGAATTCTTTCGTGTAGTTTTTTCCCAAGACGACGATTTCATTCAGGTCGGGAATATCCCTTTTTTCCGAATAATCCTCTTTCGTCATGACGATCACCTGTCCGTGCGTTAGCGCCGGCGCCATCGAATCACCATCCACCACTTCCGGGGCTACAAGCATCGTTGTGACAAAAGCAGCTGCCATGGCATAGAGATAAGGCCGATATCTCGATCTATAGGATTGTCGGCTGCTGTTATTCGTCATACTTCCCCGCCCTTTTGAAAAATATCTTTTTTAATTCGCTCAAATTCTTCAGGCAGTTCTGCTTTTATGATCTTCCCTTTCATATATCCAAGAGGCTCTGCTCCGTCCTCAAACTCGAGTCTCGTTGCATGCAGCAATTGGGTCGTCAGACCGTATTTTGATTCAATTTCCTTATTGACCGCGTACTTTCCGTACTTTGAATCGCCGATCACGGGGTATCCTGCTGTTGCCAGATGTGCTCGGATCTGGTGCGTGCGCCCGGTGACCAGTCTGACTTCAACAAGGGTAAATCCTTTTCGATATGCAATAGGTGTGGCGACTGTTTCCATCACTTTTCCGCCTGAATCCCCTGTTTTCAAAGGTCTGACACGGACTGTATTGGTGTCGGTATCCTTTTCCATGATATCTTTCAGCGCCAATGGTTTTTTCAGCTCTCCGGCTACGATGGTAAGGTAATACTTGCTGACATAATCGCGTTCTCTGATCATTTTGTTCAACGCAGATAATGATGCGGCATTTTTGCCGAAAATGACAAGACCTGTTGTGTTCCGGTCCAGACGGTTCACAGGAGAAGGGACAAATGTTTTTTCGGCTGCCGGGTCATACTCGCCTTTTTCCATGAGATATCCCTGCACCTGGTTTGCCAGCGTGTTCTTTTTCTCCCGGGAGTCCCCATGGGTCAGTAGCCCAAACGGTTTTTCAACGATGATGATATTATTGTCTTCGTAGGCGACCTTGAACTGTTTCTTGCCTTTTGAAACGGTCTTTCTTTTCAGAAATCCCTCCAGTTCCTCCCGGCTGATATATATCGTTATTTCATCGCCATCAAAAAGAACGCTGTCTTCACGAACCCGTCTGCCATTGACTTTCAAGTCTTTACGGATCACCTTGTAGATCGTGCTCAGCGGCGCATTTTTGAGGTATTTTTTAAGAAAACGGTCCAACCGTTGATTTTCTTCATTTTTTGTTATTGTTATTTTTTCCATACCGACTAATTATACACCATCTTTCCTGGTAAAACAATTTAAATCATTGATTGGTTTTTTTGATATCGTTCCGGTTCCTTAAGGAACGAAAGCCGTTGAATCAGCGTCAAACCTGTGATATATTTAGCATGGAATCGAAATTTGCAGGAGACCTTCATGAATAAAATTAAAGACATAATTTACAATAAGAATGATATCTTGATCATACTGGTAATCCTGGCGGTAGCTGGGCTTCTGATCTGGAGCCGCATCGATGTGATCATGGATTACCCTTCTAAACTTATCGCATCAAATCTTCCGGAGACCGCGCAGGAAGAGCAGCCGGCCGCCGAGACACCGGAAACAGCAACTCCGGGAGTGACCGGAGAGCCATCGACAACTCCGGAAGCCGTTGTCATGTACTCGGTTTATATCGAATCGGGGGAATCTCTGGAATCCATCGCCAACAAATTCGTCACAGTCGGGCTCTTTGAATCCACCAAGCAATTTATTCAGCTCGCCAATGAAATGGGCATCACCACGCAGATTAAAGCAGGCAATTTTATCATGCCATCCGATTCAACACCGGAAGAGGTCATGAATATTATTATAAAACCGGGCCTTTAAGCGGCTCTGTGCTGATTTGATTTCTCTTTTTTAATTTTTCTTTAATACAACGACGCAAGAAGTTCTTAATTAACGAAGGAGGTTCTGATATGGCTCTTGTTACACCCAACGAAATGTTTGCAAAAGCACTTAGAAGCGATTATGCGGTAGGCGCATTCAATGTCAACAACATGGAAATCATTCAAGGGATCGTTGATGCGGCAAAGGTCGAAAACGCACCGCTCATTCTTCAGGTATCTGCCGGAGCCAGAAAATACGCCCGCCCTGCCTATCTTATGAAGCTGGTGGAAGCAGCCATTCTGGATACAGGGCTGGACATCGTTCTGCATCTTGATCACGGCGAAGATTTTGAAATCTGCAAAAAATGTGTCGACGACGGCTTTACTTCTGTCATGATCGACGGCAGCAAGCACACTTTCGAAGAGAATATCGCCCTCACGAAACAGGTGGTCGAGTATGCCCACGCCAAGGGGGTTTCTGTGGAAGCCGAGCTTGGAAAGCTGGCGGGCATCGAAGACAATGTAAGCGTAGATGAACGTTCCGCCAAGTTCACAGATCCGCAGGAAGCAGCCGAATTCGTAGAAAAGACGGGTGTAGATGCCCTTGCCATAGCAATCGGGACCAGCCACGGCGCTTATAAGTTCAAGGGGGATCCGTATCTGGATTTTGATCGTCTCAAGGAAATCAATAAGCTCATTCCTGATACGCCGCTGGTTCTTCACGGAGCTTCGACAGTGCTGCCGGAGTTTGTAGCCCTCTGCAATAAATATGGCGGGATCATCCCGGGAGCGCAGGGTGTGCCTGAGGAAATGATCAAAGAAGCAACGAAATACGGGATCTGCAAAGTGAATATCGATACGGATCTTCGCCTCGCCATGACCGCTGAAGTTCGTCGCGTGCTTGCCGAAAGCCCTGAAGAATTTGATCCTAGAAAGTATCTGGGTCCCGGCAGGGATGCCATACAGAGAATGGTTCAGCATAAAATCAAGAATGTGTTGAATGCATCAAATAAAATTTAAAGGATAAAAACCATGGCCGACGAACCCTTTTGGGTCGCCGGCCATTTTTTAATTGCTGATTTTTCTTCCCCTTGCCAGGGAAAAGAAGACACCGGCAATGCAGACATAAATACAAATGGTAAAGGTCGTATGGAGCGTTTCGACCAGCACGGCCGGCCCGGCTTCCGCCAGGGAACTGTCGCCCATATATGTCCCCACAACGATTGTAACCAGCGCCATGCTGGAAGCGTGGCCAACCGATCGCATCGTGGTCAAAATCGACGAAGCAACGCCGTAATCCTTTTTCTCCACCAGCGCCATGACCGCATTGGTATTCGGTGTTGTAAAAAATCCAAATCCCAGACCTGTAACAATCAGTCCTGCTATGATCAGCCACAGCGGATAATCCTGATCGATAAAAACGAAAAACATCAATCCGACGGCGCAAAGGCCCATTCCAAAAGATGAAAGCTTATATGGCGAGAGTCTGTCGGATAATTTCCCCGCAATCGGTGAGACCACCGCCATCACCAGCGGCTGGGAAATCATGATCACTCCGGCGATCTGGGAACTGTAGCCCATCACAACCTGAAGATAAATCGATACCAGATATCCGGTGGCAAAGGTTGCACCATAGTTCAATAATGCCGACAGATTTGAAAAAGCAAATCCTCTGTCATTTGTAAAAAGACTGATCTTGATCAGGGGATGATTGGTGTTCATTTCCCGAACAACAAACAGTGCAAATGCAAAAATCCCGATGGCCGCAATATAAACGGCGCTGTCAAGATCGGCCATCATGGTCAGTCCAAAGATCGTCATTCCTATTGTAGTGATATACAGCAGGTTTCCCGGTATATCCGCTGCGTCCTCTATGGACGTCTCTTCAACAGATTTTTTCCGATCCGCTGGCAGAGAATAGATTGCAACAATAAACGCCGTAATGGCGATGACAAAAGTTGCAATGAAGATGGATCTCCATCCGGCATAATGGTTTAAAACGCCCCCGATCACAGGCCCGAGGGAAAGGCCCAGATAGGTCGCAAATGAATTGTAGCCAAGGATCCTTCCTCTCTGGCTTGGTTCAAAGGCATTGATCAGAAACGGAATATTTGTGCTGTAGATCATAGACCCCGAGAGGCCCTGTACGACCCTCAGGACAATCATAAAACAGATATTCCACGAAAAGGCACATAATAGAGAAGACATGGAGAACATGACGACTCCGGGAATGAAAATCTTCTTTCTTCCAACGATGTCGGCCAACCTGCCGAATGGTACCGAAAAAGCTGCAACGGTAAGCATATAAGCAGTGATCACCCAACCAAGAAATCCCGCGCTTACGTTAAACTCTTCGCCAATCGCAGGTATTGACAAATTGAGAGAGCTGCCCATAAACGTGGTGGAGAAAGTGGTGACCATAGTCACGAACATGATGGATCTCTGCCTTTTACTCATGATCGTCTATTCCACCGTTTGCCCC
The DNA here is from genome assembly GCA_964486295.1 of uncultured Oscillospiraceae bacterium. Taxonomy (GTDB): domain Bacteria; phylum Bacillota; class Clostridia; order Peptostreptococcales; family Anaerovoracaceae; genus CALBZG01. The sequence continues at coordinate 125,159 of CAZAMF010000001.1, read as the reverse complement.
GAAAGCTCAAGTACCAGCTGTTGTTTTAAGTCAAATAATTTCTGCGACAAATCCACATAATAATCCTGCGGGTTTTCAAAACGAAGCATTTCATCCCAAAGTGCTCCGACCTGCTCCATGCAATACTGGCGTATATCATCGATTTTAGGCAGCTCATAGATGCATTCGCCGGCCTTGAATAGTTGCACTCTCAAGTCTTTTGCGTAATAATTGGTCAGTTTCTTTCTTTTCCAAGGTGCCTCCGGATCAAATATTTCAAAAGGCTCGCCCTGAGGAGGTTTCTCCTCATTGAGGGTGATCAGATCGGCGAGGCATCTGTTGGTGTCTTTGCTATAGAGCCGATATAATGACTTGAATCCCGGGTTTGTGATCTTCTCCACATTCTCCGACAATTTCATCTTCGGGATCATGACGCCGTCTTTTTCCAGAGCAGAAAGCTTGTATACTCCGCCGAATACCGGTTCGGAACGTGCTGTGATCAGCCTTTCGCCGACACCGAAGGAGTCGATACAAGCTCCTTCCAGGATGACATCCCGAATCAGGTACTCGTCCAGCGAATTCGAAACAACGATCTTGCAGTCCTGCAGCCCCGCGTCATCCAACATTTTTCTTGCTTTTTTGGTCAGGTAGGTCACGTCGCCGCTATCGATCCGGATGCCCATTTTTTCAGGCTTCAATTCATGAAAAACTTTGATGGCTGCGGGCACGCCGCTCTTCAATACGTTATAGGTGTCCACCAGAAGCACGCAATTCTCAGGATAAATCTCAGCATATCTTTTAAATGCTTCATATTCGTCTGGATACATCTGGACCCAGCTGTGGGCCATTGTCCCCAGGGCTTTGATCCCATGGTCCCTGTCCGATACCGTACAGGCCGTACCCATGCACCCGCCTATATAGGCTGCTCGTGCGCCGTAAATGGCAGCCGAAGGACCATGGGCCCTTCTGGTTCCGAACTCCATCACGCCTCTCCCTTTGGCTGACCGGACAATACGGTTAGCCTTTGTGGCAATCAGGCTCTGATGGTTGATCAGCAGCAAAATCATTGTCTCCACATATTGAGCCTGGATAACCGGTCCCCTGACCGTCACCAGCGGCTCATCCGGGAATATCGGCGTGCCCTCCGGCACGGCCCATACATCGCAGGCGAATTTGAAATTTTTAAGATAATCAAGAAATCTTTCATCGAAAATCCCCTTATTGCGGAGGAACGTGATATCTTCCTCCGTGAATTTAAGGTTGTTCATATACTTAACGAGCTGCTCCACGCCGGCCATGATAGCAAATCCGCCGCCATCCGGTATTTTTCTGAAGAACATATCGAAATAGGCAATATCCTCTGCTATCCCTGTCTCAAAATACCCATTGGCCATCGTCAGCTCATAAAAATCCGTGAGCATTGTATAATTGATTTTCTCAAACATTTTGAACCCTCCAGCCTACCCTTTATTTGTCTACGTCTTATTTGTTCACGCCGGAATTCCGGCGTTTGTTACCATTATGCCACTGTTCAAAGAACGTGTAAAGCTTGCGCTTCAGTGCGTTTCGTGAGCAAGCACCTTCTTCAGGTATTCACCCGTGTAGGAATGATCCGCCATTTCAGCGATTTCCTCAGGGGTTCCTGTTGCAATGACCCTTCCACCCATATCGCCTCCATCCGGTCCCATATCGATGATATGGTCCGCTCTTTTGATCACATCCAGATTGTGTTCGATGACGATGACTGTATTGCCGGAATTCACCAGTTCATCCAGCACCTTCAGCAATTTCGCCACGTCATCAAAATGCAGGCCCGTTGTCGGTTCGTCCAGAATATACAGTGTCTTGCCGGTGCTCCTTTTGGATAGCTGTTCAGCCAGTTTGATCCTCTGGGCTTCTCCGCCGGAGAGCTGTGTCGACGGCTGCCCCAGCTTGATATACCCCAGTCCTACCTGCTTCAGGGTTTCCAGCTTTCTGGCTATCGCCGGCTGGTTTTCGAAAAATTGCAGTGCCTGGTTCACCGTCATATCCAACACATCGTAGATGTTCTTCCCTTTGAATTTCACTTCAAGGGTCTCACGATTATAGCGTTTTCCATGGCAAACCTCGCATGGAACGTATATATCCGGCAGAAAATGCATTTCAATTTTAATGATACCATCCCCGGAGCACGCTTCACATCGGCCTCCCCTGACATTGAAGCTGAATCTGCCTTTTTCGTAGCCCCGCATTTTTGCATCCGGAAGGCTCGCAAACAGATCCCTGATATGGGTAAACAGGCCCGTATAGGTGGCCGGATTCGATCTTGGCGTCCTGCCGATGGGGGTCTGGTCTATGTCTATGACTTTATCAATATTTTCAAGCCCGAATATTTCATCGAATTTGCCGGGTCTCTCTTTTGCATGATAGAATTTTGCAGCCAATGCTTTAAACAGCACTTCATTGATCAGGCTGCTCTTGCCGGAGCCCGAAACGCCGGTGATGCCGATAAACTTACCCAGCGGAAACTCCACTTCGATATTCTTGAGATTGTTTTCCGACACGCCTGTGATCTTGAGGATCTTACCGTTCCCGGGGCGACGTGTTTTAGGCACTTCCACAAACTTTTCACCCCTCAGGTATTGCCCAGTAATGGATTTTTTGCACGCCTTGATCTCTTCCACAGTCCCCTGGGCTACCAGCTTTCCGCCGTTCACACCTGCGCCGGGGCCGATATCGATGATCTGATCCGCCGCATACATGGTTTCCTCGTCATGCTCCACCACCAGCAAAGTGTTACCGATGTCCGTGAGATGCCTTAAGGTGGCCAGCAGTTTGGAGTTATCCTTCTGGTGTAATCCGATGCTCGGCTCGTCCAGAATATATAAAACACCTACCAGGCTGGATCCGATCTGTGTCGCCAGCCGGATCCGCTGCGCTTCCCCTCCGGACAAAGTCCCTGCGGATCTTGACAATGTCAGATAGTTCAGCCCCACATCCACCAGAAACTTAAGCCGAGCCTTGATCTCCTTCTTGATCTGCACAGCGATCATTTCTTCTTTCTCTGTGAGTTTGAGCCCTTCGATGAAGGCACTGCAGTCCCTGATGGAAAGGTCGGAAACCTCGGCAATGTTTTTCCCATTCACTGTGACCGCCAGAACTTCCGGCTTCAGCCTTTTGCCGCTACAGGCTTCGCAAGGAGCCTTCCGCATATACTCTTCCATTTTCTCCTTGATATAATCGGAGTTGGTCTCGCGGTACCGCCGTTCCAGGTTGTTGATGATGCCCTCGAACGGGTGATCCTGAAACGATCTGGATCCGGTTGTCCGGCTTTTATAATAATATTTCAGGCATCTGTCTCCGGTCCCGTAAAGAAGCTCCTGCTTGAATTTTTCAGGCAGGTCTTTATATAGCGTATTTTTGATGTCCACTCCGTGATCATCTGCAAGCGCTTCGATCATCTGCCGGTAGTACCCGGAAATCTCCATGGATGCAAAGACGTTAGCAAGTGCGCCGTCGATAATGGTCTTGTCCTGTTCTGTAATGATCAGTGCCGGGTCCATCTTTTGGGTAAATCCCAACCCGTCGCAGGCCGGGCAGGCGCCGAACGGCGTGTTGAACGAGAACATTCTCGGTTCAAGTTCTTCCAGTGTGATCCCATGGTCCGGGCAGGCGAGCTTGGTGGAATACAACTTTTCCTTGCCGTCCCCGGTGACAATATTCACTAGCCCTTCTCCATGATTGATGGCGAGTTCAACCGCCTCTGCAAGCCGGCTGTCGATCCCCTCTTTTACAATTAACCGGTCGACAACGATTTCAATGGTATGTTTGAAATTTTTCTCCATTGAGATGTCGCCTTCTTCGATATTTTGAATTTCACCGTCCACTCTTACCCGCGTAAAACCTTCCCGCGCGATACGCTCGATGACTTTCTCATGGGTTCCTTTGCGTTGTCTGACTACAGGCGCCATGATCAGAACACGGGTCCCCTCAGGCAGTTCCTTGATGCTGTCTACGATCTGATCCACCGTTTGGCTGCTGATTTCATTTCCGCAAACCGGACAGTGGGGAATACCGATCCGGGCATAGAGCAGCCTCAGATAATCGTGTATCTCCGTTACGGTACCCACCGTTGATCTCGGGTTATTGCTGGTGGTTTTCTGATCGATGGAAATCGCAGGGGACAGCCCCTCGATGGATTCGACATTCGGCTTTTCCATCTGTCCAAGGAATTGTCTGGCGTATGCGGACAAGCTCTCAACATACCGCCTCTGACCTTCCGCATAGATGGTATCAAATGCCAGAGATGATTTTCCCGAGCCTGAAACTCCGGTCAGGACCACCATTTTATCCCTTGGTATTCTGACGTCCAGATTGTTGAGATTGTGTTCGTTCGCTCCTTTTATTACTATTTCATTTGCCATGTCAGCAATTGTCTCCTTCGTTGTACAAATCAGTCCAAGCTTTCTGTTACAGCTTGACTTTATATTCGAAAATAATGTCTCTCAGCATCGCAGCCCGTTCAAATTGAAGATCCGAGGCTGCTTTCTTCATGTCCTTCTCCAGCTTTTTGATGTATTCTTTCAGTTCGTTTTTAGTCAGTTCAGCCGGTTTTCTTTCTCTGTAAAATTCCATTTCGGCTTCTTCTTTGTGCGTCATTTCGATGATCTCGCGAACAGCTTTCTGGATGGTGGTCGGCGTAATCCCGTGCTCGGCATTGTATTTCTCCTGGATCTTGCGTCTTCTGTCTGTCTCGGCGATGGCCTTTGCCATTGCCGGGCTGACCGTGTCGGCATACATCACAACCTTGCCGTTGACATTTCTTGCGGCACGTCCGATGGTCTGGATCAGCGAGGTTTCGGTTCTCAGAAATCCCTGTTTGTCGGCGTCAAGAATAGCCACCAGTGAGACTTCCGGTATATCAAGGCCTTCTCTGAGAAGGTTGATCCCCACAAGCACGTCGAAAACACCCAGCCTGAGATCGCGGAGGATCTCCATTCGCTCCAGGGTATCGATCTCAGAATGCAGATATCGAACTTTGATGCCGACATTTTTCAGATACGAAGTGAGGCTCTCGGACATTTTCTTCGTTAATGTTGTCACGAAAACCCTTTCTCCTCGTTCCACGGTTTTATTGATTTCGCCGATCAGGTTATCGATCTGCCCTTCGGTTTTTCTGATCTCCACAGGAGGATCCACCAGCCCTGTTGGCCGTATGATCTGCTGCGCGGTCACACCGCCCGACATCTCCCGTTCGTACTGGGCGGGGGTCGCACTGACATATACGATCTGATTGATCATGCCTTCAAATTCCTCAAACTTCAGCGGTCTGTTGTCCAGAGCTGACGGGAGCCTGAAGCCATAGTCCACCAACGCAGTTTTTCTGGACAGATTGCCCGCATACATTGCGTGAAGCTGCGGGATCATTACATGGGACTCGTCAATAATGATCAGAAAGTCTTCCCCGAAGTAGTCGATCAGAGTATATGGACGCTCACCCGCTTCCAGATTGCTCATATATCGGGCATAATTCTCTACACCTTTGCACATGCCGATTTCACGCAGCATCTCCAGGTCGTACCGGGTCCTCTGCTCGATTCTCTGAGCCTCCAACAATTTGCCCTGATCCTTGAACCAGCGGATCCTCTCCTCCAGTTCCAGCTCGATTTTTAATAAAGCGCTTTCGAGATTTTCTTTGGTTGTGACATAATGCGACGCCGGAAATACCGCTATATGGTTCCGGGAACAGATGATCTCGCCTGTAACAGGATTGATTTCTCGTATGCTTTCCACTTCATCGCCAAAAAGTTGAACCCTGACCGCGCTTTCCGCGCCGGCCGGGTAGATATCGATGGTATCCCCTCTTACCCGGAAGCTGCCGCGGACAAATCCCATATCATTACGGGTATATTGGATATCCACCAGTCTTCTGAGTATTTCCTGCCGGCTCTTCTCCATGCCCGGTCTGAGCGAGAGGCACTGTCCCTCATAATCTACCGGATTTCCTGTCCCATAGATGCATGAGACGGATGCCACGACAATTACGTCCTTGCGCTCTGCCAGAGCTGCGGTTGCCGAGTGTCGTAATTTTTCTATTTCGTCGTTGATGTCAGAGTCCTTCTCAATGTAGGTGTCTGTGGACGGAACATAGGCCTCCGGCTGATAATAATCATAGTAGCTTACAAAAAACTCCACTGCATTCTCCGGGAAAAATTCTTTAAATTCGCCGTGAAGCTGCGCTGCCAGGGTTTTATTGTGCGAGATGACCAGTGTGGGCCGTTGAATTTTTTCGATCAGGTTCGCCATGGTAAAGGTTTTACCGGAACCCGTCACACCCATCAGCGTCTGATGCTTTTTCCCATTAAAAATACCTTCAGTCAGTGTGTTAACAGCATCTGTCTGATCGCCCATCATTTTATAATCAGAAACTATTTTAAATTTTTTATTTTCTATATCCATGGTTGAAATCCTTATACTTGTTGAATCTTTTTATGAAAAATCGGCCGCTTTTTTCTGGCATCTCGTCCAAATGAGATACATAGAAATTATAGCAGAACGTTTTTATTTTTACCAGTGAGCACACTCTAAATATACGCCTATAATATAGTAGGAAAAAGTGTTCAATATTGTATACATGTATGTAGGCATATTGTAGTAATTCCAATTGGATGCTATAATTACTTTTTATAAGAAGCTAAAGAAATCTTAATTTCGAACGGAGACAGCTTATGGGCGCATTAAAGAATAATGTGAACGGCGCAAATTACGGTGCGTCGATGAAAGGTCCTCAGGAGGCAGCGTCTGGCATAGAGGATGGATTCATCAGGGATATGTCCAAGTTTGTGGTGAAAGCCAATCAGATCCCCGAAGAACTCTATATCAAAAAAGACGTCAAGAGGGGCTTGAGAAATGCAGACGGCACCGGCGTTGTTGTTGGCCTCACCCATATCGGTGAAGTGGTAGGCTACGAAAGGGGCGCAAACGGAGAAAAGCTTCCGGTTCCCGGCAAGCTGTATTATCGCGGGTACAATGTGGAAGACCTGTTTAATAATTGTGTCAAAGAAGATCGTTTTGGTTTCGAGGAAGTGACATACTTATTAATTTTCGGCGAGTTGCCTTCAAAGCAACAACTGAATGAATTTTGCGCATTCCTGGGCAGAAAACGTGAGCTGCCTGCCTATTTCGCGCGGGATATGATCATGACGGTACCCTCCGCAAATATTATGAACAAGCTGGCCAGAAGTGTTCTTGCGCTTTATTCATACGACGATGATGCGGAAAATCTTTCGGTGGAAAATGTTCTTCGCCAATCTATTTCCCTGATAGGGAACTTCCCGACGTTGATTGCCTACGGATATCAGGCCAAGAAAAATTTCTATGATGGTGATAGCCTGCATCTTCATTATCCGGTTCCGGAACTGGGCACAGCAGAAAATATCCTGAGGATGATTCGATCCGATGGTCAATATACTGATATTGAGGCTAAGCTTCTCGATCTCTCGCTGATCCTGCACGCTGAGCATGGCGGCGGAAACAATTCTGCTTTCACGACACATATCGTAACGTCATCCGGCACTGACACCTATTCAGCGATTGCTGCTGCAGTCTGTTCTCTGAAGGGGCCAAGGCACGGAGGCGCAAATATATCCGTCCTTAATATGATACGGGATTTGAAATCCCGAGTCGCCGATATTTCTGACCGAAAGGCTGTTGAAAATTATCTGAGAGACGTTCTCGACGGCAAGGCCAATGACGGAAGCGGTTTGATTTATGGCCTGGGCCACGCTATTTACACAATATCCGATCCGAGGGCGATCCTGCTGAAGGAAATGGCCAGAAAACTGGCTGATTCCAAAGGTCTTGAAGAAGATTTTGCCCTGTTCGAGTTTATTGAGAATAACGGGCCATTAATTTATGCTGAAAAAACAGGCAAGCATGTCACCATGCCCGCCAATGTTGATCTATATTCCGGTTTTGTTTACAGCGCTTTAAATATACCGACCGATATAGCGACCCCTCTGTTCGCGCTGGCAAGGCTCTCCGGATGGTGCGCTCACCGGCTTGAAGAGCTGGTTGGTGCCGGCAAGCTGATGCGTCCGGCATATCACTCGATCCAGCCTCATGCGGAATATGTTCCTTTATGTGATCGCATATAATGATTCATGACTTACTCATATCTCAGGGCTTCAATCGGATCCAGTCCGGCCGCACGTTTTGCTGGGAACAATCCGAAGAAAAGCCCTACTGCTGCTGAGAATGCCACAGCCAGGAGTACCACCAACGGCTGAACGATGACACGTACCCCTGCAACGGCCATTCCGGCAGATGCAATTCCAATGCCCAACGCTGTTCCGATGATGCCGCCTATCACAGATAAGATCACGGCTTCGATCAGAAACTGAGTCATAATGTCTTTAGTCCTGGCCCCCAGTGATTTCCTGATTCCGATCTCTCTTGTTCGTTCCGTAACCGATACCAGCATGATATTCATAATGCCGATGCCGCCCACCAGCAATGAAATCGCGGCGATCGCTCCGATCGCTACCGAAAGCACACCAAGCACCTGGTTGATGATCGTCTGCTGTGCTTCAGCCGACTCGTACATATAGAATCCTTTTGATTTGTCTTTGATACGGGTCATATAGTTTGCGTAAGCATCTCCCTGTTCTTTGATGCTTTTGTCAGGGTTCCCGTACAATTCGATATATGGAGAGGCGCTATCTCCGCTCAGGATAGCGGTATAAGGCATATATGCAGTAAATGAATCCATCCCCATGGCTGCGGAGATCTGTGTCGACAGTGTCTCCTTCATAAGGTAAACGCCCGCTATAGTGAATTCTCTTGATTCAGTACCTATAGTGACCGGCAGCGTTTCTCCTACAACATTCTGTCTTCCAAACAGCTTTTCGGCACATTTTGTGTCGATCACGATCCTGTCACGGCTGCCTTCCACATCCCCTTCGTTGATCATTCTCCCATAAACAATATTGATGCTTTTATTGAAATTCCCATAATCGGATGCGACGCCATAAGAACTGATTTTGGCTGTGATCCGTCCGACGCGGGCTTCCATATTTTCATTCGCATACGGAGCTGCATACAAGATGTCTTCTTTAAAGCGGTCCTTTAATGCATCCACATCATCACGCGTAAAAATATCTTCGTCTCTTACCGTATATTCTCCGGTGGTTTCCTGTAGCTGCTCATAATCGGTCCGTATATACATATATGCTTTCCCATAGCTCTCGAATTCATCGCTGACAGCTCCCTTAGCAGAAGCACCTATGGACGTGATGGCAATAACAGAGCTGATGCCGATTATGATCCCCAGCATTGTCAAAAATGAGCGCAGCTTATTGGCTCTGATGGCGGCCAATGCCAATCTGATGCTTTCAACTAATAGCATTGCGTTCCCTCCCCATGGCTGCTCAGAGGTTTTCTCTCATCGCTGATCAGACGTCCGTCTCTGAACGTCAATATTCTGTCGGCAAAAGCCGCAATATCCTGCTCATGCGTCACTACGATGACTGTAACTCCCTGTTCCTTGTTGAGCCGGGTGAATATCTCCATAATCTCGACCGAAGATGCGGTATCCAGATTGCCGGTCGGTTCGTCTGCCAGCAGAATCGGTGGATTGTTGGCCAGCGCCCTAGCTATAGCCACTCTCTGTTTTTGCCCCCCGGAAAGTTCGTTTGGCATGTGCAACGCGCGTTCTTTCAGCCCGACGCTTTCCAGCAGCAGCTGGGCCCGGGTTCTTCGCTTATCAGTCGGAATTTTGCCGTAAATCATGGGAAGCTCAACATTTTTTATTGCCGTTGTCCGCGAAATGAGGTTGAAAAATTGAAATACAAACCCGATTTTTTGGTTTCTGACAAAAGACAGTTCGTCGTCTTTCTTATCTTTTATGTCGATGCCCTCCAGGATGTACGTGCCTGAGCTTGCCCGGTCGAGACACCCGATGATATTCATCAACGTCGATTTCCCGGATCCGGATGCTCCCATGATGGCAATGAATTCCCCTTTGTTTACACTGAAAGTAACATCATCAAGAGCGATTACCTCGATATTGCCGTTTTTATATATTTTAGAGAGTTTCTCAACCCTGATCAGTTCATCCATATCAATCCTCTTTATCACATGGCCGGAGCTACGTAAACCTTCGTTCCGTCTGCCATATCCAGTTCAGGCGACAGCACAACCTGTGCGCCCTCTTTTAATTCCGTATTAATGGTCTGAACGTTAAAGTCCCCTTCAACTCCCAGCTCAACCGGGACCTTTTTTGTTGCCCCATTCTCTATGGCAAGGACGTAATATTTTTCAGTTTTTGGGTCCTGGAGGACCGCATCAACAGGAACAGTCATGGCGTTTTGCGCCACAGCAAGGATTATTTTTGCTTTTGCGGTCACTCCGGAAATCAGTTTGCTGTCCGCTTTGTCAATTGCAATGGTAACCGGTATGACCATTTCCGTAGAAGTAGAGTCTTTTCGCTCTCCAGTCGGAGAAATCGCAACAACCTTTCCATCCAGTTTTCTTTCGCCGATCACTTCGGAAGAGATGACTACATCCTGACCGATTTTGATGTCGTTGATATCATACTCGCTTATTTTTACTTTCATCTGAAGATTGCTCAGGTCTTCCACGACTACTGCAGGGACACCCGCTTCAAGAACGCTGCCTGTAACCCCATTGACCCTGGTAACGGTCCCGGAGAATGGGCTTTTGATTCTTTCCACCAGTGATGCTGTATAGGAAGCGTTTTCATAGGCTCCCTTGGCTTTCAGAAAATCCACCCTGGACATCCCGCCCGCTTCATAGAGCTTCTTTGCCGCCTCGTATTCCATTTTTGCGGCTTCCAGTGCCGCCTGGGATCTTGGTTGCTCGTTTTCACCGGTTTTGAGTGCCATCAAAAGCTGGTCTTTGGAAACCGCGTCGCCTTCTGCAACAAGCACTTCCTCTATCTTGGATCCGCTAGGGCCATACAGCTCTGCATACTTTTCGCCCCGTACAACACCTTTAACTGACAATTCCTGGGTAACATCCATCTTTTCCACCGACCCGGCCGATACAGGGATGCCTCCCGAAGAGCCCCCGGGCATATCGAACTGCGACATCACTATTGCAGCGATCATGACGATACATAGAATCACTGCAGGAATAATGAATTTTTTCTTATTCTTGATCTTATGCAACATACTCATGTCTGAAGCCTTTCTACATTACTATTTGTTCCGAGAATCTGTCTGCGACTATCAATCACTTCTATATTATACCATAACCCCGGGCGCAAATTAATGAAGGCCTTATTAATTAAACCTTAAGAAATTATTAAAATCGATCCAGACACGTTCTGGTTGGAGCGCTTCCAAATAAAAGAACTTGTTCCTGATGCCCAATGCGACATCTGAACAAGTTCCTTTTGACGTTACCCTTTGATGTTCCCCTTTTCGAACAAAATTTTGTTTTCCCCAACTATTTATTTTTTTGCAGCGTGCCTTCGATTGATTCTACTACTTTGTCTATTTCCTTTTCCGTTACGATGATTGGCGCGATGAATCTGACAACATTCTTGTCAAAGCCCGCGTTCAGAAGAATAATGCCGTTATCCAAGGCATCTGCCAGGATCTTTCCGGCAAGCTCCGTGTTCGGACTCTTATCCGCCTTTACCATCTCTATGCCGATCATCAGTCCCAGTCCCCTGACATCCCCTATTACTTCAGGATATTTTTTCTGCAGATCCGCGAGTTTCTGCATGAAATAAGCGCCCATTTTTTTGCAGTTTTCAAGCCCGCCGTTTTCAAGAAGTTTAAATACCGCAAGACCCGCTGCGCAAGCAATCGGGTTTCCTCCGAATGTGCCTCCATGCGCCCCTGCTTCCCACATCTGCATAATTTCTTTCTTTGCTATGACCGCACTCAGCGGGAATCCGCCGCCGAGGGCTTTTGCTGTCGTGAAAATGTCCGGCGTCACTCCGTGAGCCATATGCGCATAGTATTCTCCGCACCTTCCATTTCCTGCCTGAACCTCATCAAAAATCAGCATGATGCCGTGCTTTGTGCAGATTTCACGCAGTCCCTGAAGGAATTCTTTAGGCGGGACGATGTATCCTCCTTCTCCCTGCACCGGCTCAAGTATCATGGCCGCAACGGTCTGAGGATTGACGAGTTTATTAAATAGTTCATCAAACTGCTTCACACATTCCATATGGCATGTTTCCTTTTCCTGGTGGAAAGGGCATCTGTAGCAATAAGCGTAATCTGCAAAGTAAATGCCGGAAATACAATCATAGTTCTGTCTGTATTTTGAATTTGAAGCTGTTATGGCGCTGCAGCCGATGGTTCTGCCGTGGAATGAATTTCTGAAAGCGATCACGCAATGCCTTTTTGTAACAAATTTTGCAAGTTTAACGGCTCCATCATTTGCCTCTCCGCCGCTGTTCGAAAAGTATACCATGGTATCTCCGCCAGTCACTTCAACCAGTTTTTCCGCCAACGTAACATAAGGATCGTAATATAAAACATTATGGCCATAGTGAACGCCTTTATCCATCTGCGCCTTGGCTGCAGCAACGATCTCCGGATGATTATGCCCAAATTGATTTACCGCAACACCGCTTGCAAAATCCAGCATCTTTCTTCCGTCTTCCGTGGTGACATACATCCCTTCAGATGCTACAACGCCTAATTTTGTGGCTCTGCCTGAACAAGGCGGCATGACTTCCTGACATCTTTCATACAGTGTTTTCATTTCTGATTTCCTTTCGTTCTTCAAGAATTTTCTTATTTCGAATCGATCATCCGCTAACTACGAGGAACCATGCTCCATTGCATGTGCATATATGGCCTATAAAACCCCTGCGAACGGCTCTTTCTGGTGTGGTCCGCATTAGTTGCTGCAAATATTGTGCATGCCTATATGGTCAAACACTTTCACCGCGCGTCGGCAACTTTTGCTATCTAATGCCGGATATCCAATGGGATTTATTCAGTACTTGGGATATAAAATGAACAAATGTTATGGAATTCCATCATGGTTTGATCGTTTCGATCTATCAATTATTAATAGCAAGTTTTGTGCCAAGAGAACAGCTACTGCATCTCATGAGAGCTTTGAATCTGATTTGATAATAAAGTTTCAAAATCGGTTCAGTAAGGTTGACTTTTTTCATGAAAGAGGTTTTAATTATTTCAGCTGTTTCTCAATGGCTGGAAGTCTAATAAATTGAAAAAAATAAACACCTCAAAAAAATAATTCTTAACAGGAGCCAAGAATATGGCAATCCCGAAAACAAACGCATTAAGACTGCTTGACAGTAAGCAAATCCAATATAAAGTGTATGAATATGACGCGCCCTCCGGATTTCTTGACGGGGTATCCGTTGCGAAGGCTACCGGTATGCCGGTAGATAAGGTTTTCAAAACGTTAGTCACTCAAGGAGGCAGTCATGAATTTTATGTCTGCATCATACCCGTAGCTGCCGAACTGGATCTGAAAAAAGCCGCCAAACATTTCGGAGAAAAGAAGATCGAAATGATTCCCGCAAAAAATATCACTCCCGTTACCGGTTATATCAAAGGCGGGTGCTCACCTGTCGGTATGAAAAAAGCGTATAAAACAGTTATTCATCTTAGCGCGCAGGGGCTTGACACCATTGTGGTCAGCGCGGGAAAAGTCGGTTTGCAGATGGAACTTACACCGTCTGATCTGATTGAAGCCTCAAAAGCTGATGTTGCGGATGTGATATAAACACAACGTCCCTGATAAAAACTTATGCGGGATTTCAAGCGAGCTTGTGGTTGTATAAGGCCCTTTTCCACAGGCGTTGTTTTTTTGCTTGAAATTGTTGCCTATTTATGATAACTTATAAAGGTTGCAGAAGTAAGAAGGGATAACTAATGAAAGAAAAAATTATAAATATTGCCGTGATCGCCCACGTCGACGCGGGGAAATCAACTCTGGTGGATGCTTTTCTGAGTCAGAGCGGTATCTTCCGAGAAAACGAGAATGTCGTAGAATGTATCATGGACAGCGATGATATTGAGAGAGAAAGAGGCATTACCATCTATTCGAAAAACTGTTCGGTGATGCATGGGGATGTTAAAATCAATATCGTTGATACCCCGGGACATGCCGACTTTTCTTCGGAGGTAGAGCGAATCATGAAAACCGTTGACACGGTTATTTTGCTTGTAGATTCATCTGAAGGTCCGATGCCCCAAACGCGTTTTGTACTGAAGAAGTCTTTGGAACAGGGTCTGAATCCGGTATTGCTGATCAATAAAATAGACAAGAAAGATTCCCGCATCACAGAAGTTGTGGATGAGGTCTACGAATTGTTCATGGACCTGGGTGCAAACGACAAGCAACTGGATTTTCCGATCCTCTATGGCATTGCAAGACAAGGCATTGTCGTTAATGATCCCGCTGATGCTGAAGGGTTGGAAGTCGGGGCAGGTGAACAGAAAGTACGAAAAAACACCGCCGGCGGCGACAAAGGACTTAATATTGATCCTCTTTTTGAAACCATCATCAAACATGTGGTACCGTATCCTGATCTGGATTCCGAACCCCTTCAACTACAGATTTCAAGCCTTGGCTATGACGACTATATAGGAAGGCTCGGAATAGGTCGAATATCAAGGGGTAAAATCCGAAGCGGGCAATCTGTCACGGTGTCGAGGATGGATGGCAGCGTTTCCAACAAAAAAATCAATCAAGTCTTCGTGTATAGGGGTCTGAAGAGAGTTCCTGTCGAGGAAGCAATGTGTGGTGATATCGTTGTGGTTTCCGGAATTTCAGACATTTCCATCGGGGAGACGATCTGTGATGAGAATTGTACGGAGCCGCTGGAGATGATCAAAATTGAAGAGCCCACCCTTTCAATGAATTTCATGGTCAACAAATCCCCTTTCGCCGGTCAGGTAGGCAAATGGGTTACCTCAAGGCATCTGAAAGAAAGATTGTCAAAGGAGCTCGAAGTCAATGTAGGGTTGATCGTTGAACCAACCGAATCCACTGATTGTTTTAAAGTCTCGGGACGCGGGGAACTTCATCTGTCGATCCTGATTGAAAATATGCGTCGTGAAGGCTATGAGCTGGCAGTATCGAAGCCGGAGGTCATCATGCACCATGATAAAAAAGGGAAACGTCTGGAGCCAATGGAGCAGGTCATCATCTCTGTTCCCGAAGAGTATTCCGGCACCGTGATCTCGAAATTAAATCTGCGTAAAGGTTTGATGCAGCAGATGTCAGGTTCAAACGGTTATGTAAAGATGGAATACGTCGTACCAACGAGAGGTCTTCTTGGATATCGCTCCGAGTTCATCAACGATACCCATGGAGAAGGAACCATGGTCAGGCGGTTTGATTGCTTTGACGAATTCAAAGGTGAAATACCTCAAAGAGTCAATGGTGTGGCGATCGCACTGGAAGCAGGGATCACGACTCCATATGCCCTCAACAATATCAGTGAAAGGGTCCAATTGTTTGTCGCACCCGGCACCAGGGTGTACGAAGGCATGATTATAGGGATGAACAGCAGAAACGATGATATGGTGGTCAATCCGTGCAAGGCGAAAAAAGCTACAAATATGAGGTCAGCGGGCAATGACGATGCGATCAAGCTCTCTCCACACAGGCAATTCACACTGGAGGAGGCGCTGGAATTTATCAATGATGACGAACTCGTGGAAATCGTTCCAGATGATATCCGATTAAGAAAGAAAATTTTATCGGAACTCGACCGTCGGAGAAGCGGAAGGGCTTGATGTGGGGAGGGAATATAAATGGCTATAGAAAAAGTACGGGATTATTTCAGAATCTACGATTTAGATGATAGGATCATTGAGTTCCCTGTTTCATCGGCTACAGTGGATCTTGCAGCGAAAGCAGCAGGAGTCATACCGGCCCGAATTTGCAAGACTCTTTCTTTTAAGACGGACGACGGTTGTGTTCTCATACAGACAGCAGGCGACGCTAAAGTCAGCAATAGTAAATATAAGGTTAATTTCAAATGCAAGGCAAAAATGCTCAGCCCCGAAGAGGTATTGTTCTATACCGGTCACGAAATAGGCGGCGTATGCGCATTTGGTATCGAAAGGAACGATGTGAGAGTCTACTGCGACAACTCCATGAAACGGTTTGAGACGATGTTTCCTGCCTGCGGCTCTTCGAACAGTGCTATAGAACTGACTACGGACGAATTGTTCCGCTACAGCAATTCTTTAGATTGGATCGATGTCTGCGATATTCCGGACATGAAATAAACCCGCCATTCGGCGGGTTTCAGATCGTAGACAAAAGGTCATTAGAGCACGAGTGCTCTGGTGGCCTTTTTCTTAATAAAGGAAATTAGAAACAAATCAAGTAGACTTTTTAAAAAGATGTCAAAATCAGGGCCTAATAAACCCATTTTTTTCTTCATCTTGGCGAGTTTCTTGAGATTCATACAAGCAAATGTAAGCCCCACCTTCATTTCTATCAGGGACTTGCCGGTATATCTTGTGTAGCGCATTGTGTGATATTCTTTTGCAGTTCCAAATATCCGCTCGATGGTTTCTTTGCGCTTCTCGTACCATCCCTTCATGCCGGCTGAATACCGGATGTCCTCGCAGATCTCCAGGTAAGGCTCCCATATATGCCTTGTTATGATTTTTTGATGATTCCGGCTTTGTGTGCACTTGGAGAGATGAGGGCAAGTTTTGCATACTTCGGGGTTGCTTCTGTAAATCTGGTAGCCATCACGGTCCGTCCTGAAGTATTCCAGGATTTGATCCCGGGGACATAGATAGCAATCATAGAACTCATCATAGACGTACTCATATTTCTTAAAGAACCCTTCTTTCGTCATCGGCCGTTTGTATGGAAACACTGGATTGATCTTATCATCGATCAGCATTTTGGCAATGGCCGGCGTTTTGTAACCTGCATCCATGACGATCATTTCGGGTCCGTAGCTTTTCACTTTTTCGTAAAGCGCAGGGAATGTGCGGCTATCGTGTTCATTGCCCGGATGCACGCTGTATTGGAGAATCCAGCCATTCTGATCGCAGGCGGTTTGCGTCGCATAGGCAAACACCTTCTTATGCTCTCCCTTGTGGAATAGCCCTGATTCAGGATCTGTTGTGCTCTGTGTTATCTGCTTCCCGGGGCCGTCATCTTCGTCATCGTCTTTATCTTTCAAGGGTTTCTTGTCGTGAGCTTCCCGGTCCTGATTGATCTCGGCTCGAAGTTTCGCTTCATAGTGCAGAGCCTGGACTTCCGCAAGTTTTCTGACGTATTTCTTGGTGTTTGCATTTGCCTTGATGTGCGTCGCATCCACAAAGATGACAGACGGATCCACCAGGTCGCAACGCAAACATTCCTCTAGGATCCGCTTAAAGATCTGTTCGAAGAGATCCGTATCTTTGAATCTTCGGGTGTAGTTCTTTCCGAAAGTACTGAAGTGCGGAACCTGTGCCGTCAGATCAAGGCCAAGGAACCAGCGATACGCCACGTTCACCTCAATCTCTTTTATGGTCTGGCGCATGCTTCCAATCCCGTAGAGATATTGAAGCAGCGGGATTTTGATCAGCATGACAGGATCGATGCTGGGACGCCCTTGATCCTGCGAGTATTTATCTTCTACAAGCTCATAAATGAACGAAAAGTCAATGGACCTGTCGATATCCCGCAGCAGATGGTTCTTTGGAACCAGTGATTCTGTGGAAACAAATTGTATCTGTTCTCTTTTGTTTCCCGAGTTCTTGATCATCATATGCATGCACCTCTTTTCATAGGAACATTATACCACAAAACGCACTGATCTTGTTGAAATTCCAACGGTTTAATCATCTTTTTCGCATTAGAAAAGTCGTAGAAACGTTCTATGTCTCTACGACTTTGTCTACAGTCTGAGCCCGCCATACGGCGGGCTTTTTGTTTGAATAAGAACTTTAGCTCACAACTTTATTTATATTCTGCCAGTCTTCTGTAGCTGTCTAAGCGGTCTTTTGCATTTTCTTCCGCCAAGGAGAAGAGCTTGTCGGCTACTTCCGGGAACTCCTGAGCCAGGGATGAATATCTCACCTGTCCGAGGATGAAGTCCCTGAAACTTGCGGTCGGCGCCTTGGAATCCAGAGTGAACGGGTTCTTGCCTTCCTTCTTCAGTTCCGGATTGAAACGGAAGAGGTGCCAGTAACCAGCATCCACCGCATCCTTGATGTTCTCCTGGGCTTTATTCATGCCCTTCTTGATCCCATGGTTGATGCAAGGTGCATAGCAGATGATGATGGAAGGTCCGTCATACTTCTCCGCCTCGATGACCGCTTTCATGAACTGGTTCTTGTCAGCACCCATGCCCACCTGTGCCACATAGACATATCCGTAGGACATGGCCATCATGCCCAGATCCTTTTTCTTGATCCGCTTACCGGATGCCGCGAACTTCGCGATAGCTGCTACCGGCGTGGACTTGGATGCCTGTCCGCCTGTGTTGGAGTATACTTCCGTATCGAATACCAGGATGTTCACATTCTCGCCGGACGCCAGCACGTGGTCCAGTCCGCCGTAGCCGATGTCGTAGGCCCAGCCGTCTCCGCCCAGTGCCCATACCGACTTCTTCACCAGGAAGTCCTTCCGGTCTTCGATATCTTTGAGAAGCGCCTTCACTTCCGGATCCTCTGTCTGGAAACCCTCCATGGCTTTCATCAGCTGGTCGCTGGTTTCCCGGGTTTTCGAGCCGTCTTCCTTCGCTTCCAGCCAATCACGCAGGGCACTCTTCAGCTCTTCCGAAAGTTCCTTATCCAAAAGCGCATTCGCGCATTCTTCGATCTTCTCCCTCATCTGCTTGACGCCCATCAGCATGCCCAGGCCGTACTCCGCATTGTCCTCAAACAGCGAGTTCGCCCAGGATGGGCCTCTTCCGTTCTCGTCCGAGCAGTATGGCATGGACGGTGCGGATGCGCCCCAGATGGATGAGCAGCCCGTGGCGTTGGCGATCATCATCCGGTCTCCATAAAGCTGGGTGATGACCTTGATATATGGAGTCTCTCCGCAGCCAGCGCAGGCTCCTGAGAATTCCAGGTACGGTTTCGCAAACTGGCTGCCCTTCACGGTCTCTTTGGAAGTCAGCTTGTCCTTCAGCGGCAGCTTGATGGAATAATCCCAGTTGGCTGCTTCGCCTTCCGCGTGAGCGGCTGGTACCATTACCAGCGCCTTCTCCTTGGCTGGGCAGATATCTGCGCAGTTCCCGCAGCCCAGACAGTCCAGAGGCGATACCTGCATTCTGTACTCCAGCCCCTCCAGACCCTTTCCGTTGGCTTTGACGGCATTAAAGCCCGAAGGTGCGTTCTCTTTTTCTTCCTGGGTCAGAAGCACCGGTCTGATGGCAGCATGCGGACAGACAAAGGAGCACTGGTTGCACTGGATGCAGTGTTCCGGCTTCCATTCCGGCACATGTACCGCCACGCCCCTCTTCTCGTAGGCTGCGGTTCCGGACGGGAAGGTCCCGTCTTCTCTCCCGGTAAACGCGCTCACAGGAAGGTCGTCTCCCTCCTGTCTCGTCATCGGGATCAGCACTTCCTCGATGAATTCCGGCACATTTCTTTCTACTTCGGCTTCGTCCACTGCATCCGCCCAGGATGCAGGCACTTCCACCTTGTGGATATCGGTAACGCCGCGGTCGATAGCGGCATTATTCATATTGACGATCTTCGCGCCCTTCTTGCCGTAGGACTTCTCCACCGCTTCCTTCAGGAAATTGACCGCGTCCTCCACCGGGATCACATTGGCCAGCTTGAAGAACGCCGACTGCATGATCATGTTGATCCGGTTCCCCAGCCCGATCTCTTCAGCGATTTCGGTGGCATCGATGGTATAGAATTGGATTTCGTTCTTTGCCAGGGTGCGCTTCATGGCGGCAGGCAGATGCTGCGACAGCTCCTGGTCGTCCCAGATGCAGTTCAGCACAAACGTGCCGCCCTTTTTAAGGCCCTTCAAAAGGTCATACTGATGCACATACGCCTGGTTGTGGCAGGCTACAAAGTCCGCCTCACTGATCAGGTAGGTGGATTGAATTTTGTGTTTTCCAAACCGCAGGTGCGATATCGTCACGCCGCCGGACTTCTTCGAGTCGTAGGCGAAATACCCCTGTGCATACAGATCCGTCTTGTCTCCGATGATCTTGATGGCGCTCTTGTTGGCGCCCACGGTCCCGTCCGAGCCCAGGCCCCAGAACCTGCAGCGGATGGTCCCTTCCGGCTCCGTGATGACGCCTAGTGCCGGTTTCAGCGACGAGAACGTCACATCGTCCTCGATGCCGATGGTGAACTGGTCTTTCGGATTTGCAGATGCCAGGTTTTCATACACCGCCAGGATCTGCCCCGGTGTGGTGTCTTTTGACCCCAGGCCGTATCTTCCGCCATATACTTCCGGCGCGTTTTCTTCTCTATAGTACATCGTCCTTACGTCCGTATAAAGCGGATCCCCCAAAGCTCCCGGCTCCTTGGTCCTGTCCAGGGTGGCGATCCGTTTCACCGTCTTCGGCATCACCGCTTTCAGGTACTCCGGTGCAAACGGGCGGTACAGCCTGACTTTAACCAGTCCCACCTTCTTGCCCTGGGAAAGCAGCAGGTTGATAGTCTCTTCAACTGTTTCGCAGACCGAACCCATGGCCACGATCACATCCTCCGCTTCCGGGTGGCCCACATAGTCGAACAAGTGGTAGCTTCTTCCCGTCAGTTCGGAGATCTTGTCCATGTAGTCCGCCACGATCCCCGGTACTGCTTCGTAATATTTGTTGGCCGCCTCCCGTGCCTGGAAGAAAATATCCGGGTTCTGGGCCGTGCCGCGGATCACCGGATGCTCCGGATTCAACGCTCTGTCTCTGAAACGCTGCACCGCGTCCATATCTAAAAGGTTCTTGAATTCATCATATTCGATCACTTCGATCTTCTGCACTTCATGGGATGTGCGGAATCCGTCGAAGAAATGCAGGAACGGCACTCTTGCCTTGATAGCCGCCAGATGCGCGATCCCGCCAAGGTCCATGACTTCCTGCACCGATCCCGAGGCCAACAGCGCAAAGCCCGTCTGCCTTGTGGCCATGACGTCCGATTGGTCTCCGAAGATGCATAACGCATGGGCTGCCAGCGTTCTTGCGGTCACGTGGAACACTGCCGGCAGCAGTTCCCCTGCCATCTTGTACATGTTCGGGATCATCAGAAGCAGACCCTGGGATGCCGTATAGGTGGTGGTCAGTGCGCCCGCAGCCAGCGATCCGTGCACCGCACCCGCTGCGCCCCCTTCAGACTGCATCTCCACTAACTTGACTTCCTGCCCGAAGATATTCTTCTTTCCGTATGCCGCCCATTCGTCCGTCACCTCTGCCATGGTCGACGATGGCGTGATTGGATAGATTGCCGCTACATCCGTGAATGCATATGACACATGGGCTGCCGCGGTATTACCATCCATTGTTTTCATTTTACGTTTTGCCATTTTCCTCTCCTTTTAATCAGATCTTTTGGGGCTTTTGTGTAAATCCTCCAAAAAATCTACAACCCCTTTAAGTTTTTCCATAAAAAATGTATAGAGACACTTTAAAGCATTGCAGCTGCTATGTCAAGAAAATTGCTATGTATACATAATTAGAACACTCCGATTTTGAATTCCGAACTATGTTTTAAAAAAAATACAGTATGAATTGCCTTTAAATAGCACTATTTTGTCTGGAATATTTCGAATATTTGCGGCAATTATTGTTTTTTATTCAATGCATATAATAAAGGCAGGACCCGAAGAAACGGATCGCTGCCTTTGGCTGATAAAAATATTGAGCCTTCTTTTTGATTAGAGGTTAATTACTATTTTCTCGGTTCGACTTTACTGCTGATTACGAAAAGCAGTATCGCGACACCTGCAAAAATACCTGCTGTTATGATGATCGCATTCATCATCCCGTAAAAATCCGACAAGAATCCGGATCCATAATATTCAAGGTACCAATCCGGCCCCCATTCGCCCCACCAGTCTCCTTCAAACCACATCAGCCATGGATACGCAATGAAGCCCATGATGGAAAGTATCCCAAAATTCAATGCCATTCTTTTTGTGTCGCCCACGGCGAGTTTTGTCTTTGGATTAATCGGGTAGCGTACAGGATCTTTTTTGGCCAGCCCTCCGTACATTCTCTTCCATATATAATATAGGATCGGGCCGGAAGTGATACCAAGCATGCCCCCGATAAAATAATCCGTTCCATTTATAAAGAATGCTATAAAAGCAATAATGCAAGGAACTATGCAAACGACGCATAAAAATCCATAGCCTCCCGGAATTTTGAATTTCAACTCTTCAGGCGGTATTCTTTTTCTCAAAATCATCGCTGATATGAAGATCATGACATAAGAGGATACTAAGAGGAACACGTCGATGACCACGACGGTTGTAAACGCAAACTGACAGAGTATTACATTGACCATCGCCACCGAGATCACCGCGATATAAGGCACACCGTGTTTCGCATCGCATTTTACAAGGACCGGAGGAGCTAGATGGTCATCTGCCAATGCAAAGAAGCCCCTGGAGCCGGAAGCGATGTAGGTGTTATAAATCGAACATTGAGCCAAAACCGCCACAATTGCGAAGAATATCCCGAAGCCCTGGCCCCAGAACGTTTCTACAACGGTGGCATATCCAACCGTATCGACTTCGGTTCCCCAATCTTCCCACATGCCCAAAGAGGCGAGTCCCGCCATGGTTGGGAAAATATAAACCGCCATGATCAGGGGAACGGTTATGAGCGTAGCCTTCGGTATCACCTGTGGATTTGCAACTTCACCCGCTATTGTAGACATGGATTCGTAGCCGGAATACATCCACATACCTATTGCGATGCCCATTCCGATATAGTAAACCCAGTCTCCGAATGCGATGCCCGAAACCCCCATGATGTCCCCATCAGCTGTAAAAGGTATAAATGGATTCTGCGTCCAATTGAGAAACCCGCAGATCGCCACCATGGAAAATGCAAAGATAACCAGAATCGAAAGCACACTGCTCACTACGCCGACATCTTTTACACCCCGTATATTAATATAGGTAAAAACAAGGATCATTCCGATTTTAAATGTCATCTCTGCCGTGCTGGACAAGTCCCATGTTGCGGCCATGTACCCGCCGGCTAAAATTACATATAGCGTATTGTCAATGTAGATAGAGATTGTTCTCCACCATCCTGCCTGGAATCCCCAGTACTCACCCAAAGCCTCCTGTACCCACTTGTAGTAGCCGCCTTCCTGCGGTCTTGCAGAACCCAGCTCCGCGGCAACCAGCCCAAGAGGCGTGCTCCATACAAACGGAAGGACAATCAGCATGACGAGTGTTAGTCCCGGGCCTGATTCGGGAATCATTTCCTCGATGCCATAGGCACCGGCAGCACAAAGACAGAAGATCATAAATACGACAGTCGATATTTTGATATCATGCTTTTTTAAACCATGCTCATTCACATCGACAACGATCGACTTATTCTGTTCGTCCATGAACCCTTTCCTCCTTAACAATTTTACGAATAGTGGCACAATTATAAAATTATTATATGTCAACAATTGGAGGGTTACAATAAATTTCCAAAACAAAAAACAGAACAGCAAAGCGGTCCTGTTTTTATAGCAAAATTGTTTTTTGGAAGTGATTTGGTTGTCGTGTGAAAGCCTATAGTTCTCTTCGGCCCTCGATGGCTTTCAGTAGGGTCACCTCATCAGTGTACTCCAGATCGCCGCCGATCGGAATCCCGTGAGCGATTCTGGTAACCTTGATCCCGCTTGGTTTGATCAGACGGGAAATATACATAGCGGTTGCCTCGCCTTCGATATTCGGATTTGTTGCCAGGATGACCTCTTCAACGTCGTTTTGCTGAAGTCTGACGATCAACGATTTCAGGTTGATCTCATCCGGGCCGATTCCGTCCATCGGGGAGATCGAACCATGCAAAACATGGTACAACCCCTTGAATTCGCGAATTCTTTCCATGGCCGCAACATCCTTCGGGCTCTCCACCACGCAAATCGTACTGGTATCCCTGGAGGAGTCAGAACAAATGAAGCAAGGGTCGGTGTCGGTCAAATTCCCGCAGACACTGCAATATTTCATGGATTGCTTCGCCTCAATAATAGCGGCAGCCAAAGCCCCTGCCTCACTGTTATCAAGGGAAAGAATATGAAACGCCAGCCTTTGCGCACTTTTGCTCCCTATGCCGGGCAGTTTGGACAACTCATTGATTAACTTGGTCAGCGATTTCGCATAGTACTTCATTTCTATTTCTATAATCCCGGAATTCCGAGTCCGCCTGTTAATTTGCCCATTTCCTGGGAAGAAATCTCTTCCATCTGACGCAGAGCCTCATTGGCGGCCGTCAGGATGAGGTCCTGAAGCATTTCTATATCATCAGGGTCCACTACTTCACGTTTTATCTCCACTTTTGTCAATTGTTTTGTACCGTTTACAGTGACCGTGATCGCTCCGCCACCAGCCGTTGCACTTGTTTCCATTTTATCGATTTCGGCCTGAAGATCCTCCATTTTTTTCTGCATTACCTGGAACTGTGCCATCTGCTTCTGCATTTGTCCGGGACTTCCCGCACCCGGCTTTTTGCCGGCTTTCATACCTTTTCCCATCTTGTTTCTCCTACTCCTCTTCTATTTCTACTTCTATTCCATTAAATTCTTTTTCTATCAGAATCGCTGTTTTTTCAGGGCTGGGTTTTTCTTGATGCCCTTTTTCCTGAAATGCCACAGCGCATTGAAGTCCTCTTCGTTTACCCGTTACGATTTCCATGATGTTCTCAATGACATCTTTGTTGTCTTCCATCCGGTTTTTCAGGATATCTGATGCCGCTTCGATCACAATCCACTTTTCATTCAGTTCTTTAAGCCTGGTGCCGTTTCTCAACAATCTGAAAGTCGCTTTTTCTTGTTCCAGGCGGTCCAGCGCTTCCAGCCAAATCGCTCCATGATCCCCAGTTTCCGAACCTGCAGACTTCACTTCCGGCCTGACTATCTTTGTCTCTGGCTTTACAGTCGCCTTAGCCTCTTCCGATGCGACCTCCTTGGTCGTCTCCGCTTCCGGCTCCTTTTGCTTGATTTTCTTTGTATACTGCACGTCGCTTCTGCCCGGGCTGAGTTCTTCCGCCAGTCTGACGATTGCTAATTCAAGCAGGATCCTTGGCTGAGTCGAATATCTGGCATCCAGTGCTGCGGTGGAAAACATCAGGATCCCCCGATTGATATCTTCCAGCTTTACAGCCTCACTCTGCTCTTTTATTCTCGCTGCGTTTTCCAGTGACAAATTTAATATATCTTCCGGATTTTTGATATATTTGGAGAGCAGCAGGCTTCGATAGTGAGAAATCATATCGTTTATAAGCTGTCTGACATCTTTGCCGTCTGCCAGCACTTCATCGATTTTGATCAATGCAGGGGCGGTCTCTCCCCGAATGATATGCTCTGTGATTTCAGTCAAAGCCGATTCTCCGGCGGACCCAAGCATTTCAAGCACTTCATCCCGGGTTAATTCTGTTTGGCCGGTGCTGATACATTGATCCAGGATAGACAGGCCATCTCTTACCGAGCCGTCGCTATTTGCGGCAATCAGCCTGATCGCGCCGGGTTCTGCATGGATCCCCCTGTCTTTGCAGATCTTCTCCATGCTGCGGCAAAGCACCGTTTCGGGTACTCTCTTGAAGTCAAGCCTCATACATCGGGACAGGATAGTGGCAGGCAATTTCTGGGGTTCCGTTGTGGCAAGAATAAAGAGAACATGTTCAGGCGGTTCCTCCAATGTTTTCAGCAGCGCATTGAAAGCTTCCGTTGAAAGCATGTGGACCTCGTCAATAATATATACTTTCCTGCGGCCGGCGGCCGGCGGGTATTTCACGCTTTCTCTCAATTCCCTGATATTATCGATGCCCCGGTTGGAAGCGGCGTCAATTTCGATGACGTCCATAAAAGTCCCCTGGCTGATGCTCACACAATTTTCGCAGACTCCGCAAGGCCTTCCGGTGGCTGCCAGGCAGTTGACTCCTTTGGCAAGGATCCTGGCGGTGCTTGTCTTTCCGGTGCCTCTTGTACCGCAAAACAAATAAGCGTGGCTCACTGAATCGTTGCCAAGCTGATTTTTCAGTATTCTTACTATATGCTCCTGCCCAAGAATCTCTTCGAATACCTCGGGTCGACAAGTCCTGTATAATGCTTGATACATATCGCCTATTAACGTTATAAAAACAATGAAAAAACCGACAAATTGCCCTTTGAGGGCGCCGCTGAGCGTTGGAGAAGGCTTAGCTGCGGCACATAAGAGCTTCCGCTTATTGCTGCTTCCTTCCGGACCTGACAAGATTCGCGGAGTCCTATTGCGCAGGACCCAATCCATACCCGGCGGCGCCGTCAAAGGGCAATTATCAAAGGATAAATTGACAAATTCAATTATATATTTTTTCGGCTTCCCCGTCAAGGATAGTTGGTCTGATCCGGCAGGAAACGAGTCTAATCATTTATCTGATCTCATTTGCAATCAGTTCGCCGGCTTCAGCGGTTCCGATGCATTGCATGCCGGCAGCCATGATATCAGGTGTTCTAAAGCCTTTTGCCAGAACAGCCTTAACAGCCGCCTCTACCGCATCGGCTTCTCTGATCAGTCCGAATGTATATTTTAGCATCATCGCCGCAGATAATATGGCAGCCATCGGATTGGCTTTATTCTGTCCCGCTATGTCCGGAGCGGAGCCATGCACGGGTTCATACATTCCAAAGTTTCCCTTAGCCAGGCTGGCAGACGGAAGCATGCCGATGGATCCGGTCACCTGACTGGCTTCATCAGATAGGATATCGCCGAAAATATTATTCGTCACGATCACATCGAACTGCTTCGGATCTCTGACCATCTGCATCGCCGCATTATCCACATACAGATGATTCAGTTCAACTTCCGGATAATCGGCAGCCACACTGGTGACGACTCGCCTCCAGAGTCTTGAACTTTCCAGTACGTTGGCTTTGTCGACGCTGGTGACCTTTTTGTTGCGCTTCATGGCCATTTCAAAAGCCACCACAGCGATCCTTCTTACTTCTTCTTCGGAATACTGTTCGACATCATAGGCCGCTACGCCCATATCCGTGTTTTTGATGCCTTTCTCTCCGAAATAGATACCGCCGGTCAGTTCTCTCACTACGATGAGGTCCAGCCCTCCTCTGACGATTTCAGGCTTAAGCGGGCAGGCGTCTGCCAA
Organism: uncultured Oscillospiraceae bacterium; assembly: GCA_964486295.1. Classification (GTDB taxonomy): domain Bacteria; phylum Bacillota; class Clostridia; order Peptostreptococcales; family Anaerovoracaceae; genus CALBZG01. The sequence goes on along the minus strand of CAZAMF010000001.1, from coordinate 97,939 downwards.
TTCTTCAAAAAGTATGGCCGGTCTGAGATTCGCAAAAAGACCAAGCTCCTTCCGCAGCCCCAGCAGCGCTGTTTCAGGCCTCTGGTTGCCGGGAAGTGTATCCCATTTCCATCCTCCCACTGCGCCCAGGAGTACCGCATCACTCCTATAGCATGTCTCCAGCGTGCTTTTCGGTAAGGCTTTCCCAACCGCATCTATGGCCGCACCTCCAGCCAGAGCCTTTTCGAAGTTGAAACGATGGCCATATTTGAAGCCGACCTGTTCCAGCGTTTTTAATGCTTGTTCAACAACCTCGGGGCCGATCCCGTCACCGGGGATTACCGCAATTTTATAATCCATGGATCCTACTCCTTTTTCTGATTAGCTTGATTGTATCGAGTTCAGCAAGCCGCCCTTTGCAATAATGTCTTTTATGAATTCCGGGAACGGCTGCGCCTGATAGGTCTCACCCTTAGTCACATTTGTGATCTCGCCCGTATCAAAATTGATGGAGACTTCATCACCCGCATCGATTCTGCCGCTGGCTTCTTCACATTCCAGTATTGCAAGTCCGATATTGATCGAGTTGCGGTAAAATATCCTGGCAAACGTCTTGGCGATCACGCAGGAGACGCCGGATTCCTTGATGACGATCGGCGCATGCTCGCGGGAAGAACCACATCCGAAATTATAGCCGGCTACGATCATGTCCCCCTCTTTCACTTTTTTAATAAATTCAGGGTCAATATCTTCCATGCAATGAGCAGCCAGTTCTTTTCTGTCTGCTATGTTTAAATATCTGGCTGGAATGATTACATCCGTATCCACATTGTCGCCATATTTATGAACTTTTCCTTTTACCTGATCCATTTCCTAATCCTCCATCGCTATATCGCTATTTTTCCGGCTATAGCAGAAGCTGCCGCAACAGCCGGTCCCGCCAGATATACTTCCGAATCGACATGTCCCATTCTGCCGACAAAATTCCTGTTGGTTGTTGCCACGCACCGTTCACCGGCAGCAAGGATACCCATATGCCCTCCCAGGCAAGGCCCGCATGTCGGGGTGGAGACGACGCATCCTGCGTCGATGAAGATCTCGAGATAGCCTCGCTTTATACATTCTTTATAGACCTCCTGAGTGGCAGGAATAATGATGGCTCTGACGTCTTTGTGAACCTTCTTCCCCTTCAGGATCTCAGCGGCGATGGCCATATCGGAGATTCGCCCGTTGGTGCAGGATCCGATGACCACCTGCTGGATCGGAACGTCACCGACCTCGTCGATGGTCTTTGTATTTTCCGGAAGGTGTGGGAATGCGACGGTAGGTTTGATGGCCCCCAAGTCGATATTGATCGTTCTTGAATAGTCCGCGTCATCATCCGGCGCATAGATTTTATATGGCCGGTTGACCCGGCCTTTCATATAGTCTTCGGTGATATCATCCACGATGAAGATGCCATTTTTGGCTCCTGCCTCGATGGCCATATTGGCGATGCAAAGTCTGTCATCCATCGACAGGTTTTTGACACCATCGCCTGTAAATTCCATGGATTTATAAAGAGCGCCATCCACTCCGATCATTCCGATAATATGCAGGATAACATCCTTCCCGCCTACATTTTCACGCAGGGATCCGGTCAAATTGAACCGGATGGCTTCGGGAACCTTGAACCAGGCTTTTCCGGTGGCCATACCGGCAGCCATATCTGTGCTCCCCACACCGGTTGCAAAAGCGCCCAGCGCACCGTAGGTGCATGTATGAGAATCCGCGCCGATAATGCAGTCGCCGGCAGCCACCAATCCCTTTTCCGGGAGAAGTGCATGTTCAATCCCCATATTCCCTACATCATAAAAGTTGTCGATATCAAATCTCTTCGCAAAGGTTCTACATGCCACACACTGTTCGGCGGCTTTGATGTCCTTGTTCGGGGTGAAGTGGTCCATAACCAGGGAAATTTTGCTTTTGTCAAAAACCTCACCGAATCCAGACTTTTCAAATTCTTTGATGGCAACCGGCGAAGTGATATCGTTTCCGAGCACCATATCAAGGTTCGCCATGATCAGTTGCCCCGGCTTGACTTCTTCAAGGCCCGCATGTGCTGCTAATATTTTTTGAGTCATCGTCATACCCATAGTTAAATCCTCCTAAAACTCCTATTCCGTAATAAAATGGCTGATTTGATTTTGCCTGTTCAGTGCAGTAACCAACGCATTGATCGATGCAAATACGATATCGTCGTGAACACCTACTCCCCAGTATACCCAGCCATTGCCGTCCGCGATCGCCACATAGGCTGCCGCCCTCGAGTCCGAATCGCTTTCCAGTGCATGCTCGGAATAGGTAACAAATTTGTAATCGAAAGTATAAGGACTTTTCTTCAATGCATTGCTTACTGCATCGAGGCTGCCGTTTCCGGAAGCCGTCAGGTGGAATTCCTCTCCGGCGATGTTTACATCAATATCTACGCTCATTCCGTTGTCACTCTTGTAGTTGGCAAGTTTTTTAAATGTGGCATCTGTGATATCGATGGGGTCAAACACGTTTACGTATTCTTCCATAAATACTTTGTACAATTCGTCCGGCTTCAGTTCCTTATGATTTTTATCGGATATCCCTTTGATCAGATAGCCGACTTCGGACCGCATCTTGGCCGGCAGTGAAAATCCGTAGTTCTGCTCCAGAATGTATGCTACTCCGCCCTTGCCCGACTGGCTGTTGATGCGGATTACATCCGCTTCGTACTCTCTGCCCACATCCCGCGGATCGATGGGCAAATAAGGGACTGTCCACTTTCTGAGTTTGTTATCGTCACGCCACCTCATGCCCTTGGCAATTGCATCCTGATGCGAGCCTGAGAAGGCGGCGAATACCAGCTTGCCAGCATACGGCTGTCTTAAGTGTACCGGAATGTCTGTATATTTTTCAAAAGCTTTTACGATCTTCGGCATATTGGAGAGATCGAGCTCCGGATTGACCCCGTGGGAAAACAGGTTCATGGCCAGCGTGACCAGGTCTACATTCCCGGTACGTTCTCCATTTCCGAACAATGTACCTTCAATTCTGTCCGCTCCGGCAAGAAGCCCCAGTTCTGAATCCGCTACCGCTGTACCGCGATCGTTGTGCGGGTGGAGCGAAATAATAACATTTTCCCGGTTATTCAGGTTTTTACACATATATTCGATCTGAGATGCATATACATGAGGCATCGACATGGATACAGTAGCCGGCAGGTTGATGATCACTTTGTTCTCAGGAGAAGGCTGCCACACATCGATCACCGCGTTGCAAATGTCAACGGAGAACTCCATCTCAGTGCCGGTAAAGCTTTCCGGTGAGTACTCGAATTGAAATTTGGTTTCGGGCATTTTGGCCGCATATTTTTTGAGAAGTCCAGCACCATTGATGGCGATATCGATGATTTCCTCTTTTTCCATCTGGAAAACCTGCTCCCTTTGTGCCAGGGATGTGGAATTGTACAGATGGACAATGGCTTTTTTTACCCCTTTTAAAGCCCGGAAAGTCTCTTCAATGATATGTTCTCTGGATTGCGTGAGAACCTGAACGGTCACATCATCCGGAATCAGATTTTCTTTGATCAGAGTACGCAGGAATTCATATTCCGTCTCAGAAGCAGCAGGAAACCCGACTTCAATTTCTTTGAAACCGATATCCACCAACAATTTAAAATATCCAAGCTTTTCCTCCAAGCTCATGGGAACCACCAGAGCCTGATTGCCATCACGGAGATCGACGCTGCACCAGATCGGAGCCTTTTCCAGATGGTCCTTTTTCACCCAGTCGAATGATGGCTGTGGCGGGACGAAATACCCGATTTTGTACTTTTCATAATTTCTCATTTCTTCTAACCCTTTCCTCTCAGCTTGAAAAAGTTCATTTTGATTTCAACGCAGATCTACCCCATTTGAATTACAGATATAAAAAAAGCCTCGTCTCCACAAATCAAGAGACGAAGGCTCGTAAGCTTCCGCGGTACCACTCTTGTTAATATCGCCCTCCGTTCCTTAAAAACTCGGGGGAATACTCTCTCGTTTGGTTCTGCTCGGGGGTGAGACATTGCTAATACCATATGGCGCTTTCAGCACAGGGCGCCACTCTCTGGATGGAGTTTTCACAACTTATTCCCTTCATCGCATCTTTATTCAAAATATTATTGTCATTTTAAACAAATTCTATTTCATTGTCAATAGCATTTTTATTAAAATCAACAAAGCTGTCTTTGTTTTGCCTTATTTGATCGCTTTGTAAATTTCATCGCTGGCCGGAGGTGCTATTTCAATCTTTTCATTCCCGATCATCATGCATATCCCTTCATCGCGCTTTTTGATCACCCCGATGTTCGTGAACTGAATGTCCGCGTCCGACATGGCTTTCTCCATTTCGGTTTTCCTGGACGGGGAAACCATGATCATCATTGATCCGGAAGAAATCAACCGTAAGTAGTCTATATCATATTCATCACAAATCTTTTTCGTAACCTCTTCTACCGGTATCTTGTCAACCCAGACCTCAGCTCCGGTTTTTGCCACCTGGCACATTTCCCACACAGCCCCTAATATGCCGCCTTCTGTGACATCATGCATGCCGTTTGTACCGATCCGTCCTGCCAGAACTCCTTCTTTAACCACACTGACCTTGCTCAAAAGGTTCTTCGCGAGGTCTAGTTCCTCCTGTGTCAGGAACCCATCCAGTTCATCCTCACGATCCCATGCGATGATTCCGGTGCCTTCCAGGCCGGCGGTCTTGGTAATGTAAATCAGATCTCCCGGCTTCATGTTTTCAGCATTTTGTGAAGCCCATTTCTTTCCCCTGCCTATGGCTGTGGAAACAATGACCGGTTTGTTTACTGCTGCAGTAATTTCGGTATGCCCGCCGATGATCTCAACGCCCAGCTCCTCGGACACCTCGCCTGCCTGGCGCATCATTTCATTGATTTCCGCCTCACTGGTGCCTTCGGGAAGCAGGACTGCCAACATGATCCCCAATGGCTCCACGCCATTGGATGCAACGTCGTTGCATGAAACATGCATGGCCAGTCTGCCGATATCATTGATAGCTGCGGTTATAGGGTCCGTCGACAGGATGCATTCATAACTTCCGAAATCCACAACGGCACAGTCCTCACCGATGCCCGGTCTCGTCAGAACCTCCGGCCTTCTGAATTTGATATTCTCAAAGACGATCTCTTCCAGCAGTTTGCTGTCCAGTTTGCCCGCTTTCAGCATAACGATACCCCCTTTATTGGATGTCCAGTCCCGTCAATTCTAAAAACTCCTGCTCCGTTATGATTCGGATGCCAAGTTCTTTCGCGCTCTTATTTTTGGTTGAATTTGATGTATTGTCGTTATTGATCAGATAATCGGTTTTCGCAGAAACAGATCCTGCTACTTTGCCGCCTCGGGCTTCAATGATTTCTTTTAATTCGTTCCGGTTATCAAAACGTTCCAGGCTGCCCGTGATCACGAAAGTTTTTCCTGTGATCACATTGTTTTCTTCCGCTGCCGGCGCCGGTTCTTCCAGATGAAGCACTTGGAGCAGATCGTCGACTTTCCTTCGCTTTTCGGCATCCGAGAAATAATCGGCAAACGCCTTGGCCATGATTTCACCTACACCGGGAATCCTCATCAGTTCTTCTTCGGTGAGTTGCATGATCTTTTCGAAGTTGCCGCCGGTATACTTTGCGATCAGTCTGGCATTGGTCACTCCGATATTGGGAACACCAAGGCCGAAAAGAAGCCGTGCGGCGTTTGTATCAGAGGCTTTTTTCAATGCAGATATCAGTTTCTTATATGATTTCTCGCCAAAACCTTCCATGTCCACAATGGTATCTTTGTGCGCCGAAAGTCGGAACAGGTCGGCAGGCTCTTTCACGATACCTGCGGCGATAAATTTTTCAAGTGTAGCTTCCGATAAGCCTTCGATATTCAGAGCATCTCTTGATGTAAGCAGGGTAAATGATTTGATCTGCTTGGCGGGGCATTCCGGGTTTGGGCAAAACAGGGACTCCACGCCATTGTCTTTCTTAATGATCGTCTTCGTGCCGCATACCGGGCAAAATTCCGGAATTTCAACCTGCCCGCTCTTTGTGATGTTCTCTGCGATCTGCGGTATGATCATATTCGCTTTATATACTGTGATGCGGTCTCCGATGCCCAGTTCCAGTTGCTTGACTATACTGACGTTATGCACCGATGCCCTGCTGACCGTAGTCCCTTCCAGCTCCACCGGTTCAAAAACCGCGATGGGATTGATCAGGCCCGTTCTGGAAGCGCTCCACTCTATCTCTTTTAATGTCGTTTCAGCTAATTCATCGCGCCATTTAAAAGCGATGCCATCCCGCGGGAATTTGGACGTAGCTCCCAGACTGCGGCCGTATTCAATATCGTCATACAAAAGGACCAGCCCGTCAGAAGGCAGATCTGTTTTTGAGGCTTCTCTGGCAAACCATGAAATATCTGACTCAACTAATGCAGCGGTAGTGATTTTGAATTCTACTACAGAAAAACCGTTCTTCTTTAGCCATCTGAGCTGCTCTGCCCGTGAATTGTGAAAATCAGGCTCTTCTGCTAAATTGCCGGCGCCGGGTTCTGCTGACACGAGAGAAAATGCGTAGAACCGAACCTTCCGTTCTCTAGTGATGGCGGTATTCAATTGTCTCACCGTGCCGCTGCAAAGATTTCTGGGATTTTTATATTTTGAAGAAACCTCCTCTATTGATGCGTTGATCTCTTCAAAATCACTGTATTTAATCACCGCTTCCCCGCGCAATACGAGTTCTCCCTGGTACCCTATTGTTATGGGTATATTGACGAACATTTTTGCATTGGCAGTAATGACCTCTCCGATTTCTCCGTTGCCTCTTGTGACCGCTTTAACCAACTTGCCTCCGCTATAGGAGAGTACGATCGTAAGGCCGTCCAGCTTCCAGGAAATCACAGCCTTCTGATCACCCAGCCAGTCTTTCAAATCGCTGACTTCCTTGGTTTTATTCAGTGAAAGCATGCGTTCCTTATGCGCTTCTTTCGGCAGGTAACTCAGGACCTCACTGCCTACATGAATCGTCGGGCTATTGGAAAGGACAATGCCGGTTTCCGCCTCCAGCGCAAGCAGTTCATCATAAAGCTTGTCGTATTCCAGATTTGGCATAATCTCACGGGACTCCTGATAATATGTGCGTCCCGCTTCATTCAGGATTTCCACCAATTCTTCCATGCGGTTCATAGGATCTTTTTCCATCCTTTTCATTTATAGTTTCTTCAGAGGGGCCAGATCGATCGCCAGTTTTTTAGTACCTGCAGAATCAAATATGACTGTAACCGTTTTGCCGGCTACATCAACAACGAGTCCGTCGCCGAATTTTGCATGGTTGACTTTGTCGCCGGCCTGCAGCGACATTTTGTCGTTAGCCGCCGACGATGTTTTTGCGGCCAGCTCAGCCCGCACATATTTCAGGCTGTCGAATGGTTTAAACACCTCACCGCTATAACCATCTCTGCTTTTCCCGGTGTCGATTTTCAACCGGTCTACCTTAGATGGTTCATAAATGCCGTCCCCGTCGATCAGTTTCTTGTCTATCTCCCGTAAGAACATGGATTCTCTTGTAAAATCGGTTTTCCCATACATGGTTCGCACCTCCGCACTGGACAAGTAGAGCAGTCTCTTCGCCCTGGTCATTCCGACATAGCACAATCGTCTTTCCTCAGAAATCCCGTCCTCGGAATCCATGGAGCGCCATCCCGGGAATAGTCCATCTTCCATACCGACCATAAATACCACCGGGAACTCGAGGCCTTTGGCGCTATGAAGAGTCATAAGCACGACCGCATCTTCATCCGGGTCATGATTGTCCACTTCGGCCATTAAGGCGATTTTCTCAAGAAAGTCCGATAAAGACAGCTGAATATCTTCTTTTTCGTAATCGACTATTGCCGATTTGAATTCCAGAATGTTTTCGATACGGCCTTCCGACTCCACAGTCTGCTGTTCCTCCAAAGCGGCCAGGTATCCGGTTTTGGCAAGGAGCTGATCGTAGATATCCGAAACTCTCAGGTTGTCTTTTTCCCTTGATAGGCTTAAGAGGATCCGTGCCATGGAGTTGACTGCGGCTCCGGCCTTCCCTCCGAGGCAATCCGTTACAGCCTGGTCCGCCAGGGTCAGAAGCATGCTTTTACCCTGGGCCAGTGCCATTCCTCTGAGCTTTTCCAGAGTCTTGTCCCCGACGCCACGTTTGGGTTCGTTGATGATCCGGGCGAGAGCGAGGTCGTCATCAGGATTCAGGACCAGGCGCATATACGCCATCATGTCCTTGATTTCTTTCCTATCGTAATAGCGGAGTCCTCCAAGCACCCGGTAAGGAATATCCCTTGCGATCAGGCTGTCCTCGAAGCTTCTGGACTGAGCGTTCGTTCTATACAGGATGGCAAAATCCCGGTATTTCAGCTTGCCGTCTTCACATGGATTCAGCCCCCGCAGTCGTTCCACTTCCTGGGCTACATACCTAGCTTCATCTTTTTCGCTGTCTGCCCGGTAATATTTTATTTTTTCACCTTGAGGTTTTTCTGTCCAAAGTTTCTTTTCTTTCCTGGAACGGTTTTTGGAAATGACAGAGTGGGCTCCTTCCAGTATGTTGCCGTATGATCGGTAATTCTGCTCCAGTTTGATTACTTTCGTGCCTTTGAAGTCCTTTTCAAAGCTCAGTATGTTTTTGATATCAGCGCCGCGCCATTGATAGATGCACTGGTCGTCATCCCCTACAACACAAATATTATGATGCTTATCGGCAAGCATTTTCACTAGGCGGTACTGAATATAGTTGGTATCCTGATATTCATCCACCATGATATATTCAAATCTCTCCTGATATTTTGAGAGGATCTCCGGATTTTCAGAGAGGAGTTTCACTGCATTGCGCAAAAGGTCGTCAAAATCCATGGCATTATTTTTATGCAGCACTGCTTCATAATCCTCATAAAGCTTTGCAACCGTATCAGCCCGGAATTCTCCACCGTTGGTTTCATAATATGCGCGAGGATCGATATCCTTCTCTTTGCAATCACTTATGACTGAAAGAACATATGCCGGTGAAAATCTTTTGTCATCAATGTTTCTTGCTTTCAGGCAGCCCTTGATCACCGCCTTCTGGTCTGTCGGATCATATACCGTAAAGTCCTTTTTGTACCCGATCGCTTCGGCATCGTATCTAAGCATCCTCAAACAAGCGGCATGAAAAGTCATGATCCACATGCCCCTGGCTGATCCAACAAGTGATTCGACTCTTTCCCTCATCTCTCCGGCCGCTTTATTGGTAAAGGTAACGGCAAAAATTGAGTGCGGGCTTACACCTTTCTCTTTGATCAGATAGGCTATACGATGTGTCATGGTGCTTGTCTTCCCGGACCCGGCTCCCGCCAGTATCAAAAGCGGGCCTTTTGTATGCATCGCGGCTTCGCGTTGTTTATCGTTCAAGTTGTTTAATAAATCCATTTTCCCTGTCTCCCCAAGGGCCTTAAAATTCAACTGAATGCCGGCCCCACTTTCCTATTATACCAAAATAGCCGTCTGTTCGCCACAACTGAAAAAAATAGCAGCCCGGTCAAGCAGGCTGCTTGTATGCTCATTTAATATTGCTCCATTGAATTTAGTCCGGTTTTCACCCCAACCCCATTCTTTTTTCCAGCGCTTCCCTATTACTGCTGAACTGCAGCGCCGACTCTCTGGAGATTTTTCCCTCTTTATATAGCTTAAGAAGGCTGACATCCATTGTGACCATCCCTTCCCCCTGGGACGAATAGATCACGGAGTCGATCTGATGGATTCTCGACTCTCGGATCATGTTTCGGATGGCATAGTTTAAAAACATGATCTCATAAGCGGGTATTGCCGATCCGTCCACGGCCGGAAGAAGCTGCTGAGATACCACCACCTGCAGGACCATGGATAGCTGCGCTCTAATCTGCTGCTGCTGGCTTGACGGAAACATATCGATGATCCTATCGATAGTATTAGCAGCGCCGATGGTATGGAGCGTCGATATGACAAGATGACCGGTCTCGGCGGCTGTCATGGCGATTCTCATCGTCTCATAATCCCGCATTTCTCCTAGGAGGATCACGTCCGGAACTTGTCTTAAAGCGGCCCTCAGGGCGGTCACGTACGACTCGGTGTCCGTAGCTATTTCCCGCTGGGTCACAATGCTTTTTTTATGTCTGTGCAAATATTCGATGGGATCTTCAAGTGTAATGATATGGGCGTTTCTTGTCTGGTTGATCTGGTCAATAATGCAGGCAAGCGTTGTGCTTTTACCGCTGCCGGCAGGTCCGGTGACCAGAGCCAGCCCCTTTTTCAAAGCAGATATCCCCATAACGGTTTCTGAAATGTTGAGTTCCTTGTAATCCGGAAGATCAAAGGTGACGACTCTTATAACTGCAGCCAAAGTGCCTCTCTGTTTGAAAACATTTACCCGGAATCTTGCCAGTCCCACAACGGAAAACGAAAAATCATCGTCCCCGCATTCCAGCACTCGTTCCATGGACCGTTTGTCTGCAATGTCATAAATTTCTTTGACGATCCTGCTGACAGTTTCCGGCAAAAGCTTCACATTATCCCTGATCTTCATCCTTCCGTTGATCTTATGCGCAAAGGAACTGCCGGGCACCAGAAAAATGTCAGAGGCCTTCATGCTAACCGCGTCTGTCAGAATCCGGATTGCGTTACTATCATTCATAAGAGTCATTCTCCTGTCCAAACCGGTAGTGAATCCTCAAATTCGTATTCACCCGTGTTTACTTCCTGCCATCTTAATATATTATATCTTTTTCCGTTGTATTTTCCACTGTTTATTACTTTCAGATCAACGCAGAGAACTTGTTGATCATTGACAGGTATTTCATAACTGATCAAACCTGTTTTCGGATCGTACATCTCTCCAAGTTTATCTTGCAGGGCTGAAGAAAAAGAACTTTTCCATGCTGTTTCAGAAGCAGATTTGATTTCCAGATCGATCTCTTTCAATTGTTTCTCCGCAAGACTGTCGGCTATATAATATTCGCTGGTGGCTTCCAGGCTCTTCTGTGCGAGCCGCTGTTCGCTCATTGAACTCATGAGTGATAAAACCGCAAAAACAGTCAGACACAGAACGACAAAAATGAGCACAAGAGATGAAATCCCAATTTGTATCCCGCTGATTTCTTTTTTTTTCGTCATCATATGGACTCTCCGACATATTTGTCAACGCTCATTATATAGAAAGCAGTGTCTTCCTGCTTTTCATAAACAGATATTATTGCTGTCAATATCCCCTTTTCTTTTTCGCCAAGGTCTATTTTTAAGGTATATGCAGCTCCCGGCATGCTGGTTTCGTCAAATTCTTCATCATAATAGATCATGTAACTGCCATCTGTGGCTTGTTTGATATTTAAGTATTCACCGGGATTCCCTGTATCGGATGCTTTAAAGCACTCAGCCGCATTCTTTGCAATCACCATGGCATTGACATCCCTTGAACTGTCTTTGCTGATCCGGTCCGCTTTAACAAATACCGAAACGCAAATCGTGGAACAGATAGCAAAAAACAGCACCACAATAATAAATTCAAGAAGGAATATCTGAGACTTAGAATAATTATTTCTGATCATGCCTCAACCCTCCCGATTCGCTCCGCAATGCTACATACATGATATCGCCCACTTCGTCTGTCAACTCAACCTTCAGGAGATTATTAGAAACCTGGGTGAAGCGAAGGCCATTACACTCCATAATATCGATCCCATCCGCCAGCGTCAGCCCAGAATCGGCCTCGGAAAACAGTTCTTTGATATAGCCATTTTCACAGTAAATCCAGGTTTGATATCTGATACCATCATAATCTTCCGCCAGTACTAGTACATCGATCCCGTTTATTGTATCCACTCCAACCATGCCCTCACGGTCAGCCTGGCTTATTTTATTGGAAATGTAAGAGAGCGCAGTCTGTCCGCTGAAATTTTGCTCCATGCGAACGTTAATATTTTCATAAACACGAGCGCCCGTAAGCACCGCGAAGAGAGAGCATATTCCCAGCGCAAAAAACAGCAGGATCATAAAAAGAAGGCTGACACCACCACCGCTAACTCTGTTCATCGATGTCATCCCTCCTCATGATTGTAATATCCGGCATCAAATTCGAGCCCAGCGGAGAGTAGTGCACAAAATACTTATTCTCGTCGATACGAAGTCCGTAATTTTGCTCCAGATAATCCAATGATCCGGGATAAACGCCTTCGATGGCATAACATTGAACGGCAGCACGCCTGACTGCGTCCTCAACGATAACAAGACCTTCTTCATCCGCCGTATTCGATATCGTTCCCGCGCCGGCGACAAGAAGGCCAAGAATCACTAGAAATATCAGCAATGACGCCAGATAATTCTTCATTTTTCACCCCATAATCAACTTAATAAAATTCTTGTTTCTGAATGTTTGAATATCTGAGTACCTGAGTGCCAGAATGTCCTAGCCGATGGAGGACATGATCCCCACCAGCGGCATCATAACAGCGAAAAGAATCGTACCGACGACAATGGCCAGAATGGCCACCATTGTGGGTTCAAACCGGCTGATCATATTCTCAATGGAGGTATCAACCTCCTCCTCGTATTTTTCCGATATCTGGTCCATGGCGAGGTTCAGCCTCCCGGAGCGGTTTCCAACCTTGAGGAGCTGAAGATCCATGCCTGTGAAAAGACCGGACTTTTTCACGGCCTCATAGAAGCCGATCTCGCCCGTATAATTTTCTTTGCAGGCTCGGATCATTTCCATGGCTTTTTTGTTTTCGACCATATTTTCAGCCATGTCCAATCCTTTTTTCAAGTCCATTCCGCTTTTGATCACCAGGGACATCACCGCCGCAAATCGCCTTTTCGCTGTGGCCGTCGCTATTTTGTTCCGGCTTTTGATTTTTTCCAGGATGCCTTTTGTCCACTGTATATCATGGCCTCTCTTCATCATCAGCCCGATCACCAGCGCCGCTATGGCCATGATGATGATTACAACTATTGCCGCGCCTGTAACGATCCCGCCGACTTCCACCGCAGTTTTAGCCGCCTGCGGAAGCTGCGTCCCCATTTGCTCGTATATGTTTTCAAATATCGGCATGACTTTCACCAGCAGCACAAAACAGACAACAACGAGCATGAAGATCATAATGACAGGGTACGTCAATGCGTTCCTGATCGCCTTAGTCAGCGCATGCTCCTTGTCATAATATTCGGCAAGGGATTTCATAATCATCTCGAGGGTGCCTGTTTCCTCGCCAACAGCAGTCATTCTGACCACATAATCAGGAAAATTTCCTGATTTTTTCAGCGTGTCCGAAAGAGCTGCCCCTCGTTCTATATTCGCAGCCATTTCTGTCAAACGTGCTTTTTCGGAGCCGGAATCCGCATCGTCCGCCATCGTGTAGAGTCCTTCATCCAGCGACACGGCAGAACCGACCAATAAAGCTATGCTTGTGCAGAATGCAGATATTTCTTTTGCTGTCATGAAAATGTCCTCACTATTTAAAAAAAATTAGCCCATATCCCTCTATACAGGTATAAAGGAATAAGGGCTTTCTGTCAAGAAATCGTTAATAGGTGTATTTTGCCTTATAATTTTCCGGATTGCTGATATATTTGATGATTGCCTCGCTTTTTCTTGCACTGGAAGCAAAAGTAGGATCCATGATCTGCCATTTGGTTCCATCAAAATAGATCATGGCATCAACCCAGCCCTCGCCTTTGATATATACATTGATCCAGGCATGATAGGCGCTGCCCGTATATCCCACCACCAATTTTGATGGAATGTTCTGGCTTCTCAGCATCGCGGACATGACAGCCGCGTAATCGAAGCAGATCCCTTTTTTGATGGATAAGATATAGTCTGTATCCGGCAGGTATCCTGACTTGACTGTTGCCGCCTTTTCTCTATCGTATGTAAACGATCCGACAACAAAATCATAAATTTTCCCCACTTTATCCACATCTATTGCTGATTTTGAAGTCAGCTCCTGAGCCTTCGCAACCACATCACTGTCTGCGGTGAAGTCCACATATTGATTCGGATAAAGGAAAGGCAGGAATTGGTTCGCCAGCTTTACTGTCAATGTCTTGCTGAAAGCCTGGGAATATTTTGTGCCGGAAATGTTTTCAAAAACCTTGATGGTATAGCTTCCATCTCCCTCGGAAAACGGGAACACTTCAAAGGCGTCCCTTTTGTTTATATCATAAGTATAGGTTGTGCTTGAACCGCTTTTCTTGATCTGGATCTTGATCTTAACGTTCCGGCCTGTATACTTCACCATGACATATCCCTGTGAAGTGTTGGAAGCATCCATGTAGACTTTCGTGTTTTTATATACCACCTTACCATCGGCAGACGGCGTAAGTACTGATATGCCTGGCGCGTTCAAAAGCGGTACCTCGCCAGTATCTTCTATGATGACCGCCGGTTCGGATCCCGCCGCAGACGAATTACCTTGCGGGGTGCAACCCACAGCCATCGTCAACGCAAGCATTCCGCACATCAGATATATGAATATTTTTGTTTGGTATTTCATTGCCTCACCTCAATTTCAAGTTATACGCTTTTCACAATGGAAGGATCCAGTGGCTGCAGTTTGTATTGCAGCTTGATATTCCTTGCAGCGCCTGCCTTTTTATAGGCAGAGAGGATTCTGTCGCCAACCATGCAGCCGTTTTCGAAAGAAGTGCCCGGCAGCATCACGACAAACTGGCTTACGCTGTACTGCGCAAACAAGTCTCCTTTTCTGAGAACATTCGCGATTACGAATTTAAGTCTTTCCATTGCAGTCTTGAGGCTTTCGGCTTTCGGCAGTTCATCCTTGTTGTCCGTTACCGTGAGCAGCATGATGAATACAGAAGTCCCTGTTCTTTCAACCCCTCTGGCTATAAATCTATAAATATCCTTAAAAATTTCGTACTCGGTGCAGAAAGTCCCATCAATGGCGCCTTTTTCATTCAAATCATTTTTAATGTTGATCAAGTCGGATTCAACACTCTTAATATTTTTCAGGATTTCTCTATAGAGTTCACTCAATTCTTTAGACGGGTTGATGCCGAGCTCGTTATATAGCTTCCCTGTAATCACTTCGTACGCCGCAAGAGCCTCTTTCTGTTTATTCAGCTTGGTCAGCGCCGTGATATATATAATGTAAATATCTTCATCGCAAGGGTCCAGTGCGATGGCTTTCTCGCATACAGGGACAAGAGGCGCATAGTCCTCTTTCTCCGACAGGATTCTGAAAACCTGTTTGATGCACTCCGTAAAAATGCGGTGATAGAACACCGAAAGGTTGACGGTCCATTCCTCGTATCCGAGCCTTGGAAGGAATTTGCCGTTATATAAATCGATTGCGTCAAGGTAAAGTCTTAGCGCTTCTTCGCTGTCCTGCCCGGATTTCGTGGCAGCTTTCCATTTTTCTGCAAAAACATCCGCGTCCACTACGATGGGCACATCTTTGTTCCAGCCGTAGACGCCTCCCTTCTGGGTAATATAATTCAGCTCAGGCATCTTGCTGTCAGCAAGGGTACATCTTAACCTGTAAACCAGATTTTTTACCGCTTTTGCGGGGTCTTCACTTCTTTCATCGCTGCAAAGGATGTCGGGCAACTCCGATGGCGACAGCTGTTTGTTTCGGTTAACAATAAGATATGCGAAGAGATTCCATACCTTGCGGGTTCTCCCTTGATCTTCCAGAAGAACGTTCCCGCCGTAAGATATTGAAAAAGTCCCCAGCATATTCACTTTTATCGGTTCCTTTAACTCAGCGATATTCATAGCGCACTTCCCCATATTAATTAACAGGCTGCATCTTGTGTCACATTATAATACTCGAATTGACAAAAAGCAAGAAAAATAAGATAATTTGTATTTTGAGTACGTTTTCCATACACTTGAGAATACAACTGGATCAGCATAAACGATAAACTCTGTTCAAAAAAACTCCCGCGGTCAAAACGCCTGTTGTTTTATCTGGTCTTTAAGTATATCTTAATTTAATTATTTTATATAAAAAGTATAAGGAGCGGATACTCATCCGCTCCGAAGTTTAATTATTCATAACTCTGTTATATCTTTTATTATCGTGTTTCTATCTTTTTTCCTTCTTTCTCAGACCTGTTCCGAGAGTCGCTGTGAATCCACCAAGTGCCAGGAAGACTGCGGCACCGATGCCTCCGGTCTGCGGGATTTCAGCTTGCGGGATTGAAATCATATCGATGTCTCCCGGATCGCTAGTGATCGGAATTTCATTATCCTCTATCTCATAGGTCGGCTTATCCGAATCATCCTTGGTTCCGGATCCGCTGGTATAGCTATAACTGTTGCTGAACGTAATTTCTTTCGCTTCGGAAAGAAGTTTCCAATTCCATTCATCGGTATTCTTTGTGATTTGAACATAATATGCCGTATTATCATAGGTCCAGTAATTTGCTCCGCTGCTCTTCTCAACGATTTTAAGCAAGATAGTATCGCCATCGTTTACAATATATTCTTCAAGTTGATCTTCAGTAAATTTCAGAGTCGCAGTGCCACTCATGGTATTCGGGTAGGTAAGTGTAATCGAAGTCCCCGAAAGGGCTTCCCATAGCTCTCCTTTCTGCACACTGACATCGAAATTAAAGGTCTGGCTTGTGAATGAGCCTTGTTCTATATTGCCGATTTTCTTGATTGGTATCAGGAGCTCTATCGGCGCGCCTTTATATTTATTTTCAAATGTGATGGAATCAGTTACGGTTTGGTTTAAAGTGTATTGAACAATTTTTCCATCCTTATCCACCTCTGCCCAGAGCACATTCTGATCATAGTCCCATCCGTCTGTATTTCCTTTTTCTTCGACAATTTTAACCTGTGCCGGAAGCCAGGCGGCTGCTTGGGTGCTGGTTAATTCAAATTTAAATGCTCCATCTGTAGTTGCCAGTCCATCGGAGAATGACAGACTTTCAGACTCCGAAATCACTGCTACTTCAGAGTCGTTAAGAATCAATTGCGCCGCGAAATGGAATGTTTCACTTCCGTACTTTTCTCCATCAATACTTTTGGTAAACGGGATCTCGAATGTCAAAGGAGCTGTATAATTATTAGTGAAAACAATGGAATCAACCACGTTATTACTCTCGACTGCTGTCATCGAATGATCTTTTGGCATACTTTTGATATCTGTAATTGTCGGCACGCCATCAACAAGCCCCACTGTAACAAGATAGCATCCTCCGTCATACTTCCAACTCGGGTTGTCACCTTTCGTTTCTTGCACCGCGAGCGTTACTGGGAATTTGCTTTCTGCCGGGAGCTCCACATCAATATTGCCACTTGCTTGATCTGATGTCAAAATCATAGTAGATGCTCCTACAACAGCTCCGCCAGGAGTTGTTGTTGCAGTAAACGTGAATTTCTCTGCGGGGAATCCAGAATCGCCCTGGACATCTTTTTCAATCGGGAAGGATAATTGGTACTTTCCATTATAATAATTTGTAAATGTTACCTCGTTTTCAACTGACGGCTCGAAAGATTCATCTCCTATTTTAATCAGATTTCCATATGTAACAATTCCATTTTCTAAGGTGACATCAACGCAATAAGAACTACCGTCACATGCCCATCCGTCCCCAGAAACACTCGTCTCTTTGAATTCCAGCCTCAAAGGGAAGTCACTAGCCTTAAGCCCATTCATTTCAAATGCAGCCGAACCATTATAATCGCCAGCTGCGATCGTGATCTGTTTTGAGTAGACACTGCTTTTGATTGCTGAGCCCTCAAGTCCTGTAACTTTTATATCAAAATCAAATGTTTTTTCAGTGAAAGCGCCACCCGAAACAACGACGTTCTTATTGATCATGTATTCTATATTATATTTGGGGGTAGTTTTAAACTTGCCTATTAGGAAATGGCTGACTTTTCCGCCGCCCGCGACTGCATATTCACTGCTCAATGTTGTGTTCCCATTATCATATATAAGTTCACTGCCCGGCACTACAAAATAATACGCCCCTACGTTGCTGGCCGAAGTATTTGTCCACTGATTATTTGAAGTAAAGATAACGTCTTCATAATTAACATTAAGGCTTGGATCCGCTGCTTGCAACTTCGAATAAAATGCTTGTCGATCAGTTTCATTATCAATCTTGTCCGCAAGCCAAACCAAAACAAAATCGGAGCTTTGTTTAATTACAACAAAATCGGCGCCCGACATTTCAATCGCCAAACTATTTTCGCTCTTATAATTAACTTGTATGCTATTCTCACTACTAATATTACTTATCGTGTCAATACCATCGGAATCACTGCCTGCAAATGCAAACCCAAATGATCCCAGCACCATTGTTAAAGCAAGAATAAAGGCCAATCCTTTTTTCATAAACTTTCGCTCCTTAAGATACAAATTTTTACTGGGCTAACCTTCCAAGTTCAAAACTGTTTAAGCCGTCCATTTGGATGTTATAACCCTGGTCACAAACGCTGTTGATGATCTTCATGAGCTCCAATGCGCTCCTGAATTGCAGCGATTCTTTTCTTTCAACCCATTGAATAGTCCCTTGCCAGCTATCATTTTTTCTGAATTGCAAATGAAGAATAAATGTCGCTTTAGTCTTATCTTCCTGCCTACTGCAAGAATCTGTTTTCATGCTGCTATTTTCCAAAACATTGATCCCCCTTTTCCTTGATGTAACCATTATAAAAAAGCTAAGTCACAAGTGCGTCACAAACGTGAAAATCGCTATATATTTTTCCATTTTTTGTGTTTATATCATAAAGAAAGAGTGGATCACTCCACTCTTTCTTTCATTTAATAATTATATTTATTTACTTCTTCCTTAATGTCGCACCAGCAGCTGTAATAATTCCGCCAATAGCCATGAATGCCATTATTCCCAAGCCACCAGTCTTTGGTATTTCTGCTTCCGGAATAACTATTTCTGGTATCTCAACTGGCGCTTCTACAAGAGGAGTAGTCTGTTCCTCGATTGTGGCCGGTTGATTTCCACTGTTCGAACCACCGCCTGAGCTCCCGCTGCTGTATCTTACTACAGCCGTATCTTTATCCTTTACAGAGTGTTCGTCACCGTACCACCCGGTTGCCTCCGCTTCATTTGTGAAGGTATTGCCGTCCCAAAATTCCCAAATCTCCGCTAAATCAAATTCAATTGCATCAGTCGTAACGATTTCGTCAACGGCAAGATCATCTTCTATCGCTAGAGTTGTAATGTAAGAGTCGTATATCGTAACATTCTCTAAATCATAGTCTCCGGTATTGGTTACAATGAAGCGATAGAAAACATGGGCGTCTTCGTCATTAATTGTTAAACTGTTGCCCCAAGGTCCTGCACTAGATGATGCCACCTGCTTTACAATTGTTATCGCTGCTTTAGATGTTGGAGGCGGCGGCGTGCTCTCATAGCTGTTTACAAAAGACGCTGTTTCTGTTTTCCCCGATTCGACAGTTACATTAATTGTGTCGGCTGTAGCAATATATCCCGCTGGAATATTTACTTCTTTAACCGTATATGCACCTGGTGTCAAGTTCCCCACCGTTGCCGGGCTAAGCGCCGACGCTGTTACGATTCCTCCTATTGTGGTTGCGCCAGAATATACATAGAAATCGAATTGAGTTGCAGATGCAGATACCTGTTCATCGCCGCGTATTCTTTTTGTTATCTGGATGCTTCCTGGTGTTGTAGGAATCGGCGGCGTGCTCTCATAGCTGTTTACAAAAGACGCTGTTTCTGTTTTCCCCGATTCGACAGTTACATTAATTGTGTCGGCTGTAGCAATATATCCCGCTGGAATATTTACTTCTTTAACCGTATATGCACCTGGTGTCAAGTTCCCCACCGTTGCCGGGCTAAGCGCCGACGCTGTTACGATTCCTCCTATTGTGGTTGCGCCAGAATATACATAGAAATCGAATTGAGTTGCAGATGCAGATACCTGTTCATCGCCGCGTATTCTTTTTGTTATCTGGATGCTTCCTGGTGTTGTAGGAATCGGGGTAAAGTTATAGGTATTTACAAATGTAACGGCTCCGGTACTTGTGGAACCGTTATAGGTTACTTGCTTCTGTTCGTTTAGGCCAATTAATACCACATACTCGTTGTCATCATATGTCCAGCCATCGCCTTCACTTTCTTCGTTCTCAGTAATGATCAGGTCGAAGGGAAATTTGTTTTGCTCAAGATTTGATATGCTGAAAGAAACGGATCCTTCCGTTGATCCTGCGGGTATAGTTATGGTCTGATCTTCCACGATTTCTAAGTCATTCACTTCAACGTTAAAAGTGAAATCTTTTGTCGCAGGTGATCCTGCTAATATGGTCACTTCCTTGTTTATGTTAAAATTTAGGTTATACTTTGGTTCACAAACAGATCCGAATACAATTATATGGCTTATCTCCTTAGCTACATCCTGCGAATTCATAATTATTTGATTGACTATTGTGTAGGTGCCGCCATCCGCCTCAAGAATGTTATTCTCCGATGTAAACGATATAACATAATGTTCATTTCCTGCTTTTACAACAATATTATTGATCTCGATATCTGTCTCACCGATATTTGTCAGAACTCCGGAAGTGTATCCATTGCCGTTCCATGTCAGATAGTCCGGAATTCCTCCTGCCTCTCCGGAATCAAGTATGATATCCTCCGAAGACAACCCAAGCGCCTGGCAAGTGGTACAATCTACATTATGATTCAGATTCCCTTCATGGATGGCACTTTCCACTCCAGGTCCCAGGGCAAATGCAAATCCGAAAGTGCCCAATACCAGCAGCAATGTCAGGACGAATGCCAGCCCTTTTTTATAATTCCTTCTCATTTCCTTCACAACCTTTCCTTACAGTTTACAATTGTGTATCTACACTTACATGGAATTTCTGTTAATTTTTCAAATTTGATTTGCTTCAAGCTTTATCAAATTGCTTGATCCGAGGCTTGACCATTTTCATGAATCCGCCGTCCATAAAATCTTCTTTTTCTTCATTCTCATTCAATGGGATCACCCCCCTCTTTATCTTATTTCTTACTCGATAGCGGCTTTTTCCTTCAACTCATCCAAACCGTCCATCTCGATCTCATAACCTTGCTGACAGGTGCTGTCGATGATCTTGATCAGTTCCAGCGCGCTCCTGAATTGCAGCGTTTGTTTCTTTTCAACCCATTGTATCGTCCCTTGCCAGCTGTTGTTCTGTCTGAACTGTAGATGAAGAATGAATGTCGCTTTTATTGTTTTCTTAGCCATGACATCAATCCTCCTCTTCTACTCCTATTTTCTGTATTATCGCAATATTCAGTCACAATAACGTCACAATTGTAAACTTCTGCAAAAGTTTTTTAAAATTCTTCCCGGCTTATAAACCATCTGTCTGGCTTCAAGGTTTAAATACATTGAAATTCCAATAAAAAAACGGATATCTACATAATTGATACCCATTTTTCTACAAATATTATTTTCAACCCATCGTTTTATTTTATGGTTCGACCGCGTCAACAGAATCCTCAGTTGTTGTCTCCTGTGAAGACGGGTTCGTGTCCGCTGGTACGGAAGCCTCCGCTTCCTGATCCGATGCCGGAGTTTCCAGCCGGACGGCGCCATCCTGCACCAGAACGCCCCGCACAATGAGTCTCTGTGTATTGCTCCCCTTAGGATGGCATGTGATGAGCGTGATAATGGCGGAGCCATCTGTGCCCAGCACCCAGACTTCGTCCGGAGTGATGGTAAAAATCTCGCTTACCCGATACTTGTATGTGGTGCCTTTGTAGGTTACAAAGATATCATTTCCGATACCCACTTCGTCCAGCCTGCTGAAATAGGAGCCAAAGGTATAATTCCTATGCGCTGCGATGGCGCAGTTCCCGGCTTCTCCTGGCATCGCCGTGCCGGTCACATGCCCGGCTCCCCAGTTGAGCTGTTTGGTGGAAGAGCCTTCCAGCAAAAGAAGATCGGAGGATATGGCCGGAATTTTAATTCGGCCTATGACGCCTTCGATGGAAGATGTTTTCTTTATCGCTGTGCCGGACGCATTGACCGCAGGATCACCCGCTTTCGATGCGGCGCCTTCCGTCACCGTGGCTGGCTCGGAAAAGGTTTCACTCATCGCCGACATCTCCTGCTCCATTTGCTTCAGATATTCATCATACGCCTTGTCCTGGCGATATTCCGTATAAAAGCGTCCGATCAACGGGATACACATTATAGCGATCCCTGTAATAATCAAAACGGTGGATATCGTTTTTCTTTTCATCCGCTTATTTATCTGCTTTCTTCAATCGGTTCATTTTAGCTTTAGACGTACCTGCCGGGTAATTGTTCAGTGCCCGGCATTCTCTGCTGTATTTTTGCTACATGCATTGTCTATAATTCTCATGAGTTCCAATTCGCTGTTGAACGGGAAGCTTTCCTTATTTTCCATCCATTCCACAGAACCCTGCCAGCTTGCATTCTGTCGGAACTGGACCTGCAAAATGAACGTTGCACATTTCCCATGCTGCCCGGAGATGTTGAATTTCCTCATGGCCAGTTGGGCTTCCTTTCCGGCTTCCGGCGTCAGAATTGCTAACGGCTCTTCTTTCTCACCGAAAGACCTCTTATCCACAGTAGACTGCGGAAAACCGATCTCGTCCATGATCTGATCGATGGTCAGGATCACTTCGCCGATGCCGCTGAACGCAAGCCCCTGCGGTGTCTTGCCACAATATAATCTCCCGGAAATGTTCTCTTCTCTGACTTTATCTACACATATCTGATAAACAGGCACTAATGCAATACCATTTTGATTTTCCATATATACCCTCCGCCATCTTCACCATTCACACTTATAAGCACGCAATCCCGACCCATTCGGCCGCCCTCTCCGTTGGAAAGAATTATAGCACAACTTTCCATGAAATACAAAAGAGGTCCGGAAAGCGGACCTCTTTTTATTTTTATTTCGGTCAGACTATTCAACAACTTCGATAACAACGCCGGAACCTACGGTTCTTCCGCCTTCACGAATTGCGAAACGCAGTCCTTCTTCGAGAGCGATCGGGGTGATCAGCGAAATCGTCATGACAATGTTGTCACCAGGCATGCACATCTCTACGCCTTCAGGAAGCGACAGATCCCCTGTTACGTCCGTGGTTCTGAAGAAAAACTGTGGTCTGTATCCATTGAAGAACGGGGTATGTCTTCCGCCTTCTTCCTTCTTCAGTACGTATACCTGGCCCTTGAACTTCGTATGCGGACGGATGGTTCCAGGAGCTGCCAGTACCTGGCCTCTCTGGATCTCGTTCCTCTGTACGCCACGCAGCAACGCTCCGATGTTGTCTCCGGTCTCTGCACGGTCCAGAAGCTTTCTGAACATCTCTACGCCTGTTACAACAACCTTTCTCTTTACATCTGTCAGTCCGATGATCTCGACTTCGTCTCCTACCTTCAGCACGCCTCTCTCTACTCTGCCTGTTGCTACAGTTCCGCGCCCTGTGATGCTGAATACGTCTTCTACCGGCATGATGAACGGCTTGTCATTGTCTCTCTGTGGTTCTGGAATGTAGCTGTCTACTGCTTCGAACAGCTCGATGATCTTGTCGCCCCATGGGCCCATTGGATCTTCCAGTGCCTTCAGCGCGGATCCTCTGATGATCGGAGTGTCGTCCCCTGGGAACTCGTACTGGTCCAGAAGCTCTCTCACTTCCATCTCTACCAGGTCCAGAAGCTCATCGTCATCCACCATGTCGCATTTGTTCAAAAATACCAGGATATATGGTACGCCTACCTGTCTTGACAGCAGGATATGTTCTCTTGTCTGCGGCATCGGGCCGTCTGTTGCGGCTACTACCAGGATCGCGCCGTCCATCTGCGCTGCTCCTGTGATCATGTTCTTTACGTAGTCGGCATGTCCCGGGCAGTCTACGTGCGCATAGTGTCTGTTCGGAGTCTCGTATTCAACGTGTGCCGTTGAAATCGTGATTCCTCTTTCTTTTTCTTCCGGCGCTTTATCGATCTGGTCGAAGTCGACCTGCTTGCCCAGTCCATATCTCTGGAACAGGGTCTTGGTGATCGCTGCCGTCAGCGTCGTCTTGCCATGGTCTACGTGGCCAATCGTGCCGATATTGATATGCGGCTTATTTCTCTCGAATTTCTGCTTTGCCATTTTAAATTTTCCTCCTAATCAGTTTTCATAAACCAACTATTTTCTGTATGTCCGGTATCATTATTTATTGATTTTATCAATCAGGTAATCCGGTAATTTTTCAAAGTGATCGAACTGCATGACGTATACACCGCGGCCCTGTGTTTTCGACCTGAGGTCCGTTGCATATCCGAACATTTCCGAAAGCGGTACAAAACCTCTGACCGCAACTGCGCCCGGCAGCATATCAGAGCCTTCGATTCTTCCTCTTCTGGAACTGATGTCCCCAATCACGTCGCCCATATATTCTTCAGGCACAGTGACTTCGACTTTGAATATCGGCTCAAGTAATACAGGATGCGCTTTCTTTGCAGCTTCTCTGAACGCCATTGATGCGGCGATTTTGAATGCCATATCCGAGGAGTCCACTTCGTGGTAGGACCCGTCATAGAGCTCAACGCCCACGTCCATGATCTGATATCCCGCAAGCGGTCCGTTATTGGTGGCTTCTCTGACACCTTCCTCGATCTTCGGAATGTATTCCTTCGGAATAGCACCTCCGACGATGGCGTTTTTAAACTCAAAGCCGGTTCCCGGATCTCTTGGATATACCTTGATTTTAACATGTCCGTATTGTCCGCGGCCTCCCGACTGCTTCGCGTACTTGTAGTCCACATCCGCAGGCTCGGTCAGCGTTTCCTTATAGGAAACCTGAGGTTTTCCTACATTGGCTTCCACTTTGAACTCACGGAGAAGCCTGTCCACAATGATTTCCAGATGTAGCTCACCCATGCCGGCAATGATGGTCTGCCCCGTTTCTTCGTTTGTATAGGTCTTGAAGGTCGGATCCTCTTCGGCAAGTTTGGATAAAGCGATTCCCATCTTTTCCTGACCGGCTTTCGTCTTCGGCTCTATGGCGATCTCGATTACAGGGTCAGGGAAAACCATTGATTCCAGAATGATCGGGTGCTTGTCATCGCACAGCGTGTCCCCCGTGGTTGTATCCTTAAGTCCCACTGCGGCGGCAATATCACCCGAATAAACGGTGTCGATATCCTCCCGGTGATTTGCATGCATCTGGAGAATTCGCCCAATACGTTCTTTTTTTTCTTTTGTGGAATTATATACGTAAGATCCTGTTTTCAGGGTCCCCGAATAAACTCTGAAGAAAGTCAGCTTGCCCACATACGGGTCAGCCATGATTTTAAAAGCCAGGGCTGAAAAATGTCCGTTGTCATCGGCCGGTCTCTCTTCAACGGCGTCGTTATTAGGATTGACTCCTTTTATTGCGGGGATGTCCACCGGTGACGGCATATAATCGATCACGGCGTCCAGCAACATCTGAACACCCTTGTTGCGGTAAGAAGATCCGCAGATGACCGGAATCAGCTTGCCTTCGATCGTTAAAGACCGTAAGGCCGTTTTAATTTCCGCCTTAGTAAACTCTTCCCCTTCAAGGAATTTCATTGTAAGTTCTTCATTGGCTTCCGCTGCCGCTTCCACCATAACCTCTCTGGCTGCCTGTGCTTCTGCTTTGAGGCTTTCAGGAATATCGGTAATATCGAATTCCTTGCCCAAATCGTCTTTATATATTTCTGCCTTCATTTCCACAAGATCAATAATCCCGATGAAGTCAGCTTCCGATCCGATCGGAAGTTGAATCGGCACTGCATTCGCCTTTAATCTGTCTTTGACCATCTGGACAACTCTTTTGAAATCGGCTCCCATGATATCCATCTTATTTATAAAGATGAGTCTTGGTACACCGTATTTCTCAGCCTGCCTCCATACTGTTTCGGACTGTGGCTCTACACCGCCTTTTGCGCAAAGCACTGTTACTGCTCCATCCAGAACACGAAGGGACCTTTCAACTTCAACAGTGAAGTCGACGTGTCCCGGGGTATCGATAATATTGATTCTGTGGTTCTTCCATTGTGCAGTAGTAGCAGCAGAGGTAATGGTGATGCCGCGTTCCTGTTCCTGTTCCATCCAGTCCATTGTGGCTGCGCCTTCGTGGACCTCACCCAGTTTATGGGTTTTACCTGTATAAAAGAGGATTCTCTCTGTTGTGGTGGTTTTTCCGGCATCAATATGTGCCATAATGCCGATATTTCTTGTTTTTTCAAGCGGGAACTCTCTAGGCATTTTTCATTTCCTCCTTTCTGCTCATTTGATAACAATAACAACTCTGTGATGGAATAGTGTTTATTACCATCTGTAGTGTGCAAACGCCTTGTTGGCCTCTGCCATTTTGTGAGTATCTTCCTTCTTCTTTACGGATGCTCCTGTGCTGTTCGCGGCATCCATCAGTTCCTTTGCAAGTCTTTCAGCCATCGTCTTTTCACCTCTTGCCTTGGTGTATTTTGTAAGCCACCTCAGGCCTAAAGTTTGACGTCTGTCTGCTCTTACTTCGATTGGAACCTGGTAGTTGGCACCACCTACACGGCGTGCTCTTACTTCTACCTGCGGCATGATATTATTCATTGCCTTCTCAAATACTTCCAGCGGATTATCGCCGGTTACTTTGCCGATCATATCGAATGCATCGTATACGATGGATTGCGCGATACCCTTTTTACCGTCCAGCATGATGCTGTTGATCAATTTAGCAACAACAATACTGCCGTAAACGGGATCTGGAAGTACGTCTCTTTTTGGTACGTTACCTTTTCTTGGCACTTCTCTTCCCTCCTCACTTGTGAATCCTGTGCGAAAAATCAATTCAGAGTCCTCTGATTTCACACAAAATATACTGAAGTGAATTCTTCACCTTTCAGCCCTTGTATGGGCAGAAAGATTACTCTCCGCCAGCCAGTGCAAATAAATTTAGCTGGTGAGCCTTCCGGTACTCGACACCACAACTTTAGGGTGCCGCTCGTGCCCTTATATATAAATGGGCACCGACTTTGTCTTTCCCGAAATTTCATGTTAATTTTTTATTAGTACGTATTGTACTGTGGAACGTTGAAGCTTACTTCTTTTTCGCTCTCTTCGCTCCGTACTTGGAACGCGCTTGCTTTCTGTTCGCTACACCGGATGCGTCCAAAGTTCCTCTTACAATGTGATATCTGACACCCGGGAGGTCCTTGACACGGCCGCCTCTGATGAGTACAACGCTATGCTCCTGGAGGTTATGACCGATCCCAGGGATATATGCTGTCACTTCGATACCATTAGTAAGTCTTACCCTAGCTACCTTACGGAGAGCCGAATTAGGCTTCTTTGGCGTTACAGTTTTAACCGATGTGCAGACGCCTCTTTTCTGTGGGGAGTCGATATCGGTAGCAACTCTTCTGATGGAATTCAGCCCTTTGCCCAATGCAGGAGCTTTCTCCTTCTTAACAAGAGTTTCTCTGCCTTCACGTACTAACTGGTTAATTGTTGGCATTTGTTTCTCCTTTCTTCTTGTTCGGCTTCTGCCATGCAGCGCCTCCCAATCTTTTAATATTTGAAGCCTTGCGGGGATATCCCGCAAGACCCAAAACCAACGATTAGTGTATCACGTTCTAATCCTTCATGTCAATTAAAATTCGGTCTTTATCCGGCTTAATTACTGGTCTCTTCTCCGTCTACGATCATACTGCTCTCGTCCATTTCAGCCACGACATCCATGTCCGCCATGTCGACCATTTCTGCATAGTCCTCATCTTCATCAGAGAAGGCCATGGTCTGGTAGGATTCCATCAGTTCGGTATTCACACCATAATCAAGACTGATATTTTTGTATCTCTTCATACCCGTTCCCGCAGGGATCAGCTTTCCGATGATTACGTTTTCCTTAAGTCCAAGAAGTCTGTCTGTCTTTCCTTTTATGGCTGCGTCCGTGAGAACTCTCGTGGTTTCCTGGAAGGATGCCGCCGACAGGAAGGAATTGGTTGCAAGAGATGCTTTGGTTATACCCAGAAGGATCCTCTTGGCAACGCAAGGCTCTCCGCCTCCTGCGATAGCCACTTCGTTGGCGGCTTCCACTTCGAGCTTGCTGTAGAGAGCGCCCGGCAGAAGGGTTGTGTCTCCGCCGTCTTCGATCTTATACTTGGAAAGCATCTGGCTCACGATTACTTCAACATGCTTGTCATTGATGTCTACACCCTGTTGCTTGTATACACGCTGAACTTCTTTCAGCAGATACTGATAAACCCCTTCAACACCATTGAGTCTCAGGATATCATGCGGATTCAGTGGCCCTCTGGTTATGTTCTCTCCGGCCAGGATGTAATCGCCTTCTTTGACATTCAGGCGGGCTCCGTAAGGCACGATGTAAGTTCTCTCTTCGGTACCGCGAACAACGACTTCCGTCTTGTTGTCACTCCTTGCTCTGACCGACTCGACCTTGCCGTCCGACTCGCAGATTTCCGCAAGACCTTTCGGTTTTCTTGCTTCAAAAAGTTCTTCAACTCTCGGAAGACCCTGTGTGATGTCGGATCCCGCAACGCCTCCTGTATGGAATGTTCTCATTGTAAGCTGCGTTCCCGGTTCTCCGATGGACTGTGCAGCTGTGATTCCAACAGCTTCGCCGATATTGACAGGCTCTCCGGTCGCCAGGTTTCTGCCGTAGCATTTCGCACAGATCCCGAAAGTCGAATGGCAGGTCATAACGGAACGGATTGCAACGGAGTCGATACCGCATGCTTCGATCTTTGCAGCTGCATCTTCCGAAATTTCTTCATTCTGCTCGACGATCAGCTCGCCGGTTTCCGGATCTGTTATATCCAGTAAAGAAGTCCTTCCTATAATACGGAGTCTCAGCGGTTCGATGACTTCTTTTCCGTCCGTGAACGCTCTGACTGCAATACCTTCATCGGTTCCGCAGTCCATCTCGCGAACGATCACATTGTGGGAAACGTCCACCAGACGACGGGTGAGGTACCCGGAGTCCGCAGTTCTGAGCGCTGTATCAGCAAGTCCTTTTCTGGCTCCGTTTGTGGAAATGAAGTATTCCAATACGGACAGCCCTTCACGGAAGTTTGCTTTGATTGGTATCTCGATGGTTTTTCCGACTGCGTTCGCCATAAGACCACGCATGCCGCCGATCTGTCTGATCTGATTCTTCGAACCTCTGGCGCCGGAATGAGCCATGATATACAGGTTGTTCAATGTGCCCAGTGAATCCATGAGGGCGTCTGCCACATCATCGGTTGCCCGGTTCCAGATACTGATAACCTTTTCATATCTTTCGCTGTTGCTCATGAGGCCTCTGCGGTAGGCAGCCTCGTACTTTTCGACCTGCTTTTCCGCATTCGCGATGATAATATGCTTTTCTTCAGGAATTTCCATATCCGAAACGCTGATGGTGATGGCCGCTTTTGTGGAATAGTGGAATCCCATATCCTTTATGGCATCCAGCATGATAGCGGTGCCTGTATTTCCATGTGTTTTAAAGCATTTGCCGATGATCTGGCCCAGCTTTTTCTTGTCCACCAGGGTATCGATCTCCAGTGAATAAGCATCCGCTGTTCTGTCAACATAACCCAGGTCCTGTGGGATCTGCTGATTGAAGATAAATCTGCCTACAGTGGACTCGACGAGTTTTCCGCGAAGATCGTGTTCTCCCAGATACCGTCTCACTTTAACCCTTGCATGCAGCCCTATCACCTGGTTCTGATAAGCCATCAGCATTTCTTCGATATTCGTAAATACCTTGCCGTCGCCCTTTTCTCCCGGAGTGTTTCTTCCTTCGACTCCCGGGTGGGTCAGATAATAGGATCCCAATACCATGTCCTGAGTCGGTACGGTGATCGGCGAGCCATCCTTCGGTGCCAGTATATTGTTGACTGAAAGCATTAGGAAACGGGCTTCAGCCTGCGCTTCAACAGAAAGAGGCACATGCACGGCCATCTGGTCACCGTCAAAGTCGGCATTATAGGCTGTACAGACCAGCGGGTGAAGCTTGATGGCTTTGCCCTCTACCAGAACCGGTTCAAAAGCCTGTATTCCCAGTCTGTGCAGTGTCGGCGCACGGTTTAGGAGAACAGGATGTTCCTTAATAATATCGTCCAGAACGTCCCAGACTTCAGGTCTCACCTTTTCTACCATTCTTTTCGCGCTCTTGATATTATGGGCTACTCCATCCTCAACAAGTCTTTTCATAATGAAAGGCTTGAACAGTTCCAGCGCCATTTTCTTCGGAAGTCCGCACTGATAGAATTTCAGTTCCGGTCCGACAACGATTACGCTACGGCCAGAGTAGTCGACTCTCTTGCCAAGCAGGTTCTGTCTGAATCGGCCTTGCTTTCCTTTCAGCATATCGGAAAGCGACTTCAGCGGTCTGGATCCCGGACCTGTTACCGGTCTTCCTCTTCTGCCGTTGTCGATCAAGGCATCCACGGATTCCTGAAGCATGCGCTTCTCGTTTCTCACGATGATGTCCGGCGCCCCCAGTTCCAGGAGCTTTTTTAGTCTGTTGTTTCTGTTGATTACTCTTCTGTATAAATCGTTCAGATCCGATGTGGCAAAACGCCCTCCATCCAGCTGGACCATCGGCCTCAGATCCGGCGGAATGACCGGCACTACTTCAAGCACCATCCACTCCGGCTTGTTGTTGGACATTCTCAACGCTTCAACAACCTCAAGACGGCGTACGATCCTGACCTTTTTCTGTCCGGTCGCTTCCTTGAGTTTGGTTCTCAAGTCTTCACTCAGTTCCTCAAGGTTGATATGCGCCAGAAGTTCCCTGACCGCTTCCGCGCCCATGGCTGCTTTAAATGTCATTCCCGGTTCGTTTCTTGCATCCCGGAATTGCTGCTCTGAAAGCACTTCCTTGTAGTCAAATCCGGAATTTCCCGTTTCAAGTACAACGTAGGAAGCAAAATACAATATTTTTTCCAGGTTTCTCGGGGACATGTCAAGGATAAGGCCCATTCTTGACGGAATGCCCTTGAAATACCAGATATGAGAGACCGGAGCCGCCAGTTTGATATGCCCCATTCTTTCACGTCTGACCTTGGCTTTCGTTACTTCTACACCGCAGCGATCGCATATGATCCCTTTGTAGCGGATCCTCTTATATTTTCCACAATGGCATTCCCAGTCCTTGGTCGGGCCGAAAATTCTTTCGCAGAACAAACCGTCTTTTTCGGGCTTGAGTGTTCTGTAGTTGATCGTCTCAGGCTTTGTGACCTCGCCGTGAGACCAGCTGAGAATCTTATCCGTGGATGCCAGCCCTATCTGCAACGATTCAAAATTATTGAGTTCGTATATATCATTTGTGTTATCGTTCAAGGAGTGTCTCCCCCTTCCTTATTCTTCATCACCTAAATCATCTTCTGAATCCAAGTCGACATGATTGATATCTTCCCCGGCTCCGCCTGATTTTTTTTCATCTTTGTAGTCATCGAAAAATTCTTCTTCTGAAACAAGCTCAGGCTCAAAATCCAGAGTCCCGTCGTACTTTGTGATGCCTTCGAGTTCTACAGTCTCTTTTATTTCAATTTCCCTGTCGTCCTCGGCAAGCACTCTAACGTCAAGGGCAAGAGATTGCATTTCCTTGATGAGTACCTTGAAGGATTCCGGTATGCCCGGTTCAGGGATATTCTCTCCCTTTACGATGGCCTCGTAGGTCTTGACACGCCCCACGATATCGTCGGACTTGACTGTCAGTATTTCCTGAAGGGTGTAAGCCGCGCCGTAAGCTTCCAGCGCCCATACTTCCATTTCTCCGAAACGCTGGCCGCCAAACTGGGCTTTTCCTCCCAAAGGCTGCTGTGTTACGAGGGAATAAGGGCCCGTGCTTCTCGCATGTATCTTATCATCTACTAGATGGTGAAGCTTCAGCATATACATATAGCCGACAGTAACAGGATTATCAAAGAAATCTCCGGTTCTGCCGTCTCTCAGATTCAGTTTTCCGGTTTCCGGGAATCCGGACTCGGCCAGCAGGTCTATGATATCCATCTCGCTGGCTCCGTCAAATACCGGAGTGGAAATGAACCAGTCTCTGTATTTGGAAACAAGGCCCAGATGAACCTCCATTACCTGTCCGACGTTCATACGGGAAGGTACACCAAGAGGATTCAGCATGACCTGCAGCGGTGTTCCGTCTTCCATGAACGGCATGTCTTCTTCAGGAAGGATCCTTGAAATAACACCCTTATTTCCGTGACGTCCCGCCATTTTGTCTCCTACGGAGATCTTTCTCTTCGTAGCCACATAGCAACGAACGAGTTTATTCACTCCCGGAGGGAGCTCGTCGCCGTTTTCACGGGAGAAGATCTTGACGTCAACCACGATACCGGTTTCACCATGAGGAACTCTGAGAGAAGTGTCCCTGACCTCGCGGGCTTTTTCGCCGAAAATTGCTCTTAAAAGTCTCTCTTCAGCGGTCAGTTCTGTTTCTCCCTTCGGAGTAACTTTACCCACCAGGATATCGGACGAGGATACTTCGGCACCGATTCTGACGATGCCCTCTTCATCTAGATCCTTCAGCGCTTCTTCGGAAACGTTCGGGATATCCCGGGTGATTTCTTCAGGTCCGAGCTTGGTGTCTCTGGCTTCTGACTCGTATTCTTCTATATGAAGGGATGTAAGAACATCCTCCATGATCAGCCGCTCATTGAGAATGATAGCGTCTTCATAGTTGTAGCCTTCCCAGGTCATGAACCCAACCAAAAGGTTCTTGCCCAGAGCCACTTCTCCAAGATCCGTTGAAGGGCCGTCGGCGATCACTTCTCCGGCAGCTACTTTTTCTCCTTTAAAAACAATCGGTCTTTGATTGATGCAAGTGCCCTGGTTGCTCCTCTTGAATTTGAGGAGCCGGTAGCTGTCATCCCCCTGTCCGTCTTCCCGGGTTATGACAATGTATCTTGCGTCCACATATTTGACGGTTCCGCTGTTTTTCGCCAGTATTACGACGCCGGAATCGCAAGCTGCCCTGTATTCCATTCCTGTACCGACAATAGGCGCTTCTGCCACGAGAAGCGGTACTGCCTGCCTCTGCATGTTGGAGCCCATCAGCGCACGGTTGGCATCGTCATTCTCAAGGAATGGGATCATAGCAGTGGCAACGGACACGACCTGCTTCGGCGATACGTCCATATAATCGATATTTTCTCTGGCAACCAGGTCGATTTCTCCACCCGCTCCACGGGAAGCGACTTTGTGGTTGATGAAATAACCGTTGGAATCCAATGGTTCGTTGGCCTGGGCTATAATCAGCATTTCTTCTTCATCGGCGGTCAGGTAGTCGATTTTATCGCTTACTCTTCCTGTTCCCTTTTCAACCAGTCTGTAAGGGGTTTCGATGAATCCGTACTCATTGACCTTCCCGTAGGTGGTCAGAGATCCGATCAGTCCGATATTCGGACCTTCAGGCGTCTCGATAGGACACATACGTCCATAATGGGAATGGTGAACGTCACGAACCTCGAAACCGGCTCTTTCTCTTGAAAGGCCTCCCGGGCCCAGCGCAGAGAGTCTTCTCTTGTGGGTAAGTTCAGCCAATGGGTTTGTCTGGTCCATAAACTGCGAAAGCTGGGAAGAGCCGAAAAACTCTTTGATTGCAGCAGTGACCGGACGTATATTCATCAGGGCCTGCGGTGTGGTCACCTCAATGTCCTGGATCGTCATTCTTTCTTTTACAACTCTCTCCATCCTCGCAAGGCCGATTCGGAACTGGTTTTGAAGCAGTTCACCCACGGTACGGAGCCTTCTGTTGCCAAGATGGTCGATATCATCCACGTTTCCGATCCCATAGTTCAGATTCAGAACATAGGAAAGGGATGCGATCACATCGTCCAGGATGATATGTTTCGGAGACAGTTCCGCCTTTCTGGCCATGAGGACCTCCGGCAGATCTTTCTTCTTTGTATTTTCCAGGATTTCTTTCAATACCGGATAATATACCTTAACCGGGATCTTATATTCGTCCTGACTGATTTTTACATATTTCCTGATGTCGACAAAATGATTGCCGATAATCTTTGTGGTGTATTCTTCGTCATTTCTGCCGAATACCAGCACCGATTTGACTCCGGCATTCTCGATCTCAAAGCCGAGTTCACGTGAAATGTGCTGACCTTTTTCGGCAAGAACTTCTCCGGTATTCGGATCGATGACATCTTCCGCTGCCCTGCATCCGATCAGTCTGTTGGAAAGACCAAGCTTCTTATTGTATTTATACCTTCCGACTTTTGCCAGGTCATAGCGCTTCGGATCAAAAAATAAAGAATCCAGGAGGGATCTCGCACTCTCCACCGTAGGCGGTTCGCCCGGTCTGAGTTTTCTGTAGATTTCTTTCAGCCCTTCTTCGTAAGTCTCTGTCGTATCCTTTTCCAAGGTCTTCAGGAGACGCGGATCTTCACCAAAGATCTCAATGATCTCAGCATCTGAACCGATTCCCAAAGCTCTCAGCAATGTAGTTGCCGGTTGCTTTCTGGTGCGATCCACCCTTACGGAGATCACTTCATTGGAATCAGTTTCGTATTCAAGCCAAGCACCCCTGTTAGGGATAACAGTGGTTGAAAAAAGCTTCTTATTAGATTTGTCTACGGTAACTTCGTAATATGGCCCCGGCGATCGAACCAGCTGGGTGACCACGACTCTTTCTGCTCCGTTATATATAAAAGTACCTTTTTCTGTCATCAGCGGGAAATCTCCCATGAAGACTTCCTGCTCTTTTACTTCACCGGTGTCTCTGTTAACCAGCCTGACTCTCACTTTAAGAGGGGCGGCATAGGTAACATCTCTTTCCTTGCATTCTTCCTGCTCGTACTTCGGAGGGTCGTTCAGTGAATAATCGATAAATTCCAGTACTAAATTTCCAGCGTAATCTTCAATCGGCGAAATGTCTTCGAATACTTCCTTCAAACCCTCTTTTATGAACCAGTCATAGGATTCCGTCTGAATGCGTATCAGATTCGGCATTTCGGCCACTTCGTTAATTTTCGAATAACTCATTCGAGTTTTTCTACCAAATTCAACGGGTTTTGGCATTTTCATCACTCCTTAAAATTTCAAGAAACTACTTTTCATGGCAATGTACTATGATATTACAAACAAGTCAATAAGTCAAGTTGTTTTTACTCGTTTTGCCGGAGAAATCTCTCTGCCTGGTCCAGTTCATCTTCTCCAAATACTTGAAAACCAGCCTCTCTCAGTCTTTGAACGGCAACCCCTTCGCCGGGTATTTTTATCCCTGTAAAACTGCCGTCGTAGATGATCCTTGATCCGCAGGATGGACTTCTCTGTTTCATAATGGCAAAAATGACGTTGTTTTCCCTGGCCAGGCGCACCGTTTCCGCAGCCCCGGTCTCATAGGCTTCCGTAACATCCTCGCCGGTTCTGGTCATGACCCGATCCGCCACTCTCTGCGAGTCCGGCCTGGGCACACTCAAACCGCCGAAAACCTCCGGGCAGATTTTTATGAGCCGCCCTTGTTCTTTCCATTTTAAAAAGCGTGGGTCCGTGCATTCTGTGAGGACTGCGTCATATCGAACACAGTCACCATACAGGCAGGAACTCACCAGAATTTTCCTCATAGCAACCTCTCTTGTAATCTGTCGGTAACATAATAAATCGGCCTTGGGCTGTAACGCCAAAGGCCGAATGTTTTTGAAACTGATTTATTTCAGTTCTACTGTAGCGCCGGCTTCTTCCAGCTGAGCTTTGATTGCTTCAGCTTCTGGCTTCTCAATACCTTCTTTGATGTTCTGCGGAGCATTGTCAACCAGATCTTTTGCTTCCTTGAGGCCCAAGCCTGTCAGTTCTCTGACAACTTTGATAACCTTGATCTTTTCTGAGCCAACGCCTGCAAGAACTACTGTGAACTCAGTCTGTTCTTCAACTTCTGCAGCTGCAGCTGCACCGGCAACTGCTACAGGAGCTGCTGCGGATACGCCGAATTCTTCCTCACAAGCTTTTACGAGTTCATTCAACTCTAATACGGTCATGCCTTTTATGGCTTCGATAATCTGTTCTTTATTCATTTCCATTCTCCTTTATTTATTTTACGAAAATCATATTCTTTTTATTATTCAGCCTTTGCATCAGCAACTGCCTGGAATGTACGTACCAGCTTGCTAACAGGCGACTGGATGCTGCCCAGGAACTTGGCGATGAGCACCTCTCTGCCAGGGATACCTGCAACTGCGGTCATACCTTCAGCATCATAATAAGTTCCTTCAACAAAACCGGCTTTGAACGCCATTTTTTTGTAGTCTTTAATAATATCATTGATCACTCTGGCCGGAGTTGTAGCATCTTCGTAACTGAACGCAAATGCGCTAGGTCCGTCGAGTGCGCCGATCATCGACTCAAAAGCAGTTCCTTCGATGGCTCTCTTAACGAGGGTGTTTTTGTAAACTGTATAATCTACGTTTTCCTCGCGAAGCTTCTTTCTCATAGCATCTGCCTGCGCTACGGAAATGCCCAGGTAGTCAATAGCTACCGCGGAATGCGCTTTTTCGAACTTACCCTTGATTTCATCAATGATAATCTGTTTTTCTTTTTTTGCTTCTTCTGACATTTTTTGATCTCCTTTCTTTGCCCTGCAATTCGGTTTAATAATAAATCCTGCTGCAGAACAAGAGTAAAACATTGGCACTTTATAAAATACCTGAAAAAATACCCCGCCTGTCATAGACATGCGGGGTCAATATTTTATATTGTACCTCGGCGGGAGATTAAGCCATACGGCGCCCGCTGTCTACGGTTAATTTTCTTATTCTGTTGTTCCTTCAGAAATCCGTTTTTACAACTGGATTTTCTGCGGATTGATCTTCACGCCCGGGCCCATAGTCGATGCTACGGTCACGCTCTTCAGATACTGTCCTTTTGCTGCTGACGGCTTAGCTTTAATAACGGCCTCAAGCAGAGCAGTGAAGTTATCCTGAAGTTTTTCCGGTCCGAAAGAAGCTTTTCCTATCGGTGTGTGAATGATGTTGGTTTTGTCCAGACGATACTCGACTTTACCGGCTTTGATTTCTTCCATAGCTTTGGTAATGTCCATGGTTACTGTTCCGGACTTCGGATTTGGCATCAATCCTTTTGGTCCCAGTATTTTACCAAGCTTACCCACAACGCCCATCATATCCGGGGTCGCAACTACTACATCAAAATCGAACCAGTTTTCGTTCTTGATCTTATCTGCAAGTTCTTCAGCGCCGACATAATCTGCGCCAGCCGCTTCAGCTTCCTGAGCCTTAGGTCCTTTTGCAAATACGAGAACTCTCTTTGTTTTACCTGTTCCGTGCGGAAGAACGATGGCGCCTCTGACCTGCTGGTCTGCGTGTCTTCCGTCAACGCCTAATTTGATATGAGTCTCGATGGTCTCATCAAAATTGGCTTTCGCGGTTTGTACTACAAGCTGTATTCCTTCACTAATATCGTAAAGATTCAGCTTATTGAACGTTTTTATGGTTTCGGCATACTTTTTGCCTCTTTTTGCCATTTTTCATACCTCCTTGTGGTGCTGACGACTTTTATCAAGTCTCCCACTGATTATTCTTTAACTACTATACCCATACTTCTTGCTGTGCCTTTGATCATCTCAGTAGCGGAATCCAGATTCGCTGCATTGAGGTCAGGCATTTTTGTCTTTGCAATTTCCTGTGCCTGTGCCACGGTAATGCTTCCGACCTTTTTCTTATTTGGTTCGCCCGATGCTCTTTCCAAACCTGCCGCTTTCTTGATCAGAACTGCTGCCGGCGGTGTTTTGCAAATAAAGGTGAACGATCTGTCCGCATATACAGTGATGACCACCGGTATGATCATTCCGGGCTGATCTGCGGTCCTGGCATTGAACTGTTTACAGAATTCCATGATATTCACGCTTTTCTGTCCGAGAGCCGGTCCTACAGGTGGTGCCGGTGTTGCTTTACCGGCAGGAATCTGCAGTTTTATGTACGCAACGACTTTTTTTGCCATTTGTTTTTTCTCCTTTCCCCCGCCATGCGGGTTTCTGGGCTGACGCCCGATAATATTTCATTAAAGCTTGTCGACTTGAGCATACTCCAGTTCAACAAGCGTATCTCTTCCAAACATGTTGATCAAAACACGCATGGTCTGTTTTTCCGAATCCAGGTCGGATACAACACCCATAAAGCCCTCAAACGGACCGTTGATCACTTTGATGGAATCACCGACTTTAATATCCAAATCGATGGTGATCTTTTCGATGCCCATGCGCCTGACTTCTTCCACAGTAAGCGGAACAGGTTCGGAACCATGTCCTACAAAACCGGTGACACCCTGTGTGTTTCGTACGAGGTACCAGGACTCGTTTGTTACGATCATCTTAACCAGCACATAACCCGGGAACATTTTTCTTGTTTTGATTTTCCTCTGCCCGCTCTTGATTTCAACAACATCTTCCGTAGGCACAACAACACTGAGGATCAAATCCTGCATTCCTCTGTTCTCGACGAGCTTTTCAATATTTACCTTAACTTTGTTTTCGTGCCCCGAATAGGTGTGCACTACGTACCACATGGGTTCACGTATTGCACGGACTCCGCTAACACCTTCCTCAACGGTATCGAAGGTTAAATCTTTTTCCCGTTCTGCCATTATGTTCCTTTTCCCTTACATTGTAATTCCGAGGATGCCTTTTAACATCACCAGAACGCCTGAATTGATTCCCCAGAAAGCCAAAGCAAAAAATGTGCAGGTAGCGATTACGACGACTGTATAGGAGGTCAATTCCTTCCTGGTCGGCCATATTACCTTCTTCATTTCTGTCTTTATGCCGCTGAAGTATTCCTTCATGCTGGTTCTTTGCTGTTTCGGAGGTGCGGGTTTTTTCTTTACGGCTTTCGGTGCGACTTTGGGTTCCAACCTGTTTTCAGTTGCCATTAGATTTACTCCTTAATAACCTCTTATTATTTTGTTTCTTTATGAACTGTATGAGTCTTGCAGAATTTGCAATACTTTGAAAGTTCAATACGATCAGGGTCGTTCTTCTTGTTTTTCATGCTAGTGTAGTTTCTCTGCTTGCACTCCTGGCATGCCAATGTAACCCTTACTCTTGCCCCTGCTGCCATCGTTCGTTACCTCCCATTATTTATTGATTCAGATCTAACTATTTCTGTTGTCATATGCTGTATTTGCTTTGTTTCCGGCATTCTCAGCGGTCGGTTTTTATCGCTGCTTTCAAATGAGAAAAAACAAGCGAAAACCGACTCTTCTCAAAGAATCGCTTAATTAGTGTACACCGGCTGAATATCGTTGTCAAGCAAAAAGCATGAGTCTTATTGGATATTTCCAATTTAAAACTGCGGGGCTAATCCCCGCATGTACAATGTTTTTTCATTATACCTTCAGCCCCTAAAAAAAGCAATAACATTTGCTTCCCTTATGCTATAATTACCCCATGAATAAGTTTAAGAAATTGGAACTATTAGAAAGCATTCTAAAGAAGCATGCCCCTCTGGCGGTGGCATATTCAGGGGGTGTGGACAGCACACTCCTTCTTGCTGTGGCCGGTGAGGTACTGGATCCTTCAGAGTTTGTGGCCGTCACTGCTGTGGCGCCGATTTTCGCTGAAGATGAAATCCTTTACGCAAAGGATTTCTGCAAAAAAAACAGCATCACTCATTTGATTACAGAAGTGCCGTGGGACACACTAAAAGCCATCGACGGTTTTAGGGAGAATCACAGGGACAGATGCTATCACTGCAAAAAAGCACTGATGGGCACCCTGATGGCTTCGACCCGCAACCAAAGAGCGGTTCTGTCCGGAGGCCGTGAGTGGACTTTTGCGGACGGGACCAATCTTGATGATATGGATGACTATCGTCCCGGGTTCAGGGCAATTACAGAGCTTGGAGTGATTTCACCCCTGAAGGAGGCCGGATATACAAAGGATGAAATCCGAACGGAACTCAGGGACAGAGGTATTGAAGTGTGGAATAAACCGGCTTTTGCATGCCTGGCGTCCCGAATTCCTTATGGCGAAGAAATAAATCCGGAAAAGTTGCACGCAATCTATAAATTGGAGTCGGCTCTCAAGAAGGCCGGCTTCACCCAATTGCGGGTACGCCACCACGGATCCGTAGCCAGGCTGGAACTCCTCCAGTCTGAAATGGCTCGCCTTCTGGAATCCCCGCTGAGGGAAAAAATACTCGAAGAAGGCAAAGCCGCGGGATTTACCTATGTAAGTTTAGATCTGAAAGGTTACGAAAAAGGCAGTATGAATCAATAAGGAGCATCTATGCTGTTTACATCTCTTACATTTATATTATGCTTTCTGCCTGCCACCCTTTTCGTTTACTATGGTCTTCTGAGATCCAGCAGAAAGCTGCAGAATTATTTTCTACTATGTGCCAGCTTGTTTTTTTATGCCTGGGGCGAGCCCCTGTTTGTTTTTATGCTGGTTTTCAGCATTCTGTGCAACTGGTTGTTTGGCTTTCTGATCCAGCGCTGTCGGAATAAATTGTCTGTCGCTTCGATGCTGGCGTTTAACCTGGGCATCATCTTTATTTTCAAATATCTAATCTTTACAGTGACAAATCTGAACGCATGGTTCGGTGCCGGCATATCCGTTCCCCGGATCGCCCTTCCCGTCGGAATCAGTTTCTTCACTTTCCAGGCAATCAGTTACGGGCTGGATATCTATCGAGGCAAAGCGAATGCGCAGAAAAATCTCCTTCACGCCGGCCTTTACATCGCTTTTTTCCCCGAGCTTCTTTCCGGGCCGATCATCCGGTACGAGATTATGGCTCGGCAGATTCCTGATCGCAAAGAATCTCCCGGGCTTGTCATCGAAGGGATCAACCGCTTTCTGATCGGCTTCTGCAAAAAGGTCCTGATTGCAAACAATATGGCTCTCATTGCGGACCATTGCTTCAGGATCGCCGGTGAAGGCGGGATCACTGTGACTCTCGCCTGGCTGGGGGCCATTGCCTACACTCTTCAGATTTTTTTTGACTTTTCAGGATACTCGGACATGGCCATAGGGCTGGGTCGGATGTTCGGATTTGTTTTCCCTGAAAACTTCAATTATCCTTATATTTCGAAGTCCGCATCTGAATTCTGGCGAAGATGGCACATCTCTCTGGGCTCCTGGTTCAGGGACTATGTTTATATTCCGCTTGGAGGCAACAGAGAAGGCCGGATCAGAACTTATTTCAATCTTCTGGTTGTGTGGTCCCTGACGGGTTTCTGGCATGGCGCCAATTGGACGTTCATCTGCTGGGGACTCCTGTGGTTCCTCTTTATCAGTCTTGAAAAGTCCGTAGATTTCGAAAAAATGGTCTTTTATCGATTTGCAGGAACTACAAAGTTGTCCAAAAGCTTGATGGGATTCACAAAGCATTTCTATGCCGTACTGCTGATTATCGTTGGCTGGGTGCTGTTTCGTTCCCAATCCATCGGCGCCGCTATAGACTATTTGAGTTTCATGGCAGGCACCGGACATGTTCCTTTCAACGATGTCCGAACGATGGCATGGATCAAAGAATCCATCTGGTTCCTGATTCCGGCAATCGTATTCAGCATGCCGGCAGGTCCATGGATCGGCAAGTCCATAAATAACCGATTCACCCATCTGTCTGCCGGCAGAATCGGAGTTTCACTAGTGTATTCTGTCGGGACCACTTTATTGTTTGTTGTTGCAGTTTCCTATCTGGTAAAAGGAATGCATAATCCGTTTATATATTTCAATTTTTAGCAAGGCGGAGTCTCCATGAAAAATCAAAATCCTGCTGATATAAGAACTTCAAATGGGTTTTCTGCTCCTGCAGGCCATGGGTTTGCGGCTTTATTCTTTGCCGCTTTCGTTTGTTTTTTCAGCATCGGGCTAATGATAACAGGCTTCCCGACGAAATTCCTGACGGAATATCGCAGTACGGTCCCTCCCGGCACCCCGGTCATGGACCGGATCGAAAGCGCAATCGGCATCTTCGACAAAGTCATCATAGACAGTGTCCCCCAGCACGATAATTTTATTGAGTTATACGGAGAATCTCAGGTGATCATGGGCAAAAAGACGATCCCCGATCCAAATTATGGTTATCTGTATAAAACGTCTAACGGGCAGATCACCTATTTGATCAATCAGCGAGATTTAAAAGAATGTTCCGCGAAAATCGCAGCGCTGGACACCGGACTGAAAGAATTCGGCATAAATAATTTCTTCTGGGTGCTGGCGCCTTTTAAGCTCCTTGACGAAAAAACCGTAACCCCTATAACATTTGACTACGGAGAGGAGAATTCCGATGCCTTTTTGGCTGACCTGGAACAAAGCGGTGTGGATACTCTTGATCTGCGCGGAACATTCAGAGCTTTTGTGGCGAACGGAATCCCGCAAAATCAGCTGTTTTACAATACTGATCATCACTGGACCATCCCTTCAGCACTGAAAGCGACGGGAATCATCGCAGAAAAGCTGAACACCGACTGCGGAATGAAAATCGACCTGACTACTTTTGATCCCGAAAATTATACGTTTAAGAATATGAAACGTTCTTATATCGGATCGATGGGTCGCAGAGTGGGCGTCCGTTACGGAGGTATCGATGATTTCATGTTGGTGCTTCCCGACTTTAAAACTGACCTGACTTTAAAACAAACCGATTACGGTGTCACGACCCGAAGCGACGGGAGTTTTTATGATGCCGTTATCGTAAAGGATTATATTGAAAATCCCGATCTGACTACAAACCGCTATGCTGCATATCACGGTGACAACGAGGAACTGATCTTTATCAACCATCTGGTAAAGCAGGGAAAAGTTCTGATCATCAAGGATTCCTTCGGAGTGCCGGTGTATTCGTTCCTGAGCTTGGGCGTGCATGAAGTCCGTGCTCTGGATCCCCGGCTTTTTAAGGGCTCGATTCTGGAATATGCCAAAGAATATAAACCGGACGCCGTGTTTTTCATTTACAATGCCGACAGTCTGAACAGTAACATGTTTCAGTGGACTTTGTAAACAAAAAAGTCTTGAAATAGAGCGCTGTTTATTGTAATATCTAATAGTCGCAAGGCGACATCCCGGGGAATTGGCGAAGTTGGGATCGCGCTTGACTGGCAGTCAAGAGATCAGGAGTTCGAACCTCCTATTCTCCACCATAAAGAACCCACAAGCTTGAATGCTTGTGGGTTCTTTTATGTTTCGTTAAATTTCATTAAATTTTAATTTACATTTCATTGTTTGCATTGTATATTTCCGTCCAGGTTTCAACATTATCAGGTGACAATTGATAGTTATGACTGTTCATTGCCTCCTCCATATCCTCATAGTACCACTTGTTCTTTGTTAAATCCGGGAACTTCTTAGCATTACTTAAAATACCTTCTTCATTTACATTCCGCTTCAGCACATTGTTTACCAGCGTTACGAATTCTGCTCTGGTTATGTACTGATTAGGCTTAAAGGTTCCATCTGAATAACCGCTAACCCAACCTTTTTCAGCTGCTGAGTTGATATATTTGGATGCCCAGTGACCACTTATATCCGAGAACTTGTTGATCTGAACTGTGCTCAATTTGTCAAATCTTGATGCTATAGCTGCAAGTTCTGCTCTCGTAATAAAGCTGCCCGGCTTAAACGTTCCGTCCGGATAGCCGCTGATAATGTCACCTTTTGCCAGAGTCCCAATATGTTTAGCGGACCATCTTTTGTGTGAAACATCTGAAAAACCGCTGTCTGTTGTCTTTATTGTATCTCTGTAGGTAGAATCAAGGAGCCTGTAGAATACTGCCGCAACCTCTTCTCTTGTTATATTGCCTTCAGGTCTTATGGTATTATCCGGATAGCCCTGAATATATGCAATATGATCTGTCCCTAATGCCAGAGGTACTTCGATTTCAGTGATGGTCTTATGATGGTGGGTAGAAGGTACAGCAGGTGTTATATTAATGATATTTGAATTTGAAACACTCTGATCACCTAGAGTTACCACAATCTTAAAACTATAAAGCTGCCCGTTTGTTAATCCAGTTACAGTTGCTGCTGAAGATGTTGCTGTTATTGGATTCGCCAGGGTTGATTCTGACCAGCTTACTCCACCATTTGTAGATTGCATTACAACAAGAGACTGTGCTCCTTCAGGCGGCGTAAATGTCAGATCTGCAGTTCCATCACCCCCACGTCCTGCCAAATCACTAATTGGGCCGGGTATATAGGATGCCGTAGCTATTCTTGATAGTCCATCATATTTACCACCTGTAATGATGAGTCTGAAATAATAAGTCTGCTTTGATGCTAATCCCGTTACGGTAGCAGATGTATCACCACTTGAATACGGTGCTGTTAATGTCGCCGGTGTCCATGTGGCTCCGTCCGTTGATTGCTCTACTTGAACGGCTGTAGCCCCTTCAAGCTGGGTAAATGTGAGGTTTGCTTGATTTCCTGCCAATACTGCAGATAAATTTGCAACTCCTTGGATATTAAGATCACTGAATACGAAAATGGATAACAATGAGCAGCCGTGGCTTGCCTGGCTTGCTATCATGCCGACTCCATTGCCATATTCATCCGGAAGTGCAACATTATCGATTACTTTTGTAGTTCCATCCCACATGTCAATAGTTTCTGCCGATGTTTCCAATGTTATATTGTGTATAGAGCCTGTTAAAGGGTACGACCCCAGAGATACGATATCCGGAGCAGCATAACTCATATATGCCGGGTTTCCTTCATG
The DNA here is from genome assembly GCA_964486295.1 of uncultured Oscillospiraceae bacterium. Lineage (GTDB taxonomy): Bacteria > Bacillota > Clostridia > Peptostreptococcales > Anaerovoracaceae > CALBZG01. Next base: position 53,220 of record CAZAMF010000001.1, on the reverse strand, counting down.
GAATGCATTGACATCGATGCCCTTTATCTGATACAGATCAACTCCATTTGCTGAATTGAATAATGTACAATATCCATAAAGCAGACCTTCATCGATAATCGAGTTAAATAAGAAGCCACCGCCTTCCATGCTATGGTAATTGATTACCCCCGTTAAATCCAGGACAAATGTAAAACTCTTTGCCGCAGTTTCCTCACTTGGCAGGAAGAGGAAATCTTTGAAAGGCAGACTTCCATTCCCAAAAAAAGTGACTGCACTACCGCTGATTACGATATGGCGGTTAAATACATTGCCCCTAGGGTCATCTCCGCCCGGGTATGGTCCTTCCCACCAGTTGCCTACATGATCATAGGCTTGCCAGGTGCCTTCCAGATTTGTGTCAATGATGACCGGGATTGTATTTGTCACTGTCCACGAAGAAATCGCTGCTAATGTAGCGCCATCAGCCGCCATCACGTTTCCCGGAGTATAATCAAGAGTGACTATATCTCCTCTCTGTACGGGTGTGGTCAACGTTAAATCAATTTTTGTCGGATCCGTGTTTAGCGTTGCACTACTTACGCCATATGGAGAAAGATAAAAAGTATCCCAATAACGCCCATTAGCATTTACGATAAAATTTGCAGCTTCAGCGGATGGATCAGACATCGTTTTGCTAAATGTTAATGTAACCGTACCACCATCTGTACTTGTTGTCGCACCTTGAAGTATCGGGGCTTCAACTGCTGTTATTGGGAATACCGCAGTTACGATTCCCGAATCGGTTGCATTTGTTGCTGTAGCTCCTGCTACAGTGAAGAAGTTTTCAGGCACACCGGTTAAGGTATATCCTATCTTAGGTGTAACAGTTATTGTTGCCGTGTATGCTGTGCCTGCAATAAAAGCCGCATCTGTTGGCGACCATTCGATGGTTGCCGTATAATCGGTGGCATCCGGTAATGTCGATACCGGAGTTGCCATTTCTACCGGAGGTGTTACTCCGGTAATTGCTTGTGTTGAAATTGTTGTGTCTGGTGCTGTTGCCGGGAATACTGCGGTTACGATCCCCGAATCAGTTGCATTTGTTGCCGTAGCTCCCGTCACCTGGAATGAGTCTGCAGGCACACCTGTTAAAGTATATCCTGCTTTAGGTGAAATTGTTATCGTTGCAGTATACACTGTATTCCCTGCAAAAACTGCATCTGCCGGGGACCATGCAATTGTTGCTGTGTACTCTGCTGCATCCGGCAATGTTGATACCGGAGTTGCACCATTGACAGGGATCGTCACTCCGTCAATAGTTGAAGGTATAGTTATTACCATGTCATCTGCATACGCCTGCATCGGCAACATTGCAAACAACAATAGTAATACAACCAGCCATACTAATCTTTTCCTTTTCATGGCAATTCTCCTTTCTTCAGATTTACTACCTCCTACATCTGCATTTCTCAATTAATACAAAAACCGACCTTGTTGGCCGGTTACGCTACTATCTCGCAACTGGGTATAAGCGTCCACATTCAGACCCAGTTGTTCATCGATTCCATCATACTTTATAATATAAAATATACCCCGCTTTTAATAGAATTATCCTGACAAGATTGTATAATATTTGAATTTTCTGTTATTTATTTATATATGGTTTTATCTGCGTGTTATTTCATTGTGATTTCAATTGTTAAAGTCCCGCATGTGACTACCAGAAGCAGGTTTATATTCTCTGGCAGTCAAGAGATCAGGAGTTCGAACCTCCTATTCTCCACCATACATCAACCCACAAGTTCATGGCTTGTGGGTTTTATTTTTTATATTCAGTGCAATATGAGTAATAAATTCATAAATGATCCCGGATGCTGCAAAGGCTGTGATGTCACCGTGGTCCATGGCGGGGAGCACTTCGACCAGATCATATCCTTTGATGTTCAAACCCTTCAGCCCTTTTCGAATCAACTCCTGTGCCTCCCATGTGGTAAACCCGCCGATTTCAGGTGTGCCGGTTCCAGGTGCGCAGGATGGATCCAGAAAATCGATGTCAAATGACACAAGGGCCGGAGTATCGCCGACTCTTTCCTGGATTCTCTGAACCACATAGTCGATGCCCTTTCGGTGGACATCTCCCGCGGTCAGCAGTTCGAATCCCATTTCACGAGAGTCGTTGATATCTCCCGGATTGTAGAGCGGACCTCTCATGCCGATCTGGATTGTTTTGTCCGCAATCAGGCAGCCTTCTTCAAAGGCCCTGCGAAATGGTGTTCCGTGAGTATATTTCATTCCCCAGTAATTATCCCATGTATCGGTATGGGAGTCGAAATGAATCAGGGCAACCGGCCCAATGGCTGCTTTCAGCGCTCTGAGTTCTCCTAGAGAGATGGAATGGTCTCCGCCGATGCAAATCGGAACGACATTGGCTTCATAGACCGGCTTCAACTGCTCCACCATCCTGTCGTAGGTTTCATGAATATAGCCCGGTATGATTTCGATATCGCCATAATCCACCCCGGAGGCAAAGTCAAAGATGTTGATATCCTGTTCATAGTTGTAAGGGCGCAGCAGGATCGATGTTTCTCTCACGGCGGCGGGTCCGAATCTGGCTCCTCCACGGAATGAAGCGCCTGTATCAAACGGTACACCTGTTACTATAAAATCAACATCCTCCAATGTTCTTACTTCAGGCAATCTCATAAATGTTCTGTTGCCGCAAAACCGCGGCGATCTGGACGAATCTTTTGGCTGGTATTTCCCCATTGTTCGATCTTCCTTTCATATCATTTCATAACCGTTAAGCGGAAATAAAGATCAGGCGTAAAATTATTCATTTGTGAATTACTTTACGCCTGATTTCTTAAAAATCAATCCCTGCCAAGCAGTTTTCGAATTATCGAACTATATAATTGATCTTTTGAGTCTCGCCTTTCAGACAGCTTGCTAAATTATTGCAGGATATGTCCTGCAAAGCTTTGATGGAATCTTCAGAATAAAAAGCAGCATGCGGCGTGATGATCACGTTCTCTTTGCCAACCAGCGGGTTGGTGGATATTGAAAGGCCGTCATCCGCAAGCACGTCCAAGCCTGCCCCTGACACTAATTCTTCATTCAGCGCCCATAGAAGCGCTTCTTCATCAACAGAGACTCCCCGGCCAACATTGACAAACATGGGCTTCCTCAATAATTTCCCGAAGAACTCGCAATCGAAAAATGTGCTGCTATCCGACGATACGCTCATGTGGTTGGATATCATATCCGCATGCTCCAAAACATATTCCTTGTCTACCAGGCTGACTCCCAGAGCTTCCGCCACAGCCGGGGGTATAAACGGATCCACTGCAACAACATGGATGCCAAAGGCCTGCGCCCTTTTCGCCACCGCCTGGCCGATCCGGCCAAAGCCGAAAATTCCCCAGGTCTTACCGCGAAGTCGTAAAACAGATCCGACTTTTGTGAATTGCCAGATGTGTTCTTCATCAACAAAGTGCTGATGGAGTTTTAGTTTTTTTACCAGCGACAGCATCAGTGCCAGTGTGAAATCAGCAACCTCTTCGGTGCAGTAATCTTTCAGTGCGCAAACCACAATATCCTTTTTAGCAGCAGCTTTAAGATCGATGGAATTGTAGCCTGTTGCATTCACGCTGATACACTTCAAGTTTTTGCAATGCGATAATACCGCATCATCTATTGTCAGAAAAGCGGTAATCAGGCCATCGGCTTCCGCCATTTCATCCAAAAAATCGGAATGGTTGATATAGGGATGCACCACGATCCGGGCATCCGGCAGTTCATGTTGAAGCAGCATTACTTCATAATCGGTATTTCTGTTCAAATCATCAGGATAATCGCTGATTACAATTTTCATGGGTCCTCCTTTTTTTATACTATTCTATCTGAAACCGTTTTTCTTTTGAAGTGCGATCAGAGAAATAATTTCATGAGCCGTGCTTGCCGCGGTATAAGCTGTTATGGAGCTTGGATCCAAAGAAGGCATGACTTCTACTGCAATGTGATCTCTCAAAATTGCATAACGCTAACCACTAATGGATTAGCCTTTCAATTTTGCATACAATGCAGCCTTTTTAGAACAACTATGTAACCGGGGCTTGGCTTACACGATATTCATTAGGAGTCATCCCGATTTGCTTTTTGAATGCTTTAATATATTGGCTTGTGTAGTTATATCCCACCTGCCCTGCTATTTCGGTGATGGACAACGATGTCTCACTAAGCAAGTCTATGCTGCGGTTGATCCTGTATTTTGTAAGATATTCGTATGGCGCCGCATGAACTAATCTGGTAAAACAGCGAAAACACTCGGCTACGCTGATATTTGCCGAATCGGAAATATCGCCGATCGTGATGTTAGATCCGTAATTGTTTTGAATAAAAGCAATCAGTGTCTGAATGCGTTCCTGTCTTCTAAGAACGGGAATTGAAGTTTCAGGAGTGTCCAGAATGATATTGGTTATTAAATGGTACCAGATCTCACTGATCAACAAGGCTGCCTTGTATTCGGACGCAGAGGATTCTTTTGCGGATAGTTCCCGTATTAGTTGCCATAATAGGTCAAGTATCTTCCCTTGCCAATCTACTCCTTTTTTCAGGGAAACAGCCGGCAAAGCATAATTATTGATATAAGGCTGAACAAATTTTTGCTCCATTTTGCTCCCGGGATAAAAGGATAACATCTTTTCAGGAAAGTCCAAGCTGATATATTCGCCCTCATCAGAGATGTCCGTCGTGATATGAAGCAGGCCGCTGTTGATAAATATACCTTCTCCTTGCGCCAGTTCAAAGTCCTCGCCGTTGACCCGAATCGTCAATGTTCCTTTAACAGCCATGGTAAACTGCACAGCGTCATGCCAATGCAGATCGTTATACCCCCGGCCAGGAGGATCGCATGAATAACGGTTAATTCTATAAAGATTAACCGGGAAGGTTTCGTCCTGATACGTGGTTTTGTAATAAAGAGTGTCAGATTTTGAGTTCATTTCTACTCCCGCGATAAAAAAACACCATTATTTGATAAGATAAAAGTATAAAATCACAGTTTATACCCTTATAATAATATTGTATCGGAGAAGAAAACACAATCGAATCGAGGCCGAAAATTATTTCATCCGAGTTTTAGAATACTAAATTACAATATCGGGAGGATCATTTTATGGAAATCAAGAACGCAACAATGGAAGATTTTGATCTGGCATTTGACTACATCGAAAAATTGTGGACCTACAATACCTATAATAAGGATGTCATTAGAAAAGTCTACGAAGAAGTTCTGGCGAACGACAATGATTTCGCTTTTTTCGTATTTGACGACGGCAAACCAAAGGGCTTCTGCCACGGAACTTATTTCAATACGTTCTGGCTGTCGGGGCAGACCTGTTACGTATCAAGTATTATTTCCAACCAGGAAGATCGCGGGAAAGGATATGGCCGCAGCCTGATGGATCACGCAAAAGAGCTGGCCAAGAAGAGAGGCTGCCACGCCATCGTGCTCGACTCGGGGATGCCAAGAAAAGAAGCTCATAGATTCTATGAAATCTATGGATTTGAAAAATGTGCGTATTGTTTCGAACTCAAGCTTGATTAAAAACTATTAAAGAGGCCATGAATGCAGAAATACTTCATGGCCTGATTTTTTGACCTCGTTTTATTGCGCTTGCCGGTCTACCACCATTTCTTCTTTTTAAAAAACGCAAGCATCATGAACGCTATGGTTAACATGATCACCCATAACAACGGATACATGAAAGGCCAGTTGTATTCCGGCATGATCAGGTTCATTCCATACAAGCCCGCGATAAAAGTAAGTGGTATGAAGACGGTTGAAATAATCGTCAGCACCTTCATGATTTCGTTCATTCTGTTGCTGATCCCGGAAAGATACATATCCAGCATGCCGGATATGATATCTCTCAAGGTTTCTGTGGTTTCAATGATCTGAAAAATATGGTCATACAAATCTCTGATATAAAGAAGTGTCGGCTCTTTCATAAATGATATTTCATTTCTTTCCAGCGCTCCAATCACTTCGCGCAACGGCCATATCGCTTTTTGCAAAAAAACCATTTGCCTTTTTAATTGATGTATCGTTCTGAGGGTTTCCGGTGCTGGCGATGAGATCAATTCATCCTCAGCGAATTCGATCCGGTCATTCAGTCCTTCCAGCACATCGAAATAGTTATCAACGATCAGATCAAGCAAGGCATATGTGAGATAGTCCGAACCCGACTTTCTGATCTGCCCCAGCCCCTGTCTGATTCTTTCCCTCAATGGATCATAGATGCCGGTTTCCCCTTCACTGAACGATATGACATAGTTTTCGCCGAGAATAATACTCTCCTGCCTTGTGGAGATATCATTCAGCGTTTCATCATAGGACAGGACCTTTGCCACAATATAGACATAATCATCGTAATTTTCTATTTTAGGCCGCTGTTCCGTATTGAGGATATCTTCCATCACCAAGGGGTGGATGTGAAAAATTTGTCCGATCTTTTCAATAACCTTGGCATCATGTACGCCCTCAACATTGATCCAGTAGTTGACTGATTTTTCAAAGACAGGAAAAAGCAGTTCCTTCGGCTCGATCTCCTTTTCCCCAAAGCTGTCTTCAATATAATCGAAAATGTTGATTTTAACTTCACCGCTGTTTTTTCTTCCGATATGCACCAGGCTGCCGGGAGGCGTGCCGGATTTTAATGAGCGCTTTTTACTAGTCGTATCCATAAATGATCGCCTTCCGGTTTTCAATTCTCCGTATTGGTGACCAATGACCCCAACGTCATTGTCGTTTTCTCAAGTTCAAGGATCGCATTTGATATCTCATTCATCCGTTCAGCCGGGATGCCTTTATTTTCAGCGATATCGGCATTATGTACAACCGCTTCAAACTCATCATGGATCTTGGCCAGCCGGTCTCTCAGCTTGAACATCTGCACACCGGCTGATACTCTATTTTTGACATCATCGATGCTGATTATCACATTTGCATCCAGATTATACTCTGACACATCCTCTATAACCGTACATTCATATCCGAGGGTCTGTTTAACCGTTTCGGCAAAAGCGTGTTTCGCATCGTCCTCTCCATGCACCAGAAAAACCTTCTGAGGCATCTTCTTGAATCCAGAAATCCATTCAAAAAGACCATTTTTGTCTGCATGGCCCGACAGGCCTTCCAGGCTGTATATCTCTGCGGCCACATGGATCTTTTCACCGAATATGTGGACATCCTTGTCTCCGTTGACAAGGGATCGGCCCAGTGTCCCTTCTGCCTGATAACCGACTATTATTATGCTTGATTTCGGGTTCCAAAGATTGTGTTTCAAATGATGCTTGATACGGCCGGCATCACACATCCCACTGGCTGATATGATGATCTTTGGTTCTTCGATGAAGTTCAACTGTTTGGATTCGTCGCTTGTCCTTGTGAACACCAAATTCTTGAAGTCCAGCGGATTGTCGCCATTCAGGATATAAGCTCTTGTTTCCTCATCAAAGTCATCAGTATGTCTCCTGAAAATTTCAGTGGCGCTGGTGGCCAGTGGGCTGTCCACATAAACCTTGATATTCCTTAGGACGTTTTGGCATTCTTTGTTTTCATCGTAATATCGGTTCAATTGGTAGATCAGTTCCTGAGTTCTTCCGACGGCAAAGGAAGGAATGATGACGTTTCCCTTTCTCTTGATTGTTTTCAATATGATTTGTATGAACTTATCCATACTGTCTTTTTTGGATTCGTGAGTTCTGTTTCCGTATGTCGTTTCCATGATCAGATAGTCAGCCTCTTGTACGAACGTTGGATCTCTCAGAATCGGAGCGTTTCGCATTCCCAGATCACCGGAAAACACAAGCTTAGAAATCTGATCTTTTTCTTTGATCCACAATTCAACGATTGCCGATCCCAGAATATGCCCCGCATCAAGAAACCTTAGCCTGACATCCTGATTAATATCAATGAATTGCTCATATAAGACCGGGTTCAGAAATTTCAGTGATGCAGCCGCATCATTCATAGTAAAAAGGGGCTCCACAAGGGTCCTCCCTTGCCTTAAAGCTTTCTTATTGCTCCATTCCGCTTCCAATTCATGAATATGACCACTGTCTTTGAGCATAATGCCGACCAGATCAGCCGTGGCATCTGTACAATAGATCTTCCCTTTGAATCCGCGGTTTGTAAGAAGGGGTATTCTCCCGCAATGGTCGATGTGGGCGTGGCTTAAAATCATAAAATCGATTTCTGCCGGATCGAAGCCCAGGTCCGCAAAGTTCAATTTCTCCAGAGTCCTGCTGCCTTGAAACTGTCCGCAGTCCAGTAAAAACTTGTATTTGTCTGTGGTGACGAGATGACAGGACCCGGTTACAGACATTGCCGCACCCAAAAACTTGATATTCATTTTCTCCGCCTCCTCTAATGTTGTTCTCTGCCGCTTGCTTTCGTTTTATACTATTGACTATTCGTTACTCGAATTGTTCGGTGGGAACTAAAGGTTTTCCATCAAGAATGTCCTGTACTTCTTCATAGCCAGGAAAAAACGCGTAATTATATCGGGCCGGAAGTGCAAAAACATATCTCGAATTACGTCCGAGTTCGCTTGGCCCGATCGGCGCCGCCCCCAGGCTGATCTCTTCTTTCTGAACAGCATTCCATTGAGAATACGTGAACACCATAATCGGGATATCCTGGCGGGCAGCTTCTTTAGTCCAGAGCGGATGCCTGATGGAGATCAACGGTCCGCTTGCAACCACATTTCCGGCCTGGCTTCCTGACAAAGCGGTGCCTTGCCACTGTCCATTGATAATAGTGAAGCTGCGCCAACTGTCAGGCAATGAAAAACGGAATCCATATACAGTGTTCTGGTAGGACACCGCAGGCTGTGTGCCTATATAGACTGTATTTGTGTTCTTATCCCAGGATACCGATTTGCCGAAGGCCTCCCCAACAGCCCTGACAGGCAGGTACGTCGTACCATTATATATAAACGGTTCGACGATATTTCCGTTTACGTCCTTTGGAGTTATAAGCTTCTGGTCGATATAAATTTTTACATCGTTATAACTTGCTGTAATGGTTTTCTCTCCGACTAAGGCATAGACCGAAAACGTCATGGCAAATATTAATGTCATTGCCAGCGATCCGGCGACGAATCCTTTTATTTTATCTTTGTACATCTTGCTGCTCCTTCGCCATTACTGGCTTTCATCTCTTTTCGCCGGGTCAACATGAACGCTGACCCTGGTGTTTTTAAAACGGTCATTCATATCCTTTTTCAGGCTTCCGATAATATCATGCATTTCCATCACGGTCATATCGGGATCCACTACAATGTGGAAATCAATATGCTTCATGTTTCCGGATTTCCTTGTTTTTAGTTTATGATAACTATTAAACTGATGGCTGTGCTCCATGATGATCCTCTCGATTTCCGCTTCTTCTTCATCCGGCAATTTAATGTCAAGCAGATATCCCAGTGCATTGCTGCACAGTTCCCAGGCCTCTTTTATGATCAGGAGGGCCACAAGAATCGCAACGATCGGATCCAATATGACAAGACCGGTAACCTTGATTAATAAAATACCAAAACCTACTCCCAATGATGTGTATACGTCCGTTTTTAAATGGAGAGCATCTGCCTCCAAGGCCATGGAGTCCTCCTCCTTGGCAGTTTTATACAATTTTCTTGAGACGATGGCGTTGACCAGAGCCGCTGTGAACATCACTGCCATAGCAACTTCCGCTTGCTCGATCTCTATCTGTTCAAAGAATTTCTTGGTCGCTTCTACAATAATCATGGCTGCGGCGACAAAAATAAGGAGACCTTCCACGATACCAGAAATATTTTCTATTTTACCGTGTCCGTACGGGTGCTCTTTATCCGCCGGCTTTCCTGATTTTCTGACCGAAAGAAAAGCTATCAGCGAAGCTGCAAGATCCATGCCCGAGTGGATCGCTTCGGAGATGATACTTACAGAGCCACTCAGTAATCCGGCAACAACCTTAATGATGATGAGTGTTGTATTTGACGCGATTGATAACAAGGCGACTTGTGATTTTCGATCATTCTTAAACATTTTAAGTTCTCCTCTGATATATTATTATTTCCCCTTGCGAGCATAAAAAAACACATCTGAGGATAGTATACTTACTTACTGTCCCACAGATGTGAAAAAAATCACTCTGCTGCCCGATTTGGGCCCAGCCCCATGAATCAGCTGTTTTGCCGATCCATCGCCTGCTCAGTTTGTACTGTATGTTTGGATGCAGTGCAAAGAGATATATAGAATATAATATTGAATGAGGGCTTTTGTCAACAAATTTGCTCATTTTAACGGCCTATTTTACGTTTTCAGTTTTTTCATCGATCCGTTTACGGAAGTTGCTTGAAATATGGTTCGGCGAGAGCAAGCTATCATGCTGTTCCGCTGCGTAATGTTCCACCAGATCGGCCAGTACCTCAGTGGCGATTTCGTTTTGTCCGCCTCTAGGAACAATAATATCCGCGTACATTTTTGACGGCTCAACGAACGCTTCGTGCATTGGCTTCACTGTCTGAAGGTATCTTTTGATCGTTTCATCAAAAGAGCTTCCTCTTTCTTTAATGTCCCTTTCCAGGCGGCGGATCAGACGTACGTCTGGATCTGCATCGACAAAAACTTTAAAATCCAGAACGGACCGGACTTTTTCAATGGCCAGGATCAAAATCCCTTCTAGAATAACGACTGATTTGGGTTCCATAGGAATCGTTTCCAGCATGCGGGAATGATTAGTGAAATCATACCTGGGCACTTCAATGCTATGGCCGGACTTCAGGCTCAATAAATGTGTTACCAGCAGTTCGTTATCAAAGGCATTGGGATGGTCAAGGTTCTTTTTCTCGCGTTCGGCCTGAGTCAGTTTCGATTGGTCTTTATAATACCAGTCCTGAGACAGATAATTCACATTTTCTTTGTTAAATCTTTCCGCTATTGTGCGTGCAACCGTTGTTTTGCCGGCACCGGAGCCTCCTGCTATCCCCACTATGATCAAAGTGCTCACCTCCTGTATTATGATTCATGTATATACCCTGAAGCACACGTATTTAATCGAAATCGACTATTCGCTTATGGAGGTTGACAGATCTTCAGTCTCCCTATAATATAATATTGTTAATATATGGGGGTGATTCCATTGACCTGGCTGCCTTTTATCTGTCTGGGCGCCGGCTTTTTCCTTGGATTCAGGCCGGTTTCTAAAGGCACAACAATACTGATCGACCGAATCATCAATGTCGCTCTGGTGGCATTGATGCTTACCATAGGAATGAATATCGGAATTAACGATTCCGTTATGCTGAATCTGGGAGCGATCGGATTTAATTGCATGCTGATATCGCTTTCGGCAATCTTTTTCAGCGTTCTATTGGTTCTCCTGGTTGAAAAGCTGATTTTACCGCTGGATGCCTTGAGAGTAAAGCTGGATGCTGAGAAGCTTAAAGTACCTGATGAAATCGGAGTTGAAGAAGCCGGTGAAGAGAAGAAAACATCGCCTTTGATCTGGGTCATGCCGGTCAGTATCCTGTTTGGGGTTGCTGTCGGCTATTTTATCTTGTCCAAAAACCAGTCGGACTTTTTAGGTTATTCGCTGATTATTTCGCTTATTCTACTTTACACCGGAGTAGGCATCAGCCTGGGAAGCAACAGAAAAGTCTTTTCTTATATTAAAGTGGTTGGTTATAAGGTTGTATACATTTCAATCGCGATCTTCCTGGGCAGTCTGAGCGGGGGGCTGCTGTCCGGATTACTTCTTGACATACCTCTTCATATCTCGATCACTTCTGCAAGCGGGATGAGCTATTACAGCATTACCGGCGCCTACATGACACAGGTCTGGGGTATCGAGGCAGGCACCTATGGCTTTGTGGTCAATGTGATGCGCGAATTCTTTACTGTGCTGCTTCTGCCGCTGCTGGTGAAAATCAGCAAGGGAAGCCCCATCGCCAGCGGCGCCGCGGGCAACATGGACACCATGCTGGTTCCCGTCACTAAATTTGTCGGGCCGGAATTGGGGCTGGTGGCCTTAATCACAGGTGTGATCCTGACTTTTGCGGTTCCTGTCATTCTACCGGTCTTATACTCGATATTTTAATAACCCGGCTGCTTATCTTGAACCAGCAAATCTGTACTCAGATCACTCTGCTGCGCCGATAAATATATCTCTTAGAAGCTTTTTGTTTTCGCTACTGGATACAACAATCACAGAATCGCCCTCGAGCAGTACTAAATGGCCGGCAAGCTTTAAAACCTCTTCATTTTTAATGACGGAAATCAATTGGCAATCGATTGGCATTTTTATATCCATGATCCTTTTATTGAAAACCGGTGAATTCTTTCTGATTTCGATTTCGCTGACAACGATTTTGTCGTTCTTGATGCTGGTTAATGTTTTCATACCGGCGTAATCAACTTCTTCCTCAATCAAATCCGCAATGACCGTTGTGCTGCTGACGGGGATATCCACGCCCAACGTGATAAAAACATTGGAATTTTTAGGATTATTGACCCTGGCAATCGTTTTCGGTACTTTAAAGTTATTTTTTGCCAGTTGACAAGCAATCAGGTTTTCTTCGTCCAGACCCGTCACCGCAATAAATATATCTGCTTTGGAAGTCTCTGCATCTTTCAGGACGTCAATTCTTGTTGCATCTCCGTAAAATACGGGGATGTTCAATTCATCTGCCAATTTTACGCAGATATCCCGATTGCTTTCGATCATGCTTATCTTATGGTTAAGTGAAAGCAGCGTCTTGGATAGATAGTATCCAACCTTTCCTCCGCCTACAATGATAATATTCATCTTGCACACTCCCCTAAATTTTACTGACGATGACAATTTCATCACCGTAACTCATCTTAAGATTCGGATCATAAAAGTGCAGCTTTCCTTCTTTGATCAGACCGAATAACATGTCACCCTTTGGTATCTGCAAAGACTTCATGGGTTTTCCGTCGTGCTCTTCTTTCACCAGTTCATAATTGAATTCGATGCCCATATTATCGATATAGAAAGAATCATTGACATCCTCGCCCAGCATCAGCGCTCTGAATTCCTGCACGGCCATATTGGTGGTGCATACCGTATGCACACCAAATTGATAGAATACCCTGTCTTTGACCGGATCCTGTATCCTTGCGAAAATATGGGGAACATGAAAAATTTCTTTCGCGATCTGGCTGGCCATCATATTAATATTATCGTTTGGTGTCACCGCCACAAAACCATCAGCGCTTTCAATCCCTGCATTTTTGAGAACGTCCTCATCGATGGGCACGCCAAGGACGGTAACGCCATTAAAATTGGGGCCCAAATATTTAAAATTCTGGCTATTGTTATCAACCACAGCGACTTCATGCCCTTCCATGGACATCAGCTGAGCAAATTGTGAACCTATTTTGCCGCATCCTACTACAATTATCTGCATATGCATAACCTCCAAACACGATTAAGAAACCTTAAAATTAGCCCACCATGATCTTCCCCTCAGGGTAAACGGTGTTTTGGAATTTTCTCTTTTCTCTCGCTGCAATAGCTACAGCAAAAGAAAGAGGTCCCACTCTTCCGAGAAACATTGTAAATATCAGCAACCCTTTGCTGAAGCTATGAAGTTCCGGTGTAATGCCCGTTGATAAGCCAACGGTGCCAAAAGCGGAAGTCACCTCATAAAGGACGTTAATAAACGGAAGCTTTTCGACGCCGATTATGATGGTCGTCATAATAAAAATAAGAACCATACTTAAACCTGCTATAGCAAGAGCTTTATTCACTACTACCTGGGACACTCTGCGTCGCAGCACAATTGTTTCGTCATTTCCCGCGATATTGGATATGACAGCCATCACAAGGATCCCGAATGTAGTCACTTTGATGCCTCCTCCGGTGGATCCCGGAGCAGCGCCTATAAACATTAGTAAAATGGTTGTAACCTTAGAGATATCATTCATTTCGTTCAAAGGAAGCGAATTGTACCCCGCGGTCCGGGTCGTCACGGAATGAAAAACGGCAGCATTCAATTTTTCAAACAGAGAGAGTGGCCCCATTGTCCCTGGATTTGAGTATTCTGAAATGAAGAAGAATAGTGCGCCGAATACAATTAAAGCGGATGTAATAATCAGAACCAATTTTGTATGAAGATATAATCCGTTTGATTTTCGATATTCCAGTAAGTCCTTCCATACAATGAATCCAAGTCCGCCTGTAATAATCAATATGGCTATGGTGTAGATCACAATAGGGTCGTTGTTGTATTTTGTCAGGCTTTGATACCCTCCCATCAGGTCAAATCCCGCATTGCAGAAGGCGGAAACAGCGTGAAATACAGCCATGTAGATCCCTCTTGCTCCAAACCTCGGTACGAAGCTGATTGCCAGGATAGCTGCCCCGATCAATTCTATGATTACTGTGATTCTCATGATATTCTTAATCAAGTCAAGAACATCGGGGAAGCTGTAATCGCTTACTGATTCCTGTGCCAGTATTTTTCCCTTCATGCTGACCTTCTTTCCCAACAAGATCGAGAAAAAAGTCGCTAGCGTAACGATGCCGAGTCCTCCGATTTGAATCAATATTATGATGACGATCTGCCCAAAAATAGTCCATTGGGTCAGCGTGTCGGCAATGACCAGGCCCGTTACACAAGTCGCGGAGGTGGCTGTAAAAAGCGCATCCAAAAATCCGATGCTGTTGCCGTCATTTGAAGCAATCGGCAGGTCCAGTAAAACTGCTCCCGTTAAAATCAGGAGCGCAAAGCTGGATACAATGATTCTGGTTGGTGAAATATTTGCCAGCTGTTTTTTCCTTTTTCTGTAGGTATCTGACATGATAAACCCTCTTTTAAATAATTAAAGAATTATTATTAATAATCAAATCCATATCAGCGGCTAATTGGTTATATCCATTCAAGCATTCTATATCCAACACCAACCTCCGTAACAATGTATTTGGGTTCTGCTGGATTATCCTCCAGTTTTCGCCTTATATTAGCCATATTGACTCGCAGCGCTTGTATTTCATTTGCATAGGGGCCCCATATTTCTTTAATGATGAAATCATAGGTTAGAACTTTCCCCAAATATTGCGAGAGCAAACAAATGATTTTATATTCGATGGGGGTAAGATGAATTTCTTTTCCGGTGATCGTCACTTGTCTTTTTCCATAATTTATTTCCATATCGCCCACGGCTGTTTTTTCAATGATAGCGCCAGATTCATTCAGCTTGATCTGGCTATGCCGGAGTTCTGTTCTGATCCTGGCCAGGAGTTCAGATGTTCCGAATGGCTTTGTGATATAATCATCCGCGCCCATGTCCAGGGCTTCGACTTTTTCACGTTCGTGCCCGCGTGCCGATACAACAATAATGGGCATCGCGCTCCATTTCCTGATGTTCTTGATCACTTCAACCCCATCTATATCAGGCAGTCCCAGATCAAGTAAAACCAAATCAGGGCAATGGGATGCCGCCATAGAGAGCGCCTGCTCGCCATTCCCGGTTTTTATTATATTATAATGGTTCGAAGTCAATATCGCTGTCATGAAGTTGCTGATTGTCTCGTCATCTTCAATAATTAAAATCAATGCGTTCTTATTCATTTCGATCCTTCCAGCGGCAGCCTGAATTGAAATACCGCCCCGCCCCCGCTCCTATTAACAGCTTCCAACGTACCATGATGTGCTTTTATGATAGACAGGCAGATAGACAGTCCGATCCCCATGCCTCGCGCCGAATCGGCAGTTCGTTTTCCATCCGGTACATAGCTTTCAAACAGGTACGGAAAATCTTCCTCTGAAATTCCCTTGCCGTGATCCCGCACCTCGAATAAGGCAAATTGGCTTTCTCGTGTGACTTCAACCTCTATATCGGAGTCCTCCGGTGAATGCTTGATTGCGTTTTCGATCAGATTCATCAAAACTTGCTCGATCAATGTTCCGTCCATTGGGACAACAAGGAGCTCGTCCGGGGCCTTCACATGTATCTTCCGTCCCGGGAATCTCTTTCTTATCTGACTGATGGCTTCAGCAACGATTTCCTCCGCAACTTCCGCTGATTTTGTAACATTCATGGTCCCTTCGTTGATTCTGGTTATGGAAAGTAGGTTTTCAACCATACGGATTAGCCACTGAGAATCCTCTTTGATGTTGGCGATCAATTTGTCATGGGTCTGTTTATCAAGGCTGGCCCCATTTTCCAGAATCGCGGAACTCGCACCGTAAATGCCTGTCAAAGGAGTGCGTATATCGTGGGAAATCGCTCGAAGCAAATTGCTTCTCATCTTTTCTTTCTCTGCCTCTATCATGATTCTTCTTTGCTCATCTGATAAATTTTGGCGTTCCAGAGCCATCGCTACCTGGGATGCCAGCATCTTTAAGAAGAGAATGCTGTTTTGCCGAAGCTTGCCCTTTACGCAGGAGATGCCGATGACGCCAAGTACACTGCCTTGCGATATGATCGGCAAGTAATACCCGAAAGCTCCTTTAAAGGTATCCGTGCCGGTACCGGCCGGTTTCTGATTCAGGAATACCCAATGCGCGACCTCTTTTTCGTCCTTGCCTTGAAAGACTGAAGTATCCTGATCCGCCGATGATCCTTTGGGAAATCCAGGAAAATTGTTCTGCGGATCTTGCGTATAAAAAACGACCGGGCGATCAAAAATTTTAATAATATACTCGTTGGTTAAAGCGATGATATTTTCAAGCCCTCTGGTCGCTAATAGCTTTTTATTGATGTCATATAACAGCTTTGTGCGGTGTTCCCTTTCAACAGAGAGTCTGGCTTGGGTTTTTATTCGCACAGTCAGTGCGCTGGTAATGAATGCTGCAATCAGCATGATAGCAAAGGTCAATGGGTATCCAGGCTGTATCGCATGAAAACTCTGGTATGGGACTGTGAAATAATAGTTAAACAATAGAACACTCAATACCGATGCCGCAAATCCAAAAAGATATCCTTCGGTGATTCTCGATATGATCAGAACTGCTAAAATATAAAGCATAATCACGTTTTGGCTTCCTGAATCGCCATTACGAAACCCCATAGAAATCATAGTTACTGCAGCCAATATCCCTATAGTTTTCAAAGTATCGAGCCAGGAGAATATGATATGATCCGATAACCTTATTCTCTTGTGTTTTCTGTATGGCTTTTGTTCTATTTCAGGGATGATGTGGATTTCCACATTCGGCAGTAAAGAAATGATCTTGTCTTCTATTTCCGGCACAAGAAGAGTTTTCAGTGTCTTCTTGTTTCTGGTTTTGCCGATAATAATGTTTGTAATCCCTGAAATTTTAACATATTCGGAAATAGTAGCCGCAATATCATGGCCATTTAGTCTTATCGTTTCGGCCCCTAATCTTTTCGCCAGACTCAGATTGGCCTGCACGCTGTCCTCACTGATATCGGCCAGATTTTTATTCACATATAAAGCTACCCACGGTGCATGGAAGGCTTTGGCCATCCTCGCCGCCCATCTGATCGATTTCGCTGATGTTGGCGAGGCGCTGACACAAACCAATAGCTTCGTCCCGACGATATTTTCATTCATATCCCCTTGGCCGCGGTTGTCAAAACTGATTCTGTCCGCTGCTTTGCGCATGGCGATTTCACGCAAAAGGCGTAAATTCGTTTTTGTGAATATCGATTTTGTTATATTATATGATCTTTTCGGCAGATAGATTTTCCCTTCTTCAAAACGCTTCAGCAGTTCATCAGGAGCGTAATCGATAATCTCGACTGTATCTGCATTGTCAACTATGTAGTCCGGGACGGTTTCTTTTACAACGATCTTTGTGATCTCTTGAACAATATCATTCAGACTTTCTATGCTTTGAATATTCAGGGTCGTATATACATCGATCCCTGCATTCAATAACTCCTCAATGTCCTGGAACCGTTTCTTATTGCGCATCTCAAAAGCGTTCGTGTGGGCAAGTTCATCCACGATAATGAGTTCGGGTTTTCTGGCCAGTGCCGCATCCAGATCAAATTCTTTTATTTGAAGGTTGTCGTGTTTGATTTCTTTAAGGGGCAATTGCGGCAATTCTTCCAGGAATCTCATTGTTTCAATGCTTGAATGCGGTTCAACATATCCCACGAGTACGTCAACGCCGCTTTTGAGTTTCTCTTGCGCCTCATCGAGCATTGCATAGGTTTTACCTACGCCCGGGGCATAGGCAAGAAAAATTTTCAAGCTCCCTTTTTTTATTTTGCCGGAAGCCTGAATCGACTTTCTATCTGTCGTGGAAGAAATCCGCTGTTTGTCCTGATCCATTATACACTCACCACCTCAGGGAGTCATATTACTCGTTTTATATAGGAACAGCAAGTATTTTAGCCAAGTCTTAATACTTTCTTTATACCCGGGCCACTGTCAGATATTCCATTTAAAATCCGGATTATAAAAAGCATAAGATCACAAAAAAACGGGCATGAAATTCATGTCCGTTTTTTATTTGAGCTACTATTAATTAATCTCTCGATATTATTCTCTTGGGTCCTTCAACGAAACATCAGTCAAATCCGTCAGATATTCCAGAACTGCATCATAATAATCGTCATAGTCGGATTTATCGCCTTTGCTGAAATCTCCTCCGTTCCCCATTTCTTTAGCAACTGCTGATATATAATTCATTCCCTTTTCACCCTTGGCGCCCTTTTCTTTTTTGGCATTCGGGGCAATATTATTATATTTCAGAATCTCAGCCGCAATTGCCGGTGCCGCCTTAAAGGCTACGGTATCTTCATCAGTATCATCACCATCTTCAGACGATTTGAGCTCGAAATGAGCGGTTACTGTTGCATTTTTATCCGGCATTGTAAACGTTGTGGTCGGGTCCTGGTCATCTGCGAATTTCCCCGCTGACGCCGTCCATCCGGTGAATTCATATCCATTGTTTGCTGTTGCTGAAATGCTGACAGCTGATCCGGAGATATAAGGACCCGCGGTGATTGCAGAAGCGGTTCCGCCTGTAGTTGCTGCCATCGTGAGAGTATAAGTATCCGGAGCCTCCATGCCCACATAAACAGTGATGGCAGTCGCGGTAGCCTGAACATTGCCGGCTTCATCGGTGGCTCTTGCAGAAACCACATAAGCACCTGCAGTTGAAGGCGTATCCCAATCAGCAGACCAATCTTCTTTTCCGTTCACAGTCAGCGTTCTCGAATAATGGCTCGGTCCGGTGATCTGCAAAGCAACTCCGGCGATTCCTGATCCGTCAATCGATGTACCGGTAATGTCTGCATCACTGGCCTCTCCTGTAATCTCCACAGCTGCCCCCGTGCTCAGTTCCTGCATGTTATCCGGATCTGTAATCGTCGACGTCGGGGCGGTATTATCTACTCTGACCATACCTTCTAAGATTGCATCTTCAATATCTGTCCCCTGGGTCAGTACGATTTTTATATCATATACCCCTTCCGGTGTGCCGGCCTTGACCGGCAGATTGACCGTGCCCGACCAGGATCCATCATCCGGATGAATGGTCCGTGTCGCATAACTGATTTCGTCGTTACCATCCATCAACGAAATTCTGGCTGCAACATTCGTATCGTCACTGACATCGATCGTGAAAGTCACCGGTACAGTCTCTGCCGTGCTGCTCCTCAGATATACCGGATCTGCAGGCGCAGTCGGTGTAATAGTTTCTACTGTAGCGAATGCAACCACCGGAATCATCGCCAGCATCATGACGATGGTTACCAAAATAGCTATTCCTTTGCGATTCATATTCTTCACCTCTTTTTCCAATTGTGGACGATTTCATCTTTGCTCCGCACAACCTGAGTGTCCACAGATAGATTGTGTTTCATGGCAATTGTTGACTTGTAGAGTTATTCTTCTGTTTCCTCGTCCCTGTCGCCCTTGTTGCCCTTTTGGGTCGCCGGTCCCATTAATTTGCCTTCCTGTCCCGGGGCAGTTGCTTTCATATCAGCGTCATTTGATCTCATCGATTTGACTTCCTTCATGATTTCTTGGACGGATTTCTCTGCATAAGCATCGATGTCCTCGTCGTCCATATCTTTGAATTCAGTATCAGGATATAATTTTGTGATCAGGTTGAGTTTGCCCGGTGTCATAACGGTATCGTTATCATCAGCATACTCTCTGGCTCTCTGAACCATTTCATATCCAGTGCCTTCAGCTTCGATATTCACTTCATCAAAGCCTTCCGCTTCTGCTGCCTCGGAGACTTCTTTTCCCAGAGATGTTAAGAGTTTGTGTGTTTTTTCATTATTTTTACTTGAGACGGTTACAACGATATCCTTGATGCTATACTCCTCAGTAGCGTTATTTTCCTCAAGTTTTTTGATGACAGCTGCAACGGCATCGCGGATGTTCATGTTCTTTAGATCTTCGTTCAAGATCAGTTCCTCGTCCCCATCTACCTGATAACTGATAACTTTATCAAAACGGTTCACATCAAGAACAATGGATGGATCGCCGTCCAGGCTGACGGAAGAATAAGGTGTTGCATATGCCCAAGTGGACATGCCTCCAACCATCAAAACCGCCACAAGACTTGCCGCCATAGTTGCCATTCTTCTGCCCTGTGTTCTTTTTGTTTTAATATGGATGGTTTCTCCAACACGGTAGCCTCTGTTTTTTACGCGGGTCACGGTACCGTCATCCCCCAGAACTGCGGCTTGGTCTTTTTCCAACTCTACAATGATTCCTTTCAAATCGATCTCCCCCTCTTCACATAGCTGAAATATTCTGCCAGGATCGGGTAATCCCCGGCGATGATCTCTGTACCTGCTATAATATATTTTCGATGCCGCTCAAGGATTTTCCGGGGTATCTCACAATTTTTTTCAATTATTTTCAGCGGCAGTGTTTTCGTCCGCCTCATTTCTTCCACCAAGATCGAACTCCGGGCAAGAAAGGCTATTGCTATTCCACAGGCAGTTTTTGTTTTTTCCGATTTTGGAGAAACCGCCGCCAGATCAAAAAAGGAAAAACCATATTCTTGTAAAGTCTGAACAACCGCCTGGATCTCCAGCACTACGTCCTGATTGTCCTGCGAGGTCATTTTTTCGGATAATGCCGGTTCCGGGCGGGTGGTTCCGCTTTCTTCTCTTTTTATGGAGAGCTCCTCGATGGACAGTTCATTAAAATGCCTGGATTCTTTTCTCACATAATCAAAAAGCCTTCTCCGGATGACCAGCTCTGCAAACGGGAGGAAGGCTCCCTTGTCAAAAGAGTACATTTTTATGGCTTCATGGAAAGCCGAAAGGCTCACTGACCACTGGTCATCACTTTTGGAAATAAAGCTCCCGGTGGTTTTTCGAGCCGCCTTTATGATAAACCCTTCGTATTCTCTTATGAATTCTTCCAGGAATTCGCTGTCATTTTGCGAGCGTAATGCCTTTTTATCTATTTCTCTCATTTAAACCTCTCGAAATTAAATTCGAAAATTCTCTCACCGATTTTGGGGTACACGGTTATATTTGTATTTTACCCTGATCTGCGCTCAATATTCTTAGTTTATATTTTTGATAATTGGACCATATTAGTCTATAATATCAATACATGATCATTAATAATTTTCTGTAGTCCGCTGTTTTCCCGAACCATTTTCCGGAGGGCAAAATGAATAAAACAATCTACGTGCTCGGCCATAAAAATCCCGATACTGACTCCATTTGTTCTGCCGTTGCTTATGCAGAGCTTAAATGCCGTCTGGGTTACGATGCTGTCGCCGGAAGGCTTGGAGAACTCAATAAGGAAACAGAATTTGTTCTCGGATATTTTGGTGTTGAGGCGCCGGAATTGGTGGAAAGTGTAAAGAAACAGGTCTCTGATCTGGATATGGATATCGTCCAGGGTTTGTCTCAGAACATACCGATCAAAAGAGCCTGGAGCATTATGAAAAAAACCGGCCTCAAAGCGTTGCCAGTTGTTGGTGAAAAAGATAAATTGATCGGCATCGTCACCCTTTCAGATATCACCGAAAAATATATGGATGCCATCGATAATAATATCATTGCGGACAGCGGCACATCCCTTCACAATATCGCGGACACCCTGAATGCCACCATCGTAACCGGCAGCCAGGAAATTTTCAATCCAACGGGGAGAGTGCTCATCCTATCGGCAGAATTCTCGCAACTTGATTCGTATATTGAAAACGGAGATATTATCATAACCGGCAACCGTCAGGACTACATTGCCAAATCGATAGAAATGGGCGCCAACTGCATTATTCTCACCTGCTGCAGTGTAGTGGACGATTCCATTATCGAGCAGGCTAAGAAAAGCAATTGCATCCTGATGTCCACTCCGTCCGACACGTTTACCATCGCCCGGCTGATCAATCAAAGCATTCCTGTGGGGTATGTAATGACCGCTGAAGGGATTATTACTTTTGAATCGGATGATTATGTTGAAGATATCAAACAAGTCATGATGAATTCAAGATTCAGGAGTTATCCGGTGGTTGACAATGTCCGGAGGATCATCGGTTTCATTTCGCGCTACCATGTCATCGGCCAAAACAAAAAACTAGTGATCCTGGTGGATCATAATGAAATGAGCCAAACAGTGGACGGCATAGAAGAGGCAGAAATCCTGGAGATCATTGACCATCACAGGATCGGAGATATACGGACAGAAAAACCGATCCTTTTTAAAAATGATCCGGTTGGCTGCACCTCCACCATTGTGGCAAATTCTTATTTTGAATCCGGCCTTGCTCCGTCTAAGAAGTTGTCAGGACTGATGTGCGCAGCCATACTGTCCGACACCCTGAAATTCAAGTCGCCGACTTCTACTTATCTGGATAAGATCACTGCGGAAAAGCTGGCTTCCATCGCCGGTATCGATATAGATACCTTCTCCATGGAAATGTTCAGAGCCGGCTCCGCCCTGAAAGGAGAAACACCGGAAGAACTCCTGACCAAAGATTTTAAAGAATATGAATTCAGCAGGGGCAAAGTTGGGATAGCGCAAATTACAACAATAGACATTAAAAACGTCGATGAAATCCAGGATCTGATACTGGAATCCATGGCGAAGTTCTGCTCAACCGGGAATTACGGTCTGGTAATGCTGCTGGTTACCGATATTATGAACCAGGGCTCCGAAGTATTTTTTTGCGGAAGGCTGAAGGATGTGGTGGGAAAAGCTTTTGGCCTCGAGCCAAAAGGCCACAGTGTTTATCTGCCGGGGATCGTATCGAGAAAGAAGCAGATCGTTCCGGCTATCGCTACTGCGCTGGAATAGTTATTTTTCTTTTTTATAGCGAATTAAGACAAGATCGTTATTAATATACTCTGAATCAAAAGGGGCAAACCCCAGTTTTTCGTAATAATGCCGGTTCCGTTCGTCGGAGGCCGGAGTGGACAAAGTCCACAGTAACGCATCGGGATGCCTGTTTTCAATCATTAAAATGGCCCGGCTGCCAAGGCCGTTATTCTGGTATTCCGGTGCCAGGGAAATACTGTCCAGTTCATAATGGTTTTCTTCGGCTTTGTATATGAATACTGAACCGATGATATGACCTTCCAGAACTATTTTGTAAATTCTGGCCCATTCCAAATAAGCTATCAGATGTTCATCTTCTGCTTCGAAAGCCGGGCAAAATCCATATTGATCATAGGAATCCCGAAAGGCAAGCTTCTGTATTCTATTGATGGCAGGCAGATCTTCTATTTGTGCGGGCATCAGTTGGATGTCCATAATACAGCAGCTCCTTTCTTCTCAAAATATTTATTTTAATGTACACCAAAGAAAAATTTCTTTCAACCCGGTTCAGCCCTGACAGAACGGAAAAAATTAACGGGAAATATTATATAGCAGGCCAAAAAGCCCTGTAGCGATAAATAAATTGTTAGTGTACAATATTGAACCAAGGAGGTATCGAACATGAGAATATTATTTTGTAAAATCCCATGGATGAAGTATTACCAAGGAATGGCTGCCGAGAGCGAAAATTCAGTTTACCCACCTGTAAACGAAAATCAGAAGAGATTTGAAGCAATAAATTTTCTGCCTATCCGAGTGATGGATGAAAGCGGAAAAACAGAAAGCGAGCTGTTACTCGGCTATTATGAGGCCGAAATCCTGCCTGACGGAAGTTGGGGTGAGACAGAAATACAAAAAGTAAGCGGATGCAGTCACTTCAGCGAAGAAGCACTGCTGGACAATGTGCTGGTCATCTGGTGTTCCGAAAAGCCAGGAACTGATCTGTGCGTAATCGGCTGGTATAAAAATGCCACCGTTTTCCGTAATTATCAGTCTGTACCGATCAATATGGAAGATGGCTCCGTGCAAGACAAGCTTTATAATATCATTGCCTCAGCGGACGACGTACTGCTGATCCCGGAATCGGAACGAAGCAATCCGATCTGGGCTGCACCGAAAAGCGAGGGTGACCAGGACGGTTCGTTTGGTTTCAATGGTTCCAATGTCTGGTATGCTGACGAAAAGGAAGCCCGCAGATTTGTTGATCATCTGCTGTACCATATAGAAAAATATGAAGGTAAAAACTATATTTTTAAAGAATAATCAAAGAAGTATAATCGAATTCGATAAAGGAGCAATATTATCTTGAAGTTAAAATGCAATAAAAATTATATTGAATTGGGCCGGCTTAAGGTTAGATTCAAGGACATAGGAAAAATTATATATTCTGAAAGCAGTAACAGGACCAGCATTGACATTTTTAATAGCGGCACAGAAAAACATATCGGCCGTGCCAATGTCTCAACAAAATCTGCCAAAGATTTTTTAGCGGCCCTGGCCGGATACGCCAGTAGAAACAAAGTCCCATTTATCCACGAAGATAAAGATTCCTATGAAGGAGTTCCTATAGAAAGCTATGAGCCGTTACCGTTGGACACCTTTGAAAAGCGGAAAAGAATCGTTGGGATCTTAGGCTGGGTCCTTATATTTATTATTTGCGCGTCACTGTCACTACTGCTGGTGCACACGGTCTACGTGACTATGATCTCTTCGATCGCTGTCGGTGTCCTCCTGATGTTTGCTTTGATCAGGCTCTCATCAAACAAAAAAGTTAAAATTTTACTGGGAATAATCGGCTTGATTGCCGGCACCTTCGCTTACTCGATGTTTTTCAACAATGTCGATGCCATAACAAACATCCCGGCTGCTGTCATGTTCCTTGCCGTATTTTTGCCGCCGGGCACAGCTCTTTTCATGCTGATCCGCTCACTGGTAATATAAATCCGTACTGGCCAATTTATGCAAAAATGAATGCTCCCTGCCTGTGCAAAGGCGGAGAGCATTATTTTTTGTAGTTCCAGGTACAGTAAACTATATTGTTGATTTGTTATACAGCCGTATAACCGCCATCTATCGGTAAAATCACACCGGTAACGTAGGACGCTTCATCACTGGCGAGGAATATGGCTCCGGCGTTTAATTCCCCTTCATATCCGTAACGTCCCAAAGGCACGGTGGCTTTCATATAGTTCGTAAAATACTCTGTTTTTAATGTATCGATGGTGAGCTCGGTAGCAAAATAACCCGGGCAGATCGCATTGCAGGTTATATTGTATCTCGCAAGTTCAGCGGCAACCGCTCTTGTGAAGTTGACCACACCGCCTTTTGAAGCATGGTATGCGACGGTATCAATCGCAGTGTTTCCAACCATCCCATACATCGAAGCAATATTGATGATCCTTCCGTAATTCTTTTTCTTCATGATGTTTGCGAACGCTCTGGTTACCTTGAACACACTGGTAAGGTCCGTGTCGATGGTGAAATCCCATTCTTCATCTGTCATGGTCAGAACCCCTGCATTCTTAGCCGATCCGGCACAGTTCACCAGCACATCCACTTTTCCGAACTCCTTCTCGACTAAATCGGCTGCCGCATTGATGGATTCGGTATCTGTGACATCACAGCGGACAGGCAGGCATTTTGCACCCATTTCCCGAATCTCTTTTGCCACCTCTTCCAGTCTCTCCATTCTTCTGGCTGTAATGACAACATCCGCGCCTTGTCCGGCAAAACCTTTGGCCATCTGTACTCCCAGCCCGGAAGAAGCCCCCGAAATTACAACTACTTTCCCTTTCAAATTAAACATTCTCGTCCTCCCATATAATATATTTGTCATACACGTTTTGAACGTGTACTGTTTTATATATACCCATCTGTTATAAAATTAACAAGCATAATAAATAATCATAGACGAAATTTAAATGGCAATATATACTATAACCATAAATTATGCTGAACTCATTATTCTAAATTTAGAAAGGGTATCTGCCATGAACAGAAAGAAAGTTTTTTCGATCATTGCCATTGCGGTTATGATTTTATCAATGACGGGCTGTATGGACATGAAAGTCGCCTTGAATATCAACGGTGATAATACCGGCGGCATGGAAGTAGTGATGGCTTACAATGAAGACTTGATGGGCACGGAAGATACTGCTGTCATGACGGAAGATTTTTCGGATATGCAGAATTATGAGGGTATGACTGTAAAAGTCGAGCCCCTGACTTATGAAAAGGATACCGGCACTTTCAAAGGCGAGAAGATTGTCGCTTCTTTTGAAAACGCATATCTGGCCCTGAAGCAGATGAGTGCGGATGAAGGCTTCAATTTTATTGAAAAAGGGGACGGCGTTTATCGGATCGAAATGGACCTTGAGACTGATTCGGACGGATCCGGCATGTCAACCTCCACTCCGGAGGATGCTGCTCAGGCCAAGGCCTTTTTGCAGGCTTCCGGGGCTGAAATGTTTTATTCCATCACCACGGATTATACCGTATTATATAACAATGCGACAAATGTAGATGGCAAGGTGTACACCTGGGATCTCATTGATATCATGACCAGTGAAGTACCATTGACCAAAGCGATTTTGGAATACAAAGTGCCGGCGGCGGTGGAAGCAGGGATCGAAACCGTACGAAAAGAACTGGCGCAGCAGACTCCGGTCCAGACGGCAACGGCATTGCCTACAGCCGCGAAAGTAACTGTAAACGGGGCAGTAGTGGAATTTGACGCGTACAATATCAACGGGAATAATTACTTTAAGCTCCGTGATATCGCCCTGGCTTTAAATGATTCCGAGAAGCCATTCGAAGTTTCGTGGGATGCATCGAAAAATGCGATTAATCTATTAACGAACAGCCTGTATACTCCTGTCGGCGGCGAGCTAATGCGAGGCAACGGTTTGACGAAACCTTGTATCCTGACTACTTCGAAAATCTTCAAGGATGGCAGTGAAGTCAATTTGACAGCCTATAACATCAGCGGTTTTAACTATTTTAAGCTGAGAGATCTTGGAGCGGCTTTCAACTTCAGCGTTGCCTGGGACGGAACTTCTAAAACCATCGCCATCGATACAAAATCTGAATACATGCCCGAATAAATCGAAAATACAAAAAGGCGCGCTAATGGAATCTAATTCACCTGGCGCGCCTTTTTTAATAGTTGTGATCATGGAAATGACGGTGTTCTTTTCCTTCGTGGTAATGATAATACTTATCCACGAAATTGACGCTTCTAAGCAGTTCAACATCTTCCAGCAGCTCTGCTGTCGGTCTGTCTGCAGCCAGTTTGTGATCCTCATCAAAAAGTACGGCTCTGCTTGAGATTTCAGATACCAGCTCCAGATTATGCGTAGAAAGGATCAGAGTCTTTCCGGCACGATTCAGCCTTACAAGGAATTCGGCCAGCCACCTCTGGGTTCTCGGATCAAGACCCGTCATCGGCTCATCCAAAACCAGGATTTCCGGATTCAGAGACAGCACACTTGCTATGGCCACTTTTCGCTTCTCGCCGCCGCTTAAGTGATATGGCGTCCGATTTTTGAACTCCTGAAGATCCAGCAAGCTCAGGCAATCCTGGACTCTTTTCTCTATTTCCTCTTCGTCCATACCCAGTTGTCTCGGGCCGAAAGCAATTTCATCATAAATATCGGCGCAGAACAGCTGGGTGTCGGAATTCTGGAAGACAAAGCCCATATTTCGGTGAAAAGATTTTGAAAATACATGGTCCTGAAGCTTCTTTGCGGTAATGATTTCATCATTGAATTTATAAACCCCACGATCCGGTGATATGATTCCGTTTATCAGTTTGAGCAATGTGGATTTCCCGCTTCCGCTTGGTCCAAGAAGCGCAATCGCATCGCCCTTTCCTATCTGCAGGCTTATGTTATTTAAAGCGTTGGCACCCGAATAAGAATAATATACTTCTTTGATTTCAATCATATAACACCTTCAACTTCTTGCCAGATAAATAAAAACAAAAGCTATCGTTATATTAGTAAAGATATATATGGCGTCCACCGCTGTTAGTCTGTATTTGTTGGTGACAACATTATATTCTCCATATTCGCCGGTGTAGCCCCTGCATTTCATGGCGGAATACATTTCTTCCGCCATTTCCGCCGACTTCATGAAAATCGTGCCTCCTATCCCGGCTAAAGATGTATATTTGCTTTTATTTATTCCGAGGGATCTCAGTTTTAAAGCATATAACATATTCAGCGCCAGCTCACCCAGCAAAAAGATATACTTTATTGTCATATCGAGTATCAGAATAAATAGATCCGGCACAAACATTTTTTTAAATGTATTGGTTATTTCGTTCCACTTTGCCGAGTGGGATATGATGTTTACAGCGGTTATCGTTGCAAAAACCTTTGATGTGATCATGACCAGGCTGTAACTGTTCCCCCAGGCGGCAGCCGGCAACAGCACAACAAATGTGAAAAAAGTCATGATACTGCTGATTTTCAGGATGCTGATTATTTGTTTTGCTTCCAGCATACTTAAGGTGATCAGTAAATATACGGTTACGAACGCCACAAAAGAAAAGTTCCTTGAAATAGAGATCAAAATGATCAGCGCAAACGTGAAAATCACTCTTAATGAAGTATTTACCTTATATTTTGACGGTTTGACCGTATCCTGCGCTTTTATTTTTGATATTACGCTCAATATGGATACGATGCTTTTATTAATAAAAGCATCCCTGCCTATCGGCGGATTTCGTGTTTCCTCTCTTCTGATCCATTCGGGGATCTCAAATAAATCCTCTGCTTGTTTATTCAATGCCCTTATCCGCCTTGTTGTTTATGGTATTCCCAACGATTTTGAATAAAATGATCAGGATAGCAACTCCTGCCGATGCGGAAAGTATGGTTCCTACGGCATCGGGCAGTCCGTCGAAAATGTAATCCGTCAAAGGTGCATCAAAATGGAATCCGTTGATCATTCCTTCCGGAATATAACCCAGTGGTTTCCCTCCCGAGATTACATCCTTGATTTCGTCCGCTCCCCATTCTCCCCAAGCGGTGCCTACGGCTATAATACCCAGCGGTGAAAGACAAACAAGAGCAGCCAGCAACGCATAGATTGGCTTGATCCTTTTTTCGCCTTTATAAATCATACCCGGTGATACCTTCCTGATGAAAGCAAAAATAGCAGCAGTAAAAGCGGCTTCCAAAACACCTGCCGCAAGGAAATGCGGTATCATCATAGCCGGGATCGAAACGGAAAGCGGATAGGGACAATATAAAGGCTGTCCTGCTTCGTTTACAAAAAGCAGGGGCTGAATGCCAAATTCCACTGCCGCAAAAAAGGCCGCAAAATTGATACCAAGATATGATCCCAATGCAATTCCGACGAATTCGCCTTTTCCCGTGCCGGTTTTTTCTTTGATAAACCGGTACACGCAATATCCTGTGAAGGGCATCACAAATGCCATATTGAAGCAGTTGGCCGAAAGCGCCAGTATACCGCCATCTCCGAACAGCAGCGCCTGGATCAGCAGCGCCACGGTTACCGATATGCATGCGGCATACGGACCCATCAAAATGGCGAGGAGCGTTCCCCCAACGGCGTGCCCTGTTGTTCCCCCGGGCAAAGGGATATTAAACATCATCAGTATAAATGAAAAGGATGCACCGATACCAAGCAGAGGCATCTTGGCTTCTGTAACTTCCGCTTTTACTTTTTTTGCTGCAGTTGCAAGAACGGGCACCATAGCAGCGCCCATAAGCAGGCAGGTTGACGGACTCAGATAGTTGTCTGGGATGTGCATGATTAACCTCCAAAAATAGTTTTAGAAACCCAATGCCAGCAGAAGTCCTGAAAAGA
This sequence comes from uncultured Oscillospiraceae bacterium, assembly GCA_964486295.1. Classification (GTDB taxonomy): domain Bacteria; phylum Bacillota; class Clostridia; order Peptostreptococcales; family Anaerovoracaceae; genus CALBZG01. Next base: position 23,135 of record CAZAMF010000001.1, on the reverse strand, counting down.
CCCCTATGATATACAATCCGACAAGAATCAGAATATTTTCTTTTTTATTTCGGTTTTCTTTAAAAAGAACGATCAGACCCATGCCCGCTCCGGTGGATAGTCCTGCCACAACGGATGCGAAGCTGAGTCCGCCTTTCAGATAAAGCTCCGCCAAAATGACCGATGATGCACAACTTGGAATGAGGCCAAGCAGCCCCGCCAAAAGTGGCTGAAATACGCTGTTTTCCATTAACAATACCGATAACGCCTCTTCACCCAAAAGGTGGAGTCCGCTATTCAAAGCAACAGAAACGACGAATACCAGTGCGAAAATTTTCATACTGTGAATAAATGCAGTTGCCATGATACCACGTTCCTGCTTGTTGCAGCAGCTGCAGTCAGGGTGTCCGGATTCTTCTCCCTCCGCCATATCCTTCGCATATTTTTGTTCCGGATTCATGCGGCTTAAAATAAGATCAATGAGGATTCCAAAGAACACAGCCACGATCAGTTTGATCCCCATCAGTCGGATGATTAGTGCGCCATTCCCTGGATTGGCAATGAGTACAGGGATCGCTTCATCGGAAGTGGCCAGAAAAACCGACATCAAGGTTCCCGTCGTAATCAGTTTTTTGCTATAAAAATTAGCGGCAGCAACGGAAAATCCACACTGGGGGATCAAGCCCAGAAAAGCCCCGCCTACAGGTCCGAAGATTTTGAGTCTTCTTAGGAAAGTTCTCATCTTCAATCCGGCTCCCTGCTCGAGATATTCAATCAATATATATGCTCCCATCAAAAAAGGAAGCATCTTTATAGAATCTATAAACGACTCCTTAATGATTTCCCACATAGCCTTTCCTTTTTGAATGATAGATCCTAATTAAGCTACTTATATATAATCATAATAATCCAGATCTGCGCGTATATCAATAGCGGCTGATGGTCGATTCAGTATGCGGATGCAACCGTTAACGGGATTTACTGTTAAGTTAAACAATTTGCAGGTATCCGGTCAGCAGCATCCCTGCAACCGGAATTGTAATTAATGAAAAGAGTGTGGTCAGAAAAACACCTTCTGCTGCCAGCTTCGCATTGGCGCCATGAATGTCGGCGAGGATCACTGTCACTGCTGCTGACGGCATGGCCATTGCGAATACGATCACGCAGAAAACCAGCGGATCAATAGGTGCTTTTAATAGGATCAGAAAGAAAAAAAGAGGCAGTGCAACCAGCCGGAGAAAAATTGTAGCTGACATCGTCTTATTCCCCAGTACCTGCATCACTCTACTTTGAGATAATTGTATCCCGATTACCAGCATTGAAAGCGGAATAGTCATGTTCCCTACTGAACTTAGAAAATTCTCCACCGGATGTGGGAATGAAATGCCGAAATAAAATATAAGCAGGCCTGCCACACTGGCAATCACCGGGATAGATATGATCGATTTCAAAATAGTGATCAGGCTCAATTTTTTGTGATGGTCATAAATCATGATATAGACGCCAGCCGAATACATAAATAAAGTAAATACCGCATTGGCGATGATCATGACAAACATCCCTCTCTGGCCGAAGACTGCCAGCGCCAGAGGATAACCCATGAAACCGTTATTGGTTAAAACCAGTAAATCGCGATATACGCCCCGATTGGGTTTATGTACTCCCAGGATCTTGACTGTCGGGATGGCCAGAAATGTCGAAATCGTTAGTACGATCAGCATCAGCAGCATGGCTTGTTTTACAATGGTTATCGTTGCCGTCGAAAATTCCTGTTGACTCATCGTGTAGATAATCAGGCAGGGACTGCAGATATCAAGCATCAATTTTGAAAGATATTGGCTGGATTCTCTGGGAAGCCATCGGAACTTAGCGGCTATGAAGCCGAGCAGTGTGATGGCAAAGACACTCATTATATTTGAAAAGACTGCAAGCATGGATGAACCTCTCTCTTGAATTTTTGCACTGTGAACAGTATAACGGGCGGCCTGTTAAAAATCCAGTGCAAGATCGGATGGAAGCCTTTAATTTCTCTTTCCTGACAATAGTTGCGTGCTTTAGGCCTCCTGAATCGGGGTATATTTATTTAAAATTACCGATCTGGCATCTTAAGTATTTCATGAGTGATCATGAATGTTTCAATGAAAAAGGAGATGTTAATAATGAACAACATACTTGACGATTTAAAAAACAAAGCCGAAGATCTCGCCGAAGAGCTAAAAGCGGATGCATCGGAAGCAATGGATGAGTTGAGAAAGAAAGCGGAAGAGTTAAAATCTGATTCGGAGGATGAAGCGATCATAGTGGAGCATAAAGCAGAGGCTGAAGCCGAAGCGCTCCGGGCGAAAGAATTCGAGGCTACCCAGAAAGGTAAAGGCGAATGGAAAGGCCCATTTAAGGATTAATTGAAATGAACAATGCACATCGCAGCATGGTCGCGTATATGGCGACCATGCTGCCGGTAACTGAAGATGAGAGTTTGAGATATGAATGAATGACGATAAAATCATTTTCATCCTTGACAGGCGGCCTGATTGGTGTTAAATTGCCTAATATAAACAAAATAATAAACCTATGACGAGGGAGTAAAGCTGTTCAACTGTTTCACAGCGAGTCCGGGGCGGTGCAAGCCGGATAAATGCAAGTCACAGCAAATGGGCCTCCGAGGGCAAAGCGAACAAACCGGTTTTTAACGATTGGAACCGTTTCAGTAGCGGCGACGTGAAGCAGGCGTTACGTGCTGAGGGTGTGATGGCACTCTGCAGAGTGGATGCGCAAAAGAACGCATCAAACAAGGTGGTACCGCAGATTAACAGTCTGTCCTTGAGATTTCAAGGACGGATTTTTTGTTTTTGCGCTATCGGCAGAGAACCCTTTTCCGGCTGAATTTTATTAAGAAAAGGAGATTTAAGATGAAAACTACAAAAAGAGTACTCGTATTACTGACTGTTGCGATCCTGTTGTCAGCCCTCTTCACCGGTTGCGGTGGAAATACTTCTGAACCAGCCAAAGATATTCCAACGGTGGGCATCGTGCAAATCGTCGAGCACCCATCCCTGGACACCATCAGGGAATCAATCCTGGCTCAGCTTGCAAGTGAAGGTTATGTGGATGGTGAGACCATGATCGTGGACTATCAGAATGCTCAGAATGAACAGGCCAACCTTAAAACCATCTGTCAGAAGTTTGTTTCAAACAACTATGACCTGATCATTGCAATCGCGACCCCGTCCGCACAGGCGGCTCTCGGGGAGACAACAGAAATCCCGATCATATTTTCTGCGGTTACAGATCCGCTGGCTGCGGGGCTGGTGGACAGCCTTGAAAATCCGGGAGGGAATGTCACCGGAACCTCCGATGCGGTTTCCGCTGAAATGATTATGAAGCTTGCACTGGAAATAACACCGGACATCAAAACAATCGGCGCTTTATACAATTCCAGTGAGATTAATTCGGTTTCGGTAATCGACGATCTGAAAGAATTTGCAGCAGCCAATGGTCTGACGGTAATTGAGGCGCCTGTTATGAACTCCAGTGAAGTGCAGCAGTCTGCAAGCTATCTGGCGCAAAACGCCGATGCGGTTTTCTCACCCATCGATAATACTGTTGCCGCAACCATGCCGATCATTTCTCAAACCCTGATCGATGCCAAGATCCCTTTCTATGTGGGCGCGGATTCTATGGTGAATGACGGAGGTCTGGCAACATACGGGATCAATTATACAATTCTGGGGCAGGAAACAGCAAAAATGGCGGCACAAATCATGAATGGAGCAGATCCCGGAACGATCCCTGTGATGACAATGAAAGATATGGACATCTACATCAATCAGAAAACAGCGGATCAGATCGGCGTGACGTTCCCGCAATCCGTTTTGGACAAAGCGACTGTGCTTGGAGAATAAGGAGTTCCTATTCAATGACTTTTATAACATTTATGGATTCAATTGAACTTGGCCTGATCTATTCCGTCATGGCTCTCGGAGTGTTCTTGTCTTTCAGGACTTTGAACACCCCGGACCTGACCGTAGACGGCAGCATGGTGACGGGCATGGCCTCATCTGCGGTCATCTGCAGTCTGGGTTACAGTCCCTGGCTCGGTCTTTTGCTGTCCTTTGTTGCCGGGTGCCTTGCCGGCACGGTCACTGCTCTATTGAATACAAAATTGAAAATCCAGCCTCTTCTCGCGGGCATCCTGGTCATGCTCGGGTTATATTCCATCAACCTGAGAATCATGGGAGGCAAGTCAAATATCGCGCTGACAAGAAGCGACACCATCTATAAGAGCTTTGGAGAACTGCTTGATGTACGGTACAGTTCGCTTTTTTTAAGCCTGATCATCCTTGCGTTCATCACTGCCGGTTTCTATTATTTCCTGAAAACACGCCTGGGCTTTGCCCTGCGTGCCACCGGTGACAATGAAGACATGGTGAGGGCATCCGGGATTAACAGCGATGCCATGCGGCTTATAGGCCTTGCCCTATCCAACGGATTTGTCGCTCTGGCCGGAGGAATGCTGGCGCAATACCAGACCTTCGCAGATGTCGGCATGGGGGTCGGCATGGTTGTTATCGGACTGGCTTCCGTAATCATCGGCGAGGTTGTCTTCGGGACAAAGACTCTCCTGAGGAGATTGATTGCAGTGTCCCTGGGGGCTATTCTCTATAGAACCATCATCGGATTTGCTTTCGCTCTCGGAATGCCCGCCAGCGATCTCAAGCTCATATCGGCATTCATTGTCACTTTCGCTCTGTCTACGGGGATCATGGGGGAGAAGTTCTCTCTTATAAGGAAGGCGGGTGAAAAAAATGCTTGAACTGATTGGCATAAGCAAGGTATTCGGCAGAGGCACAGTGAACGAAAAAATAGCTCTGGACAATATCAGCCTCACTGTAAATGAAAGCGACTTTATTACGATCATCGGCAGCAACGGAGCGGGAAAATCCACATTGATGAATTGCATTTCAGGTGTTTATCCGGTGGATTCGGGCAGAATACTCCTGAGTGGAGCTGATATGACCAGAACACCTGAATACAAGCGATCGAGGCACATCGGAAGAGTTTTTCAGGATCCCCTTAAAGGAACGGCTTTCGATATGACCATAGAAGAAAATCTCGCCATCGCCTATTCGAAAAACAAGCCTCTGGGCTTGCAGAAAGGTCTGAATAAGCGTGACAGGGAATTTTTCAGAGAGAAACTTGCCGCACTTGGAATGGGCCTCGAAAACAGGATGAAGCAGAAATCCAAGCTTCTTTCAGGAGGCCAGCGTCAGGCGCTGACGCTGTTTATGGCGGTGATTTCAAATCCCGAAGTGCTGCTTCTTGATGAGCATACGGCTGCATTGGATCCCGGCGCGGCAATGAAGGTGCTTTCCCTCACCGACGAACTGTCGAAGACTCCGGGAATGTGCACCCTGATGATCACGCACAACATGAAAGCAGCACTGGAGCATGGCAACAGAACCATACTTATGAAGGATGGAAAAATCGTCATGGACATCTCCGGTGAGGAGCGGCGCTGCACTACTGTGGACAAGTTGGTGGCCCGATTTGAGATTGACAATGACAGAATGCTTCTATAGCGGTTATAGCCTGAATTGAGTTATTAAAACTTTTAATTTTTTTGATATTGTTGCAGCGTTTCTGATATAATATAATTTAATGTATATATCAACGAGCGACTAAAATAAAAGTGAGAGTAAAGAGTTATAGGAATTTATAAGAAAATTTAAAGGAGTGTTAATCATGCAAAAGTACGTTTATCTTTTCTCCGAAGGCAATGGCAATATGCGCAGCCTTCTTGGCGGAAAAGGATCGAATCTTGCCGAAATGACCAATTTGGGCATGCCGGTTCCTCCGGGCTTCATCATTACTACAGAGGCCTGTCACCGATATTATGATGACGGAGAAAAAATCGGCGAAGATATCGAAAAAGAGATATTTGAATATGTTGACAAACTTGAGCAAATGACCGGCAAGAGATTTGGCGATTCCCAGAATCCTCTTCTGGTTTCCGTACGTTCCGGCGCCGCTGCATCCATGCCGGGCATGATGGATACAATTCTTAACCTCGGTCTGAATGACCAGGTAGTGGAAACCGTTGCACGCAATACAAATAATCCTCGTTTCGCATACGACAGTTATCGCCGTTTTATCCAGATGTATTCAGATGTCGTTATGGAAGTAGGCAAAAAATATTTCGAAGAACTTATCGACGAAATGAAGGAAAGAAAAGGCGTTCATCTTGATATCGAGTTGGATGCTGATGATTTAAAACAGCTTGCCGAACAGTTCAAGGCCGAGTACAAAGAAAAAATCGGCGAGGATTTCCCTGAAGATCCGAAAGATCAGATGATGGGCGCTGTAAAAGCTGTCTTCCGCAGCTGGAACAACCCTAGAGCCATCAGCTACCGCAGACTCAACGATATATCCGGGCTGCTGGGAACCGCTGTCAATGTGCAGTCCATGGTATTCGGAAATATGGGCAACACCTCCGGAACTGGTGTGGCCTTCACCCGCGACCCTGCAACCGGAGAGAAAAGACTGTACGGCGAATTCCTGATGAATGCGCAAGGTGAAGACGTTGTCGCCGGCATCCGTACTCCGCAGACCATCGCACAGCTTGGCGAAGTCATGCCGGAAGTATATGCGCAGTTCGCTGAGATCGCCGAAAAACTGGAAAATCATTACCACGATATGCAGGATATGGAGTTCACGATTGAAAACAGAAAACTCTATATGCTCCAGACCAGAAACGGTAAAAGAACCGCTCAGGCCGCGCTGAAAATTGCTGTTGACCTGGTTGACGAAGGTATGCTGACAGAAGAGGAAGCTATTATGAAGGTGGAGCCGAGATACCTTGACACGCTCCTTCATCCTCAATTTGATAAAGATGCTCTAAAAAAGGCCGAAGTAATGGCTCAGGGACTTCCGGCATCTCCGGGAGCAGCCTGCGGCATGGTCTGCTTCACTGCGGAAGATGCTAAGAAGCTGGCCGGAAAAGGCCAGAAGGTTGTGCTGGTCCGTCTGGAGACTTCTCCGGAAGATATCGAAGGAATGGCCGCAGCGGAAGGTATTCTCACTGTCCGCGGCGGTATGACCTCTCACGCTGCCGTCGTTGCCCGCGGAATGGGCACCTGCTGCGTAGCCGGATGCGGCGCGATCAAAATGGATGAAAAGAACAAACAGTTCCATGTAAATGGAATCACTGTAAAAGAAGGCGATTATATTTCCATCGATGGCGGAACAGGCAATGTTTATCTGGGAGCGATCAAAACAATCCCGGCAGACATCTCCGGTGATTTCGGACGTTTCATGGGTTGGGCAGACAAGGTTCGCAGGCTGAAAGTCCGTACCAATGCCGACACACCGAAAGACGCCGCTCAGGCCGTTGTTTTCGGAGCGGAAGGTATCGGATTATGCCGTACGGAGCATATGTTCTTTGAGGGCGAGCGTATCATGGCGATCCGTGAAATGATCGTTTCCGAAACCGTGGAGCAAAGACGTGTTGCACTTGATAAATTGCTGCCAATGCAGCGTTCTGATTTTGAAGGCATCTTCAAGGCCATGGAAGACCGTCCTGTTACCATCAGACTTCTGGATCCGCCTTTACACGAATTCCTGCCTCATGAAGATTCTGAAATCATAGAGCTGGCCAAAGAAATGAAGATCGAAGCAGACGCGCTCCGTCAAATCATCGATGACCTGCATGAGCAGAACCCGATGCTGGGTCATCGCGGATGCAGACTTGCAATCACTTATCCGGAAATTGCCGAGATGCAGACCCGGGGCATCATCGAAGCGGCCATCAACGTGAAAAAGGAAACCGGCTTGAATATCGTTCCGGAAATCATGATTCCGCTAGTGGGAGAAGTGAAGGAACTGAAATTTGTCAAGGATATCGTGACCCGTGTCGCCAACAAGATCATAACGGATTCCGGAGTTGAGATGAAGTATCTGGTGGGCACAATGGTTGAAATCCCTCGCGCTTGCGTTACAGCAGATGCTATAGCGACTGAAGCGGAATTCTTCTCCTTCGGAACCAATGATTTGACGCAGATGACATTCGGTTTCAGCAGAGATGACGTCGGTAAGATCCTGAACACCTATTTTGATAAAAAGATCCTTGAGAGCGATCCGTTTGCCCGTTTGGACCAGGCCGGTGTCGGTGTCCTGATCGAGATGGCTGTTGAAAAAGGTCGTAAAACCCGCCCTGATATCAAACTCGGCATTTGCGGCGAGCATGGAGGCGATCCTTCTTCGGTAGAGTTCTGCCACAAGACCGGATTGCACTATGTTTCCTGTTCCCCGTTCCGCGTGCCGATAGCAAGACTTGCAGCCGCTCAGGCCGCTGTTCGTGAACATCAGTCCAAATAAAATCAATCATTGGAACCCTCCTGCAGTCTGATGCTGCAGGAGGGTTTTTTATTGTCGCTGAATTAACCTTGCGCAGAGTTGGTATTGGTTGTACACTGGTCATAGAGCAACATGGAAAAAGAAGGATGACAGCGGGTATGTATAAAGATACCGGTGAAGGCACCCGGAGCAACGAGAAAATTTACTGGATCATAACCGTTATCGCAGCCATTGCGATTTTATTTTTGATCCCAAAAATTATGGAAATCATTGCCAATTTCGGCAGGGACCTGACCTTACAAACCGGATTGTTAACCACATGTTCCACACTCTCTTTACTGGCTTTCGGTATGCTGCTGGTCAGAAATGAAGATCTGAAATCAAAAAGGCTTGCATTGACCGAATTGGAATCCGGCCTGCGTCGGTATATCACCGATTTGGAAAGAACCGAATCGGCGCTCAGGGAAAGCGAACGGAGTAAATCCGTGCTGCTGGCAAATCTTCAGGGTATGGCATACCGATGCTCCGGCAAGAATAATATGTCTTTTGACTATGTTTCCACAGGGTGTTTCGATCTGACCGGTTATCCTCAGGATAGTCTTCTGGACAATCGCGATTTGTCCTATGCGGATCTGATCCACGACTCCTATAAAGATTTTTTAGCCAAAGAGTGGGATAAAGCCATCGCCCAAAATCAAGCTTTCAGAACTGAATATGAAATAATCGATGCATGCGGCCGTAAAAAATGGGTGCTTGATATCGGTCGGGGAATCTTTGATGACTGCGGGAAAACCGAGGCGCTGGAAGGGATCGTTATTGATATCAGCGATATCAAAACGAGCCAGGAAGAAATAGAATATCTGAGCCGGCATGATTTAATGACCGGTCTTTACAAACGCCACTTTTTTATCAGTGCAATGGAAAAAGCCGATGGTGATCCAACCAGCTTTCCAATATCATTTTTGGTTGCCAATCTTGACGGCACACGTTTTATTAATGATGTCTTCGGCTATGCGGCAGGAGATGCCGCAATAAAAGCAATAGCCGGAATCATAAGGGAGTGCTGCCGCGAGTATGATATCCCGGCCAGAACCGACGGTGACGAATTCACAATTCTTATGCCTGACACGAACCGCGAAACGGCTGGTGGCCTGATGAATCGGATCAAAGAAAAACTTTCCGCGTACAATCAAAAATATAGTACCTTGGGATCGCATTCTTTTGACATCAGCGTCTCTTTTGGATACAATACTAAAGAAAATGCGAATGAAAACATCGAAGAGGTGTTAGCCACTGCGGTGGAGTACATGCGAAGACGAAAACTGCTCAACCGAAACAGTTCTCACGGGAATTTATTGACTTCCATCATGGCGACGCTGTATGAACGGAGTCAGGAGACCCAGGAACATGCTCAGCGCCTTGCTCGTATATCAAAATCAATCGCCGCCAGACTGGGTCTGGCGCAAAAAAGTATCGACGAATTAGAGTTGTTCGCGATGCTTCACGATATCGGAAAGATCGGAATTGATGATCATATATTGAAGAAGCCCGGCGAGCTTACCCAGGTCGAATGGAAAGAGATGAAAAAACACCCGGAGATCGGCTATCGGATAGCAAAATCATCACCGGATCTTGAAAATATTGCAGAATATATACTGACGCATCATGAAAATTGGGATGGGACCGGATATCCAAAAGGTCTGAAGGGAGTCGAAATCCCATTGTTTTCAAGAATTCTGGCAATCGCGGATGCCTATGACGCTATGACAGAAGACCGGGTGTACAGGAAGGCTAGAAAGTCCGAAGATGCCATCGCTGAAATTGCGTTGAGATCCGGGAGCCAATTTGATCCCGAAATAACGAAAATTTTTATAAAAATGGAGGGCCTATAAGGGAATCCGATGAGCTTGGAAAGTAATATCATTATTAATAGCTTTTCCATTCTGCTTTTGTCTGTCATCCTGGTGCATTCCTATTTGAATGTTGAAAAGAACACACTGCAAAACCGACTATATATCTTGGTGGTACAACTCACGATGCTGCTTTTGATTTTCGACATCTTCGGCAGATTCGACGGGAATCCGGATACGATTTTCCCTGTTCTCAACCACCTGGGCAATTTCCTGATATTTATTCTTAGCCCGGTTTTACCTTCGATATGGATAATGTATGTCTATTTTCAAATATACCGAAATGAAAAGAAAGCGTTGAAGCTCATTTATCCTTTATTGGGGATTAATCTGCTACATGCGGTGGTGGTGATCATATCCCAGTTTACGGGTTGGCTTTATACAATCGACGCCGCTAATATTTACCACCGCGGCCCGCTTTACTTTTTGAGTTCCGGTTTTTCTGCTGTTTTGTTGCTGGTCACTTTTGGATTGCTCCTGAAAAACAGATCACGCCTGGATAGAAAATACTTTTTCTCATTGACTTTCTTTGGCGTTCCGCCTTTCGTCGGCGTACTGCTGCAAACCAATTTATACGGAGTGTCTTTTGTCCTGAACAGCGTTGTTCTTTCATTGCTGATCATTCTTTTGGACATACAGGTAAACAGCATCAACACCGATTATCTGACGGGGATCAATAACCGCCAGAAGCTGGAAAATGCATTGATGAAAAAAGTGGAAATGAGCAGTGAAAATAGTGCCTTCTCTCTGGTTATGCTGGACATGGACAACTTTAAGAACATTAATGACACTTATGGTCACGATGCGGGCGATACGGCGCTGAAAACCGCGGCAGCGCTGCTGAAGAGTTGTCTGCGTTCCAGAGATTTTATAGCTCGTTTTGGAGGAGATGAGTTTTATCTCATTATGGATATTTCCGATAAGAAAAACCTCGAGGCCGCTGTTAATAGGATCCGAAGGAAAATTGAAAGTTTTAATGACTCAGGAGTCCTTCCTTATAAGATCCTATTCAGTATAGGTTACGAGGTTTATGATTACAATTCCCGTATGAAAGCGGACGAGTTCATGAAGCATGTGGATCAGCTCATGTACCAGGACAAGAGCAATAGAAAAATCGCTTCATGACGTGCTACACAATCCTGCTGGCAATTTCGTCAAAGGCTTCAACAAAATCCCTGCATTCTTCAGCGGACAAGTATGGCGATACACTCCCTAATATATTCCAATATGGGGACATAATATAACCTTTGTTGATTAATCCGGTGAACAAATATTCATACAACGCCTTATCATGATTTCTGAATGCCTGTGCCGCGTTAATGCCGGGGGTATCCGAGAACCAGATGTCAAAGCGTGCACCGATTCTTGAGATGGACCATCCCAGTTTGTACCTTTGTATGATGTCATCAAGACCGCTGACAATGATATCCGTGTTTGCAATCGCTTTGTTGAAGTTTTCCTCAGTCAAACCATGGTTTAAAGCGGCGTTGATTCCTGTCATAGCCATCACACTTCCCGTCATCGTTCCACCGATCCCGCTGGTATCTGAGAATTCTATTTTTATGACGTCATCAATACGTCTTTTTATTTTGAAGTTGACACCATAAGCCCCCACCGGGAACCCTCCGCCCAGACATTTCCCCAAAATCAATACGTCCGGATAAAGCTCATGCTCCATTGAATACCCCGAGAAGCCCGAAGTTATTGTATGCGCTTCATCCACAACAAATACCGTGCCGTATCGTCTGCACAGCATTTTGGCCTTTTCGAGATATCCGTCTATCGGATGGATGATGCCGCAGTTTGTCATAACCGGCTCCATCAGCAGGCACGCATAATCTTCTTTTGCCAGTTCCCGTCTCAATGCATTCACATCGTTGAATTCGATAGCCGTCGTCATCTCGGCAGTGTCAATGCCGGTTCCTATGCTGCCTTCTCTTTCAATCGTCCTGCCTTTATCCCTGATTACAGTTGTTTCCTCAATGGTTCCGTGATAGCAGCCATTGAAGACCAGAATTTTCTTTCTATCGGTAATTTCTCTGCACAGCTTAATAACAAATCGATTTGCATCTGTAGCACTAACGGAAAATCCCCAGAATTCCTGTCCGTAGCGTTGCTTCAGGAGTTTTCCGGTATCCGCATCCAAATTCGAAGGAGTCGTGTAGACCATCCCCGATTCCATGGCTTTCTGCAGTTCATCTGTTACTTCGCTGACTGCATGCCCTGGGAACGCCGAGCTATATCCAAGGCAGAAATCAATATAACTATTTCCATCAATATCGGTAGCCTTGTGCAATTTTCCATGAGCCAATGTCAGAGGGTATTCCATCGGCCATTGCTGCATCCAGTTCATAGGCGCGTTATATAAAAGGGTCTTTGCTCTTTCCGTTCTGGCTGCTAAAGATTTTTTGTGCGCAGCGCTGTAATTGGCCCTCTCTACAGCAAGCTGCTCGTTCAGTTTCTTTCTATTCACCATATCTTTTCATACGCCTTTCCAGTATTTAAAAAGGATTTAGCCATAAATGCATGCCCGCACCGTCTTTTTCGTTGGGGCGTTCTGTAAAGCCGAATTGCTTGTAAAAGCCTTCTTTACCCTTTACCGACATCAGATTCACCATTACCGTCAACCCATCTGCCAAATTTTCACGGATGAAGTCCATCATATGTTCCATGATCATCCTACCGATGCCCCTGTCTTGAAATTCAGTGGAAACCATAACGTCTGCGATCAAAGCCATATATCCTCCATCGCTGATCAGTCTGGCCAGGCCGATGATCCCATCTTCACTATAAGCCGCTACCAGATAATAGGTATTCAGAAGGCCCTTTTCCGCTTGCCGGAATTCCAAAGGGGACCAACCGACGGCTTTTCGCAGAAGGTTATAATCTTCCGGTGTAATGGTATGACGAAGCTCTACAGTCATTTTTCCCTTTTCCCTGATCACAAAATAGAACGACAATTGATTATAACACTATTTATAAGATTTTGAAAACTCAAATTATTAAAAAGGTTGCATTATTTGACTAATGCAACCCGATCTTTACCTTCTAAGATTACCAAGCAATCCCCTGATCAGTTGGCGGCCCACTTCGCGGCCCACCGTGGTTAATGCCGAATCAATGGTTCTCTCAATGGTGCTCTTATTTGAATAGGTTTTTCGTGACTTTGTCTTTGTTTTTTCGTCCTTTTCATCCGCATATTCCCGGGCGAGTTCCTTGGCTTTTGCCTCTATCTGTGCATCGATCTCTTCCTGGGTCATCGGTTTAGGCTGCTCCGTCGCCGGCTCTACGGTTCCCCGCCCGGCCGCTGTAACCAGTAATTCGTAAGCTGATTCCCGGTCCACTTCTGTGCTGTATTTTGTATAGAGCTCGCTTGTGCTGTTAATATATACACGGGTCTGATCGTCCATTGCACCGATCATACTCTGCGGCGGAAGAATCAATGCCCGTTCAACAATTGCCGGAATCCCGTCTTCACCAAGGAATGAAACCAGTCCCTCGCCGGTCCCCAGTTCCCCAAGCGCTGTCTCTGTATCAATAGCCGGGTTTTCCCTGAATGCCTGAGCAGCAGCCTTGACCGCTTTCAATTCGTTTGGTGTAAAAGCTCTCAGTGCATGCTGAACTTTATTGCCAAGCTGGGACAAGACACTGTCTGGAATATCAGAAGGTACCTGAGTGATGAAATAGATCCCTACACCCTTAGAGCGGACCAGTTTAACAACTTGCTCGATCTTCTGCACCAGCGCTTTTGGCGCGTCATTGAAGATCAGATGCGCTTCATCGAAGAAGAAAACCATTTTAGGCTTATCCAGATCCCCTACTTCAGGAAGTTTTTCGTAGATTTCGGACAGCATCCATAGCATAAATGTGGAATAAAGCAATGGCGCCTGGAAGAGCTCCACACAGTGAAGGATATTGATATATCCCCGGCCTTTTTCATCAAGGGCCAACCAGTCCATGACATCCAGTGCGGGTTCACTGAAGAAAATTTCTCCGCCCTGATCCTCCAGCCTGAGCAGCGATCTTTGGATCGCCCCGATACTCTGAGCGGCAATATTTCCGTATCTTGTGGTATATTCCGTGGCATGATCGCCCACATACTGAACCATGGCCCGCAGGTCCTTCAAGTCGAGAAGCAGCAATCCTTTATCATCCGCCACCCGGAAGACGATGCTGAGAACTCCGGATTGAACATCGTTCAGTTCGAGAAGCCTGGCCAGCAAGTCGGGTCCCATTTCTGAAATAGTAGCCCGGGTCGGAATCCCTTTTTTGCCGTATACATCGAAGAACCTTACCGGGTATGCCGTTGGAGCAAAGCCTGTAACACCAAGCTTTTCAACTCGTGCAGTGATTTTCTCATTCATTTCCCCCTGCAATCCGAGTCCGGAAACGTCGCCCTTTATATCAGCCATAAATACCGGCACCCCCATATCGCTGAAGGCTTCGGCCAGCACTTTGGATGTGATCGTCTTCCCGGTTCCCGTAGCACCCGCTATCAGGCCGTGTCGTGTAGACATTTTGGGATACATATAGATCGGTATACCACTTTTTGCGATCCAGATCTTGTTTTCTTCCTTTAAAAACATGTTTCAGCCTCTCTTTCCGTTGTAGAATTAATAGCCTCTGCACAAATGTTCACAATACAATTATAACCAAATTGTTCCTGCCTGTAAATCGCTCCATGGACTAGTAATATTTATATAAACAGGCTTCCGATGTTATAGATCAGGAACGAAACGATCCAGGCAACTGCGCACTGGAACAGCACAACCAGTCCGGCATATCTCCAGCCTCCCATTTCTTTTTTAATAGTTACCAGCGTTGCAACACAGGGCATGTACAGCAGGCAGAATACCATGAACGCAAAAGCCGAGAGCGGAGTAAATATCGTAGTCAGCATTTCTGCCATGCCCATGCCCCCGGTGGTCCCGGCCAGCACAGCCATTGTGCTGACAACTGCTTCCTTTGCAGAGAGGCCTGTAATCAATGCCGTAGCCGCTCTCCAGTCTCCGAACCCGAGAGGTGCGAAAATCGGAGCCGCCCATTTTCCAAGGGTAGCGAGCATGCTTTTTTCGCCTGTTTGCACCATATTGAGTCCAAAATCAAAACTCTGGAGGAACCAGATGATGATCGTAGCCACAAGGATCACCGTGAAAGCTTTCTTGACGAATCCCTTCATATTTTCCCACATGCGAAGCCAGACATTCCTTGGAGAAGGGACCCTGTACGCCGGCATGACCATAACGAACGGCACCGGCTTCCCTTTATAAATCGTCTTGTTGAAAATCAGGGCACATATGATAGCAACCGCGATTCCGGTAAGATAAACGCCCACCAGGGCGAGAGCTCTCCATTGTGTAAAAAATGCAGCCGCGAACATCGCATAGATCGGAAGCTTTGCACTGCACGACATAAACGGCACCAACGCGATGGTTAGATATCTGTCTCTTTTGCTGGGAAGTTTCCGGGTGGCCATGATTGCCGGTACTGAACAGCCGAAGCCGATCAGCATCGGCACAATGCTTCTTCCCGAAAGCCCTAATTTTCTGAGGATCTTGTCCATGACGAACGCAACCCTTGAAAGATACCCCGAATCCTCCAGAAGCGATAGAAAGAAGAACAGCACAGCGATGATCGGCAGAAAAGAAAGTACGCTCCCCACACCGGCGCCGATGCCGTCAATGACCAACGCCCGAAGCGCCTGGCTTGCGTTTGCGGCTACAAGCAAGCTGTCAAGCTTTACGACAACCCATTCAATGGCATAGCCAAGTACATCCGACATCCAGGCTCCGATGGAGTTGAATGTAAAATAGAAAACGGTTGCCATGATTCCGAAGAAAATTGGGATGGCAAGATATTTGTTGGTGAGGATTTTGTCTATTTTATAGCTTTTTTCCTTGCCTACCACGTCTGTAAGAGGGCGATAGACGACTTTATTAACAAGATTTTCTATGAATTCATATCGCATATCCGCCATTGCGGCTTCTCTGTCTGTCCGCATGTGCTTTTCCATATCTTCTACAATTCGTTCGATGATATCCTGATCCTGTTCGTCCAAATGGAGTGACTGGCGGATCGCTTCGTCTCCTTCAACGATTCGGGTACAGCAGAAGCGAAGCGGCAGGCCGGCTTCCATGGCCGGCTCTTCGATAATATACTCGATGGCATGAATAGCGGTATGCACATGTCCGGTACAAAAGTCCAGCTTCTGGGGCGGTCTCCCCGTAGCAGAAGTCTCCAACGCACACTCGACCATATCCCTGATCCCCTCGCTTTTACTGGCTGCAATCGGGATGACGGGGATAGTCAATTCCTCTTCAAGCTTCCGAAAATCTATTTCAATCTCGTTGCTGCGAACTTCGTCCATCATATTGAGTGCCAGGACCATCGGTATGTCAAGTTCCATCAGCTGCAAAGTCAGATACAGATTTCTTTCAATACTGGTGGCGTCCACGACATTAATAATCAGGTCTATTTCACCGGAAAGCAATATGTTCCGGGTAGACAGATCTTCTACCGAATACGCCGATAGCGAATAGAATCCCGGCAGTTCCAGGATGTTTGCCTGTCCGAATTTTCTTAAATAGCCCTCTTTGACATCAAAATTGCCTTTGCGCAGAATTCCACCGGTCAGAAAATTGAAAATCGTCGTCAAGCCGACATTCGGATTCCCCACAAGAGCGATATTCATCATTTTTTTATTTTTATCTCTTTTCGTCATGATGTTCTTCTCCGGCTTTACTATTTCCATATTCGCAATTGTCCTTATACCGACACTCCTGCTGCCCGCATTTGAATTGCTCTTCCATCAAGCCTGCGATACGGGTCCCCGGGCAGCGGCTTTTCATCCCAAAATAGCAGTTGTTGCAGTTGCTGCATTCAAAAATATCCACTTCAATGGCAGCGGCTTCCTCTTTCCTTAATGTCAGAGAATATCCCCTGAGAAAAATTTCAACCGGATCACCCAGAGGCGCCATCTTGCGAATCATCACCGGTGTATAAGGAGTCAGTCCAAGATCAAGAAGCCGGCGTCGCAAGGCTCCTTTGCCCGTGACAGACGTGATAACCGCCCTTTGACCTACAGAAAGACGATCCAGCGTAAATTTATTTTCCGTTGTTCCCATATTTACATCTCCTTTTATTGTTCCTTTGCCCCTTTTGAGTTAGCAATGGCTAACTCAATATTTATACTATACCCCATTCCTTGTCCTGTCAAGCATGCAACTTTATTTTCCAATAGTTTTAAACGTGAAGCAGTTGGTATATACTTATATATATCCCTGCTGTTCGTTGCCGTTTTAAAAGGAGAAAGTATCAATGGATATACTCGTTGCCGAAAATTTATCAAAAACGTATACGATGGGAGAAGTCGAGGTTCAAGCCCTGGTTGATGCGAGCTTTTCCATCAAAGAAGGCGAATTTGTTGTGATTTTAGGCCCCAGCGGTTCCGGGAAGAGTACTCTGCTGAATATTATCGGCGGTATGGACAGTCCGACATCAGGGAAGGTATTCGTCAACAACAAGGAAATTACTCAATATAACGAAAAACAACTGACCGAATATCGGCGCAATGAAGTGGGCTTTGTATTTCAGTTTTACAATATTATGCCGAATCTCACTGCTAAAGAAAACGTGGAATTGGCAACGGAAATTTCCGCCTCACCTCTACCCATTGAAGAAATCATGGCAGCGGTGGGACTGTCTGACAGACTAAATCATTTCCCGTCGCAAATGAGCGGCGGTGAGCAGCAAAGAGTTGCGATAGCCAGAGCCGTAGCAAAAAATCCTAATATATTATTGTGCGATGAGCCGACGGGCGCTTTAGACTATGATACCGGCATATCAATTTTGGCATTGCTGAAAAAGGTCAATGAGGATCTGGGCAAAACCGTCATCATCATCACCCATAATTCCGATATAGCGCATATGGCTGACCGCGTCATCAGGATGAGGAGCGGGCGGGTCACGGAAAACACAATCAACGAGAAACCAATGGCAGTTGAGGATATCAAATGGTAAAGCTTCACAAGATCGACAGCATGCTGGTCCGTATGATATTGAATTCGAAAAGCCAGTTTGTAGCAATACTGGTCATCATTATTGTGGGCATTAGTGTATTCACCTCGCTGAACATGACTGCTGTAAACATGCAAAACACGGTAGACACCTACTATCTCGAAAACCGGTTTGCCGATCTTTTCATTCAGACTGCTCCTATACCAAGCCAGGCTGTTGATAAAGTATCATCCCTAAACGGCGTCCAATATGCGGAAGGGAGGATTTCCGTTGATGTCCGCATGGTCACGGAAGACTTGAATGAGCGGGTCAACATCCGTATGGTCACATCAAAAGCATCTTCTGATGAATTGAATGCCTGCACCCTTATAGAAGGCAATTATATTACTGATTCAGGTAAAGAATGTATGGTCATTCAGCAGTTTGCCAAAGCCAGAAACATCAAGCCGGGAGACACCATCAAAGTTCAACGCAGCGGGCAGCAGTACAGCCTGGAGGTTGTCGGTATTGTGGCGAATCCGGAGTATATCTATCTGATGGAAAACGAACAGTCCCTTCTTCCTGACGAGGATGCATTCGGTGTTTGTTATGTCTCTGAAGCCATTGGCAGGCAGCTTGCCAATTTCTCCGGCAATTACAATGAAATCCTAGTGGCATGTAATGACGAAGCAGACCAGGAAATCCTAATCGACAATATTGAAAAAACCCTCGGCGTTTACGGGGTCAAGAAAATAGTTGAACGAGAAAATCAGCTCAGTAATGTAGTCATTTCCGAAGAATTGAAGAATTTAAGCATCATGGCGAATTCCATCCCGATATTATTCTTGCTGGTTGCGGGTCTGATTCTGATCATGATGCTGGGCAGGATGGTAAAAAAGGATAAGGTAAAGATCGGTATTCTGAAGGCTCTGGGATACAGCAATTTCGGCGTTCTTCTGCATTATGTTAAATACGCGCTGACCGCGGGAATACTGGGTGGTTTCGCCGGATCTTTACTGGGAATGGCAATTGCAGGCGGCATGACAAAAATGTACCTTGAATTTTTTAACATTCCCCTGCTTAAAATCAATTTCTATATTTCCTATGTAGCAATGGCTATCCTGCTGTCGGCAGCGATTTGCGCAGTTTCTGGTGTCGTTGGTGCCAGGGGCGTGATGAAAATATACCCTGCTGAAGCAATGCGGCCGGATGCGCCTAAATTGGGTAAACGCATTTTTGTTGAAAGAATCCCCGTTATATGGAGGAGCCTGACTTTCAGCAATAAAATGGTGGCCAAGAATATATTCCGTAACAGAAAACGGTCTGTCTTCATCCTGACCGGTGTGGCTCTGACCATGGGTATGATGCTGTTTACAACATCCATGTCCGGTGTTATGGATCAGATCATGGTCAAACATTTTACAGAATTTCAGAAAATGGATTACAACATCAGTTTCCAAAATCCAGTTCATGAGGATGTAATCGATGATTTGAGGCATGTCTTGGATGTCAACTATATCGAAGGGAGAATCGAATACCCCTTTGAAGTGAGACGCGGCAATAAAAACGAAGCGGTCAATGTGATCGGAGTCAATAGAGACACAAGATTTTTCTCTTTCAAGGATAACAAAGGCAATCCGGTAGCGGTTCCCGAAGAGGGAATTCTCCTGTCGGAAAATCTGGCCGGAATCCTTGATGTCAAAACCGGAGATCGTGTTGAAATGAAGAGCTTTATCCCGGGACGCAGCACGGTGTCGGTGACAGTCAGAGGTATCATCAAGCAGGCATTAGGTATCAATGCTTATATGGATATTGACTACATGAGCGGATTGTTGCTGGAAAAGAACATAATCACCGGAGTTTATCTGGATACCTCGGATCCAAGGGTGAACGAAAAACTGGTCACAGCGTCCAACGTATCCTCTATCATGTCCAGCGAAGATTCGAGAGCCGTCTATGACGAATACATGAATATGATGTTCTTATCAGTGGGCTTCATGGTTATTTTTTCAGGGATACTGGGATTTTGCATTGTGTATAACGCTACCATCGTCAATCTCGGAGCCAGGGAAACAGAGTTTTCTTCTTTAAGAGTCCTTGGTTTCAGCAGCAAAGAAATCTTTTTAATGATATTTAAAGAGAATAACATTATAATGATTCTGGGTATTCTTGCCGGTCTACCGGCGGGAAAACTCTTCACGCTGTACAGCCAGCAGGCCTTCAGTAACAATATGTATACGTTGGACATGAGCCCCACAACAGGAGCAATGATCCAGGCCTCAATATATACAGTTTTGTTCATCATCGTAGCTCAATTCGCCACATATAAAAAAATTAAGCAACTGGATTTTTTGCAGGCTTTAAAAGTCAGGGAGACCTAGGGGAGGCGGCTTAAAATATGGAAAATATAAATAAAAAACCAAAAATGAAGTGGATCCTGCTTGGCATTATTTTGCTTCTGGTTGCTGCGGCGGCGTATATGACTGTCGCCAATAGCGGGATATCCGTTGAAACCAAGCAGGCATCCATAGGAGAAGTCACGAAGCTGATTAAGGAATCCGGCTCTGTCGAATCAGAAAAAGCTATCACAATCACCGCTAAGGCCACAGGAGAAGTCAAGGGGGTCGCTGTCGCCGAAGGCGATCAGGTGAAAGCCGGTGATGTTCTGATGGCCGGCTTTACAGATAACAGCGCTGCTTTGACTATCAAATCCATGCAGGCTCAATTGAGTGGGCTGCAGGCGCAATATGCCGAAGCTGCCGAGATCGCATCCAAAAATAAGCTTCTCTATGAAGAAGGCGCTATCAGCTATCAAATGTACAGCCAGTCCCAGACAGCAGCTAAAGAGCTGGCTGCCCAGGTTGATTCATTGAGTTTATCCATCCGGAGTTATGCTGCTTCAACGGGCAGCGCCAGCGTAAAGGCCACGATTAACGGCGTGGTCACAGGCGTTTTCGCAAAAGAAGGCGAAACCGTCATGATCGGTTCTCCGTTGTTCGAAATTGCGGATCTGAGTGATATCTATATAGCTGCGGATCTGATCGCCTCCGACGCCGATCTTGTAGCCGTGGGAGCTCCGGTTCGCGTATATAATGAAGATACCGGCTTCGATAGTGATACCTGCCGGGTATCTAAGATATATTTGAAAGCGGAAGATAAAATCTCAGATCTGGGTATCAGCCAGAAACGCGTACGAGTTGAAATCGCTCTCGGAAGCGGCCAGGCTATCCGGCTAGGCAGCGGGGTTGATATCGAAATCACAATAGAAAAGAAAGACAATGTGCTCAGAGTTCCCGACATGGCCATCTTTGAAATGGACAACGAAAAGTATGTCTACATCGTCGAGAACGAAAAGGCTGTGTTGAGGAAAATCGAAGTAGGGCTTGAGGGTGAAGACTATATTGAGATTCTGTCGGGCATTTCGGAAGGCGATACGGTGATTGTATCCCCTTCCACTGATATCAGTGATGGCACAAGAATAAAAGAAGATCAGTCCTGATCTTCTTTTATTTTGCTCACATGCTCTTTGATTTTTTCAAAGCACCTTTCACTGATAACATGTTCGATTCTACAGGCATCCTCGCGGGCTGTCTTGGCATCGACACCCAGTGCGATGAAACATTCGGACAGCAGTTTATGTCGCTCATAGAGGGATTCGGCCAGTTTTGACCCTTCTTCAGTCAGGGTAAGATAGCCTTTCTCATCGATATTGATATACTTTTTTTCTTTCAGAATATTGACTGCACGGCTTACACTGGGTTTGCTGTATTCCATTTCCCGTGCCAGGTCTACAGAACGAACGCTGCCGTTCCGCTCTCGCAAAATCAGAATAGTCTCCAGATAGTTTTCTCCGGATTCCTGTATGGGCATCGACGGGTCTCCTTTCGGATATAGTTTGGATATTATTCGCAGGTCCTCATAGCCAGGATTGTTTCAGTGATCAGTTTTTCAAGATCCCAGCCCAGCATATCGGCTCCCTGCTGAATCACATCGCGGCTGCATCCGGCTGCAAATTTCTTGTCCTTAAACTTCTTTTTAACCGAACTGTATTCCATGTCCTGCACACTTTTTGAAGGCCTCATCAAAGCGCAGGCGCCGATCAGACCCGTCAGTTCATCCACGGCAAACAGGACCTTTTCCATTTCATGTTCAGGCACAACATCAGAGCATAAGCCATAACCGTGGCTTACGATGGCATGGATCATATCTTCTTCGATGCCTGCTTCCCTCAGAAGTTCAGGCGCTTTTTTACAATGTTCTTCCGGCCACATCTCAAAATCGATGTCATGAAGCAAACCTACGATGCTCCAAAAATCCGCACGGTCGCCATAACCGAGTTTTTCGGCGAAATAGCGCATGACACCTTCCAATACCAGCGAATGCTGCAGGTGGAATTCCTCTTTGTTGTATTTTTTCAATAATTCAAATGCGTCATCTCTGTTGATCATATTTTGTTTCCTTTCGCTATTATCTTGTCGGAACGATTTCTGACCAGTAACCATCCGGGTCCTGGATAAAATAGATCCCGAATCTTGGATTTTCAAAACAAATAACACCCATTTCCTTGTGTTTCTTATACGCCGCTTCATAATCATCGACTCTGAAACCGAGATGGATCTCATTGTCTCCCAGGTCATAAGGTTCGGTGCGATCCCGGTACCATGTGAGTTCCAATCGATTGCCCTCTCCCGGATGTCCGAGGAATACGATGAGGTTGGAACCGTCCGAAGCTTCGATGCGTCGCACTTCCTCCAGCCCCAAGGCCTCCTTGTAAAACCGCATAGACTTTTCTATATCAAGGACCGTAATACAGCTATGATACAGATCGAATTTCATCACTGCTCCCCCTCGTATTATTAAGTAGTAGTATTTATAGTCCCTCTCCAAGGACTGTATGCT